>NZ_VIDQ01000051.1 GCF_009760915.1 Azohydromonas aeria
CGTCGCTGCCGTTGCCGTTGCCGCCGCCACCCGCCTGGCGCTCCGACACGCCGCCGCCGGAAAGCGTGAAGCCGCTGTCGCGCAGCGCCGCGGCCAGCGTCGGCAGGCTGTCCTGCAGCGCCGCGCGCGTGGCGGCCAGGTCGGCACCGAATGCCACGTGCGCGCTGCGGCCGTCGAGCTCGATGCTCACCGACACCGGGCCCATCTCGACCGGGTTGAGCTCCAGCCGCGCCTGGCCGATGCCCTCGCGCACCAGCATGCGCAGCTGCGTACCCAGTGCCGGCGCGAATCCCGGCGAGGCCAGCGCCGCCGCCAGCTGCGCCTGGAACGGGGCCGCCGGCGCAGCGGCCGGCGCCGCCGCGGCGGTGGGCGTACCGGGCTGCGCCGCCACCGAAGGCATGCCCGAAGGCAGCGGCGCTGCCGCCGCGGGCTGCGCTTCGGCCGGCAGGCTCGCCGCCGCCGTTGCTGCCGCGGGCCGGTCCGTACCGGCGCCGGCACGCTCGGCCGCGCCGTCGCGGCCAGGCCCGGACACCGCGCCAGCCCCGGCGACGCTCCGCACGCCAGGCTCGACGGCCGTGCGCGCCGGGGACTCGGAACCCGCGCGCCCCGCGGCCGGGCCGCCGGCCCGCACGGTCGGAGCGGCCGGCGGCGCTACCGGGGCGGCCGGTGCCGGTGCCTGCGGCGTCACCGCCTGGTCCGTGCCGGCGGCCGCGGCCGCCGGCTGCTCCTCCGGCGCCGTGGCCCGTGGCCCTGCGGCGCCCTGTACCGGGCGGCTGACGGCCGCCGGCACCGAACCCGGCATGGCGGGGCCCTGCGCCATGGCGCGGTCCGCCGTGGCGGCCGGGCCCGCCGCTTCCGACGCCTGCGTCTCGCGCTTGCCCGCGATCCTGGCGCCGCCGCGTTCGCCCGGTGCCGGCGTGCCGGCCATGGCGGCCATGCCTGCCGGGCGCGGCACTGCGGCCGGTGCCGTGGCGGCGGCAGCCGGGACCGCCTGGACCGGCGCCGTGCTGGCAGCAGCCGGAACGGCCTGGGTCGGCGCCGTGGTGGTGGCAGCCGGGACGGCCTGGGCCGGCGCCGTGGTGGTGGCAGCCGGGACGGCCTGGGTCGGCGCCGTGGTGGCGGCAGCCGGGACGGCCTGGGCTGGCGCCGTGGTGGCGGCAGCCGGGACCGCCTGGGCCGATGCCGTGGCGGCGGCAGCCGGGACCGCCTGGGCTGGCGCCGTGGCGGTTGCAGCCGGGGTGGCCTGGGCTGATGCCGTGGCGGCCTGGGCCGTGAGCGTGGCGCCGGGCGCCGGCGCGGCCGGCGCCGTGTCCTGCGCGGACGCGCGGGCGGCAGAGACGGTGGCAGGCGTCGCGGCAAGGCCGCGCGCCTCGCTTGCGGCCGCGCCGGCCTGCGCCGTGCGAAGCAGTCGGGCCATGCCGTTCGGGGCGTCGCTGGCGGCTTCGGGCCGGGACACGGCAGCCGCGCCGGCCTGCGCCTCGCGGGCCGGCTGCGCGGCCGGGGTCGCTTCGGTAGCTGCGGTGGCCGCCACGGTCCCGGCCGCATCGCGCCCGGACGGGCCGGAGGCCGCCAGGCCGCCGGGGGACGGGTGGGCCGGGAGGTCCGGGGCCGCGCCGGCCACCACGGGTGCGCCAGGTGCGCCGGGTGCGCCGGGTAATAAATCGTCGCTGCGCTGGGGGGCGGCGGCACCGAAGCGGCGCCCGGCAGCCCCCGGCGCGGTGGCGCCGGCGTCCAGCGCGTCCACGCCGACCGGCGCCTGGCCGGCCGGCGTCCCGGCGACGGCCTCGCCCTGCGGCGCGGCGGCGAATCCGGCCATCAGCGCCGCCAGGTCCTGCGCGGGCGTGATGGCTTCGGGCACCGGTACCGGTACCGGTGCCGGCACGGCGGCCGCCGTGGCCGTGGCGGCGTCCGCCATCGGCTCCTTGTCTTCGGGCCGGGCGTGATCGGGGCGCTCGGCTGCGTCCGCGGGATCGGCCGCGGCCGTGGCCGCGTCCAGGCCCGGATCGGCGCCGTCCTGCGCTGCCTGGCTGGCGGCGTGCAGGGCCTGCCTGAAATCGTGGGCACCGGCGCGGCCGGTGGCCGCGGCGGCCGCGGCGGCACCGACGCCGCCGTGCCGGGCTGCGGCCGTGGCCGAGGTGGCCTTGGCGGCCAGGAGAGGGTGGGCAATCGGGTTCGTCATCCCAGGGCTCCGCCGGGGTGGTTCCATGCGCCGCGGGCCGCGGCGCGGCTGGCGGCTTCGTCATTGCGTTTCTGGTCGCGCCGCTCCTCGGCCAGGCGCGCCTGCGCCTGCCGGCGCTCGATGAGCTTTCCCACCGCCGCCACGCGCAGCTCCTGCGCCTGCAGCGCCTGGCGCGCGCGGTCCACCTGGGCCTGCGCCAGCCGGCTGGCCTGCTGCTGCTGGTCCACGGCCTGGTGCAGCCGCTCGGCGAAGCTCTGGTAGCAGCCCAGCACCGCCATGTCCGTGGCGGCGCGGCTGAACTGCGCGCTCCAGCGCTGCTGGTACTCGCCGCGGTAGCCGTCGAGCTGCTCGGCTTGCGCCTGGGCCTGCTGCAGCCGCTGCTGCGCCTGGCGCAGCACGGCCAGCGCCTGGTCGCGCCGGCGCTGCTCGTGTTCGAGCAGCACCTGCAGGCTGCGCAGGTCGCTCATTGGGGCAGCCTCGCGCTGCGCGCGGTCCCGCCGGGCGGGACGGCTCGTCCCCTTCGGAGCGGCCGTGCGGGGGCGTTCACGGCGGCACCCTCGCGCGGCGCGGGGCGGAATGGGGGTTCATGCATCCCGGCAGTGTCCGGCGCGGCGGGCTGGGGTGATGCGTGGAAAAGGCGGGGGAGTGCGGTGCTTTCGCACGCGCGGTGCCGGTTTCAGCCCGCCACCAGCGCCGCCAGCTGCCGCTTGCACAGGTCCAGCGGCGCGTGCTCGTGCATGCCCTGCTGCAGCAGCTGCATCAGCTGCGGGTGCAGCCGCACCGCCAGGTCCAGCTCCGCGTCGTGGCCGGGGGTGTAGGCGCCGAGCTGGATCAGGTCGCGCGCGCGGCCGTAGCGCGCCAGCAGCTGGCGCGCGCGCCGCGCGGCGTCGATGTGCGGCTTCTCCGCCACGCTCGTCATCACCCGCGACACCGACTTCTCCACGTCGATGGCCGGGTAGTGCCCGCCCTCGGCGAGCTCGCGCGACAGCACGATGTGCCCGTCCAGGATGCCGCGCGCCGCGTCGGCGATCGGGTCCTGCTGGTCGTCGCCCTCGCTGAGCACCGTGTAGAACGCCGTGATCGAGCCCACGCCGTGCAGCCCGTTGCCGCTGCGCTCGACGAGCTGCGGCAGCTTCGTGAAGCAGCTCGGCGGGTAGCCCTTGGTGGCCGGCGGCTCGCCGATGGCCAGCGCGATCTCGCGCTGCGCCTGCGCGTAGCGCGTCAGGCTGTCCATGAGCAGCAGCACGTGCCGCCCCTGGTCACGGAAGTGCTCGGCGATGGCCGTGGCGTAGGTGGCGCCCTGCATGCGCACCAGCGGCGGCGCGTCCGCCGGCGCGGCCACCACCACCGAGCGGCTCAAGCCCTCCTCGCCCAGGATGTCCTCGATGAATTCCTTCACCTCGCGCCCGCGCTCGCCGATGAGTCCCACCACGATCACGTCGGCCTGGGTGTAGCGCGCCATCATGCCCAGCAGCACCGACTTGCCCACGCCGGTGCCCGCGAACAGGCCCAGGCGCTGCCCGCGCCCGACCGTGAGCATGGTGTTGATGGCGCGCACGCCCGTGTCCAGCGGCTGGCGCACCGGGGCGCGGTCCATGGCGTTGATCGGCCGGCGCGCCAGCGGCGCCACCGCGCCGGGGGCCAGCGGGCCGTGGCGGTCCATGGGCTGGCCGTGCGGGTCCACCACGCGGCCCAGCAGCGACTCGCCCACGGGCAGCAGCAGCCCGCGGTCCTCGCTGCGGCGCCAGGGATGCACGTCCTCGCCCAGCCGCGGCGCCGCGATCGGCGCCGGGCGCGGCAGCACGCGCGCGCCGCTGGCCAGGCCGTGCAGCTCGCCCGTGGGCATCAGGAAGGCGCGGTCGCCGTTGAAGCCCACCACCTCGGCCTGCACCGGCGCGTCGTGGCCCATGCGCACCTCGCAGGCCGCGCCCACCGGCAGCCGCAACCCCGCGGCCTCCAGCACCAGCCCCGTGACGCGCATGAGCGTGCCCTCGGCCGCCAGCGGGACGGGCTGGTCGGCGAAATCGGGCAGCCGCGACAGGAAGCGGTCCCAGCGCCGCTGCCGCGCGGCCTGGGTGGATGCGATGAACTCGGCGCTCATGGCGCAGCGCCCCCGGCCATGTCGGCCAGGGCGCCGTCGTCGACCGCGACGTCCTCGGCCAGCAACTCCAGCTCGATGTCCGGCTCCTGCACGGGCAGCGGCATCGACACCGGCGCCGCTGCCGCGGCGGCACGCACCGGCGCGGTCGCGCCCGGGGTTGCCGGCGCGGCCGGTTCCTCCCACGGCAGCGGCTGGCCCAGCAGCTGCGCCGCCACGGCCCAGCGCTGCTCGATGCGAGCATCGACGCGGCCGAGCTCGGACTCCACCACGCAGCCGCCGCGCGAGACCGCGGCGCTGGCCAGCACGCGGCCGCCGCGCGCCTCGACCTGCATGCCGGCGCCGGCCTGCACCAGCGGCTCGTCCTCGGGATGTACCAGCACGCGCAGCTGGCGCGCGCCGGCCAGCATCGCGCCCACCGCCTCCAGCGCCACCTCCGTGACCACTTCGGGCCGGGTCGAGAGTTCCGCGCGCAGCACCGCGCGCGCCAGCCGCGTGGCCGTGGCGGCCACCGACTGCGCCATGGGCACCTCCAGCGCCTCGAACTGCGCGTCGATGGACTGCAGCAGCGCGCCCACCTGGGCTGCCATCTGCGCGCCGTGGTGCTGCTTGAAGCTCTCCAGCGCCGCCAGCCCGTCGCGGTAGCCGTCCTCGTAGCCCTGGCGCTGGCCTTCGGCGCGGCCCTGCTCCAGCGCCTCGGCGCGCGCCTGCGCCAGCGCCGCGGCATGCACGGCCGGCGGGATGTCGGGCGGCGGGGGCGGGGCCACCGGCGTTGCCGCGACGGGTTTCGGTGGCTCGAAGCTGCCCGGCATCCAGGCCTGGAAGCTGGTCAGCTCCTCGCGCGGGATGAAGCGCGCGTACAGGCTGCCCGCGCGCGCGGGGCGGTCAGACGAACTGGTCATCCGCGCCACCACCCAGCACGATCGTGCCCTCGTCGGCGAGTCGGCGCACCGTCTTGAGCATCTCCTTCTGCTGCGCCTCGACCTCGGACAGCCGCACCGGGCCGCGCGACTCCAGCTCCTCCTTGAGCGCCTCGGCGCCGCGGCTGGACATGTTCCTGAAGATCTTGTCCTTGAGCTCGGGCGAGGCGCCCTTGAGCGCCACGACCAGCTCGGAGGTCTGCACTTCCTTGAGCAGCGCCTGCATGCCGCGGTCGTCCACCTTGACCAGGTCGTCGAAGGTGAACATGTTGTCCATGATCTTCTGCGCCAGGTCGGTGTCGGCCTCGCGGATGTAGTCCAGCACCGCCGTCTCGGCCGAGCCGCCGAGCATGTTGAGGATCTCCGCGGCGGCCTTGACGCCGCCGAGGTTCGAGCTGCGCGTGGTGCGGTCGCCGCCGGCGAGCACGCGGCCCATGACCTCGTTGAGGTCCTTGAGCGCGCTGGGCTGGATGCCGTCGAGCGTGGCGATGCGCACCAGCACCTCGTTGCGCTGGCGGTCGGGGAAGCACTTGAGCACGCCGCTGGCCTGGTCGGAGTCCAGGTGCACCAGGATCGCCGCGACGATCTGCGGGTGCTCGTTGCGCAGCAGCTCCGCCACCGACGGCGCGTCCATCCACTTCAGGCTCTCGATGCCGGTGATGTCGCTGGACTGCATGATCCGGTCGATCAGCAGGTTGGCCTTGTCCTCGCCCAGCGCGCGGCGCAGCACGCCCTTGACGTACTCGTCGGTGTCGGGCACCAGCAGGCTGTGGTTGTTGGCTTCCTCGGCGAAGCGCCCGATCACGCCGGCCAGGCGGTCGCGCGACACCGGCTTCATGCGCGTGAGCGTCTCGCCCAGGCGCTGCACTTCCTTCGGCGCGAGGTGCTTGAACACCTCGGCCGCCTCTTCCTCGCCCAGCGTCATCAGCATGATCGCGGCGTCTTCCAGGCCCTGTTCGTCCATGACTCTTTCAGCTCGCTCGGGTCGATCGCATCGATCGGGTTGTCAGGCGGATTCCTTGTTGAACCAGCTGCGCAGGATGTTGGCCACCACCACCGGGTTCTCCTTGGCCAGCTTGCGCAGCTGCTCCATCGTGTGCGCGTCGGTGCTCTCGCCGATGAGCATCGGCGCCTGGATCAGCGTGCCGGGCACGCCTTCCTGGGCCGCGTCGGCCGCCACCGCGTCGCCGTCGGGCGCGGGCAGCGCCTCGGTGTCGTCCACCACCGCGTCGAGCTGCGTGCCCGGCGGGGGCAGGGCGGGCTCGGGCGGCTTCGGCGGGCGCAGCGCCGGGCGCACCACGCCCAGCAGCAGCATCAGCGCCACCAGCACCAGCGCCACGGGCATGCCGAAGGTGCGCGCCAGCTCCAGCAGCCAGGGCTGGCGCCACAGCGGCAGATCCGAGGCGCCGTCGGCCGCCGGCGCGCGGAACGGCGCGCTCACCACCTTGACCGAGTCGCCGCGATCCTTGCTGAAGCCGATGCTCTCCTGCACCAGCGCCGTGAGCTTGTCGATCTCCTCGTCGGACAGCGGCACGCTGTTGACCTTGCCCTTGGGGTCGGTGGCGCTGCGGTGGTTGACCACCACCGCGGCGGTGAGCCGCTTGATGTTGCCGGTGGCGTTGCGCGTCACGCGCACCGTCTTGTCCACCTCGTAGTTGATGACGTTCTCGCGCTTGGCACCGCTGCCCAGCGCTCCGCCGCCGGAGTTCACCTGCGTGGGCTGCAGCGGGGCGGAGGCGCCGTTGACGGGCGCGCTGGGCGGCACGGGCGGCTGGTTGGTCAGCGCGCCGGGCACGCCGGCGGGCGGGGCGCTGGCCGCGCCGGGGCCGACCTCGGCGCTGTGCAGGCTGCGCACCGCCGCGGGCTCGCTGCCCTGGTTCGGGCGGAACGACTCGGCGGTGGACTCCGACTGCGAGAAATCGACCTCCGCCGTCACCGTGGCGCGCAGGTTGTCGCGCCCGACCACCGGCTCCAGCAGCTCCAGCACGCGGCGCTGCAGCCCGCGCTCGACCTGCTGCACGTAGGCCAGCTGCTGCGCGTCCAGCCCGGGCTGCTGCTGCCCGGCCGCGCCCTCGGGCCCGGTGAGCAGCGTGCCGCTGTGGTCGAGGATGCTCACCGCCTTGGGGTCCATCTCCGGCACCGACGACGCCACCAGGTGCACGATGCCGGCGAGCTGGGTGCGGTCCAGCGCGCGGCCCGGGTGCAGCGTCACCAGCACCGAGGCGCTGGGCTTTTGCTGCTCGCGAAAGAACCCCGTCTGCTGCGGCAGCGCCAGGTGCACGCGCGCCGACTCCACCGAGCCCAGCGACATGATCGAGCGCGTGAGCTCGCCTTCGAGCCCACGCTGGAAGTTGGTGCGCTCCTGGAACTGGGTCTGCCCGAAGCGGGCGTTGTCCATGAGCTCGAAGCCCACGATCGAGCCCTTGGGCAGCCCGGCCGAGGCCAGCTTCAGCCGCACGTCGGGCACCTTCTCCGCGGGCACCAGCAGCACGCCGCCCTCGCCGTGGCGGTAGGGCACGTTCATCTGCTGCAGCGCCGCCAGCACCGCGCCGCCGTCCTTGTCGGACAGGCCGGCGTAGAGCACGCGGTAGTCGGGGTCGCGGCCCCACAGCAGCAGCGCCACCACCACCGCCAGCAGCCCGGCCACGCCGGCGCCCAGCAGCAGCCGGTTGCGCGGCGGCAGCGCCGCCAGGCGCGCCAGCGGGCCGGCGGGCGACGCGGGCGCTGCGGGCAGCTGCGGGTCAACGGGGGCGGCGAGGGCTTGGTCCATGGCGGCGCGGCGGGATCGGCCCGGCAAGGCGCCGGGCAGGGCATTTCAAAGATGCGCATTCTTGGCCCTCAAGTCCCGGCGCCATCGGCCGATGAAGGCCGCAAAGCCCGGCCACTTCGCGCCACCGTGCCCATCGCGGCGTGCCTACAGTCGCCTCCAGCCTCGGGGGACCACGTCCGCGTCCAACCTGCCCGCGGCGTCCGCACCGCCATGGAACTCAAGCTCAAACCCTTCGACTTCAACCAGGCCGCGGCCCGCGCGGGGCTCCAGCCCAACGGCCAGCCGCTGCGCGACGCCGCCCCGGTGGCCAGGGCCGGCTTCGCCCAGGCCATGGACCAGGCGCTGCGCTCGGTCAGCGCCAGCCAGAACGAGGCCCGGGAGCTGCAGCAGCAGGTGCAGCTCGGCAATCCCACCGTGAGCATCGAGGAAACGATGGTGGCGATGCAGAAGGCGCAGATCGGCTTCCAGGCCACCCTCACCGTGCGCAACCGCCTGGTGCAGGCCTACACCGACATCATGAGCATGCAGGTCTGACGCCCGGGCCATTGCCAGCGCCGTGAAGTTTTCACAACTCGCGCCGCAGCCTCTCAAGTCGCCTTTTCTGGCGCCGATAACACGTAGCAGAACCCCCCTACCGCAGTAGGGGTGAACGACATCGAACGCCGGCCCGACCCTGGGGCGGCGCGTCGCCGGTCGTGGCCCAGCGCAGCGCATCCCTGCTTTATCGGTTGCGATGGCACACGGCCGCCGGCAGCACTTGCTTGAGGAACTTCCTTCCATGGCCACCAACATCTCCTCGATGACCCCGGCGCAGATCGCCCAGCTGTCCACGGCAACCATCGCTGCCTTGACGACGGCGGAGTGGTCGCAGTTCACCGGGGACAAGATCGCGGCGCTGACCACCGCGCAGGTCGCGGCCATCAGCCCCGTGGGAGCAGCGTCGCTGACCACGGCCCAGGTGGCCGCCATCGAGGTGCAGGACATCAGTCGCCTGACCACTGGCGCCCTGTCGATGCTGGGCACGGCCCAGATCAACGCGCTGAGCGTGGACCAGCTCGCCGCGCTGACGACCCGCCAGATCGCCGCGCTCAAGACGTCGCAGCTGGCCAGCCTGACCACCAGCGACCTCAACGTGCTCAGCACGGCGCAGTTCGCCGCGCTGAGCAGCACGCAGGTTGCCGGGCTGACCACCACGCAGGTCGCACGCATGGAGGTTGAAGACCTGCGTGCCCTGTCGCCTGCCGCCATTCGAGCGTTCAGCACCGCGCAGGCGGCCGCGCTCAACAGCACGCAGATCGCCGGGCTGACCACGGCCCAGGTTGCCTCGCTCGCAGGTGCGCAGCTCTCCACCTTCAGCACCGCCGAGATGGCCACGCTGAGCGTGGCGCAGGTGCAGGCGCTGTCCACCGCGGCACTGGCCGGGCTGGGCACGTTGCAGCTCGGGGCACTGGGCGCCGAGCAGCTCGCCGCTCTCAAGACCGCGCAGATCGCCGCACTGAACTCCACGCAGATCTCCAGGCTGTCCACGGACGACCTCAACGCGCTGACCACGGCCCAGTTCGCCGTGCTGAGCACCGCGCAGGCCGCCGGCCTGACGCCGGTGCAGCTGTCCAAGCTGGAAACCCCGGATCTGCGGGCGCTGTCCACGGGCGTCATCCGCTCGCTGAGCACGGTGCAGCTGGCCGCGCTGGACTCCGACCAGATGGGCGCGCTCACCACGCAGCAGGTGGCGGCGCTGACCTCGGCCCACGTCGCCAGCCTGACCACGGGCGACCTCAACGCGCTGAGCACGGCCCAGTTCGCCACGCTGAACTCGGCGCAGCTCGCGGGCCTGACCAATACCCAGATTTCCCGGCTCAACGTCGAGCACCTGGCCACGCTGACCACGGCGGAGATCCGTGCGCTGAGCACGGCGCAGGTGGCCGCGCTCACCAGCGTCCAGGTGGATGACCTCACCACGGCACAGATCGCTGCGCTCACCAGTGCACAGATCGCCACCTTCAGCATTGCCGAGATGGCCGCGCTGAGCGCGGCGCAGGCCGCGGCGCTGTCCACTGCGGCGCTGGTCGGACTGGGCACGGCGCAGTTGGGCGCGCTCGGTGCGGAGCAGCTCGCCGCGCTCAAGACGGCGCAGATCGCCATGCTGAGCTCCTCTCAGCTGGCCGGCCTGGGCACCGACGACCTCAACGCCCTGACCGCGACCCAGTTTGCCGTGCTGAGCACTGCGCAGACTGCCGGGCTCACGCCGGCCCAGCTTTCCAAGCTGGAGCTCGAAGACCTCAAGGCCCTGTCCTCGGCCGTGATCGGCGCGCTGAGCACGGCGCAGCTCGCGGCGCTGGACACCAACCAGATCGCTGCCCTGACCACGCGCCAGGTGGCCGCGCTCACTTCGGCCCAGATCGCCAGCCTGACCACGGGCGACCTCAACGCGCTGGACGCCGCCCAGTTCGCCGCGCTGAACACGGCACAGCTCGCCGGCCTGACCACGGCGCAGGTGGCCAACCTGGAGCTGGAAGACCTGGCCACGCTGACCACGGCAGAAATCCGCGCCCTGAGCACCGCGCAGGTGGGCGCGCTCACCAGTGACCAGATCGACGACCTGAGCACCGCGCAGGTGGCCGCGCTCACCAGCGCACAACTGGCCACCTTCACCACCGCCGAGATGGCCGCGCTGACGCTGGCCCAGGTGGCGGCGCTGTCCACGGCGGCGGTGGCCGGACTGGGCACGGCCCAGCTGGGCGCGCTGGGCGCGGAGCAGCTCGCTGCGCTGCGCACCGCGCAGATCGCCGCGCTGAGTTCCACGCATTTCAACCGGCTCTCCACGGACGACCTCAACGCGCTGACCACGGCCCAGTTCGCCGTGCTGACCACGGCCCAGGCCGCGGGCCTGACGGCCGGGCAGCTTGCCAAGCTGGAACTGGAGGATCTGCAGTCGCTGTCCACGGCCGTGATCCGCTCGCTGACCACGGCGCAGCTCGGTGCCCTGGAAAGCGACCAGATGGTGGCGCTGACCACGCGCCAGATCGCTGCGCTGAGCTCCGACCAGATTGCCAGCCTGAGTACCGCCGATCTCAACGTCCTGGGCGATGACCGCTTTGCCCTGCTGAGCACGGCGCAGGTGCTGGGCCTGACCACGGCGCAGATCGCTGGCCTGGAGGTGGAGGACCTGGTGCGCCTGTCCACCGCCGCCATCAAGGCGCTGAGCACGGCGCAGGTGGCCGCGCTCACCAGCGTGCAGATCGACGACCTCACCACGGCGCAGGTCGCCGCACTCGGCAGCGCTCAGCTCGCCACCTTCACCACCGCTGAAGTGGCGGCACTGAGCCCGGATCAGGTCGCGGCACTGTCCGCACCGGCGCTGGCCGGGCTGAACGCCGCGCGCCTGAACGCGCTCAACGCCGACCAGCTCGGCGCGCTCAAGACCGCGCAGATCGCCGCACTGAGCTCAACGCAGCTTGGCGGCCTGGCCACGGCCAGCCTCAATGCGCTGGGCACCGCCCAGTTCGCCGTGCTGAGCTCGGCGCAAGCCGCGGGCCTGACCACGGCACAGCTTTCCAAGCTGGAGATCGAAGACCTCCAGGCCCTGTCCACGACCGTGATCCGCTCGCTGGGCACGGCGCAGCTGGCAGCGCTGGATACCGACCAGATGGCTGCACTGACCACGCGTCAGGTGAGCGCGCTCAACGCGGTCCAGGTCGCCAGCCTGGGCACGGGTGATCTCAACGCCCTGGGCACGGGACAGTTCGCCGTGCTGAACTCGGCCCAGGTGTCGGCGCTGACCACGGCACAGCTGGCCCAGCTCGAAACCGAGGACTTGCGCGTCCTCACCACGGCCGGCATCAAGGCGCTGACCGCCGCCCAGGTGGCCGCGCTCACCAGCGTCCAGGTCGGCGAACTCAGCACCGCGCAGATCGCGGTGCTCAACAGCGCCCAGCTCACCACCTTCACCACGGCCGAGATGGCCGCCCTGAGCTCCGCGCAGGCCGCGGCGCTGGGCACCGCCGTGCTCGCCGCGCTGAGCACGGCCCAGCTCGGCGCCCTGGGCAGCGACCAGTTCCGTGCCCTGTCCACGGCACAGGTCCAGGCGCTGTCCACGCTGCAGCTGTCGAAGTTGTCCAGCGATGACCTCAACGCGCTGACCACGGCTGCCTTTGCCACGCTGAGCACCGCGCAGGCCGCGGCGCTGGGCACGAGCCAGATGGCCACGCTGGAGACCGACGACCTGCGCGCGCTGAGCTCGACCGTCATCGCCTCGCTGACCACGGCGCAGCTTGATGCGCTCAATGCCGACCAGTTCGCTGCGTTGACCACGCGCCAGGTGGCCGCGCTGGGCACCGCCCAGGTGGCTGCGCTGTCCACGGACGACCTCAACGCGCTGGGCACGGCGCAGTTCGCCGCCTTGGGCACGGCGCAAGTGGCCGCGCTGACCACGGGCCAGGTCGCGCAGCTCGAAACCGACGACCTGCGCGCCCTGTCCACCGCCATGATCCGGGCGCTGAGCACGGCCCAGGTGGCCGCGCTCACCAGCGTGCAGGTCGATGACCTGACGACGGCGCAGATGGCCGCGCTCAACAGCGCGCAGCTCGCCACCTTCAGCACCGCCGAGGTGGCGGTGCTGAGCGTGGCTCAGCTCAAGGCCCTGGGCAGCGCGACGCTGGCCGGGCTGGGCTCGGACCAGCTCGCGGCACTGACTTCCGACCAGTTCCAGGTGTTCAGCACGGCGCAAATCAGTGCGCTGGGCGGCACGCTGCTGTCCAAGCTCGCCACGGACGTGCTCAACGCGCTGGGCACGGCCTCGTTCGCCGGGTTCAACACCGAGCAGGTCGCGGCCCTGAGCACCGGCCAGATCTCCAAGCTGGAGACCGACGATCTGCGTGCGCTGACCACCGCGGCCATCGGCGCGCTGACCACGGCGCAGCTCGCGGCGCTGGGCTCCGACCAGATCACGGCGCTGACCACGCGCCAGCTCGCGGCGCTTGGCACGGCCCAGATCGCCGGCCTGACCACGGAAGATCTCAATGCGCTGACCACGGCCCAGTTCGCGGCGCTGAACTCGGCCCAGGTGGCCGCAATGACCACGGGCCAGATGGCCCAGCTGGAAACCGACGACCTCGTCACGCTGTCGTCGGCCATGATCCGCGTCCTGAGCACGGCCCAGGTGGCTGCGCTCACCAGCGTGCAGGTCGATGACCTGACGACGGCGCAGATGGCTGCGCTCAACAGCGCGCAGCTCGCCACCTTCAGCACCGCCGAGGTGGAGGCACTGGGCGTGGCCCAGGTCAGGGCGCTGACAACCGCAGCGCTGGCCGGGCTGGACTCCGCGCAGCTGGGCGCGCTGGGCTCCGACCAGCTCCAGGCGCTGAGTTCGGCTCAGGTGCTGGCGCTGAGCACGGCGCAGCTCTCCAGGCTGAGCACCGAGGACCTCAACACGCTCACGAGCGCGCAGTTCGCCGTGCTGACCCCCACGCAGGCTGCCGGGCTGACCACGCAGCAGCTCGCCGCGCTGGAGACCAGCGACCTGGCCGCGCTGTCCACGGCCGTGATCGCCGCGCTGTCCACGGCCCAGGTGGCCGCGCTCACCAGCGTGCAGGTCGATGACCTGACGACGGCGCAGATGGCTGCGCTCAACAGCGCGCAGCTCGCCACCTTCAGCACCGCCGAGGTGGAGGCACTGGGCGTGGCCCAGGTCAGGGCGCTGACAACCGCAGCGCTGGCCGGGCTGGACTCCGCGCAGCTGGGCGCGCTGGGCTCCGACCAGCTCCAGGCGCTGAGTTCGGCTCAGGTGCTGGCGCTGAGCACGGCGCAGCTCTCCAGGCTGAGCACCGAGGACCTCAACACGCTCACGAGCGCGCAGTTCGCCGTGCTGACCCCCACGCAGGCTGCCGGGCTGACCACGCAGCAGCTCGCCGCGCTGGAGACCAGCGACCTGGCCGCGCTGTCCACGGCCGTGATCGCCACGCTGTCCACGGCCCAGGTGGCCGCGCTCACCAGCGTGCAGATCCAGGGCCTGGGAACCGCGCAGGTCGCAACGCTCAGCAGCGCGCAGCTCGCCACCTTCGCCTCCGATGAGGTGGCGCAACTGTCCTCGCGGCAGGTGGCGGCGCTGACCACCGCAGCGTTGCCCGGCCTGAACTCGGCGCAGCTCAATGCCCTGGGATCCGACCAGCTCCAGGCAATGACCCCGGGCCAGGTGCTCGCGCTGAGCACGGCGCAGCTGTCGCGCATGAGTTCCGATGCCCTCAACGGGCTGAGCACGGCGCAGTTCGCCGCGTTGACCACCGCGCAGGTGGCCGGGCTGACCACGTCGCAGCTGTCCACCCTGATCAGCAACGACCTGGCCGCGCTGTCCACGGACGCGATCCGGGCCATGACGACGGCCCAGGTCAGTGCGTTCACCAGCCAGCAGGTCGAGTTCCTGCGGGCCGCGCAGCTCAACGCCATGACCACGGCGCAGCTGGCCACCTTCACCACTGGCGAGATGGCGGCACTGACCTCGGCCCAGGTGGCGCAGCTGTCCACGGCGCTGGTGCGTTCGCTGAGCACGGACTACCTCGCCGCGCTGGGCACGGATGACCTGCCGGTGCTCACGTCGGAGCAGCTCCAGGCGTTGAGCTCGCAGCAGATCGCCGGCCTGAGCACCGCCCACCTGAACGCGCTGGGCAGCAGCCAGTTCGCCGCACTGGGCAGTACCCAGACCGCGGGCCTGACGACGGCGCAGGTTGCCGCACTGGAATCCGATGACGTCGTGGCGCTGTCCACGGCCGTGATCCGGTCGCTGACCACGGCGCAGCTCGATGCGCTGACCAGCGCCCACATGGGTCAGCTCACCGTCGCGCAGGTGACGGCACTGACCACGGCACAGCTGGCCGCACTGACCACCCAGGATCTCAATGCCCTGGGTACGGACCGCTTTGCCGCGCTCACCAGCACGCAGGTCGCAGGCTTCACCACGGCGCAACTCTCCAGATTGGACACGGACGACCTCGCCGCGCTGTCCACCGCCGTGATCCGGGCACTGACCACGGCGCAGCTCGATGCGCTGACCAGTGACCAGATGGCCTGCCTGAGCACGGGCCAGGTGGCCGCGCTGACCCAGGCGCAGCTCTCCGCGCTGACGACGCTGGACCTCAGCGCCATGGGCTCGGCGCAGTTCGCCGCGCTCACCAGCGCGCAGGCTGCGGGCTTCACCACGGCGCAGATCTCCAGGATGGACACCGACGACCTCGCCGCGCTGTCCACCGCCGTGATCAAGGCGCTGAGCACCGACCAGGTGGCCGCGCTGACCAGCGCGCAGGTTGACGACATGAGCGTGGAGCAGCTCAACGCGATGAGCAGCGCGCAGCTCGCTACCTTCACCACCGCCGAGATGGCGGCGCTGTCGGCCGGTCAGGTCGCGGGGCTGTCCACGGCGCTGATCCGCTCGCTGTCCACGGCGCTGCTGTCGGCGCTGGGCACGGACGACCTGCCGCAGCTCACCGCGGCGCAGGTCGGCGCGCTGACCTCGGCGCAGCTCGCCGGGCTGAGCACTGCGAACCTCAATGCGCTGACGCCGGAGCAGTTCGGCGTGCTCACCAGCGACCAGGCCGCGGGCCTGACCACGACCCAGATCTCCCGGCTGGCGGCCGACGACCTGGGCGCGCTGTCCGCAGCGGTGATCCGCTCGCTGACCACGGCGCAGATCGATGCGCTGACCAGCAGTCAGATGGCCCAGCTCACGCCTGTCCAGGTGGCCGCGCTGACCACGGCACAGCTCGCCGCGCTGACCACGGTGGACTTCAACGCCATGGCCCCGGAGCAGTTCGCTGCGCTCACCAGCGCGCAGGCTGCGGGCTTCACCACGGCGCAGATCTCCAGGATGGACACCGACGACCTCGCCGCGCTGTCCACCGCCGTGATCAAGGCGCTGAGCACCGACCAGGTGGCCGCGCTGACCAGCGCGCAGGTTGACGACATGAGCGTGGAGCAGCTCAACGCGATGAGCAGCGCGCAGCTCGCTACCTTCACCACCGCCGAGATGGCGGCGCTGTCGGCCGGTCAGGTCGCGGGGCTGTCCACGGCGCTGATCCGCTCGCTGTCCACGGCGCTGCTGTCGGCGCTGGGCACGGACGACCTGCCGCAGCTCACCGCGGCGCAGGTCGGTGCGCTGACCTCGGCGCAGCTCGCCGGGCTGAGCACGACACTGCTCAACGCGCTCACGCCGGAGCAGTTCGGCGTGCTCACCAGCGCGCAGGCCACGGGCCTGACCACGGGCCAGATTTCCAGGCTGGAAGTCGAGGACCTGGCCGAGCTGTCCACGGCGGTGATCCGGTCGCTGAGCACTGACCAGGTGGCAGCCCTGACCAGCACGCAGGTTGATGACCTGCGCATCGAGCAGCTCAATGCCATGAGCAGTGCTCAATTCGCGACGTTCACCACCGCCGAAGTGGCGGCGCTCACGGCGGAGCAGGCCACGCAGCTGTCCACGGCGCTGATCCGCTCGCTGAGTTCGGAGCACCTGGGCGCGCTGGGTGCGGCCCATCTGCCGCTGCTCACGGCGGCGCAGGTCGGGGCGTTGAGCTCGGCACAGATCGCCGCCATGAGCACGGCCACGCTCAACGCGCTGACGGCGGAGCAGTTCGGCATGCTCACCAGCGCGCAGGCCGCAGGCCTGACCACGGGGCAGATTTCCGCGCTGGAGGTTGCAGACCTCGCGGCGCTGTCCACGGCGGTTCTCAGGTCGCTGACGACGGCCCAGGTGCAGGCGCTCACCAGTACGCAGGTCGATGACCTGAGCGTGGAGCAGCTCAACACCTTCAGCAGCGCGCAGTTGGCCACCTTCAGCACCGCGGAAATGGCGGCGCTCACCGCAGGCCAGGTCCAGGGCCTGTCCACGGCGTTGATCCGCTCGCTGAGCACGGATCTGCTGTCGGCCTTGGGCACCGGTCACTTGCCGCTGCTTTCGGTGGAGCAGGTGGGGGCGCTGCGTTCGGCGCAGATTGCCGGCCTGACGACGGCTGCGCTCAACGCGTTGACGGCGGAGCAGTTCGGCGTGCTCACCAGCGCGCAGGCCGCAGGGTTGACCACGCTGCAGGTTTCCGCGCTGGAAAGCGCCGACCTTGCAGCGCTGTCCACGGCGGTGATGAAGTCGCTGAGCACTGACCAGGTGCAGGCACTGACCAGTGCGCAGGTGGACAGCCTGGGCATCGAGCAGCTCAATGCGCTGAGCAGTGCGCAGCTGGCTACCTTCAGCACCGCGGAGATCGCATCGCTGACGGCCGAGCAGGTCACGGGGCTGTCCACGGCGCTGATCCGCTCCCTGAGCACCGCCCACCTGTCGGCGCTGGGCACCGAGGACCTGCCGCAGCTGACCGCGGCGCAGATTGGCGCGCTGACCTCGACGCAACTCGCCGGGCTGGCCACGAACCTGCTCAATGCGCTGACGGTGGAGCAGTTTGCCTTGCTGACCAGCGCCCAGACTGCGGGCCTGAGCACGGCACAGATCTCCAGCCTCGAAGTCGAGGACCTCGCCGTGCTCTCCACCACGGTGATGCGGTCACTGACCACGGCCCAGGTCGAGGCGCTTACCAGCACGCAGGTCGACGACCTGACAGTGGCGCAGCTCAATGCCTTCAGCAGCGCGCAGCTGGCCACCTTCAGCACCGCCGAGATTGCGGCGCTGACACCCGACCAGGTGCCGGGGCTGTCCACGGCGCTGATCCGCTCGCTGAGCACGGACCACCTGACCGCGTTGGGCACGGACGATCTGGCGCTGCTCACGCAGGACCAGATCCGGGCACTGACCTCGGCGCAGATCGCCGGGCTGGCCACGGCCACGCTCGACGCGCTGACGGGAACGCAGTTCGCTGCCTTCACCAGCGCCCAGGCGGCCGGCCTGACTGCGGGGCAGATATCGCAGCTCTCGGCGGAGGACCTGGGCGCGCTGTCCACCGCCGTGATCCGCTCGCTGAGCGTGGCCCAGGTGACGGCGCTCACCAGCGCCCAGATCGACGACCTGACTGCAGCGCAGGTTGGTGCCTTCACCAGCGCCCAGATCGGGGCCTTCACCACGGCCGAGATCGCGCAACTGAACGTCGAGCAGATCGCCGCGCTGAGCGTGGCGGGCATCGACGGCCTGACCACGGCGCAGCTCGCCGGGCTGAGCATGGAGCAGTCCGCGGCCTTCACGTCGGTGCAGGTGGCCTCGATGACGGCCGACCAGATCGCTGCCCGGCCGGGGGTGTCGCCCATCGTGCTGGATCTTGACGGCAACGGCGTGCGGACCTTGTCCGCCGCCCATGGCGTGAGCTTCGATATCGAGGCCACGGGCCACAAGGTGCAGGTGGGCTGGGTCGGAGCGGGTGACGGCCTGCTGGTGATGGACCGCAACGGCGACGGCATCATCAACGACGGCCGCGAGCTGTTCGGCGACGCCACCCAGGCCGCCGACGGCACGCGTGCCGGCAACGGCTACGCCGCCATGGCGCTGTCGGACAGCAACGGCGACGGGTTGCTCAGCAGCCTCGACGTGGACTGGGACCGCCTGCGCCTGTGGGTGGACGCCAACCATGACGGCGTGACCGACGCCGGCGAGTTGCAGACGCTGGCCCAGCATGGCGTGGCCTCGATCGACCTGCGCGCGCAGGCCGGCACGGCCACCGACCAGGGCAACCTGCTGGGGCTGGTGTCGAGCTGGACGGGCAGTGACGGCACGCAGCACGCGGTGGCCGACGTGTGGTTCGCCAAGCAGCCTGCTGCCGTGCCCAGTGCCGGCGAGCTGCTGGCCGAGGCCCCGGCCAGCGTGCTGGCGCAGCCGGAGGCCGCTGCGGTGGTGCCGGCCGCGGCCGGCACGCTGCTGACGGCGCAGGTACTGCCGCTCAAGGAGCAAGAGCAGGAACAGCAGCACCTGCCGCTGATCTGATCCGGCGCATGCGGCGCGGCTCCCCCGGGAGCTGCGCGTCGCGGTCCCCGCAATGCAAGGCGGCCCCAGGAGGGGCCGCCTTTTTTTGTCACCGGCCTGTGCCGGGGTCGCCTCAGCGTGGGAAGTGCTCGCCGGCCAGCGCCTGCAGCGCAGCCTCGTCCATCGGGTCCAGGCAGGCCAGTGCCCAGAGGTCGAAGGCGGCGGGCCGGCGGCGCAGCGCGATGGCGCCGAAGCCGGCCTGGCGCAGCGTGCCGCCCAGCACCTTGCGCGTGAAGCCGCAGCGGTGCGCCATGTACAGGTTGCCCGTGGCCATGGCCGCGCGGTGGCCATAGAGCATGTCCAGCGGCGCGATCGGCCCGGCGGAGGAGCGGTACGCGGGTTCGGCAAGCTTGTCCTCGGCCACCAGCGCGCACACCGACTGCAGGTCCGGGCAGGTGACCACGACAAAGCCGCCCGGGCGCAGTACCCGCCGGAACTCCGCCAGCGCCAACGGCACCTCGTGCGGGTACAGGTGCTCGATGTTGTGGCTGGAATAGACCGCGTCCACCGACGCCGTGGCCACGGCCGACATGTCGGTCATGGTGCCGACCAGGTCGGGCTGCACCGCGGCGTCGATGTCCAGGCGCAGCTCGCGCCAGTCGTCGCCCGCGAAGCCGGCGGTGGTCTGGTGCTTGCGCTTGGGGCCGCAGCCCACGTGGAGGAAAGTCTTCATCGCGGTTGGTCGTCGAACGAGGGATGCGGCGCGCCGCACTGCACTGCGCTGCGCGGCGCTGTGAGGGGGCCGGAAGCGCGATTGTTGCAGGCCGGCGCGGCGCGGCGCGCGCCGTGGCCGGCGTGGAAACAGCCCCGTCACACGGGCGTTGTTCGCGGCATCGGGGTGGCCGCGCCACTCCTAGACTGCGCTCCACACTCAGGCCCTGCGTGCCGGGTCCGCCGTCGCGGGTCCACGGCGCGCGCCGAACCCGCCCATGGACGCAGTACGACCCGACATCCACCTCTTCCAGATCGCTTACTCCGAGGCCACGCTTGCGGCCGTCGAGCCGGGCTTCGCCGTGCTGGACAATCTGGCCAATCCGCGCCCGGACTGGTTCGAGTACTGGCCCATCCGCCGCTTCCTGCTGGAGCAGCCGCTGGACGAGGCCGCGTTCTACGGCTTCTTCTCGCCCAAGTTCGGTCAGAAGACCAGCCTGACGGCGCAGCAGGTGCGCGACTTCGTTGCCGCAGCCGCGCCGCGCGCCGACGTGGTGCTGTTCTCGCCGCAGCCCGATATGGGCGCCTTCTTCCTCAACGTCTTCGAGCAGGGCGAAACCTTCGACCCCGGGCTGATCGACGCCTGCACGGCGTTGCTGGAGGCCATCGGCCGGCCGGCGCCGCTGCGCGAGCTGGTCATGGACTCGCGCCAGGTCGTGTTCTCCAACTACTTCGTCGCGCGCCCCGCGTTCTGGCGCGAGTGGCTGGCGCTCAACGAGGCACTGTTCGCCGTGTGCGAAGGCCCCGAGAGCGTGCTGCGCCAGGCACTGTGCCAGCCCACGTCCTACCGCGGTGCCGCGCAGCGCAAGGTGTTCGTGCAGGAGCGCATGGCCTCGCTGCTGCTGGTCACGCAGCCGCGCTGGCGCAGCGTCGCGCATGACCCATTCGGCTTTGGCTGGTCGATGTCGAAGCTGCGCGAGCACCCGATGGATGCCTTCGTCAGCGACGCGCTCAAGCTGGCCTGGCGCGAGCAGCGCTTTCCCGAGTACCTGAGCGCCTTCGCCAACGTGCGCGAGAGCCTGCGCAACGCGCCGGCGGCCGTGCCCGCGCCCCCCGCCGTGCCGCTGCTGGATCGCGAGGCCGCCTTCCAGCCGGTGGTGCGCGACTACGAGCTCGTCGCCGCCATCCCGCCGGGTGACTACAACTTCACCGGCAACTCCGTCGGCCTCAAGGGCATCGTTCAGCACGTGTTTCCGGCGCGGCGCGACGAGGTGCTGACGCTGCTGGACATCGGCTTCGGCCAGGGCGACCTCGGCCGCCTGGTCAAGACCAGTCCCGTCTCGGCCCACTGGCAGGTGGACGGCGTGGAGGGCTTCTTCGACGCCTGCTGCAACACCGCGCTCTTCGAGCAGCGCTTCTATCGCAACGTCTGGCATGGCCTGGCCAGCGGCATCCCGCCGGCGGAGCTGCAGCGCTACGACATGCTGTGCCTGTTCGACGTCATCGAGCACCTGGAGGCGCCCGCGGCCCGCGCGCTGCTGGCGAGCCTGCTGGAGTCGCTGGGCGAGCACAGCCGCCTGGTGCTGAGCACACCGCTGTTCTTCTGGCCGCAGGCCCATCAGAACCCGGGCGACCTGGAGGAGCACAAGATCGGCATCCCGGCGCAGTCGCTGCTGGCGCTGCAGCCCAGGGCCTACCACATCAGCAGCCGCTACCTGGTGGGCACCTTCGTGTTCTCGCGCGAGAGCCTGCGCCACATCGAGCACTTCCAGCCGCTGTCCACGCCGGCCTTCGACTTCGAGGCCGGCCTGCGCCACCTGCAGCAGCTCGGCCTGCAGGCCGACGACGTGCTGTACCTGGGCTGAAAGCGCGCCAGGGGCCCGCGGGCCCCTGGTGTTTGTCTTGCCTTGGAGCCGCCCGCGCCTGCGCGCTTGGCGGCTTTTTCGTGCTCAGGCCGGCACCAGCTTGAAGACGTACTGGAACGGCAGCGCGTCGCGCACGGCCGTCTCGGGATCGAAGCCGCTGGCCTGCGCCATGCTGCGGATCCCGGCGAGCACGCCTTCCTGCAGCGGCGAGGCCGGCAGGTTGCGCGTGAGGCCCTGCTCCACCTTCCAGCCCGCGGCGGCGAACATCTCCAGCATGGTGATGCGGGTGAACCAGCGGATGTGGGTCCGGTCCATCAGGCCATTGTCCTCGTAGCGGAACTGGCCGCTGGCCAGGCGCCACTGCACGCTCCAGTGCTGGGCATTGGGAATGCAGGTCAGCAGGCAGCCTTGCGGGTCGATGCGCTCGCGGATGCGCCGCAGCAGCGTCCAGGGGTCGCGCAGGTGTTCCAGGCAGTCGCCGAAGATCCAGCAGTCGCTGGGAAAGAGGCTGTCGAAGACGGCCGGCTCCAGCCGCTCCACGTCGCCGGCGAAGGCTTGCGTGCAGTGCTCGGCGGCGGCGCGCGCGTAGTCGGGGTCGATGTCCACGCCGACGTACTCGGCGCGCGGGTGCGCGCCGCGCCAGGCCTGGGCCATGGCGCCGAGCATGCAGCCGATCTCCACGACGCGCTGCGCGCCGTCGGGAATGAGGGCCAGCAGCTCCTGGTTGACGACGTGGTGGGCGGGGGTCTGTTTCATGGGGGGGAGGGGGTGGAAAGGGTCAGGCGGCGGCCAGCGCGGCCTGCAGCTCGCGCACCTTGAGCTTGAGCGGGATGAGGAAGTTGTGGCTGACGCCGTCGTCACAGTCGTTGCGGTCGTACTGGCGGTACCAGCTGTCGGGCCGCACCAGCGCCGGGCTGCCGTCGGCCGCGCCCATGTTCTGCTTGGTCTGCTTGAAGAATTCCCAGCTCTGCACCGCGTAGTGGTTGATGCGCAGCACCTCGCACGACGGCGCGAGTTCCGGCACGAAGCCGTGGCGCAACGGGCGCAGCCGTTCGTCAAAGGTGCCTCGCGGCGTGTCGAAGACGTGCGAGGCCTGGATGTCGATGCGCTCGCCGCCGCGCACGAGGGACTTGACGTGGCGGTTGGGCAGGAAACCCGGCGCGCTGTGGCGCGGGTAGTTCTGCATCACCAGCCCGGCAGGCTCCTCGACGTGGCCGTTGCCGCCGTAGCAGACCCAATACGCGCCCAGGGCCGACAGTGGCTGGTCCTGGTAGGGGGCCAGCGCCTGCGCGAGCTGCTCCTGTGCCGGCGAGAACAGGAACTCGTCGCCGTCGATGAAGGCCATCCAGTCCACCGCCTGGCCGTACTGGGCCCAGGCGTGGCGGTAGGCGGCGAGCTGGGGCTGCGCGTCGGTGTCCAGGGCGTGCACGGCGATCGGGTAGTGGCGCGCCAGCTTGAGCAGCGTCTGCGTCATCCCGTCATCGGTCTTGTGGGCGTAGATGTAGAAGCGGTTGAAGCCCACCAGCATGTGGAAGGCCAGCCACTCCACGATCCACGGACCGCGGTTGCGCTGTATGGAGGTGATGCCCAGGTTCATGGCGTCGGTTTGGCGAGCATGGCCACAGTGGAACGCGGATCGTGGCGCGGCGGTCGGCGGATAAGTCGGGGCCCGGCGCCGGCAATTCGGGCTTTCAGCGCACTGCCGGCGGCGCGGGCAGTGCGGAGGCTTCCACGCCCGCAGCCACGCCCGTGCCCAGCGACCACAGCAGCGCCGTGGCCTGCTGAGCGTCGAGCAGCGCATTGATGCGCGTGACCTGCAGGTTGTGGAAGTCGCCCTCGGTGGAGATCACGTCGAAGAGCGAGCGGCGGCCGAGCTGCTGCCACTGCAGCCGCGTGGCCTGGCGCAGCCGCTGGCTGACCTGCAGCACCTCGGCGCTGCGCAGTGCGCGCTCGAAGGCCGCATCGGCCTGCTCGTGCAGCCCGGCCACGCGTTCCAGGCGCTGCGACAGCGCCTCGTCGCGCTGCGCCACCGCGGCTTCGCCGCGCTGCGCCGAGGCGCGGATGGCCGGCTGCGCCGTCGGATCGAGCAGCGGCACGCTCACGCTGATGCCGCCGCTCCATACCGTGGAGGCGCCGCCGCTGCCCGCGAGCTGCGTGCCGCCGACGCTCCAGCTCCACTGCGGCTGGCGTTGCGCGCGCAGCGCGCGCGTGAGCTCGCGCTGCGCCTCGGCCTGCGCCGTGAGTTGTGCGACGGCGCTGGCGCGTGCGGCCTCGTCGAGCGCGCGCTGCAACGGCGGCGGCTGCTGCAGCAGCAGCTGCAGCGGTGCCGTGGGCAGCGATGCATCACCGATGAAGCGGCGCAGCCGGATCTCGGCCTGGCGCTGCTGTGAGCGTGCCTGCGCCAGCGCCAGCTCGGCCTGGCGTTGCGTGTTGCGGGCCTGCAGCAGCTCGCTGGCGCGGCCGCGGTCGGCAGCCACGATTTGTTCCAGCGCGCCCACCAGGCAGCCCATGCGCGCCGTGTAGCGCTCGTACACCCGGGCCTGCAGCCCGTAGCGCTGCTGCTCCAGCGCGCTGGACAGGGTCTGCAGCGCCACCTGCTCGCGGGTGTCGAGTTCGCCCAGGCGCGCAGCGTCGAGCAGCCGCGCGCGCCAGTCGGCCAGCGCGGCGCTGTAGCCGGCGTCCCACAAGGGTGCACTGACGTTGAGGTCGGCGCGGGCCTGGCTGCCGTTGCGCTGCAAGCCGGCCACGCGCTGGCCGTTGGCCAGGGCGCTGCTGCTCAGCGTGGCGCGCGGCAGCGGCGCGGCCCGGGCTTCTTCCAGGTCGCTCTGCGCGGCCTCGGCCAGCAGCCGGGCCGCGCCCACGGCGGCGCTGCGCGCCTCGGCCTGGGCCAGCAAGGCCTGCAGCTCGCGCCGGGCCGCTGCGGCGGCCTGCGCGTCTGCGGGCAGCAGCTCCACGGGCTGTTCCTCTTCCGTGCCGCAGGCGTCGGCTGCGGCGGCTGGCCCTGCCAGCGCGGCCGCCAGCAGCGCGGCAGCCGCGCGCAGGCCCCAGGCCTGCAGCCGGGGCGGTGTCCGGTACTTCATGGCTCAGCGATCAACGTTCCTGGAAGGCCTCGTGCGCGCGCAGCATCGGGCGCATCAGGAAGGTCAGCACCGAGCGCTCGCCGGTGCGGATGTCCACCGTGCCGGTCATGCCGGGGATCACGGGTAGCGGCTCACCATGCGCCGGGCGCAGCACCGCCTCGTCGGTACGCACCAGCACGCGGTAGTACGTGGCGTCGGCGCCGGGGCGCTCGGGGTCGCCCAGCACGTCGGGGCTGATGTGCTCGACGCGGCCCTTGAGCCCGCCGTAGATGCCCACCTCGTAAGCGCTGAGCTTGAGCTCGGCGCCCTGGCCGGTGCGCAGGAAGCCGATCTCCGCCGGCTTCACGCGCGCTTCCACCAGCAGCCGGGAGCTGCTGGGCACGATCTCCAGCACCGGCGCACCGGGGCCGACCACGCCGCCCACGGTGTTGACGCGGATGTTCTTCACCAGCCCGTCCACGGGCGAGGTCAGCACCGTGCGGCGCAGCACGTCGGCGCGGCCGCCCTGCTGCTCGTCGAGCTGCGCCAGCTCCGAACGCACGCGCAGCAGCTCGGTGCTGGCGTCCTGGCGGAAGCGGTTGGCGCGCTCCTGGCCCTGCAGCAGCTGCTCGTTGAGCTGGCGCTGCAGCCGCATCACTTCAACTTCCGACAGCAGCCCCTGCGACGACATCTGCTGCGCCACGTCGAGCTCGCGCTGCAGCAGTTCGGCGCTGCGGCGGTTGGCGGCCAGGGCATCGTCGAGGGCGCGACGCCGGGCCTGGAAGGCATCGGTCTCGGCGCGCAGCAGCGCCGTTTCCTGCCCCAGCGACGCGGGAAAGCGTGGCGCGCGGCCGGCGGCTTCGGCCTCCAGCCGGGCGATGGTGGCGCGCAGCGCCTGGCGCCGGGCCTCGCCCTCGTTCTGCTGGGCCTGGAAGCGCGTGGGGTCCAGGCGCGCCAGCGGCTCGCCGGCACGCACCTGCTGGCCTTCGCGCACCAGCAGCTCCGCCAGCAGCCCGCCTTCGAGGCTGGCCACCTGCTGCTCGCGGCCGTCGGGGATCACGCGCGCGTCGGCGCGCGTGACGCGGTCCACCCGCGCCAGCGCGGCCCACACGACGAAGGCCACCATCAGCGCGCCGATGAGTACCAGCGCCCAGCGCCCGCGCGGCAGGTCGTCCAGGTGCTGCGCGGCGCGCAGCTCGGACAGGTATTGCGCCTCTTCGGCGCTGATCGGGGTTCGGGAGGCCATGCGCGACAGCTCTGTCTCTCTAGGCACGGGCGGCCAGTGCCGCGGGGGCCATGGCGGCTGGGGTCGATGTGGGCGCTGGTCCAGGCGCAGACGGGGCCGGGGCCGCGGCGCCGGGCTTGTGTCCGGCCAGCGCAGCCAGCACCAGTGCCTTGGGTCCGTCGAGCAGGACCTGGCCGGCGTCGATCACGACCACGCGCTGCGCCAGCTCCAGCACGGCCGGGCGGTGCGTGACCATCACCAGCGTGCGCTCGCCGGCCGCGGCGCCGAGCTGGCGCAGGAAGGCTGCCTCGGACTGCGCGTCCATGGAGCTGGTGGGCTCGTCCATGAGCAGGATGCGTGGGCGCGTGACCAGGCAGCGCGCCAGCGCCACGAGCTGGCGCTGGCCGCCCGAGAGCAGCGCGCCCATCTCGCCAACCTGCAGTTCCCAGCCTTGCGGGTGGCCCTCCACCAAGCGGTCGAGGCCGGTCAGGCGCCCGACCTCCGTCAGCGCTGCGGCATCGATGCCGGGGCGGCCCAGCACCACGTTCTCGCGCAGCGTGCCGGTGAACAGCCGCGGCTCCTGCGACACGAAACCCACCTGGCGGCGGAAGTCGGCATGGTCCAGCTGGCGCAGGTCGATGCCGTCCACCTCCACGCGTCCCTGGGTCGGCTCGTACAGCCCGGCCAGGATGCGCAGCACCGTGGACTTGCCGCTGCCGATGCGGCCCAGCACCGCCACGCGCTCGCCCGGCTCGAAGCGCAGGTTCACGCCCTTGAGCACCTGCGGGGGCGGCGCCTCGCCGCTGGGCGGGTAGCTGAACTGCACGTCGCGCAGTCCGATGCGCCCGCTCAGCGCCATGGGCGGCAGCGCCGGCGCGCCGGCGCTGCGCTCGGTGGGCAAGGACATCAGGTGGTCGAGCGACTGCAGCGCCGCGCGCGCGCTCTGGTAGCGCGTGGCCAGCGACACCACGCCCGACAGCGGCGCGATGGCGCGCCCGGCGAACATGATGCCGCCGATGAGCGCGCCGGCGCTGAGCTGGCCGTCGGCGATGAGGTGCACGCCCCACACCAGCATCACCAGCGTCACGAGCTGCTGTGCTGCGGAGCTGAGGTTGTTGGTCCAGCTGGCCAGGCGGCGCGAGCGCAGCGCCGTTGCGGCGCCGGCAGCCGTGGCCTGGTCGTGGCGCTGCACGAAGCGGCCGGCAGCACCGACGGCCTTGAGGTCTTCCAGTCCCTCCAGCGCCTCGACCTGCAGCGCATGCAGGTCGGCCTGGTGGCGCAGGTTGTCTCGCATGGTGCGCCGCAAGGCACCCTGCATCAGCGCTGCGGTGCCCAGCACCAGCGGGATGGCAGCCACCATCACCCAGCCCAGCGGACCGGCAGTGGCGAAGATCATGGCCGTGAACAACAGCACGAAGGGCACGTCCGACAGCGCCGAGAGCGTGGCCGAGGCGGTGAAGTCGCGCACCAGCTCGATCTGCGCCATCTGGTGCGCGCAGGCACCTGCCGAGGCCGGGCGGTGCTCCATGCGCACTTCCAGCGTCTGGCGGAACAGCGCCGAGCCCACCAGCAGGTCGGCCTTCTTCCCGGCCAGGTCGATGAGGTGGCTGCGCAGCTGGCGTGCGGCCAGGTCGAACAGCAGCGCCACCAGGCTCACGGCGGCCAGCGCCCACATCGTCACGAACGCCTGGGTCGGGATGACCTTGTCGAAGGTCACCGCCGACACCAGCCCGATGGCCAGCGTCAGCACGTTGCTCAGCAGGGCGGCCAGCAGCGCCGAGCGGTAGTAGGGCAGGAAACGCCGCAGCGTGCCCCAGAGCCAGTGCGGAGCGTCGCCGCGCGCCGTGATGCCCGTGCCCGTGCCCGTGCCCGTGGTTTGCGGCGTGGCCAGCAGCGCGAAGCCGCTGTGGCGCGCTGCCAGCGCGGCCTCGTCCTGCGTGGTGGTGGCGCCGGTGAGCGGGTCCGTCACCTCGTAGCGTCCGTCGTCGAGGCGGCGCTGCACGATGCAGGCGCCGCGCTCGTGCAGCATCAGCACGGCCGGGAGCAGCAACTCGCTGAGCTGCGCCAGGGGCCGCTCGACGATGCCGGCCTTGAAGCCCGCGGCCTGCATCACGCGCAGCGCCTGTGGCGCGCCGAGCTGGCCCTCCACGGGCTGGCCGGCCAGCAGCGAGGCGGCGCTGTGCGTGCG
The DNA here is from genome assembly GCF_009760915.1 of Azohydromonas aeria. Classification (GTDB taxonomy): domain Bacteria; phylum Pseudomonadota; class Gammaproteobacteria; order Burkholderiales; family Burkholderiaceae_C; genus Azohydromonas; species Azohydromonas aeria. The sequence goes on from NZ_VIDQ01000051.1 coordinate 27,892, forward strand.
GCCGTGGTGGCGGCACAGCCACAGCAGCGCGGCCAGCAACGGGTCGGTCGCAGTGGCGGGATCGTGGGACATGGAGGGCTTTCTGCTGAGAAATCAGCCCGCGCGGTGCTGCAGCGCCAGGCGCTCGAACTCGGTTTCGAGCGCGCGCACGAAGCGCGGCGTGTCAAAGAGCACTGACGCGCGGCCGTGCTCCTGGAGGTAGCGCCGGTACGAGGCCACGCGCGCGGGCGTGCGGCCCAGCAGGATCGCCATGCGCTCGTACTCGGGCAGCGTGGTCGTGATCAGGTCCGGCAGGCCCACGTGCGTGAGCAGGCTGCCGGCCATGCGCGAGATGTAGCTGCGCCCGGAGAGCGTGAGCAGCGGCAGGCCCATCCACAGCACGTCGCTGGCGGTGGTGCCGCCGTTGTAGGGGAAGGTGTCCAGGAACAGGTCGGCCAGCTGCAGCCGCGCCAGGTAGTCGGGCGGCGCCACGCGCGGCGCGAAGATCAGGCGCTCGCGTGCCACGCCGGCGGCGTCTGCGGCGCGGCGCATGTTCTCCTGTGCCCACTCGTTGTCCGCCAGCAGCCACAGCACGCTGCCCGGCACGGCGTGCAGCACGCGCATCCAGCTGCGGAACACGTCCTCGGTGAACTTGAAGTTGTTGTTGAAGGCGCAGTAGACGAAGGCATCCTCGGGCAGCCCGTACTGGGCGCGGGTCGGGCGCGGGCCGATCTCGCGCTTGCGGTCGCTGACCTGGTAGCAGTCGGGCATGTAGATGGGCCGCTCGCTGCTGTAGGTCAGCAGCTCGGGCGGCATGACGTAGCGGTCGGCGATGACCCAGTCCACGCCCGGCAGCCCGCAGGTGCCGGGGAATCCCAGGTAGCTGACCTGCACCGGTGCCGGCCGGTGGGCCAGGATGGCCGGGCGCGCGCCGCTGGTCAGCCCGTGCAGGTCCACCAGGATGTCGATGCCCTGCTGCGCGATGAGGTGTGCCGCGGCCTCGTCGGAGAGCGCGGCGATGGGCCAGAGCTTGTCGAAGCCGGCCTTGAGCCGCGCGCGCAGTGCCGAGCCGTCCTCGCTGCTCCAGCAGAAGGCGTGCACCTCGAAGCGGCTGCGGTCGTGCAGTTCGTAGAGCTCGGCCGTGAGCAGTCCCACGGCGTGCATGTGCAGGTCGCTCGACAGGTAGCCGATCCTGATGCGCCCGCTGCGCGGCGGCTGCGCGGCGTGCAGCGGGGTGGGCGGCAGCTTGGGCACGCGCTCCAGCACGAAGCGCTGCGCCGCCACCATGTGCAGCGCCGGATCGTCGGTGGCGCTGAGCATGGCCAGCGCCGAAGTGCCCGCCAGCAGCTGGTAGTGCGTGACCGCGCCCACGGGCTCGTACACCGGCCAGGCGCACTGCTTCTGGCGCAGGTGCACGTAGTGCTGGATAGGGCCGGACTGGGCGGGATTGAGCGCAAGGCTCTGGCGCAGCCAGGCCTCGGCCTGGTCAAAGCGGCGCAGCTGCTCCGTCACGCGCGCCAGGTTGTTGAGGGCGTGCAGCCGCAACTCCAGCGTGGCGGCGTCGGTGCCGGGCAGCGCGGCCACGGGCTCCCACTGGGCCAGCGCCTCCTCGTGATGGCCCTGGCGTTCGAGCTGATGGCCCAGGTTGAGCTGCGCCTGTGAAAAGCCGGGAGCGAGCTCCAGGGCTTGGCGGTAGGCGCGTTCCGCGTCGGTGCTGCGGCCGAGCGCACCCAGCACCACGCCCCAGTTGAAGCAGGCCACGTGGCGCATCGGCGAGGCCGTGTGCGTGATCCAGTGCTCGTAGAGCGCCGCCGAGGCCTCGGGCAGCCCCTGCTGGGTCAGGCGGCCGGCGCTGTCGAGCAGCTCGGCCAGCGGCATGCGCCCGGAGCGGGCCTGGGCCAGGATCCGTTCCACGGCAGCGTCGTGCACGGTGGCGGAAGCGGGCGTCGTGTCGAGGGGCTGGGAAGGCATGGGCGTCCGAAGAATGGGAAGCATCGGCCGCGATTGTCGGAAAGGCCTGCCCCGCCCGATCGCTGCATCAGGCCGGTGAAGGCGGGCCAGATCGGGCGACGGCGCGGGCTCGTGCGCCGCGGTCAGCCGGCCGGCTTGAGGGGCTGGACATGCTGCTGCATCCACGTGCACAGCGCCGCCGTGGAACTTGGACACTTGTAGTCCGCGACCCAGGCGGTCAGCAGGCCGGCAATACCGATGAGCAGTCCGATCCAGTAAAGCCCATGGTGCAGGAACCTGCGGCGCATGGAAAAGGCTTCCAGTTCGAAATTGACCAGGTAATCGTCCTGCCAGGGGTCATTGACATGGCGCGACATGAACAGCGCGGCATTGATGCCCGCCAGCAGGAAAAGCAGCAGTGCCGCGAGCAGCGCTGCCACGAAGACAGGATTGCGCTTCAGGTTCAAGCCGTCCGCGATGAGTGCCAGGGCGGCAGGCGTGGCCAGGTACAGACCTATGTGGAACTTGATGTAGTCATAAATCAGCTTGAATTGATCCCTCCGGTCGGCAGGTGGAACCGAAGATCCCCAGCGCTTTTTGGGCATGGTGCGCGTCATCATCTTTGTCCTGCTGAAGGTTTGAAGTAATTTCCAAGGGGAAAATGGCGCCGAGAAAGGCGCCATGACTGTGGTGCCAACGCCATGGGGCGAGGCTCAGGCCAGTTTCACGCGCTCCTTCTGAAAAATTTCAAGGGCGCATCGGGCTGCCTCGGAAAAAATTTCGAAATTCTTCAAAGGACTGCGCCCGATGAAGGCATTCAGGCACGGCAGGCTTTGCAGGGGAATGGGGTCCAGGTTCTGATCCCTCAGGCCGGCGTCCTCGTACTCATTCACCAGCTTGTCGAGATACTTTTCCATGGTTCTTACCTGGCCCGTCAGGCCCTGGTTGTCGTCGATGACGTCGTTGAATATGGCGAGTTCCCGGTTGACGACTTCGAGGGCGAGCTGCATTTCATTGACGGCGATCATGTATTTCTCATATGCGGCATGGGAAATGAATTCCGAGCCATCCTTCACCACAACGGATGCCTTCAGCTGGCGACGTGCCATCTTCGTTTTGGAATAGATTTCTATCAGGTTTTTCAAGGTTGCCCGCCGGAATTCATTGATGGCGTTCTTGCGGTTCTGCAATCGTCCATATCGATGCATGAAAACACCGCCGGAGACCACGATGACAATCAACTGGACCAGGAATTCCGCGAGCCGAAGGCCCAGATGGTTGGCTGTCTTGTCCGATGGCTTCTCGATCAATCCATGCGCAACGAAAGCCAGAAGCGCTATCAAGGCCACCAGGAGAAGCACGGTTTTCGCGATGAAGTTGGCAGTGACGCTGTCGCTGATTCCGACCAAGGCACGCATGGGAACCTCCAGAAGAAGATTTGGGGGATCAGGTCCTGCCCGACGAGGCGTCTGCCTGCCCGGCGGACAACGCCGGTGTAACCAACTTTGCCGGCGGCATGAAAGATTCAATGCTGGTGTGGGGGACACCGCCGCGGTCGGTGCAAGCCTCACGGACCGGCCGGGCGTTGACAATGCCTGTGCCAGCATGATCAACCGCAGCCGCCTGTGAAAGGAGCGTCCCGATGCCGCATCGCCTGCCTCCCTGGAGCGAGGTGCACGCCGAGGTGTCGCCACGGGCCCAGGCGCTGGAGGACTGGCTGCTGGACCCCGGCCGGCGCCAGGGCCCGGGCTGGCGCGAGCGCTTTGCCGAGGGCTGGGCGCGGCTGCTGGCCGAGGCCTCGGTGAAGGACTGCATGTACGTGGGCTTCCGCTTCGAGCCCGGGCGCTCGCCGCTGCGCGGCAGGCTTTCGGACCAGGGCTGGCTCAGCACGGTCGAGTTCTGCGGCGACGACGCGCGCGCCGCCCGGCACCGCGCCGTGTGCGTGTCCTGGATCGAGGATTTCGGCACGCGTGCCTGGGTGGACGGCGTGGAGCTGCCCGTGCCGCGCGCCGAGGACGGCTGCCCGCTGGCCGATCCGCACCTCACCGGCTGGAGCGCCGGGCGCTGGTGGGCGATCGGCGTGGGCGGGCTCTTCGACCACCCGCTGGACGACCCGGCGGAAGGGCTGTGGCTGGGCAGCGTGCGCGGGCTGCTGGTGTGGGATGCGCAGCGCCGCGCCGCGCACTTCGAAGTCCCGCACGACGACGAGCTGTGGACCGCGCCGGCCATGGCCGTGGAGGAGGGCGAGCTGAGGGTCTACGCGTCGGTCGACGACGTGGGCCTGGCCGCGCCGGCGCGGCGGATTGCGCTGGAGCGGGCGTTCGGGGGCGCGTAAGCGCGGCGGCGGGCGTCGGGGTCCGGGCGGCTCAGCCCGAGCGCTTGCCCTGCGCCCGCCACAGGTACTTTTCCAGCCGCTGCAGCGCCTGCGGCTGGGCGTCGGCGAAGCGGCAGCCCAGGCGCAGCCCGGCGGCGTCGGTGCTCATGAAGGTGACGTGCAGCAGCTCCAGCGTGAACTGCAGCCGCGTGTCGATGTCGAGCTCCAGCCAGGCGTGGGGCACGGTCTGGCCCGGGTGCAGCAGCGGTGGCTGGCCGTGGGGCAGCAGCAGCGCGCAGCCGCCCAGGCTCACGTCGAGCACCTGCAGCGACAGCGCCGTGCCGGGGTCGTCCGGGCAGCGCAGGTGCGCGGTGGGCGCGCCCGCGGGGCGCACGCGGCGGCTGCGGCGGCGGCTGATGCGCAGCACGCATGCCGGCAGCGCCGCCTGCAGCGAGCTGCCCGCGGCACCGTGCGCCAGCAGCAGGTCGTGCAGCTCGAACTGCAACTGCACGCCGTCCAGGTAGGCGGTGGCCAGCGCCTCGGCGCCGGCCAGCAGCGCCTGCAGTTGCGGCGCGGCGGCGTCGGCGACTTCGAAGCCGATGCGCCGGCGCACGCCGTCGTGCGCCAGCAGCCGCGTGCCCAGCAGCGCGCCTTCAGGGGTGCTCAGGTGCAGCGGCGTGCCCTCGGCAATGAGGCGCCGCAGCAGCGAGGCGATGTCCAGCGGCGTGCGCAGCTGCCGCACCTCGGCGTCTTCGGGCGGCGGCAGTGCCGTGCAGGCCGGCCGGCGCGCCTCGTCGGCGAGGGCGTCGGCGCCGGTCGGCATGGCCGGGTTCAATGCAGCGTGCGCGGCTCGTCGAAGCCGGCAGGCAGGGGCCCGGCCAGGCTGCGGATGCGCGCGTCGTTGAGCAGGATGCGCTGCAGGATGCGGGCCTTGTCGCGCGCCTGTTGCGGCGCCAGTGCCTTGCTGCGCGCGGCCTGGTTGAGCGCGGAGATCAGCACCCCGCAGGCGCCTTCGAGCCGCATCACCTGGTCCCAGTCGCCGCGCTGCGCGGCCGACAGCATGTCGGCGCTGGCCTGTTCGATGGCTTCGTAGTAGCTCAGCAGCGGGGTGTCCATGGCGGGCGCGGTCGCTTCGGGCAGGAGAGCGGGAAAGGGCAGGCGGTGGTGCGGCGTGGCGTGCGGCGGACGGGCGAGGCGCGTCAGCGCGCGCCGTCCACCTTCGGGCCGATGGCTTCCCAGGCCTCGCGCAGCGGCTCGATGAGGCGCTTGCACTCGTCGAGCATCTCGGCGCTGGCGTGCAGGTTGGCCTGCGTCAGCCGCATCGACACGTAGCCGTAGAGGCTGTCGAGGTCGGCGGCGAGCTGGCCGCCCTGCCTGAGGTCGAGGGCGCTCTTGAGGCCCTCGTCGACGATGCGCGCGGCGCGGCCGATGGCGTTGCACTTGCCCGCCACGTCGCCCTGCGCGATGGCGCCCTGCGCCTGCGCGATGGCGCCCAGCAGCCCGTCGAAGAGCATGGCCACGAGCCGGTGCGGCGAGGCGCCGGCCACGCCGGTGTGCACGCCCACCTGGTGGTAGGACTGGGCCAGGACGGCGCCGGGAGCGCGGCGGGGGGCGAAGGGAGAAGCGGAATACATGGCGGGTGGGCTGATCGGTGTTGTGCCTGGGTGTTCTTATCGGCCTCCCGCGGCTGGCGCTTGAGTGCCGAGTGGTTGCGTGCGCAGGTTTTTCTTCAGGTGTCGGAGGATGAAGTGCCCAGCGCCTTCATCTGCGCGGTCACGTACGACGACAGGCTGTTGAGCTTGCTCATGTTGGCGTCCAGCGCCTGATACTGCTTCTCCAGCCGCGCCTTGGTGTTGGCCACGCGCGCTTCGAGCTTTTCCTGGTCGGTCTGGTTGCGCTTGAGCTTGGTCTGCAGGCCCTCGGTGCGGCTGGTCACCAGGCCGTCGGTGCCGTTGAGCCGGTCGGCCAGCTCGCGGAATCGCACCGCCAGGCCGTCGTTGCTCGCCGTCGCGGTGTCGGTGCTGGCGAAGAGCTTGCGCACCTCGTCAGGCTGCTGCAGCGCCGTCTTGGCCTTGGCCGTGTCGAGCTTGAGGGTGCCGTCGCTGCTGGTGTCGAAGCCCACGGCGCGCAGGCTGGAGAACACGCCGGCGGCGCCGTTGCTGGCGTTGAAGAGGCCGCGCAGCTGGCTGCGCAGGCTGATGGCGGCGCTGTCGCCCTGCAGCGTGGCGGCGGTCTTGGTGCTGGCGTTGTACCTGGTCTGCGTCACCAGGTAGGAGTTCAGGGCGTTGTAGGCACCCATGAAGTCCTGCATGGCCTTGAGCTGCGCTTCGGCGTCGTTGGCCACCGACACCTTCACCGGCGTGTCGCTGGTCTTGTTGAGCGTCAGCGACAGGCCGTCGAGCGCGCCCGTGACCTGGTTGGTGGTGGACTCGGACTCCACGCCGTTGATGGTGAACCTGGCGTTCTGCGCGGCCTGGCCCTGCGTCATCTCGGGGCCGCCGCTCAGGCCGGCGGCGTAGCTGAAGTCGGCCATGCCGTCGGTGCCGGTGACCATGATCTGGTCGTTGAGCCCGGTGGACTTGGCGCTCAGCGCCAGGCGGGAGGTGCCATCGGGGTTCCTTACCACCGAGGCGGTGACGCCGGCGCCGGAAGCGTTGATCTTGTCGCGCACCGCCTCCAGCGTGGCGCCGGCCTCGAAGCTCATGTTCATGGCCGCGGAGCCGGACTTGGCCACGGGCGGGGGGCCGTAGTCCTGCACCAGCTGGATCGAGAGCGTGCCCGCGCCCATTGAGGCGGAGGTGGCGATGGCACGCGAGTACAGCGTCTGCGAATAGGCGATCTGCTGCACCGTCACCGAGTACTCTCCCGAAGCGACGGCGCCGCTGGAGCTGGCCGTGAGCACGCTGGGGTCAGAGGCGGTGGCCGTGCCCTGCTTCCACAGCGTCGGGCCGGCCAGGGCGGCGGCCTTGTCGCGCAGGTCCGACACCAGGCTCTGGACCTTGCCGTAGGCGGAGATCTGCGTCTGGATCGACGAGGCCGCCTTTTGCAGGTTGGCAATGGGCTGGCGCTCCAGGCTCACCAGCTGGGAAACGATGCTGCCGGCATCGAGGCCGCTGCCGATGCCAAGCGAGGAGACGGTGCCGCTCATGCTCGCTGTCCTTTAATGGAAGTTCACTGGCAAATCGGCACGGCGGCGCGGAACTTGAGGGTCGAATGTGCGCGCGCGGGCACGCCGGCGGCGCGGGCGCGCATTCGGTCTCCCTCCCGTCCGGCGCCCGCGACGGGCGCCGCTGCCTCAGCCCTGCAGCAGCTTTGCCACCTGCTGGGGCATCTGGTTGGCCTGGGCGAGCATGGCGGTACCGGCCTGCTGCAGGATCTGCGCGCGCGAGAGGTTGGCGGTTTCCGCGGCGAAGTCGGTGTCCATGATGCGGCTCTTGGCAGCCGACTGGTTCTCCACCGAGGTCTGCAGGTTGGAGATCACGGAGTCGAAGCGCACCTGCGTGGCACCCATGAGGCCGCGCTGCGTGTTGACGGTGTCGATGGCCGCGTCGATGTTGTCGATGACGGTGCTGATGGCCGCGGCGTTGGCGGTGTTGTCGATGACGGCACGGCCCGCGCCGGTGTTGTCGGTGCCGGCCACGGCGGTCATCGTGGCGTCAGCGGTCAGGTCCGTGGTCGTGACGGTGATGGAGTCGTCGCTGGTGGTGTTGGCGCCGATCTGGAACTGCATCGCGCCGGCATCGGCACCCAGGATGTTCTTGCCGTTGAAGGTCGTGCCGCCGAGCACGCGCTGCACTTCCTTGGCCAGCTCGCCGAATTCCTTGTCCAGCGAGTCCTTGTCGGAGTTGCTGTTGGTGTCGTTGGAGGCCTGCACGGCGAGTTCGCGCATGCGCTGCAGCGCGTCGCTGACGCGGCCCAGCGCGCCTTCGGCGGTCTGCGCCAGGGAGATGCCGTCGTTGGAGTTGCGCATGGCCACGTTCATGCCGCGCACCTGCGCGCTCATGCGCTCGGCGATGGCCAGGCCGGCAGCGTCGTCCTTGGCGCTGTTGACGCGCAGGCCGCTGGACAGGCGCTGCATGGCGGTGGCCTGGGCGCTCTGGCTGTTGTTGAGGTTGTGCTGCGCGTTGAGCGAAGCAAGGTTGGTGTTGATGACCTGTGACATCGCGGCTCTCCGGTTCGGGCGCCGGCGGGGAGTCCGGGCGCGGGATGGTGTTCGTGAGGCCCCGATTCTTGGGCGTCGCGGCGGCTGCGTATGCGGCGACTAGCGGGGTATTTCCGGCCCAGTTCGGGCAGCAAAGAGAAAGGCCGCGCTCCGGCGGGGAGGGCGGCCTTCGGGGGTGCAGCAGCGGTCGCGCCCTGGGCGCTGCCGCTGTTGCCGAGCCAGTGCTTACTGCAGGAGCTTGACGACCTGCTGGGGCATCTGGTTGGCCTGGGCGAGCATGGCGGTACCGGCCTGCTGCAGGATCTGCGCGCGCGAGAGGTTGGCGGTTTCCGCGGCGAAGTCGGTGTCCATGATGCGGCTCTTGGCAGCCGACTGGTTCTCCACCGAGGTCTGCAGGTTGGAGATCACGGAGTCGAAGCGCACCTGCGTGGCACCCATGAGGCCGCGCTGCGTGTTGACGGTGTCGATGGCCGCGTCGATGTTGTCGATGACGGTGCTGATGGCCGCGGCGTTGGCGGTGTTGTCGATGACGGCACGGCCCGCGCCGGTGTTGTCGGTGCCGGCCACGGCGGTGATCGTGGCATCAGCGGTCATGTCCGTGGTCGTGACGGTGATGGAGTCGTCGCTGGTGGTGTTGGCGCCGATCTGGAACTGCAGCGCACCGGCATCGGCGCCCAGGATGTTCTTGCCGTTGAAGGTCGTGCCGCCCATGACGCGCTGGATTTCCTTGGCCAGCTCGCCGAATTCCTTGTCCAGCGAGTCCTTGTCGGAGTTGCTGTTGGTGTCGTTGGAGGCCTGCACGGCGAGTTCGCGCATGCGCTGCAGCGCGTCGCCGACGCGACCCAGCGCGCCTTCGGCGGTCTGCGCCAGGGAGATGCCGTCGTTGGAGTTGCGCACTGCCACGTTCATGCCGCGCACCTGGGCATTCATGCGCTCGGCGATGGCCAGGCCGGCAGCGTCGTCCTTGGCGCTGTTGACGCGCAGGCCGCTGGACAGGCGCTGCATGGCGGTGGATTGCGCGCTCTGGCTGGTGCTGAGGTTGCGCTGCGCGTTGATCGACGCGATGTTGGTGTTGACAGACATGCTCATGATGGAACTCCGTGTCTAGTGGATAGCCCGGCAGACGCCGGCGTTGCGGCCACTGCTGTCGGTTTTGACGAACCGTTGTGTGATCCGTTGCTTGGTGTATCGGCGCGGCCTCCGGAGAACTTGAGGCCATGTCAACAGAAAAATGCGGGGCTTTTTTCGGCCATTTCAGGCGACCGAGGCCCGGGCTTTCCAACCCGTTATCGGAGCCTGCGCGGCGGACTTGAGGCCCTCGTGCGGGCCCGGCGCGGGGACAGGCCTGTAGGAAAAAGCCTTACACGGGCCCTGGAAGAAAAAGGACTCCAGGCACGGAGATGGACCGATATTGCCGCTTTATTTCCGGCTCTACAGTTCGCTACACGCTGAGAACGCGCCCACCTTCCTACCGGAGACCGCCCATGAACACCGAACAGATCCTTGCCGAAATCCGGGAAGCCAACCTGTCGTACCTGATGCTCGCGCAGAGCCTGATCCGCGGCGACCGCGAGCAGGCGCTGTACCGGTTGGGCGTCTCCGACGAGACCGCGGGCCTGATCGCGGCGCTGACGCCGGCGCAGATGCTCAAGATCGCCTCGGGCAGCACGCTGCTGTGCCGCTTCCGCATGGACGACGAGCTGGTGTGGAACCTGCTGACCAACCATGGCCGCGGCGCCGCCAACGACGGCGTCAACCGGCTGCATGCCTCGATCCTGATGGCCGGGCGCCACCAGGAAGCGGCCTGATCCGGCCGCTGCCGCCGATCCGACGAACCCCGACCCCGCCTTTCCTCCGGAAGAAGCTGAACCATGGCCCGCAACAAGAGCATCCTGTCCGAAGCCCGCCAGATCGAGCGCGCCGTCACGCTGATCAACCTGGGCGCGCGGCTGCAGGTGCTCGAGAGCGAGACGGACCTCAGCTACGAGCGGCTGCTGCGGCTGTACAAGGAAGTCTCGGGCAAGAGCCCGAGCAAGGGGCAGCTGCCGTTCTCGACGGACTGGTTCATGACCTGGCAGCCCAACATCCACGCCAGCCTGTTCCTCAACATCCACGAGTACCTCAACAAGAGCGCGGCGCTGGAGGACATCGACATCATCATCAAGGCCTACCAGCTGTACCTGGAGCACACCGGTGCGCAGCAGCTGGAGCCGCTGCTGTCGGTCACGCGCGCGTGGCGCCTGGTGAAGTTCATGGACAACGGCATGCTGGCCATGACCAAGTGCAGCCGCTGCGGCGGGCACTTCGTGACGCACCCGCACGAGATCGCCAAGCATTACGTGTGCGGGCTGTGCAACCCGCCGGCGCGCGCGGGCAAGGGCAAGGCCGCGGGCAGCCTGTCGATGCATTGACGGCGCCGGGGCTGCAGCCCCGTGGGGCCACGGCTCGCGGGTGCCGCAATGCGGGCACCGCGGGGGCGGCGCACCGATTTTCCTCAAGGGCGGTGCCTGCGCCGCCGATAAGGCCGGCAGCGGGCCGGCACGGCGCAGCCCGCGCCGTGTCCTGCCGTGAAGCTCGCTCCCTTTCCCATCCAGTTCGTGCTCTCGCACCCCTCGTTGCCCTTCGACGTCTTCAACGTCCAGGGCCACTTGCTGCTGGCCGCGGGGCAGCCCATCGACGCGCAGACGCGGCAGCAGCTCTCGCGCTGGGCGCTGTATGCCGACGCGACGCTGAGCCAGGCCTGGCGCCGCGAACTGGCCAACCGGGCCGTAGCGCGCCAGGGCGGCGACGAACCCGAGGAGTTCGACGAGGACGAGCTGCGCCAGCGCGCGCGGCGCCTGAACCTGAGCCAGCAGTGGATGCTGCTGGTGCTGGCCCTGGAGTCGGCGCTGCGCGAGCCGCAGCCCGACGGCGCCTGGGTACGCGAGGCGCTGGCGGTGCGCCAGCGCGCGCGCCGCCTGGCCGAGGCGCTGCCCGACGCCTCCACGTGCCATCTCGTGCACGTCGGCGGCACGACCACCCATCTCTACAGCTGTCACCAGGCGCTGCGCAGCATGGTGGTGGCCGGAGCCTGCGCGCGCGCGCTGGGCTGGAGCGAGGCCCAGGTGGCCTCGCTGGAATGCGCGGCGCTGACCATGAACGTGGCGCTGCGCCCGTTGCAGGACATGCTGGCGCAGCGCGACGCGGGCCTGAGCGCGGGTCTGCGCTGGCAGGTGGCGCAGCATCCGCGCGAGGCCGCGAAGCTGCTGGCGGCCGCGGGCGTGGCCGACCCGGTGTGGCTGGGCGCGGTGCTGCTGCACCACGACGCGGCGGTGGGCGCGCTGCCGCCGGCCGGGCTCACGCCGGCGCAGCAGGCGGCGCAGCTGCTGCGCCGGGTGGACATCTTCGGCGCCAAGCTCAGCCGGCGCGGCCGGCGCGCGCCGCTGAGCGGATTGCGCGCCGTGCGCGAAACCTGCCTGGGGCCGGACGGGCAGTCCGACGCCATCGGCGCGGCGCTGCTGCAGGCGGTGGGCCTGTACCCGCCGGGCAGCTTCGTGCGCCTGGCCAGCGGCGAGGCGGCGCTGGTGCTGGCGCGCGGCAGCCGCGTCAACGCGCCGCGCGTGGGAGCCTTCACCGGCGCCGACGGCGCGCTGCTCGCGCTGCCGCGGCTGCGCGACACGGCGCAGCCGGCCTTCGCCGTGAAGGCGGCGCTCGATGCCGCACAGGTGCCCGAGCGGCCCGACCACGAGCAGCTGCTGGCCCTGCTGCGCTGAAGGCGCCATGCCCGGCGGCGCGGCGTCTTGATTCAGGACAAATCCGCTGCGACCGGATCAGGTAAGTATCGGTAACGGCTCGACCAGGCCGTGGACCCGCCGTGAACCTCATCCGCCTGCCCTCGCACTACCTGGAACCTCAACGGGCGCTGCCTTTTGACGTCTTCGACGCCCGCGGCCGGCTGCTGCTGTCGGCCGGCCATGGCGTGGACGCAGCCACGCTGTCGCAACTGCTGCGCTGGGAGCCGCACGCCAACGTGGTGCAGTACCGGGCGTGGCGCGCCGAGGTGGAAGGCGGCGCACCCAGGCCCGACGCGCCGCAGGAGCTGCACCTGCCCACGCGCCGGCTGAGCCTGGCGCAGGAGTGGACCATGCTCGTGATGGCGCTGGAGTCGGCGCTGCGCGAGCCGCAGCCCGACGGCGCCTGGCTGCGCGCGCTGCACTCGGTGCGGCTGCGCGCGCGCCACGTGGCGGAGCTTGCCCCGGACGGCTCCATCGGCCATTTCATCCATGCCGGCGGCATGCACACCAACCACTACAGCTGCCACCAGGCGCTGCGCTGCATGCTCCTGGCCGGTGCCTGCGCACGCGCGCTGAACTGGAGCGAGGAGCAGGTGCAGGCGCTCGAAGGCGCGGCGCTGACGATGAACGTGGCCATGCGGCCGTTGCAGGACATGCTGGCGCAGCGCGACTCGGGCCTGAGCGCCGGGCTGCGCCAGCAGGTGGCGCAGCACCCGCGTGAAGGCGCGCGGCTGCTGGCGGCCGCGGGCGTGGCCGACCCGCTGTGGCTGGGCTCGGTGCTGCTGCACCACGACGCGGCGGCGGGCGCGCAGCCGCTGGCCGCGCTCACGCCGGCGCAGCAGGCGGCGCAGCAGGCGGCGCAGTTGCTGCGCCGGGTGGACCTGTTCGGCGCCAAGCTCAGCCGGCGCGGGCAGCGTGCGCCGCTGAGCGGGCTGCGTGCCGTGCGCGAGGCCTGCCTGGGTCCGGGCGGGCAGCCCGACGCGATCGGCGCGGTGCTGCTGCAGGCGGTGGGCCTGTACCCGCCGGGCAGCTTCGTGCGGTTGGCCAGCGGCGAGGTGGCGATGGTGCTGGCGCGTGGCAGCCGCGCCAACACGCCGCGCGTGGGCGCCTTTGCCGATGCCGCGGGGCAGGCGCTGCGCGCGCCGCAGCTGCGCGACACGGCGCAGCCGGAATTCGCCGTGAAGGCCGCGCTCGAACCCGCGGCCGTGCCCGGACGGCCGGACCACGAGCGGCTGCTGGCGTTGCTGGTCCCGTCGCGGCGGCCATGAGGGGCGGCGCGGGCGGCGGCGGGCCGGGCCGGGCGTGCGCGCGCCGGATGATGCCGCCCGGATGCGACTTTTCTCACGCTTGCCGCGCTTGGCGCGGTGCGCGCCCGGCGGTCCGGGCGGCTGGGCCTCGCGTGCTTGCCATGATGGGGCGCCTGCTGCCGCCGCCGTGAACCTGATCCGACTGTCCCCACAGCTCCTGGAGCCCTACAACGCGCTGCCCTTCGACGTCTACGATGCGCGGGGCCGGCTGCTGCTGGCTGCCGGGCGCGGCATCGACGGGGCCACGCGCGCGCACCTGCAGCGCTGGGACCTGTATGCCGATGCGGCGCAGAGCCGGGTGTGGCGCGAGCGCGTGGCGCTGGCGCGCTGGCGCGCGCGCCAGGGGCGGCATGCCACGCCGGGCGAGTCCGCGCCCGCGGCAGCGCGCGTGGAGCCGCCGCGGCTGAGCCTGGCGCAGGAGTGGACGATGCTGGCCATGGCGCTGGAGTCGGCGCTGCGCGAGCCGCTGCCCGACGGCGCGTGGGTGCGCGAGGCGCAGGCGGTGCGGCTGCGCGCGCGCCACGTCGCGGCGCAGGCCAGCGACGCCTCGCTGTGCCACCTGATCTACACCGCCGGGCTGCACACCAACCTCTACAGCTGCCACCAGGCGCTGCGGCGCCTGCTCGTGGCCGGGGGCTGCGCGCGCGTGCTGGGCTGGAGCGAGGCGCAGGTGGCGTCGCTGGAATGCGCGGCGCTGACCATGAACGTGGCGCTGCGCCAGCTGCAGGACATGCTCACGCAGCGCGACACGGGCCTGAGCGCCGGGCTGCGCCAGCAGGTGGTACAGAACCCGCGCGAGGGTGCGCGGCTGCTGGCGGCCGCGGGCGTGGCCGACCCGGTGTGGCTGGGCGCGGTGCTGCTGCACCGCGAGGCGCCGCGCACCGCGCAGCCGCTGGCCGCGCTGGCGCCGGCGCAGCAGGCCGCGTGGCTGCTGCGCCGCGTGGACATGCTGTGCGCCAAGCTCAGCCGGCGCGGCCGGCGCGCGCCGCTGAACGGGCTGCAGGCCATGCGCGAGGCCTGCCTGGGCCCGGAAGGGCAGTCCGACGAGATCGGCGCAGCGCTGCTGCAGACGTTGGGGCTGTACCCGCCGGGCAGCTTCGTGCGGCTGGCCAGCGGCGAGACGGCGCTGGTGCTGGCGCGCGGCCGCCGCGCCTGCGCGCCGCTGGCCGGGGCCTTCGCCGACGCCGACGGGCTGCCGCTGCCCGCGCCGCGGCTGCGCGACACGGCGCAGCCGGAGTTCGCCGTGGAGGGCGCGAGCGACCCGGCGCGGGTGCTCGTGCGGCCCAATCACGAGAAGTTGTTGGCGCTGCTGCGCTGAATGCGCACTGCGCGCGCCGCGCGCCGCTCAAGTCACTGCGTGGCGGGCCGATATCAGGCCGACTCCGAACCAAAAACCCTCACATGTTCGTCCTCATCGGCTGGGCCCTCGCCATGGCGTGCGTCTTCGGCGTCTTCATCTTGCACGGCGGCAACATCGCCGTGGTGGCCAAGGCGCTGCCCTTCGAGATGATCACCATCGGCGGCGCCGCGTTCGGCGCCTTCGTGGCCAACAACCAGCCCAAGGTGCTCAAGGCCACGGGCAAGGCGCTGGCCGGCTGCTTCAAGGGCTCCAAGTACAGCAAGACGCGCTACATGGAGCTCATGGCGCTGCTCTACGACATCCTGCAGAAGGCGCGCAAGGAAGGCCTCATCGCCATCGAGAACGACGTGGAGTCGCCGCACGAGTCCGAGCTCTTCAAGCGCTACCCCACCGTCAGCGCCGACCACCACGTGGTGGAGTTCATCACCGACTACCTGCGCATGATGGTCTCGGGCAACCTCAACGCCCACGAGATCGAGAGCCTCATGGACAGCGAGATCGACACCCACCACCACGAGGCGCATGCGCCCGCGGCGGCCATGACGCGCGTGGCCGGGGGCCTGCCGGCCTTCGGCATCGTCGCGGCGGTGCTGGGGGTGGTCAACACCATGGGCTCCGTGGGCCAGCCCCCGGCGGTGCTGGGCGGCATGATCGGCTCGGCGCTGGTGGGCACCTTCCTGGGCATCCTGCTGTCCTACGCCATCTTCGAGCCGCTGGCCGGGCTGATGGAGCAGAAGGTTGACGAGGGCACCAAGGAGCTGGTGTGCATCAAGACCACGCTGTTGGCGTCGATGCAGGGCTATGCGCCGCAGGTGGCCGTGGAATTCGGGCGAAAGGTGCTCTATTCCACCGACCGGCCGACGTTCGCCGAGCTGGAAAATCACGTCAAGGGCAAGAAGTGACCCGGGCCCGGGACGACTGACATGGCAGGCAACGACAAGAAGCTGCAGCCCATCATCATCAAGAAGGTGAAGAAGGGCGGCCACGGCCACCACGGCGGCGCGTGGAAGATTGCCTATGCCGACTTCGTCACGGCGATGATGGCCTTCTTCCTGCTGATGTGGCTCATGGGCTCGATGAGCGAGGGCGACCGCAAGGGCATCGCCGACTACTTCAGCTCGCCGGTGAAGCTGTCGCTGCTGGGCAATGCCGGCAGCGGCACGGGCGACTCGCAGAGCATCATCCAGGGCGGCGGGCAGGACATCACGCGCTCCACGGGCCAGGTCAAGCGCGGCGACATAGACGCCACGCGCGAACACAACGCGCTCAAGATCCTCAAGGCCGAGCAGGCCGCGGCCGAGGCGCGCAAGCTCGAGGCGCTCAAGCTCAAGGTGCTGTCCAAGCTGCAGGAGAATCCGCGGCTGTCGGCGCTGCAGTCGCAGATCAAGCTGGAGATGACGCGCGACGGGCTGCGCATCCAGATCATTGACGAGCAGAACCGGCCGATGTTCGCCAGCGGCTCCGCGGTGGTGCAGACGTACATGCGCGAGCTGCTGCGCGAGATCGGGCAGGCGCTGTCCGACATGCCCAACCGCCTCACGCTCGAAGGCCACACCGACGCGCACGCCTACTCCGGCGGCGACCGCGGCTACAGCAACTGGGAGCTCTCCAGCGACCGCGCCAACGCCAGCCGCCGCGAGCTCATCGCCGGGGGGCTGCCCGAGGACCGCGTGGTGCGCGTGCAGGGCCTGGCCTCCAGCGTGCTTTTCGATCCCAAGGATGCGATGAACCCGCAGAATCGGCGCATCAGCATCATCGTCATGAACCGCGAAGCCGAGGAGCGCTTCTTCCGCAATGCGTCCGACCTGGCCGAGGCCCTGGACGCGCCGGAAGGCAGCCGCCCCGGCGCTGCGCCGGCCACCGCGCCGGCGCCTTCTCCCACACGCCCCCGGAACACGCCATGAGTACCCCTACCGATCTGAAATTCCTGATCGTCGACGACTTCTCCACCATGCGCCGCATCGTGCGCGGGCTGCTCAAGGAAATGGGCTGCCACAACGCCGACGAGGCCGAGGACGGCGCCATCGCGCTGAGCATGCTCAAGAACCAGCGCTTCGACTTCGTCGTCAGCGACATCAACATGCCCAACATGAACGGCTTCGAGCTGCTGTCGGCCATCAAGGCCGACCCGGCGCTCAAGCACCTGCCCGTGCTCATGGTCACGGCCGAGGCGCGCAAGGAGGACATCGTGCGCGCGGCGCAGAGCGGCGCGGCGGGCTACATCGTCAAGCCCTTCACCAAGGCCACGCTGGAGGAGAAGGTGCAGAAGATCATGCAGAAGCTCGCCACCACGCGGGCCTGAGCCGGCTTCAGGAAGTACGCCATGAACCTGCCTGAAATTCCCCAGCCCAATGCGCCGATGATCGTCTCGCCCGAGGTGTTCCAGCAGCTTGGCGCCATCACGCGGCTGCTGCACGACACGATGCAGCAGCTCGACGTGATGCCGCGGCTGCAGACCGCCACCGACGGGCTGCCCGACGCGCGCAGCCGGCTGCAGTACATCGCCACCAAGACCGCCGACGCCGCCAACAAGGTGCTCAACTCGGTGGACCAGGCCAAGGCCGAGCAGCAGCGCATCAGCGAGTCCACGCGCGAGATGGCCGCGGCCATGGTGGCCAACCCGGTCAAGGCCGTGGCCTCCGGCGCCGTGATGAACTTCATGCACGACGTCGAGGCGTCGAGCGCGCGCATCGACGGCCACCTCACCGACATCATGATGGCGCAGGACTTCCACGACCTCACCGGCCAGGTGGTGGCCAAGGTCGTCAAGCTCGCCAGCGAGCTCGAGGACAGCCTGCTGGCGCTGCTGGTGCAGGTGGTGCCCCCGGACCAGCGCGACAAGCTCGGCGCCAACGCCCCGGTGGTGGCGGCGCAGCTCGACGGCCCGGTGGTCAACGCGCAAGGGCGCACCGACGTCGTCACTGACCAGAGCGAGGTCGACGACCTGCTCGCCAGCCTGGGCTTCTGAGCCGCCGGCATCGTCGGCCACGGCTGCGCGGTGCCCGCCCGGTGCCTGCCCGCCACGGCATGCATCCCCCGGACGATTTCAATAGGGAGAACACCATCTCGCCGCCGCAGCCTGATCAGGCGCAATGCCGTGAGGTTCATGGCCTCGGGGAGACGGCGACATGGCTTACGAGTTCTTCTTCAGTTACGCACGCGCCAACGACGACGCGTACCTCAAGCAGTTCTTCAACGACCTGAGCGAGGACATCCGGCAAAAGCGCGGCCTGCCCCGGGGCGCCGAGGTCGGCTTTCTGGACCAGGCGGGCCTGGATCTGGGCACCGAGTGGGATCCCGCCATCGTCGCCGCGCTGCAGGACAGCAACGTGCTGCTGGCGGTGGCCTCGCCGGCGTACTTCAAGAGCGACTACTGCGGCAAGGAATGGGCGCTGTTTCGCCGGCGCTGCGAGGCCGCGGCGGGCCCGGGCGGCCAGTTGCCGCCGCTGCTCAAGTCCATCGTCTGGATCAAGTACCCCATCGAGCCGCTGCCGCACGAGGTGCGCTCGACGCAGCTGCTCTTCGCCGATCCGCAGGCCCTGCACAACGAAAAGGGCTTCAGGTACCTGCTGCGCCAGCTCGCGGTGCAGCAGACCCTCTACAACGACCTCATCGACCAGCTCGGCACGGAGATCATCGAGGCTGGCGACACCCATCGCATCCCGCCGCTGCCGCCGGCGCAGGTGCCCGCGCTGGCCCAAGTGCGCTCGGCCTTCGAAGCCGCGGCGGCCGAGGTGGCGCCGGCCAGGCCCGGTGGGGGCATCACGGGGGGCGGCGCGTCGGGACCCCGGCACGTGCACTTCATCTTCGTCGCGGCCAATCCCCAGGACTTCGGCCCGGCGTTTGCCGCCGATGCCTACCTGGAAGCCGGTGCCGGCGACTGGAAGCCGTTCTTTCCCGACGATGTGCGTCCCATCAACCCGTTGCTGGCGCAGGTGGCCGCGCGCGACGACCTGCTGTTCTCCAGCACGGAGGTGCCCTTCGGTCCCGACCTGATCGAGCGGGTCGATGCGGCCTGGAAGCAGCGGCAGATCGTCGTGATCGTGATCGACCCCTGGTCGGTGCACTGGGATGCGCAGCGCCACCAGCCCAGCTACCAGGCGCTGCTGCGCCAGCTCGATGCCCGCCTGGACTACCACTGGTGCGTGCTGGTGCCGTGGAACGAACGCAGCGAGCCGCTGAGCACGCAGCGCGACCAGGTCGTCGCCACGGTGCTGCACACCTTCGACCGCCATGCGACGCTGGCGCCCAACCCGATGTTCTACCGCGACGGCATCCGCTCGGCCCAGGAGCTGCAGTCGGCGGTCGCGGAGGTGCTCACGCGGCTGAAGGAGGAGATCAAGAAGCGCGCCCCGGTGGAGCGGCCCGTGCCCGCGGGGCCGGCGCGGCTGGTGGTCAGCGGTCCGAGTGCCAGGAGCTGAAGCCATGGCCGGACCTCGCGTTGCCGGGCGCGTCATCACCTTCTACTCCTACAAGGGCGGCACCGGCCGCTCGATGGCGCTGGCCAACATGGCCTGGATCCTGGCGGCCGGCGGCAAGCGCGTGCTGGTCATCGACTGGGATCTGGAGGCCCCCGGGCTGCACCGTTACTTCAAGCCCTTCCTGATCGACCACGAGCTCGGCGCCTCCGACGGCCTGATGGACCTGATCGACCGCTACGCGAGCGAGGCCATTCGCCCGCTGGCCGAAGGCGAATCGCTGCCGCCCGACTGGTGGCTGCCGCTGGCCGACATCGGCGAGTACGTGCTGTCGGTCAACTTTCCGCACTTTCCCAGCGGCGGCGGCATCGACCTGCTGCCCGCGGGCCGGCAGAGCGAGACCTATGCCGTCAAGGTCAGTGCCTTCAACTGGCAGAACTTCTATGACCGCCTGGGGGGCGGCGGCTTCCTCGATGCCGTGCGGCGCCAGGCGCAGTCCGAGTACGACTACGTGCTCATCGACAGCCGCACCGGCGTCAGCGACACCGCGGGCATCTGCACGGCGCAGCTGCCCGACACGCTGGTCGTGTGCTTCACCTACAACAACCAGAGCATCAAGGGCGCCGCGGCCGTGGCCGCCTCGGCCCAGCGGTTGCATAGCGAAGTCCGTCGCAAGCAGCCGAGCGATCCGGCCGTCGGGGTGGCGGACACGCCGGTTCCCTACCGCATCTACCCGGTGCCGATGCGCGTGGATGCCGGTGAGAGCGAGCGCCTGGCCCAGCGCCAGGCCTTCGCCCGCGAAGCCTTCGCCGCCTTGCTGGACAGGGAAGGCCTGACCGACCCGGCGCAGTACTGGTCCGAGGTCGAGGTGCCGCACCGGGTGTTCTATGCCTACGAAGAGGTTCTGGCGCCCTTCAAGGACGATCCGCACGACCCCAAGACCGTGTTCGCGGCGTTCCTGCGCATGACGCGCTATGTGACCCGCGGTGACGTGCAGGACTACCGGCTGCCGCTGGAGCCTGCGCTGCGGCAGCGCCTGCTGGAAGCCTTTGCCGAGACGCCGCGCGCGGCGCCGGCACCCGCGTCCTCCGCGCAGCCAGCGCCCGAAACCGAGGAGCAACTGCTCGTGCGCACGGCGGACACGGCGCTGCTGGCGCTGGACGGGGAGCAGCGGGAACTGGCGCGCAGCGTGCTGTGCCGCCTGGTGCGCGTGGCCCGCGACGAGGAGGGCGGGCGCTTCTATCCGATCCGGGTGGCGCTGCAGGACTTCACCGGGGAGCAGCACGCCGTCGTGGGCCTGCTGGCGCAGCACGGCATGCTCACGGTGGGCGTGGAGTCGCGGGGACGGCGCCATACGCGCTCGCAGCCGCCGGAGCAGGTGGTGGGATTCGCCGACGAGCGGCTGGTCGCGCTTTGGCCGGTGCTGCAGCGCTGGCTCGACGAGGACCGCGACTTCCTGCTGTGGCGCCAGCAGCTGCGCGACTACCGCACCGATTGGCTGCGCACCGGCGAGCGCAGCGCACTGCTCACCGGCACGCTGCTGGGCGAGGCCCAGCTGTGGGCCCGCAAGCGGCCGGAAGAGCTCAACGCGGCCGAACATGGCTTCATCATGGACTCGCTGGCCGCGGCGGAGAAGCAGGCCCAGGCGGCTGCGCGGGCGCCGGTGCCGCCGGTGGGCGTGGGCGCTTCGCTGCCCATGCCGCGTGCAGCGCCAGCGCCAAGCCGCCGCCCGCTGGCACGGCTGGCGCTGGCGGCCGGTGTCCTGGCCGTCGTGGCGACAACCCTTTGGTTCCGTGGTCCGGGGGACACGACGCAGCCATCTGCCAGCGTCGGTACCGTGCCGGCCATGCCGCCGGTTCCAGCCCAGGGCGCCACGGACGCACAGCAGGCCGCGGAGATCTACAAGGCCGGCGAAGCGCTCGCGGCCTTGCCGGTGACCGACGTGCAGCGCAAGCGGCGCCAGGCCACGGCCGTCGAGTATTTCGCGCCCCCGGAGCGCCGGGACGAGGTCGGGTCCGCGCTGCAGTCGCTGGGCTTCAAGGTGGCCCTGAAAGACGCGCTGATCCCGGGCGCGGTGGCCAACTGCCTCTGGTACAGCCCGTCGGTCGATCCCGAGGACGTCAAGGCCGCGGCGCTGGCGCTGATCCGTGCCGGCCTGCTGGTGCGTGCCATCCGGCCGATCGCACCCGGGGCGCCGGGCCGCGACAAGGCGCTGATCCAGATCGGTGCCGACGCGTCGCAGGTCGCCATGGAGCCTTACACGGTGGCCCGTGTCCAGGAAGCCACCTTCACCGTGCCGCAGGTCTACATCCAGTTCGCCGGTGCCGTGGACCGGCAGGCCGTGATCGAGCCGCTGCGCAAGGCGCTGGAGGCCGCCGGCATCGCCGCGCCGCCGGCCGAGCGCATCAACAGGCAGCAGTCCAACGAGGTGCGCTACTTCACGGACAACGAGGCCGACCGGCAGCTGGCCGACAGGGTCAGGGATGTGGCCATGAAGGCATTGACCGGCACGGGCTGCCCGCTCCAGGAACTGCCGGTGCGCCGCAACGACTTCACCCGCGGCAGCGCCGCGCCCGTGGAGCTGTGGCTGATGCTCAACTGCGGGAAGAGCTGAATCCCGGCCGCCGGCCATGCCGGCGCGCAGCGCTGAACTCGGCCGGCTTCGTGCCGCTTATCCGGCTGCTGCAGCGGCTGCCGCACCTGCATCATCGCGGCCTTCTTCCACTGAAGCGCAGCCATGGCCGACGAGGGCGCCCAGGACCGCCAGTTACCCGCCACAGAACGCAAGATCCGCAAGGCCCGCGAAGAAGGCCAGGTGGCGCGCTCGCGCGACCTGGGCCACTTCGCGGCGCTGGCCGCGGGCGGCGCGGCGCTGGTGGCGCTGGCGCAGCCGCTGGGCTCGTGGCTGCGGCGCATCCTCACGCACGGCCTGCGCTTCGACCACCGCGTGCTGGCCGACCCGGCGCTCATGGGCGAGCGGCTGTGGGAGCTGTCGCTGCAGATGCTGGCCGTGGTGCTGCCGCTGGGGCTGCTCATGGCCGCCGTGGCGGTGGCCGGGGCGCTGGGCGGCGGCGGCTGGAACTTCACCATGCAGCCGCTCAAGCCCGATTTCACGCGCTTCAACCCGATCACCGGGGTGAAGCGGCTGTTCTCCAGCGACCAGCTGGTGCAGACCCTCAAGGCCAGCCTGCTGGCACTGGTGCTCGGAGTCGTGGGCGGGCTGTACCTGCGCGCGCACCTGCCGGACTTCACGGCGCTGCTGCAGCTGCCGCTGCCGGCGGCGCTGGCCGAGGGCACGGCGCAGCTCTACGTCGGGCTGGCGCTGCTGGTGGGGGCGCTGGCGCTCTTCGCGCTGGTGGACGTGCCGCTGCAGCGCTTCCTGCTGCTCAAGCGGCTGCGCATGAGCCACGAGGAAGCCAAGAAGGAGCACAAGGAGGCCGAGGGCAATCCGGAGATCAAGGGCCGCATGCGCCAGCGCATGCGCGAGATGTCCAGGAAACGCATGCTCGCCGCCGTGCCCGAGGCCGACCTGGTGGTGACGAACCCGACGCACTACGCCGTGGCGCTGAAGTACGACGAGGCCTCCATGGCCGCGCCGCGCGTGGTGGCCAAGGGCACGGACCTGGTGGCGCAGCGCATCCGCGAGCTCGCGCGCGAGCACGAGGTGCCGGTGCTGGAGGCGCCGGCGCTGGCGCGCGCGCTGCACGCCCACACCGAGATCGACCAGGAGGTGCCCGGCGCGCTGTTCACGGCCGTGGCGCAGGTGCTGGCGCACGTCTACGCGCTGCGCGCGGCGTTGGCCGGGCGCGGCGCCATGCCCGGCGCGCTGCCGGAGCTGCCGGTGCCCGAGGACATGGACCCGCTGGCGAAGAAAGCCCGCTGACGGGCACAGCCGGGCGCGGCGAGCCTGCCTCATGGCGAGGCGGGCTCTTGAGCGGGGTCGGGCACGCCGGGCGGTCGCGCCGAACAGCGGCCTTTTCGGCCCGCTAATCCGGCTCAAGTTTTCGCGCCGGGCCGGAACAATCCCTACCCATGAACCCCTATCTCGCCCGGCTGCAGGCGACGCTGGGCGTGAGGCCGGACTTCGTGCGCACGCTCGCGGCGCCACTGTTCGTCGTCCTGATCCTGGCCATGATGGTGCTGCCGCTGCCGCCCTTCGTGCTGGACCTGCTGTTCACCTTCAACATCGCCATGGCGCTGATGGTGATGTTCACGGCCTCCAGCATGGTCAAGCCGCTGGACTTCGCCGCGTTCCCGGCCGTGCTGCTGGTGACGACGCTGCTGCGGCTGTCGCTCAACGTGGCCTCCACGCGCGTGGTGCTGCTGGAGGGCCACACCGGCACCGGCGCGGCCGGCCACGTCATCGAGGCCTTCGGCCACTTCCTCATCGGCGGCAACTTCGCCGTGGGCCTGATCGTGTTCGCGGTGCTGGTGGTGATCAACTTCATCGTCATCACCAAGGGCGCCGAGCGCATTGCCGAGGTCGGCGCGCGCTTCACGCTCGACGCCATGCCCGGCAAGCAGATGGCCATCGACGCCGACCTCAACGCCGGGCTCATCGACGAGAAGGAGGCCAAGCGCCGCCGCGCCGAGGTGGGCGAGGAGGCGGAGTTCTTCGGCTCCATGGACGGTGCCAGCAAGTACGTGCGCGGCGACGCGATGGCGGGGCTGCTGATCCTGTTCATCAACATCATCGGCGGCTTCGTCATCGGCGTGGTGCAGCACGACCTCAGCGCCGCCAAGGCCGCCGACACCTACATCCTGCTGGCCGTGGGCGACGCGCTGGTGGCGCAGATCCCGGGGCTGCTGATCTCGGTGGCCTCGGCGATGGTGGTGTCGCGCGTGGGCAAGGACAGCGACGTCGGCAGCCAGATCGGGCGCCAGCTCTTCGGCGCGCCGCGCACGCTGGCGCTGAGCGCGGGCATCATCGGCGGCCTGGGGCTGATCCCGGGCATGCCGCACCTGGTGTTCTTCATCATCGCCGCGGTGCTGGGCGCGGCGGCCTGGCGGCTGCAGCAGGCCGAGCGCCGCCGCGCGCAGGCGCCCGAGCGCGCGGCCGAGCCCGAGCGGCCGGCCGATGCCGAGGCCAGCTGGGACGACCTGGTGCCCGTGGACACGCTGGGGCTGGAGGTGGGCTACCGGCTCATCGCGCTGGTGGACAAGGCCCGCAACGGCGACCTGCTCGGCCGCATCAAGGGCGTGCGCAAGAAGTTCGCGCAGGACGTGGGCTTCCTGCCGCCGCCGGTGCACATCCGCGACAACCTGGAGCTGCGCCCGAGCCTGTACCGCGTGACGCTGCGCGGCGCGGTGGTGGGCGAGGGCGAGGCCTTCCCCGGCCTGTTGCTGGCCATCAATCCCGGCGGCGCCACGCAGCAGCTGCCCGGCACCACCACCACCGACCCGGCCTTCGGGCTGCCGGCGGTGTGGATAGAGGAGCGTCACCGCGAGCAGGCCCAAATGGCGGGCTTTACGGTGGTTGATTGCTCGACCGTGGTCGCCACCCACCTCTCACACTTGATGCAGGTCCACGCCGCGAAGCTGCTGGGCCGCGTGGAGACCCAGCAGCTGGTGGACCACGTGGCCAAGCTCGCGCCCAAGCTCATCGAGGACGTGGTGCCGAAGATGGTGGCGATCCCCGTGCTGCAAAAGGCGCTGCAGCTGCTGCTGGAGGAAGGCGTGCACATCCGCGACATGCGCTCCATCGTCGAATGCCTGGCCGAGAACGCCGGCGCCGGCACCGACGCCGCCGAGCTGGCGCGGCGCGTGCGCGTGCACCTGGCGCCGGCCATCGTGCAGCAGATCTACGGCCCGGTGCGCGAGCTCGACGTGATCGCCATCGAACCCAACCTGGAGCGGCTGGTGACGCAGGCCCTGAACTCGCCGCACGGCGCGGCGCTGGACCCGGGCGTGGCCGAGGCGCTGAGCCGCGGCGCGGCCGACACCGCGCAGCGCCAGGAGGAGATGGGCGTGCCGGCGTGCCTGCTGGTGCCCGACGCCATCCGCGCGCCCATGGCGCGGCTGCTCAAGCGTGCCGCGCCGCGCCTGAAGGTGCTGGCGCACAGCGAGATTCCTGAAACCCATTCCATCCGGATCGCCTCGATCATCGGAGGCACAGCATGAACGTCAAACGCTTCACCGCGCGCAGCCCGCGCGAGGCCCTGCAGCTGGTGCGCCAGGCTTTCGGCGAGGACGCCGTGGTGGTGTCCACGCGCCCGTGCCCGGAAGGCGTGGAGATGCTGGCCATGCCGCCCGAGAGCGTGCGCCAGCTCGAAACTTTCACGCCCGGGCTGCCGGCGCGGCCGCTGGCGCAGGGCGCCCCGGCGCAGGCCCGGTTGCAGCCGCAACCGCAGCCTCAATTCCAGCCGCAGCCGCAGCCGCAGCCGCAGGTCCAGCCCCAGGCCCATGCCCAGGCGGCCGCCGCCGAGCCCGACGCCGAGCAGCAGGCCATGAGCACGCTGTCGTTCCAGGACTACGTGCGCGAGCGCATGCTCAAGCGCCGCCAGGCCGAGATCGCGCGCCCGGCCGCCGCCGC
>NZ_VIDQ01000052.1 GCF_009760915.1 Azohydromonas aeria
GCCCCCGCGGCTGCCCCTGCCACAGTGCCGCGAGCTCTTCCGGCGCCAGCGCGCCGCGCCGCGCCAGCTCGCCCAGCAGCTGCAGCCGCAGTGCGCCTTCGGGCAGCGCGCTCCACAGCGGCTTCGCCTGCGCCAGCATGCGCGCGCGCCCCTCGGCGCTGGCGAGGTCGCAGTCCTGCGCCGCCAGCTCCTGCAGCTGCTGCGATAGCGGCACCGCCTGCGCCACGGCCTGCTCGAAGGCTTCGCGCCCGTGCTCGCGCACGAAGGAGTCCGGGTCGTGCTCCGGCGGCAGGAACAGGAAGCGGAACACGCGCGTGTCGTTGGCATGCGGCAGCGACGCTTCCAGCGCGCGCCCGGCGGCGCGGCGCCCGGCGGCGTCGCCATCGAAGGCGAACACCACCTGGTCCGTGAAGCGCAGCAGCTTGGCCACGTGCTCCGGCGTGCAGGCCGTGCCCAGCGTCGCCACCGCGTGCGGCAGGCCCAGCTGCGCCAGCGCCACCACGTCCATGTAGCCCTCGGTGACGAGCACGTAGCCGCTGTCGCGCAGCGCCGCGCGCGCCTCGAACAGGCCGTAGAGCTCGCGCCCCTTGTGGAACAGCGGCGTCTCCGGCGAGTTCAGGTACTTGGGCTCACCCTTGTCGAGCACGCGCGCGCCGAAGGCAATGACCTCGCCCTTGACGCTGCGGATCGGGAACATGATCCGGTCGCGGAAGCGGTCATAGCGCTTCTGCTCCGGCCCGTCCTCGCCCTGCACGACGACCAGCCCGGCCTCGGCCAGCAGCGGGTCGTCGTAGCGCGGGAACACGCTGGCCAGGCCGCGCCAGCCGTCGGGCGCATAGCCCAGCGCGAAGCGCGCGGCGATCTCGCCCGAGAGGCCGCGGCCCTTGAGGTAGTCGATGGCGCGCGGGCTGGCCTTGAGCTGCTTGCGGTAGTGCGCCGCGGCACGGCCGAGCACGTCGGCCAGTGTGGCCTCGCGCTCGCGCTGCTGCGCGGCGAGCTCCTTGCGGCGCGGGTCGGCGTCGTCCTCGGGCACGGTCAGGCCCACCTGCTGCGCCAGGTCCTTGACCGCCTCGACGAAGTTCAGCCCGTGCTGCTCGGTGAGGAAGCGGATGGCGTCGCCGTTCGCCCCGCAGCCGAAGCAGTGATAGAACTGCTTGCTCGGGCTGACGGTGAAGCTCGGGCTCTTCTCGCCGTGGAAGGGGCACAGCCCGACGTAGTTGGCCCCCGTCTTCCTGAGCTGGACCTGGCGACCGACGATCTCCACGATGTCCACGCGCGAGAGCAGTTCCTGAATGAAGCCGGGTGGGATCATGGCTTGAGTCTAGGCGCAAGCGCCGCCGCCACCGGGCGGGCATGCTGCCCGGACGGGATATTCACGTGGGTTTTCCATGAAGAAAAGCCGCCTCGGGGCGGCTTTTCTTGCGTTGCGGCAATCATTGCCGGGCAAAACTTCGGCAAAACCATGCCGAAAATGCGCCCGCGGACGGCTTCAGGCCGCGTCGGAAATGCTGAAGTCCGACAATTGCTTGCCCTCGGCCAGCGCGGCCTTGAGCCAGCGCGGCTGCAAGCCGCGGCCCGACCAGCTTTCGCCGGTGGCGGGATTGCGGTATTTGGCCGGCACCTTGGCCCGCTCGCCCGAAGCCCCCGCGGCCGCCTTGGCCGAGCGGCGCCCGGCGGTGACATCCTCGACGGACAGGCCATGCTCGGCCATCAGCCGGCGCACGGTCTCGATGGCCTCGGTGCGCTCCTGGTTCTGGGATTCGGCAATCCGGCGCTCCAGTTCCTCGCGCCGTTGCAGCAGTTCCTGCAGGGTGGTCAATCCAGGCTCCTCTTATTGATCGAAGTGACGCCTGAATATATCACCGCCGCAGGTCCGGTTGCCGCGATTCAATTGCCGCGATATTGCCGCCGGGGCCCGCTGCGCCATATTGGAGCGGGCCCCGCTCAAACTCAGGCCGAGGGCGGCACGAAGCCCGTGGGCTGGTCCGCGCCTTCGCCGAAGAAGAAGCGCTCCATCTGCCGCGCCAGGTATTGGCGCGCGCGCGCATCGGCCAAGTTGAGCCGGTTCTCGTTGACCAGCATCGTCTGGTGGCGCTTCCACTGCTCGAAGGCTTCCTTGCTGACGTTGTCGTAGATGCGCTTGCCCAGCTCGCCGGGGTAGGGCGCGAAGTCGAGGCCCTCGGCCTCCTTCTTCAGGTAAATGCACTGGACCATGCGTGCCATGTCGTTTCTCCTCGGGGAAAAGGGGTTCTCGGAAAAATGTGAAGGGTGAAGGCGAAGCTCAGTTCAGCTTCTTGACCAGCACCAGCGAGCGCCGGTCCCAGTTGTACTTGCGCTTGCGGGCTTCGGGCAGCCAGTCCGGATCGACCTGCTGGAAGCCGCGCTTGACGAACCAGTGCTTGGTGCGCGTGGTCAGCACGAAGATGCTCTCCAGCCCCAGCGCCCGGGCGCGCTGCTCCACGCGCTTCAGGATGCGCTCGCCGTCGCCCTGGCTCTGCACCTGCGGCGAGATGGTCAGCGCCGCCATCTCGCCGGTGCGCGCTTCCGGGTAGGGATACAGCGCCGCGCAGCCGAAGATCACGCCGTCGTGCTCGATGACGGTGTAGTTGGCGATGTCGCGCTCGATCTCCGTGCGCTCGCGCCGCACCAGCGTGCCGTCGCGCTCGAAGGGCTCGATGAGCTGCAGGATGCCGCCGACGTCGTCGCTGGTGGCCTCGCGCAGGCTCTCCAGCTTCTCGTCCACGACCATGGTGCCAATGCCATCGTGCGTGAACACCTCCATCAGCAGCGCGCCGTCCACCGAGAAGGGCAGGATGTGGCTGCGCTCGACGCCGCCGCGGCAGGCGCGCACGCAGTGCTGCAGGTAGAAGGCCGGGTCGCTGGGCAGCGTCGGGCGCGGCAGCGCGGCCAGCAGCCGCTCGGCCTCGGCCAGCGACAGCTCGGTGTCGATGGGGCTTTCCGGGTCGGCCAGGTTCTCGCGCAGGCCCGGCATCTCGGTCACGAACAGCAGCTTGTCGGCCTGCAGCGCGATGGCCGTGGCGGTGGCGACTTCCTCCATCGCCAGGTTGAAGGCCTCGCCGGTGGGCGAGAAGCCGAAGGGCGACAGCAGCACCAGCGTGTCGGAGTCGATGGCGCGGCGGATGGCCGCGGCGTCCACCTTGCGCACCACGCCGCTGTGCATGAAGTCCACGCCGTCGACGATGCCCACCGGGCGCGCGGTCAGGAAGTTGCCCGAGACCACGCGCACCGTGGCGTTGGCCATGGGGGTGTTGGGCAGGCCCTGGGAGAAGGCGGCCTCGATCTCGAAGCGCAGCTGCCCCGCGGCCTCCTGCGCGCAGTCCAGCGCCACCTCGTCGGTGATGCGCAGCCCGTGGCTGAAGCGCGAGGTGTGGCCCTTGGCGGCGAGCTGCTCGTTGACCTGTGGCCGGAAGCCGTGCACCAGCACCAGCTTGATGCCCATGGCCTGCAGGATCGAGAGGTCCTGCGCGAACTGGTTGAGCTTGCCCGCGGCAATGGCCTCGCCGGCCAGGCCGATCACGAAGGTCTTGCCGTGGTAGGCGTGGATGTAGGGCGCCACCGCGCGGAACCACGGGACGAAGGTGTGCGGAAAGACAAGGCTCACGGCGGGGCAGCGGGCGGACGTTTAATCCGGAATTCTTGCATGCCCCTGAAAGGGGGAGTGCCGCGCGGGGCGCCGGCCCGCCCGCTTCCCCCGCCGGGGCGCTTGACGCGGCGATGCGTCGCGGCCAAGGGCTTCCCCGCGCCGCGGCGCGGCCCGGCACGGGGGCTGCGGATAATCCCGCCCCGTAATGCCCCCCATCTCCCCCGATACCCGCCCCGCCGCCGCCCCGTCCGCGCCCGCTGCCGCGTCTTCCGCCGCGCCCGCGCCGGCGCCCGCCGCGAACCGCCGTCCCGATGCCGCCCCGCGCCCGCCGCGCGAGCCCCGTGAACCACGTCCGCCCCGCGAAGCGCGCGCGCCCGCCGCCCCGCGCCCGGCCAACCCGATCCCGCCGATCACCTTCCCGGAGAGCCTGCCCGTCAGCGCCCGGCGCGACGAGATCGCGCGCGCGCTGCGCGAGCACCAGGTGATCATCGTCAGCGGCGAGACCGGCTCGGGCAAGACGACGCAGCTGCCCAAGATCGCGCTGGCCCTGGGCCGCGGCCGCGGCAACGGCGGCCGGCTCATCGGCCACACCCAGCCGCGGCGCATCGCCGCCTCCAGCGTGGCCAAGCGCATCGCGCAGGAGCTGAACTCGCCGCTGGGCGACGTGGTCGGCTACAAGGTCCGCTTCCAGGACCGGCTGCAGCCCGGCGCCTCGGTGAAGCTGATGACCGACGGCATCCTGCTGGCCGAGACGCAGGGCGACCCGGAGCTGCGCGCCTACGACACGCTGATCATCGACGAGGCCCACGAGCGCAGCCTCAACATCGACTTCCTGCTGGGCTACCTGCGCCAGCTGCTGCCCCGGCGGCCCGACCTCAAGATCATTGTCACCTCGGCCACCATCGACGCCGACCGCTTCGCGAAGCACTTCGAGTCCGCCAAGGGCCCGGCGCCGGTGATCCACGTCTCGGGCCGTCTCTACCCGGTCGAGCAGCGCTGGCGGCCTTTTGAAGAGGGCAAGGACTTCGACCTGAACGACGCCATCGCCGACGCGGTCGACGAGCTCTGGCGCCAGGGCCCGGGCGACGTGCTGGTGTTCCTGCCCGGCGAGCGCGAGATCCGCGAGGCCGCCGAGCACCTGCGCAAGCACCACCCGCCGGGCGTGGAGATCCTGCCGCTGTTCGCGCGGCTGTCGCAGCAGGAGCAGGACCGCGTCTTCGAGACCGGCGCGCGCCCGCGCATCGTGCTGGCCACCAACGTGGCCGAGACCTCGCTCACGGTGCCCGGCATCCGCTACGTGGTGGACTCGGGCCTGGCGCGCGTCAAGCGCTACAGCTACCGCAACAAGGTCGAGCAGCTGCAGATCGAGCCGGTGAGCCAGGCGGCGGCGAACCAGCGCGCCGGCCGCTGCGGCCGCGTGTCCAACGGCATCTGCATCCGCCTCTATGACGAGGCCGACTTCGCCGGCCGCACGCGCTTCACCGACCCGGAGATCCTGCGCAGCTCGCTGGCCGGCGTGATCCTGCGCATGAAGAGCCTGCACCTGGGCACGGTCGAGGATTTCCCGTTCCTGGAGCCGCCGCCGCGCAAGGCGATTGCCGACGGCTACGCGCTGCTGGCCGAGCTGGGTGCCGTTGACGAGCGCAACGAGCTCACGCCCGTCGGCCATGAGCTGTCGAAGCTGCCGCTGGACCCGCGCATCGGCCGCATGATCACCGAGGCGCGCCAGCGCCACGCGCTGACCGAGGTGCTGATCATCGCCAGCGCCTTGAGCGTGCAGGACGTGCGCGACCGCCCGCTGGAGCAGCAGCAGACGGCCGACCAGCGTCATAAGCCGTTCGACGACGAGAAGTCCGAGTTCAACGGCTACCTGAAGCTGTGGAAGTGGCTGGAGACCTCGCGCGGCGGCGACGGCACGGCGCACCGGCTGTCGGCGCGCAAGCACGAGGCGCTGCTGCGGGAAAACTTCATCAGCCCGCGCCGCGTGCGCGAGTGGCGCGACATCCACTCGCAGCTGCACACCGTCGTGGCCGAGCACGGCTGGCGCCTCAACGACGGCCCGGCCACCTACGAGCAGGTGCACCTGTCCATGCTGGCCGGGCTGCTGGGCAACATCGGCCTGAAGAGCGATGAGGACGACTGGTACCTGGGCGCGCGCGGCATCAAGTTCTGGCGCCATCCGGGTGCGCACCTGAGCAAGAAGCCCGGGCGCTGGATCGTCGCGGCGGAGCTGGTGGAGACCACGCGCCTGTTCGGCCGCGGCATCGCCGCCATCGAGCCGCAGTGGCTGCCGGGCATTGCCGGCCACCTGATCAAGACGCAGCTGCTCGACCCGCACTGGGAGAAGAAGGCGGCCGAGGTCGTGGCGCTGGAGCGCGCCACGCTCTACGGCATCGTCATCTACAACAACCGGCGCGTGAACTACGCCAAGCTCGACCCCATGGGCGCGCGCGAGATCTTCATTCGCCAGGCGCTGGTGGCGGGGGAGTGGGACACCAGGCTGCCCTTCCTGGCCCACAACCAGAAGATGGTGCGCCAAGTGCAGGAACTGGAGCACAAGTCGCGGCGCCAGGACGTGCTGGTGGACGAGGAGCTGATCTTCGCCTTCTACGACCGCCACGTCCCGGCCGACGTGCACAGCGGCGCGAGCCTGGAGCGCTGGTTCCGCCATGCCGGGCGGGCCGACCCGAAGCTGCTGCAGATCAGCAAGGAAGAGCTGATGCGGCACGAGGCCGCCGGCGTCACCAGCGAGGCCTTCCCGAAGACGATCCGGCTGGGCGGCATCGACTGCGCCGCGGCCTACCTGCACGAGCCCGGCGACGCGCGCGACGGCGTGACGGTGACGGTGCCCATCTACGCGCTGAACCAGGTCAGCGAGGACCGCTGCGAGTGGCTCGTGCCCGGCATGCTCGCGGCCAAGGTGCAGGCGCTGCTCAAGAGCCTGCCGCAGCGCCCGCGCGCGCGGCTGGTGCCGCTGCCCGACACGGCGGCCGAGTTCGTGGCGCTCACGCCCTTCGGTGACGGCGGCCTGACCGACACCTTGCTGAAGTTCGTGCGCGAGCGCACCCAGCTGGCGGTGCAGCGCGCGGACTTCAAGCTCGACATGTTGAGCCCGCACCTGTTCATGAACTTCAAGGTGGTGGACGAGCATGGGCGCCAGCTCGGCATGGGGCGGCACCTGCCCACGCTCAAGGCCGAGCTGGGCAGCCAGGCGCGCTCGGCGTTCCAGGCGCTGGCGGCCTTGAAGGTCAAGGCCGCGGCGCCGGCGCCGGCCGCACCGGCTTCAGCGCCTGCCGCGGCGCCGGCTGCCGGCGGTCCGGGCGGACGCGCCGAGCGTGTCGCCAAGGCGCCCGCGCCGGCCCCGGCGCCGGCCGAGCCCGCGAAGTACACGGCCTGGACCTTCGGCGAGCTGCCCGAGCTGATGGAGCTGAGCAAGGGCGGCCAGACGCTGGTGGGATTCCCGGCGCTGATCGACAAGGGCGCGCACGTCGAGATCGAGGTCTTCGACGAGCCCGAGGTCGCGGCCGCGAAGCACCGCGCCGGCTTGCGGCGGCTGGTGGCGCTGCAGATCCGGGAGCCCTTGAAATACCTGGAGAAGAACATCCCCGACCTGCAGAAGATGGCCGTGGCCTACATGCCGCTGGGCACGCAGGAGGAGCTGCGCGAGCAGATCATCGACGTGGCGCTGGACCGCGCCTTCCTGGGCGAACCGCTGCCCGCCGACGAGTTCGCCTTCAAGCGCCGCATCGACGAGGGCCGCGGGCGGCTCAACCTGATCGCGCAGGAGGTGGCGCGCCAGGCGCTCACGGTCCTGGTCGAGTACGCCGCGGCGGTGAGGAAGCTCAAGGACGCGCGCAACCTGCCCAGGGACGCGGCGGACGATATCCAGGCGCAGCTGCAGCGCCTGGTGCCCAAGCGCTTCATCGTGCAGACGCCGTGGAACGCGCTGCAGCACCTGCCGCGCTACCTGAAGGCGATCGTGATGCGGCTGGACAAGTGGCGCGCCGACCCCGCGCGCGACGCGCAGCGCTTGGCCGAGTTGCGCCCGCTGGAGCAGCGCTTCCTGCGCCGCCTCGCCGACCTGAAGGGCCAGCACGACGCGCGGCTCGACGAGTACCGCTGGCTGCTGGAGGAGCTGCGCGTGAGCTTCTTCGCCCAGGAGCTGCGCACGCCGCAGCCGGTGAGCGTCAAGCGGCTGGACAAGGCGTGGGGGCAGATGTCGAGTTGAGCCGGTTTCCGACTCGCGCCTACCTCCCCAACTCCCCACACCCCGCAGAGAGCCAGCTCGCCTGCCCGCTCGCCCGCACCGTGCGTGTGCCGCTGCCGGTGGTGACGGTGGTGGTCGTGCCGAGCGTGTAGTGCTCGGCGTCGAGGAAGCGGGCCTCGCCCTCGGTGTCGCTGGGCACGGGGGCAGTGCAGCGGGTGTGGAAGCGCGCGCCGCCGGCGCCGGGCGTCACGGTGGTGGTGCACGCGCCGCCGCGCGGCGCGCCCGTCCAGCCGCCGCCGGCCAGGTCCGCCGCGCCCAGGCACAGGTGCACGCTGTCGCCGCCGGCCCAGGCCGCGCCCTGCTGCTGCAGCATCGACTCGGCCAGCTGGCGCAGCTGCGGCGGCGCGTCCTTGAGCCGCGCCTGCAGCTCGCGCAGCCGCGCCGCCACGGCCGGGTCGTCGGGCTGCATGCGCAGCAGCCACAGGCCGGGCTTCAGGGTGGGCGTCGGCGGGGGGGCCGCGTGGGCGGTGCAGGCCAGGAAGAGTGCGGCGGCGGCCACGGCAAGGCGTCGGCAGGAAGGCATGGCGGCGAAGGAGAAGACGGCGAAGGGAGCGGGAAAACGGGAGCGGCGGGACCAAGGCCGCCGGCGAACGCGGCGGGGCAGGGCGGGCGAGCATAGGCGGCCCGGCCCGCACACGGTGCAGCGGCCTGCTCGGATGTCCCCCGAAAGCGTGATTGCTGCTCGCTACACTTTCCGGTTTTGCCGCGCCGCACCGGACCACCGCCTTGATTGACCGCCTCTCCGTCCTTGTCCAGTACCTGCTGCCCAAGCAGGCGATGACCGTGTTTGCCGGCAAGGTCGCGTCCTGGCGCGGCGGGGCGGGGACCACGCGCATCATCCGCTGGTTCGTCAAGCGCTACGGCGTGGACATGGGCGAGGCGCTCAACCCCGACATCGCCAGCTACGCCAGCTTCAACGAGTTCTTCACCCGCCCCCTGAAGCCCGGCGCGCGGCCGCTGGCGGTGGCCGACCTGATCTGCCCGGTGGACGGCGCGGTGAGCCAGTTCGGCGACGTGGACAAGGGCCGCATCTTCCAGGCCAAGGGCCACGACTACACCGCCACCGCGCTCGTGGGCGGCGACGCGGCGCTGGCCGCGACCTTCGAGGGCGGCAGCTTCGCCACGCTCTACCTCAGCCCCAAGGACTACCACCGCGTGCACATGCCCTGCGACGGGCGCCTGGTGCGCATGGTGCACGTGCCCGGCGAGCTGTTCTCGGTCAACCCGGTGACCGCGCGCGGCGTGCCGGGCCTCTTCGCCCGCAACGAGCGCGTGGTGTGCGTGTTCGAGGGCGCGCACGGGCCCTGGGTGCTGGTGCTGGTGGGCGCCACCATCGTCGGCAGCATGGCCACCGTCTGGCACGGCGTGGTGAACCCGCCGCGCCCGGGCCGGGTGCGCGAGTGGACCTACCGCGACGGCGCGCCGGTGGAACTGAAGCAGGGCGAGGAGATGGGCCGCTTTTTGCTGGGCTCCACGGTGGTGATGCTGTTCCCTCAGCGCGGACTGAAGTGGAACCCGGCGTGGAAGCCGCTGCACTTCATCCGGCTGGGCGAGCCCATGGCGGCGCGCTGAGCGCGGCGCCCTCCAACAGCCGAGAGACGAGGCAATGGACGAGGCCCTGTGGTGGCCGGCGCCGCACCCGGCGCTGGCGGTGTGGCGGCAGCCCGACGGTTCGCTGCGCTGGCGCTGCAACCCGGCGGCGCAGCGCTGGGGCGAGCGCGCCGGGGTGGGCGAGGCCGACTGGGTGCGCTGGGCGCTGGCCTGCGCCGCGGCACTGCGTAACGGCGACACGGCCGCGGGCTCCTCGCTGGGCCTGCCGGGCACGCCCGCGCTGGACGCCACGCTGTGCCCGCAAGGCGACGACGCGGTGCTGGCCTGGCTGGCGCCGGTGGCCGAGAGCCAGGCCCGGCACGAGCTGGAGCGGCTGGCGCTGGCTGTGCAGGCCGCGGGGCTGGGCGTGTGGGAGTCCGACCTCGACGGCCGCACCCTCTACTGGAACGAGGCCATGTACCGGCTGCGCGGGCTCGACCCGGCCGATCCGCGCCCGGTGTGGCAGCTCTCGCGCCTGAGCAACCATCCCGAAGAC
Source organism: Azohydromonas aeria (assembly GCF_009760915.1). Lineage (GTDB taxonomy): Bacteria > Pseudomonadota > Gammaproteobacteria > Burkholderiales > Burkholderiaceae_C > Azohydromonas > Azohydromonas aeria. Next base: position 9,958 of record NZ_VIDQ01000052.1, read on the forward strand.
CAGAGCCGCCTCAGCGCGCTGCCGCGCCGCCACGTCGAGCACGGCGAGCCCTACGACATGGACCTGCGCGTGCGCTGGCCCGACGGCTCCGAGCACTGGCTGACCACGCGCGGCCGCGCGCTGGCCACCGGCCCCGGCCAGGCCGTGCGCATGGTCGGCATCAACGCCGACATCACCGACCGCGCCCGCGCCCAGGCCGCCGAGCTGCAGCGCGAGCGCGCGGAGCAGGCGAACCAGGCCAAGAGCGCGCTGCTGGCGCGCGTCAGCCACGAGCTGCGCACGCCGCTGAACGCGGTGCTGGGCTTCGCGCAGCTGCTGCAGATGCCTCGCGGCGGGCCGGCCCTGGCCCCGGCGCAGCGGGAATGGGCCCGGCAGATCGACGAGGCCGGGCAGCACCTGCTGGCACTGATCGACGACCTGCTGGAGCTGGCCCGCCCCGACGCCGAGGCCGCCCGCGCCGAGGCCGTGGCGCTGGCGCCGCTGGTGGAGGACGCGCTGCGCTGGAGCGCCACGCAGGCGCGCCAGGCCGGCGTGCGCGTGGTCGCGGAGCTGATGGAGGGCCACGTGGTGCGCGGCGACACGCGCCGCGTGCGCCAGGTGCTGCTGAACCTGGTGTCCAACGCCATCAAGTACAACCGCCCGGGCGGCGAGGTGCGCCTGAGCGGCTGCCGGGACGGCGAGGGCCAGGGCGCGCGCTGCGGCCTGTGCGTGGCCGACACCGGAGCCGGCCTCACGCCGGAGCAGGTGCGGCAGATCGGCCAGCCCTTCAACCGGCTGGGTGCCGAGCGCAGCGGCATCCCGGGCACCGGCATCGGGCTGGCCATCAGCCACGAGCTGCTGCAGCGCATGGGCGGCGCGCTGGAGGTGCACAGCACCCCGGGGCAGGGCAGCCGCTTTACCTTCTGGCTGCCGGCGGCGCAGTGAGCTGAACCCGCTGCCGGGCGCACGCCGGGCGTGCGCCCCCGCACCGTGTCCTTGCGTCGCCTTGGTGCGCCGTGGCCGCCCTTGGTGCGTGCAAACCCCGATGGCCGGGCGCTTCCCCCTTGAGGAGGACTTGGCACAGCCCTTGCGAAGGATGGACCACTCTCCAGCGCAATGCATTGGGGCCCGGCAAATGACTGCCGGCCAACCCCCCGGCCGCGACGATGCGGCCGGTCCTTGAGTCAGCGGCGACTCCCGGCATTGCGAGGCTCCCCTACCTGAATTCGTCCGAAGCCGGCGCCAACCGGTCGCGCCGCCGCATGGCCATTTCGGAGCGATTCGGCGCGGGAAGCACTGGAACCCGGTTTCCAAACCCCTTTCCCACACACCGGCCTGGCGCCGGCCTTTTGAACCTTTCGCATCGGGAAGCAGCGCGTCATGAAAATCCTCGTCATCGGTCACGGCATGGTCGGGCAAAAATTCCTGGAAAGCCTGGTGGACTCCGGCATCGAGCATGCGGAAGTCACGGTGCTGAGCGAGGAATCGCGCCCGGCCTATGACCGGGTACACCTGTCCGAATTCTTCTCGGGCAAGAGCGCCGACGACCTGTCGCTGGTGCCGGCTGGATTTTTCGAGCGTGACAACCTGCTGCTGAAACTCAATGCGCGCGCGACGATCATCGACCGGGAAAACAAGTGGGTAACGGCGTCCACGGGTGAAACGCTGACCTACGACAAACTGGTCATCGCCACCGGCTCCTACCCGTTCGTGCCGCCGATCCCGGGCAAGGACCGCACCGACTGCTTCGTTTACCGCACCATCGACGACCTCGAGGCCATGCTCGAATGCGGCCGGCGCTCGCAAAGCGGCGTGGTGGTCGGCGGTGGTTTGCTGGGCTTGGAATGCGCCAAGGCCCTGCGCGACATGAAACTGCAGACGCACGTCGTCGAATTCGCGCCGCGCCTGATGGCCGTGCAAATGGACGAGGGCGGCGGCCGCATGCTGCGCACCAAGATCGAGGGCCTGGGCGTGGGCGTGCATACCCAGAAGAATACCGTCGAGATCACCACCGGTGAAACCGCCCGGCACCGCATGGTGTTTGCCGACGGCTCGCACCTGGAAACCGACATGATCGTGTTTTCGGCGGGTATTCGTCCGCGCGACGACCTAGCCCGCCAGTGTGGTTTGACGGTCGGCCCGCGCGGCGGCATCGTCATCGACAACCAGTGCCGCACCAGCGATCCGGACGTGTTTGCCATCGGCGAATGCGCCTCCTGGAACGGCCAGGTCTTCGGCCTGGTGGCCCCGGGCTACGACATGGCGCGCGTGGTGGCCAAAACCCTGGCCGGCGAGGCGGCCGATTTCAACGGCGCCGACCTCAGCACCAAGCTCAAACTCATGGGCGTGGACGTGGCCAGCGTGGGCGACGCCATGGGCCAGACCCCGAAAAGCCGGTCGTACCAGTTTGCCGACGAGCGCAAGCAGGTTTACAAGAAAATCGTGGTGTCGGAGGACGGCAAGCAGTTGCTGGGCGCCGTGCTGGTGGGCGATGCCAGCGAATATGGCACCCTGCTGCAGATGATGCTGAACCGCATCGAATTGCCGGAGGCGCCGGAATTCCTGATCCTGCCGCAATCCGACGGGCAAGCCAAGCCGGGTTTGGGCGCTGACGCGCTGCCGGATTCGGCGCAAATCTGCTCCTGCAACAGCGTGACCAAGGCGCAGTTGTGCCAGGCCGTGGCCGGCGGCGTGACGACCATTGGCGCCTTGAAATCGTGCACCAAGGCCGGCATGACCTGTGGCGGCTGCGTGCCGCTGGTGACCCAGGTGATGAAGGCCGAGATGAAGAAACTCGGCGTGGCCGTCAACAACCACCTGTGCGAGCATTTCGCCTATTCCCGCCAGGAACTGTTCCACTTGGTCAAGGTCGGCAAGATCAGGAGTTTCGAGGAACTGCTGTCGAAGCACGGCCAGGGCCTGGGCTGCGACATCTGCAAGCCCACCGCCGCGAATATCCTGGCCTCGGTCTGGAACGAGTTCGTGCTCAAGAAGGAGCATGCCAGCCTGCAGGATTCGAACGACTATTTCCTGGGCAACATCCAGAAGGACGGCACCTATTCCGTGGTGCCGCGCATGGCCGGCGGCGAGGTCACGCCCGAAGGGTTGATTGCCGTGGGCCAGGTGGCGAAGAAATACGGCCTCTACACCAAGATCACCGGTGGCCAGCGCGTGGACCTGTTCGGTGCCCGCGTCGAGCAGTTGCCGCTGATCTGGGAAGAGCTGATTGCAGCCGGTTTCGAATCCGGCCATGCGTATGGGAAATCGCTGCGCACCGTCAAATCCTGCGTGGGCTCGACCTGGTGCCGCTATGGCGTGGACGACAGCGTCGGCCTCGCGGTGGAACTGGAAAATCGCTACAAGGGCCTGCGCGCGCCGCACAAAATCAAGTTCGGGGTTTCCGGCTGCACCCGGGAATGCGCCGAGGCGCAGGGCAAGGACGTGGGCGTGATCGCCACGGAAAAGGGCTGGAACCTTTATGTCTGCGGCAACGGCGGCATGAAGCCGCGCCACGCGGAATTGCTGGCCTCGGATTTGTCCAAGGCCGAACTGGTGCGCATGATCGACCGTTTCCTGATGTTCTACGTGCGCACCGCCGACCGGCTGCAGCGCACCAGCGTCTGGCGCGACAATCTCGAAGGCGGGCTGGATTATCTGAAGCAGGTCATCATCAACGACAAGCTTGGCATTGCGGCCGAACTGGAAGCCGACATGCAGCACGTGGTGAATACCTACCGCTGCGAGTGGAAGGAAGCCGTGACCAACCCCGAAACCCGCAAGCGTTTCCGCCAGTTCGTCAACAGCGACGCCGGCGACCGCCACGTGATTTTCATCCAGGAGCGCGGGCAGATCCGGCCGGCGACGGTGGAGGAAAAGAAGGTGCAACTGGAAAATGCTTCGGCGGCGCAGATGGTCTGACCCGCCAAATCATATCGACGTGCATTCTCTTTTCCGTTCGCCCTGAGGTGTCGAAGGGTGAACGGCCCGCACCGCGTGCGGGCATCCGAGCCTGACGGCTTCACCCTTCGATACCTCAGGGCGAACGGGGTGGTGTTCGCAGACCTGATGCGGTGCGTACAACGCCGAAATTTTTAGTATTCAAGGAATCACGACATGGAAACCACCTGGACCCCCGTGTGCGCCATTGACGACATCGTGCCCAACACCGGCGTGTGCGCCCTGGTGCAGGACCGGCACGTGGCGGTGTTCCGCGTCGAGGACGACGTGCAGCGCATTTTCGCCATCGACAATTTCGATCCGAATTCCCAGGCCAGCGTGCTGTCGCGTGGATTGATCGGCAACCTGGGCGCGCGGATCGTCGTGGCCTCGCCGATCTACAAGCACCATTTCGACCTGAGCAGCGGCGAATGCCTGGAAGCGCCTGACAAGTCGGTCCAGGCTTATGCCGTGCGGGTGCAGGACGGCGTGGTCAGCGTCGCCGTTTGATCACCGGCGGCTCGTCACGGCAGCGCCTCCACCCCGGCCTCCTTCAGGGGCAGCTCGCACCAGAACTCCGAGCCCTGTCCCGGCGTGCCGCGCGCGTCCAGCGTGCCGCCGAGCAGGTGCACCAGGCGCTGCACGGCAGCCAGGCCCAGCCCGGCGCGCTGCGCATCCGGCGCCGCGGCACCGTCGTCGGCCGCGAAGGGCTTGAACAGGTGCTCGCGCTGCCGCGGCGTCAGCCCCACGCCGGTGTCGCGCACGCTGAAGCGCCAGCGGCCGGGCGCGCGCCGCGCGATGCGCAGCGTCACGCTGCCCGCGGGCGTGAACTTCACGGCGTTGGACAGCAGGTGGTTGAGCAGCTGGCTCAGCCGCAGCGGGTCGGCCAGCACCTGCGTGCCGCCGCCCTCGGCTTCGACCTCCAGGCGCAGCGACAGGCCCTTCACGTGCGCCTGCGGCTCGAACAGCCCGATGCAGTCCTGGCCCAGGTCGGCCAGGTCCACGCACGCGTGCTCCAGCGCCTGCGGTCCGGCCGACACCGACTTCGTGAAATCCAGCGCCTCGTCGATCGTGTCCAGCAGCATGCGCCCGGAGCGCTCGATGACCTGCGCCTGCAGCCGCTGCGCGGGCTGCAGCGGCGACTCCAGCAGCCGCCGCGCCAGCCCCTGCAGCCCCTGCAGCGGGGTGCGCACCTCTTGGCTCAGCTGCGCCAGGAAGCGCGACTTCGCGTCGGCAGCCGCCTCGGTGGCGGCGCGCGCGGCGTCGAGCTGCGCCAGCGCGGCACGCCGCCGGCGCAGCAGGCGGTGGATGTAGAGCGTGCCGGCGGCGATCACGGCATCGAGCAGCAGCACGCCCAGGGCCGTGAGCCAGGCGGTTTCGCGCCATCCCGCAAGCATGAGCTGCTCGCGCGTGGTGACGCTCAGCGCCAGCGGGAAGCCGTCCACCAGGTGCGCGGCTGCCACGCGCGGCAGCGTGTCGGCGGGGTCCAACGTGCGGGGCGCGTCGGTGCGCACGGTGGCTGACTTGCGGCCCTGGGCCATCGCCTCGGCCAGCGCGCGCATCGAGGGCGCGTTGCGGTAGGACGTGCCCAGCGCTTCGGGCCGCGGCGGGTGCCGCGCCATCAGCGTGCCGTCGGTCTTGATCAGCAGGATGGCGGTGTCGGCCTCGCTGAGGTTGATGCCGCGGTAGAAGTGCTCGAAGTAGCTGCTCTGGATGCCGGCCAGCGCCAGCCCGATGGGCTGTCCCGACGGCGCGCGGATCTTGCGCGCCAGGTAGAAGGTCCAGCGCCCGGTGCCGCGGTTGCGCACCGGCGCCGACACGAACAGCGCCAGGTCCGGGTCGGCCAGGTGCGCCTTCACGTAGTCGCGGTCGGCCAGGTTGATGGCCGGAGGCGGGAAGCTGCGGCTGAAGTTCAGCACCTCGCCGTCCAGTGCCACCAGGGTGGTCACGTCCAGCAGCGCGATCTCGGCGGCGCGCTCGCGGATGAGTTCGAACGTCGCCCGGCTGCGCGCCAGCTCGCGCAGCCGCTGCTCGCTGTCCACGCCCTGCGCCTGCACGCGGTCCACGATGGCGCCCAGCGCGTAGTCGGCGGTGCGCAGCGACTGCGCGGCATGCTCGGCCGCGGTGGCGGAGAAGTTCTGCAGGTACAGCCGCCAGGTGGACAGCGCGTCCTCGCGGCTGCGCCACAGCATCAGCGCCGCCGCGGCGCTCAGCGCCACGATCAGGAACGCGCCGAAGGCCAGCACCAGCGCCTCGCGGCACAGCTCGGTCAGCAGCGGGGCGCGGGGCGCGCCCGGGGGAACGGCGATCGACATCTCGGGAAAGGCGGGCGGCCACGGGCCGGAGAGCGGGCGGCGCATCCTAGCCGTGCCCGTTCGGGGACGACCCGGCAAAAGAACCGGTTTCCGTGCCGCGTCCGCCAGCAAGCGTTCAGGGCGTGAAGCGCGTCACGCCCGGCTCCCGCGCAGGCGGGGCCCGGCGCTCAGGGCCGCACCACCTCCAGCAGCCGGTCCAGCCCGCCCGTCTCGATGGCGACCATGGCCTGCTCGCGCACCCTGGGCTTGGCGTGGTAGGCCACCGACAGGCCGGCCGCGCCCATCATGGGCAGGTCGTTGGCGCCGTCGCCCATGGCGATGGCCTGGTCCGGGCGCAGGCCCAGCTGGGCGCAGGTGGCCAGCAGCATGCGGCGCTTCTCGGCGCCGTCGCAGATGTCGCCCCAGTCCTGGTCCACCAGGCGCCCGGTGAGCTTGCCGTCCACGATCTCCAGCACGTTGGAGCGGGCGAAGTCGATGCCCAGCAGCGCGCACACCCGCTCGGCGAAGAAGGTGAAACCGCCGGAGACCAGCAGCGTCTTCAGGCCCGCGGCGCGGCAGGTGTCGATGAGCTCCTTCGCGCCGGGATTGGGCTTCAGGCGCTGCTCGAACACCTCGTGCAGGAAGCCTTCGGGCACGCCCTGGAGCATGGCGACACGGCGGCGCAGGCTGTCCTTGAAGTCGGTGATCTCGCCGCGCATGGCGGCCTCGGTGATGGCCGCCACCTCGGCCTTGCGCCCGGCGGCGTCGGCGACCTCGTCGATGCACTCGATGTTGATCAGCGTCGAGTCCATGTCGAAGGCGATGAGGCCGTAGTCGCTCAAGCGCAGCGGCGGCGTGAAGCCGCGGAGGGTCAGGCCGGGGGCGAAGGCGAGGGCGTCGGACATGGCAGCAGGCAGCGGGTCAGGCAAAACCCGTGATTATCCCGGCCCGCTACGCCGTCTCCCGCGCCGGCGCGCCCAGCGAGCGCAGCACGTCGCGGATGAACTGCGCCCGGTCGCGCGCTTCGGGCGTGGCGCGCTCGATGCGCAGCTTGTCGTTGCCCGCAAGCTTGATGTGCCGGTTCTTCTGCACCAGCTCGATGATGCGCATCGGGTCCACCGGCGCGTTGGGCCGGAACGTGATCACCATCGCCGCCGGCGCCGCGTCGATCTTGAGCACGCCATACGGCTTGGCCAGCACGCGCAGCCGGTGCGTGTCGAACAGGGTCTGGCCCTGCGGCGGGAGCTTCCCGAACCGGTCCGTTACTTCCTCCAGCAGCTGGTCGATCTCGCTGGCGCGCTCGGCGCTGGCCAGGCGCTTGTAGAGGTTCAGCCGCACGTGCACGTCGCCGCAGTAGCTGTCGGGCAGCAGGGCCGGGGCGTGCAGGTTGATCTCGGTGGAGGCGCTGAAGGGGCTGAGCAGGTCGGGCTCCTTGCCGTTCTTGAGCGCCTTGACGGCCTCCGACAGCATGTCGTTGTAGAGCTGGAAGCCGACCTCCTGCATGTTGCCGCTCTGGTTCTCGCCCAGCACCTCGCCGGCGCCGCGGATCTCCAGGTCGTGCATGGCGAGGTAGAAACCGCTGCCCAGCTCCTCCATGGCCTGGATCGCCTCCAGGCGCTGCGCGGCCTGCTTGGTCAGGCCCTCCACGTCGGGCACCAGCAGGTAGGCATAGGCCTGGTGGTGGCTGCGCCCGACGCGCCCGCGCAGCTGGTGCAGCTGCGCCAGGCCGAACTTGTCGGCGCGGCTGATGACGATGGTGTTGGCGCTGGGCACGTCGATGCCGGTCTCGATGATGGTCGAGCACAGCAGCACGTTGTGGCGCTGCGCCACGAAGTCGCGCATCACCCGCTCCAGCTCGCGCTCGGGCATCTGCCCGTGCGCCACGGCAATGCGCGCTTCGGGCAGCAGCTCGGCCAGCTTGGCCCGGCGCGCCTCGATGGTCTCCACCTCGTTGTGCAGGAAGTACACCTGCCCGCCGCGCTTCAGCTCGCGCAGCACCGCCTCGCGGATCACGCCCTGGCTCTCGCCGCGCACGAAGGTTTTGATGGCCAATCGCCGCTGCGGCGCGGTGGCGATCACGGACAGGTCCCTCAAACCCTCCAGCGCCATGCCCAGGGTGCGGGGAATGGGCGTGGCGGTGAGGGTGAGCACATCCACCTCGGCGCGCATCGCCTTCATCGCCTCCTTGTGGCGCACGCCGAAGCGGTGCTCCTCGTCGATGATCAGCAGGCCCAGGCGCTTGAACTTCACGTCGGGGCTCAGCAGCTTGTGGGTGCCGATGACGATGTCGATGGTGCCGTCGGCCAGCCCCGCCATCGCCGCCTTGATCTCCTTGGCGGAGCGGAAGCGGCTCATCTCCGCCACCCGCACCGGCCACTTGCCGAAGCGGTCGGTGATGTTCTGGTAGTGCTGCTCGGCCAGCAGCGTGGTCGGCGCCAGCAGCGCCACCTGCTTGCCGCCGGTGACGGCCACGAACGCGGCGCGCAGCGCCACCTCCGTCTTGCCGAAGCCCACGTCGCCGCACACGAGGCGATCCATCGGCTTGGGGCTGATCAGGTCCTGGATCACGGCGTGGATCGCCGCGCGCTGGTCCGGCGTCTCCTCGAAGCCGAAGCTCGCCGCGAAGGCCTCGTAGTCGTGCGGCGAGAAGCGGAAGGCGTAACCCTCGCGCGCGGCGCGCCGGGCGTAGAGGTTGAGCAGCTCCGCGGCCGTGTCGCGCACCTGCTCGGCGGCCTTGCGCTTGGCCTTGTCCCACTGCGCCGAGCCCAGCTTGTGCAGCGGCGCCTCCTCGGCGCTGACGCCGGTGTAGCGGCTGATCAGCTGCAGCTGCGACACCGGCACGTACAGTGTGGCCTTGTCGGCGTACTCCAGGTGCAGGAACTCGGAAGGGCCGTCGCCCAGGTCGATGTTGAGCAAGCCCTGGTAGCGCCCGATGCCGTGGCTCATGTGCACCACCGGGTCGCCGATCTTGAGTTCGGACAGGTCCTTGATCAGCGTATCGACGTTGCTGACCTGCTCCTGCTTGCGGCGCCGGCGCGCGCCGCCGCCGGCCGCGGCGAAGAGCTCGCTCTCGGTCAGGAATTCCAGCTGCCGGCCCTCGGCCGCTTCTTGCCAGAGGAAGCCCGCGGCCAGCGGCGCGGCCGTGATCGCCACCTTCTCGTCGCCGGCCTCGAACTCGGCCAGCGTCGCCACGCTGGGCACCTCGATGCGGTGGTCGCGCAGCAGCTCCAGCAGGCTCTCGCGCCGGCCCTCGCTCTCGGCCACGAGCAGCACGCGTGCGCTCGTCTCGCGCAGGTGCGCTTCCAGCCGCGCCAGTGGCTCGGTGGCGCCGCGGTCCACGCTCACGTCGGGCAGCGGCCGGGCCCAGCCGGTCTCGCCCGCGCCGCGCAGCGAAAGCGTGGCGTGCTCGTTGGCGCGGCCGTAGAAATCCTCGACGCGCAGGAAGAGGGCCTCCGGCGGCAGCAGCGGGCGCTCGGGGTCGTGCTGCAGGAAGCGGTGCCGCTCGCGCGTGTCGGTCCAGAAGCGCTGCAGCGCGTCATCGACCTCGCCGTGCAGCGCCAGCGCGGCGGTGTCGCCCAGGTATTCGAAGATGTCGGCGACCTGGTCGAAGAACAGCGGCAGCCAGTACTCGATGCCGGCGCTGGCGACGCCGGCGGCAATGTCCTTGTAGATGCGCGAGCGCGTCGGGTCGCCTTCGAGCCGCTCGCGCCAGCGGGCGCGGAAGGCGGTGCGCGCGGCCTCGTCCATCGGGAACTCGCGCCCGGGCAGCAGCCGCACCTCCGGCACGGGGTAGAGGCTGCGCTGGCTGTCGGGGTCGAAGGTGCGGATCGAATCGACCTCGTCGCCGAACAGGTCCACCCGGTAGGGCACGGTCGAGCCCATGGGGAACAGGTCGATCAGCCCGCCGCGCACCGCGTACTCGCCGGGCGACACCACTTGGCTGACGTGCTGGTAGCCGGCTAGCGTCAGCTGGCTTTTCAGCGAGGCCTCGTCCAGGCGTTGCTTCTGCTTGAAGTTGAAGGTGTAGGCGGCCAGGAAACTGGGCGGCGCCAGGCGCGCCAGCGCCGTGGTGGCGGGCAGCAGCACCACGTCCACGTCACGCTGCAGGATGCGCCAGAGCGTGGCCAGGCGCTCGGAGATCAGGTCCTGGTGCGGGCTGAAGTTGTCGTAGGGCAGCGTTTCCCAGTCGGGGAACACGGCCACGCGCAGGCCCGGTTCGAAGAAGGCGAGCTCGTCGGCCAGGCGCGGCGCGTCGGCGGGGTCGGCGGTGACGATGGCCAGCAGCCGTTTCGCGTCGGCGTGCTGGCGGGCGCTGCGCGCCAGCAGCAGGGCGTCGGCCGAGCCCGGCGGGCGCGGCAGCGTGAATCGTTTGCCGGGGGCGATGGCGGGCAGTTGCATCGTGAGGGGGGTTGCAGCAGGAGGCGCGCCCGGGGATGGGCGGGGGGCAAATTCTAGAATCCGGCCCGATGACCACCCTCGATCACGGGACGGCGCCGCGCTGCTGGGCGCTCGTGCCCTGCGCCGGCACCGGCAGCCGCTCCGGCGCCGACCGGCCCAAGCAGTACGTATCCCTCGCCGGCCGCACGCTCGTGGCCCACACCCTGGACGCCTTGTCGCGCGTGCCGCGCCTGGCCGCCACGCTGGTGGTGCTGGCGCCGGACGACGACCTTTTCGAGTTGGCCGTGCCCCGGGCCGGCGCCGACGCGCGCCTGTGGACCGCCCGCGTCGGCGGCGCCACCCGTGCGGCCACGGTCGCGGCCGGGCTGGAAGCGCTGCTGGCACGCGGCGCCGCCGAGGCCGACTGGGTGCTGGTGCACGACGCGGCGCGCTGCCTGGTCCGGCCGGAATGGGTGCTGAACCTGATCGCCGCCTGCGAGCACGACGACGTGGGCGGGCTGCTGGCGCTGCCGGTGGCCGACACGCTCAAGCAGGAGGAGGCCGGGCGCGTCGCCGCCACCATCGACCGCGGCGGCAAGTGGGCGGCGCAGACGCCGCAGATGTTCCGCATCGGGCTGCTGCGGCGCGCGCTGGCCGAGGCGGGCGATGCGGTCACCGACGAGGCCAGCGCGGTCGAGGCGCTGGGCCTGCGCCCGCGGCTGGTGCCCGGCGCGCTGGAAAACTTCAAGCTCACCTGGCCGGCCGACTTCGGGCTGGCGGAAAGACTGCTGCAGACCATGGCTCCCGCCACTTCCTCCGCCTTGTCCCCCGCTGACGACGATCGCCGAATGCCCGGCGCCGCCGCCGTGAACGGAGGCGCGCGGTGATCCCGCAGCTTCGCATCGGCGAGGGCTGGGACGTGCACCAGCTGGTCGAAGGGCGGCCGCTGGTGCTCGGCGGCGTGACGGTGCCGCACACGCACGGCCTGCTGGGGCATTCGGACGCCGACGCGCTGCTGCACGCGCTCACCGACGCGCTGCTGGGCGCGGCGGGGCTGGGCGACATCGGCCGCCATTTCCCCGACACCGATGCCGCCTTCAAGGGCGCCGACTCCGCCGTGCTGCTGGCCGAGGCCGCGCGCCGGGTGCGGGCCCAGGGCTGGGACATCGCCAACGTGGACTCCACCATCGTGGCCCAGGCACCCAAGCTCGCGCCGCACATCGACGCCATGCGCGCGCGCATCGCGCAGGTGCTGGGCATCGAGGCCGGGCGCGTCAACGTCAAGGCCAAGACGGCGGAGAAGCTGGGGCCGGTGGGGGAGAAGCGGGCGATCGAGGCGCGGGCGGTGTGCCTGCTCTACAAGGCGTGAGCCGCTGTTGAGGGCGCAACGGTGGCCCGGCTCGCTGACCGAAGTGGAAATGTCGTCATGCCCGCCAAGGCGGGGATGACGAAGTAACTATCGAACCGCAACAGCTACCGGCTCACAAAGGGCGCTTGCCGTCCTGCCTCACGGCGCCCGCTTCAGCCGCACGTGCGCGATGAGGCCGCCGTCGGGCGCGTTGGCCAGCTCCAGCCGCCCGCCCATGCGCTGCAGCGACTTGTCGACGATCGCCAGGCCCAGCCCCGCGCCGGTGGCCGCGGTGCGGGCCGTGTCGCCGCGGTAGAAGGGCGTGGTCAGCTGCGCCAGGCGCGCCGGCGGCACGCCGGGGCCGTGGTCGCGCACGCTCACCACCACCCACGGGCCGCTGCGCGTGTAGCTCACCAGCACCAGCGCCGGGCCGCCGCCTTCGCCGCGGCCGTAGCGGCGCGCGTTCTCGAACAGGTTGGCGAAGACGCGGCCGAGCTCGGTGTCGTCGGCCAGCACCATCAGGTCGATGGCCACGCGCGCGCTGATGCGGATCTGCGTCGGGTCGCGGAACGCGGCGGCCTCGCGCTCGATCAGCCCGGACAGGTTCACCGGGATCAGCGGCGCGTCGCCCGGGCGGGCGTAGTCCATGAACTTGTCGATGATGGCGTCGAGCTGGTCGATGTCCATGGCCATGTTGCGCCGCGCTTCCTCGTCGTTGACGCTCATCTCGGCTTCCAGGCGCAGCCGCGCCAGCGGCGTGCGCAGGTCGTGCGAGATGCCGGCGAGCATCACGGCGCGGTCTTCCTCCACCTTGGCCAGCTCGCGCGCCATGCGGTTGAAGCCCATGTTCACCTCGCGGATCTCGCTGGTGAGCGTGTTCTCGTCAAGCTGCGACTCGTACTCGCCCTCGCGGATGCGGCTGGCGGCAAAGGACAGGTCGCGCAGCGGCTGGTTGATCAGCCGCGCGATCGCCGCCGAGCCCAGCAGCGTGGCGATGAAGGCGATGCCGACCCAGACGAACCAGGTGCCGCCGGTGAGCGGGTACACGCGCGTGGCCTCGGCCTGCAGCCAGTAGGCGTCGCGCTCGATGGTGAAGCCCACCCACAGCCCGTCCACGCCGTTGACGCTGCGCGCCAGGATGGTGTCCTCGTCCAGCCGCGCGCGCAGCTCGCGCCCGATGCGGCGCGTGAAGCGGTCGGTCTCGAAGGGCTCCCATCGATGGCCGGGCTCGCGCGGCAGCACCTTGACCGCCTCCTCCTCGCTCATCGTCTTGACGACGGCGACGCGGTGGATGCTGTCGGAGTAGCGCAGCGCCGCGCGCGACAGGTTCACCAGGCTGGCGATCTGCTGCGCCGACTGCACCGCGCGCGGCTCCAGCTCCAGCGCGCGCAGCGTCTGCACCCACGCGAAGATGCCGCCGCCCAGCAGCAGCGCCAGCAGGAAGAAGGTGCGCCAGAACAGGCTCAGCGCCACCGACTGGCGCGGCCGGCTCGGCGCGCGCCGCGGCCACAGCCGGCGCAGCCGGCGGCGCATGGCCCGCAACTTCGTGGTGGGCGCCGGGGGCTGCCGCGTCACACCCTCGGCCGAGGACATGGTGGAGGTGTGGCCCGGCTCAGCTCGCGCCATCGGGGACGAAGACATAGCCCACACCCCACACGGTCTGGATGTAGCGCGGCTGCGCCGGGTCGGGCTCGATCATCTTGCGCAGGCGCGAGATCTGCACGTCGAGGCTGCGGTCGAAGGGCTCGAACTCGCGCCCGCGCGCCAGCTGCGCCAGCTTGTCGCGCGACAGCGGCTGGCGCGGATGCCGCACCAGCGCCTTGAGCATCGAGAACTCGCCCGTGGTCAGCGCCATCTGCTCGCCGTCCTTGGTCAGGCGGCGCAGCGACAGGTCGAACTCGAAGGGCCCGAAGGTCACGATCTGCGGCTCCTTCGACGGCGCGCCCGGCGCCTCCAGCGCGGGGCGCCGCCGCAGCACGGCATGGATGCGCGCCAGCAGCTCGCGCGGGTTGAAGGGCTTGGGCAGGTAGTCGTCGGCGCCGACTTCCAGCCCGACGATGCGGTCCACGTCCTCGACCTTGGCCGTGAGCATGATGATCGGCGTAGAGTCGTTGGCCGCGCGCAGCCGGCGGCAGATCGACAGCCCGTCCTCGCCGGGCAGCATCAGGTCCAGCACGATCAGGTCGATGGTCTCGCGCGTGAGCACGCGGTTGAGCGCCTTGGCATCCTCGGCCAGCAGCACTTCAAAGCCTTCCTGCGTCAGGTAGCGGCGCAGCAGGTCGCGGATGCGCGCATCGTCATCGACCACGACGACGCGGTCCGGTCGGGGGTTGGCAGGGGTGTTCATGGCAGGCTCCCTATTTGTAACGGCGGCATTGTGAACAGGTTGGCAAGCAGGTTTTGACCGGTTTCCCACCTCTGTTACAACTCTTTCGGTGCCAACCTTGGCACGGCGGCGTTACAGAGTGTCGCCTCGCTACCCCTAAAAGAGGCATGTCCACCCCCTCCATGGAGCCCCCCCAATGAGAGTTTTGACGTTCCTGCCATCCTTGGCATTGGTTGCGCTGGCCACCTTCGGCATGGCCGCTCAGGCGCAGACGACGCTCAACGTCTCGCCGCCACAGCGCGTGCTCACGCTCAGCGCCAGTGCCAGCATGGACGTGCCCAATGACTGGCTCACGCTCGCCTTCAGCACCACGCGCGACGGCGCCGAGGCCGGCGCGGTGCAGTCGGCGCTGCGCCAGGCGCTGGACGCGGCGCTGGCCGAGGCGCGCAGGGTCGCCAAGCCCGGCCAGGTCGAGGTGCGCGCAGGCAACCTGTCGGTGTTCCCGCGCTACAACGCCAAGGGCGGCATCAGCGGCTGGCAGGGCAGCACGGAGCTGATCGTCGAGGGCCGCGACATGGCGGCCATCGCGCAGCTGGCGCCGCGCATCACGAGCATGACCATCGCGCGCGTGGGCTACTCGCTGTCGCGCGAGGCGCGCGAGCAGCTCGAGAGCGAGGTCGGCGCGCGCGCCATCGAGCGCTACAAGCAGCGTGCCGCCGAGGTCACGCGCCAGTTCGGCTTCAACCGCTGGAACCTGCGCGAGGTGCAGATCAACACCGACGCGGCCACGCCGCCGATGCCCGTGTTCAAGGCCCGCGCCATGGCCGCGCCGATGGCCGACGAGTCGCTGCCGGTGGAGCCCGGACGCGGACAGGTCAGCGCCACGGTCAGCGGCTCGATCCAGATGGAGTAGGACCGCGCCCGCGCCCGCGCTTGCGGCGCGGGCAGGCGGGCCGCGCCTTACTGCGCGACCCAGCCCCCGTCCACGTTGAAGGCCGCGCCGCGGATGTTGTTGGCCGCCGGTGAGCACAGGAACACGGCCAGCTCGCCCAGCTCCTCGGCGGTGGTGAACTGCATCGAGGGCTGCTTGTCGCCCAGCAGCCGGCGCTTGGCCTGTTCGTGGTCGATGCCGTCGGCCTGCGCGCGCGCGGCCACCTGCTTCTCCACCAGCGGCGTGAGCACCCAGCCCGGGCAGATGGCGTTGGCGGTGACGCCGGTGGAGGCCGTCTCCAGCGCCACCGTCTTGGTGAAGCCGATGAGCCCGTGCTTGGCCGCGACATAGGCCGACTTCTCGGCCGAGGCCACCAGGCCGTGCACCGAGGCAACGTTGATGATGCGGCCCCAGCCGCGCTGCGTCATGCCCGGCAGCGCCAGCCGCGTGGTGTGGAAGGCCGAGCTCAGGTTGATGGCGATGATCGCGTCCCACTTCTCGGGCGGGAAGCTGGCCACCGGCGCCACGTGCTGGATGCCGGCGTTGTTGACCAGGATGTCCACCGCGCCGAACTCGGCCTCGGCGGCCCGCATCATTTCCTCGATCTCCGCGGGCTTGCTCATGTCGGCGCCGTGGTAGGCCACGCGCACGCCCAGCGCGCGCACCTCGGCCAGCGCTGCCTCGGTGTCGCCGAAGCCGTTGAGCAGGATGTTGGCGCCCTGGCGCGCCAGGGCCTTCGCGATGCCCAGCCCGATGCCGCTGGTGGAGCCGGTGACGAGGGCGGTCTTTGCCTTGAGCATGAATACCTCTTGAGGGGGATTGATAGGATGAGCCGAGGGAAAACGGGAGCCATCATGAACGATTCGCCGCGCCTGATTCACGTGCCTTGCCTGCGCCCGGGCGCGATCTACCGCATGGCCTGCTGGGAATGGGGCGATCCGGCCAACGAGCGCGTGCTGGTGTGCGTGCACGGCCTCACGCGCCAGGGGCGCGATTTCGCCACGCTGGCGCGCGCCATGGCCGGCGAGTACCGCGTGGTGTGCCCGGACGTGCTGGGGCGCGGGCGCTCCGACTGGCTGAAGGATCCGATGGGCTACGCGGTGCCGTACTACGTGGCCGACATGGTCAGCCTGCTGTCGCGGCTGGATGCGCGCGAGGTGGACTGGGTGGGCACGTCCATGGGCGGGCTCATCGGCATGAGCCTGGGCGCGCTGGCCAATGCGCCGCTGCGGCGCATGGTGATCAACGACGTCGGCCCGGACATCGAGGCCGAGGGCCTGGCGCGCATCGGCGACTACGTGGGCGTGTACCGCCACTGGGACACCGAGGCCGAAGCCGCGGAGTTCCTGCACGGCATCTCCGAGAGCTTCGGCCCGCACACCTCCGAGCAGTGGCTGGAGCTGTGCCGGGCACAGCTGCGCCCGGACGACGGCGGCGGCGTGACGCTGCACTACGACCTGCGCATCGCCGAGGTGTTCAAGAGCCTGCCGCCGGAGCAGGTGGCGCGCACCGGCTCGGCCGCGCTGTGGCAGGCCTACGAGGCCATGCGCTGCGAGGTGCTGCTGCTGCGCGGCAAGGAGTCTGACCTGCTGTCGCCCGCCACCGCGCAGGCCATGACGCAGCGTGGACCGCGCGCGCGGCTGGTGGAGTTCGAGGGTGTGGGCCATGCGCCGATGCTGGTGCAGCCGGACCAGGTGCAGGCGGTAAGAGACTTCCTGCTGTCCCCATGAAGAGCCTGCAGTCCGAATGGGTCACGGCGCGGCCGGCGACCATCGTCGAGCTGGCCGAGCTGCCGCCCGATGCCGACGCGGGGCAGCTCTCGGCCGAGGATGCCGGGATGCTGGCGCTGCAGCGCGCGCGCGCCTTCGCCGAGCCGCTGCTGTGGCAGCGCGTGCTCGACACCGGCGAGGACGCGCTGGCGCATGCCGACGGCGTGTGCGCGGTGCTGCGCAGCATCGGCGCGGCGCCGGCGATGCAGGCCGCGGCCTACCTGGTCTATGCCGGCGACTACCTGCAGAAGCCCGAGGAGGTGGTGGCCAAGGCGTTTGGCGAGTCCTACGCGAGCCTGGTGGCGCACACGCGGCAGCTGGTGCAGATCCAGCGCGCGGCGCGCCAGGCGCGCGTGGAGGAGGGCGCGCGCGCGCAGCAGACCGAGCGCGTGCGCAAGATGCTGCTGGCCTTCTCGCGCGACCTGCGCGTGGTGCTGCTGCGCCTGGCCTCGCGGCTGCAGACGCTGCGCTGGTTCGCCGCGAGCAAGCAGCCGTGCCCGCGCGAGCTGGCGCTGGAGTCGCAGCAGGTGTTCGCGCCGCTGGCCAACCGGCTGGGCATCTGGCAGATCAAGTGGGAGATCGAGGACCTGGCCTTCCGCTTCCTGCAGCCGGGCGAGTACAAGCGCATCGCCACGCTGCTGCACGAGAAGCGCAGCGAGCGCGAGCAGGGCGTGGAGCGCTTCCGCGCCGAGCTGGCGCAGGAACTGGCCGAGGCCGGCGTGCAGGCCACCGTGCAGGGGCGCCCGAAGCACATCTACAGCATCTGGAAAAAGATGCAGGGCAAGCGCCTGGGCTTCGAACGCGTGCTGGACCTGCGCGCGCTGCGCGTCATCGTGGCCGACGTGCCGGCGTGCTACGCGGCGCTGGCGCGCGTGCACGAGCGCTACCGGCCGCTCGAAGGCGAATTCGACGACTACATCGCCAAGCCGAAGCCCAACGGCTACCAGTCGCTGCACACCGTGGTGCTCGACGACGAGGACCGGCCGGTGGAGGTGCAGATCCGCACTCGCGT
This sequence comes from Azohydromonas aeria, assembly GCF_009760915.1. Taxonomy (GTDB): domain Bacteria; phylum Pseudomonadota; class Gammaproteobacteria; order Burkholderiales; family Burkholderiaceae_C; genus Azohydromonas; species Azohydromonas aeria. The sequence continues at coordinate 27,930 of NZ_VIDQ01000052.1, forward strand.
CATGCACGAGCACGCCGAGTACGGCGTGGCCGCGCACTGGGCCTACAAGGAGGCCGGCGCGCGCGGCTATGCCGGCGTCAGCGCCGCGGGCGCGTTCGAGGAGCGCGTGGCCGAGGCGCGCAAGGCCGTGCTGCGCCAGCTGCTGGAATGGGAGCGCGACTATGCGCACTCGGGCAAGGGCGGCGGCTTCGACGATCGCATCTACGTCTTCACGCCGCAGGCCTCGGTGGTCGAGCTGCCCGCGGGCGCCACGCCGGTAGACTTCGCCTACACCGTGCACACCGACCTGGGCCACCGCTGCCGCGGCGCGCGCGTGGACGGCGCGCTGGTGCCGCTGAACACGCCGCTGCGCAGCGGGCAGACCGTGGAGGTCAACACCTGCAAGGAAGGCGGCCCGTCGCTGGACTGGCTCAATGCCGAGCTGGGCTACCTAGCTAGCCCGCGCGCGCGCGCCAAGGTGCGCGCCTGGTTCAACGCGCTGGCGCAGCGCGACACCATCGCGCGCGGGCGCGAGGCGGTGGAGAAGCTGCTGCAGCGCGAGGGGCGCACGGCGCTCAAGCTCGAAGAGCTGGCCGCGCGGCTGGGCTTCAAGAGCGCGGATGCGCTGTTCGAGGTGGTGGGCAAGGACGAGTACTCGCTGCGCAACATCGAGCAGCTGCTGCGTCCGGCCGAGCCGCCGCCCACGCCCGACGAGCTTGTCACCAAGCGCGCCACGGTGCCCGAGGGCGGGCCGCGCGGCGGCGTGCTGGTGGTGGGGGTGGAGTCGCTCCTGACCACGCTGGCGCGCTGCTGCCGCCCGGCGCCGCCGGACGCCATCGGCGGCATCGTCACGCGCGGGCGCGGCGTGGCGGTGCACCGCGCCGACTGCACCAACTTCCGCCACGCGGCGCGCCAGGCGCCCGAGCGCGTCATCGCCGTGGCGTGGGGCAAGCCGCGCGGCGACGGGACTGCGCTCTACCCGGTGGACGTGACGGTGGAGGCGGCCGACCGCCCCGGGCTGCTGCGCGACATCTCCGAGCTCTTCGCCAAGGAGAAGATGAAGATCACCGACCTGAAGATGCAGTCGTTCAAGGACGTACACGGCGGCAGCACGCGGCTGGGCTTCACCGTCGAGGTGGGCGACGCGGCGCGGCTGGCGCAGGTGCTGGCGCAGGTGCAGCGCATCGGCGGCGTGCGGCGCGCGGCCAGGCGCTAGGAAGCGTTTCGGGGCGTCCCGAAGCATCTCGAAGCGCCCCGGAACGATTTCTTCAAATTTTTCGCTAAAGGTGCTTGCGCAACGCCCAAAACCTGTCCTAGAATAGCGTCTTCAGCAAACGACAGGCGCGTAGCTCAGCTGGTTAGAGCACCACCTTGACATGGTGGGGGTCGTTGGTTCGAGTCCAATCGCGCCTACCAATCGCAAGCCCCTGATGGTGATCCATCAGGGGCTTTTTGCTTTGGGCCGGTCGCCGGCGCGACGACAAAAAAGGCGCCTGCGCGCCTTCGGTTCAGTCCAGCGGGTTCAGCGCACGGCGATGACGGCATCGCCGGCCGGGGCGGTGGCGGCCTGTTCCGCCGCGGCCACCGGGGCGCTGCGCACGGGTGCTACCACCGGCATCGGCGCGTTGAAGGGCACGCCGCGGCCGCTGGCGACCTGGCGCAGGTAGGCCTGCTCGGCCAGCACCTTGCCGGCGTAGCCGCCGTCGTCTTCCAGGTTGGCCGCGCCGACGTAGTAGCGCAGCCCGGCTTCGAGGCCGCCGGCGCGCTGGATGCATTCCTTGAGCACCTGCACGCCCACGCGCAGGTTCGTCACCGGGTCGAAGGCCGCCAGCGTGCCGCCGAAGCGCTCGTACTTGTCGTCGTGCACCCGCGTCATCACCTGCATCAGTCCCTGCGCGCCGACGGCGCTCTGGGCGAAGGGGTTGAAGCTGGATTCCACGGCCATGATGGCCAGGATCAGCGTCGGCTCCAGCCCGGCCTGGCGGCCCACCTGCCACGCCTCCTGCACCAGGCGGCTCACCGGCTCGGGCGCGACGCGGTAGCGGCGCGACAGCCACTTGGCCACCGCCGCCTGCTGGCGGTCAAGCTCCTTGGGGTCCGTCGCGGTGGCGCGGGCCACGCCTTGCGGGTCCGCCAGCGACACCAGCAGGTTGCCTTCGCGCTCGGCGCGCGCCTCGTAGCGCGACTGCAGCCAGCCGAAGGCGGCGCGCTCCGCCTCGTGGCGCAGCTCGGGATGGCTGCCAGCGAAGGCCAGCACCGCCACCACGGTCAGGCCCAGCAGGGCCAGGGTGCTGTGGCTGACCTGGATCAGCCCGGATACGACGTCGCGCACAAAAACGGCGACCGAGGCGCGCACGGCGCGCAACATGACAAGCGCTGTCATTGCTCTCCTTTCGTCCACCGGTGCAGCGTCCGGCGCCGTCTCCAGCGGGAGGGAGGCGGCTTCCGGGCGCCGCGAGGGCGGCGGCGATAATGGTTCGGCAGCCGGTCCGCTCGAAAGCGGACCCCAGCGCGGCGCCGAAGGCGCCACGGGCTGCGAGGCAGCGGTACCCCTGAAGAGGGATCGGGACAACCCTGGTCTCAGCCAGGTGAACCCATTCTAGGAACGGTTGAAATAACCGGTCAAGGATATACAACCCATTCTTCATAACGGCGGGTAATGAAGTACCGTGATCTGCGCGACTTTGTCGTGCAACTTGAACGCTTGGGCGAGTTGCGTCGCGTCAGCGAGCCGGTGTCGCCCAAGCTCGAAATGACGGCCTTGTGCGACCGCGTGCTGCAGGCCGGCGGGCCGGCGCTGTGGTTCGAGAAGCCCGTCGGGCACGACATGCCGGTGCTGGGCAACCTGTTCGGCACGCCGCGGCGCGTGGCGCTGGGCATGGGCGCGCAGGACACGTCGGAATTGCGCGACATCGGCCGGCTGCTGGCCAGCCTCAAGGAGCCCGAGCCGCCGCGCGGCCTGAAGGACGCCGGGCGGCTGCTGCAGATGGGCAAGGCGCTGTGGGACATGAAGCCGGCGCGCGTGTCCTCGCCGCTGTGCCAGGCGCAGGTGCTGCAGGGCGACGAGGTGGATTTGCACCGGCTGCCGATCCAGCTGTGCTGGCCCGGCGACGCCGGCCCGCTGCTGACCTGGGGCCTCGTGATCACGCGCGGGCCGCAGTCGGTGGCGCAGCCGCGCACGCGCCAGAACCTGGGCATCTACCGCCAGCAGCTCATCGGGCGGCGCGAATTGATCATGCGCTGGCTGGCGCACCGCGGCGGCGCGCTCGACTTCCGCGAGTTCGCCCGCGCCAACCCTGGCAAGCCGTTCCCGATCGCCGTGGCGCTGGGCGCCGACCCGGCCACGCTGCTGGGCGCGGTCACGCCGGTGCCCGACACGCTCTCCGAATACCAGTTCGCCGGCCTGCTGCGCGGCAGCCGCACCGAGCTGGCCGACACCTCGGTGGGCGAGGGCGCGCTCAAGCTGCAGGCGCCAGCCAGCGCCGAGATCGTGCTGGAGGGCCACATCCCGACGGCCGAGCCGGGCTTCGAGGGCGTGAGCGAGGACGGCGTGCCGCTCAGGGAGCGCGGCGGCTACCTGCATGCGCTCGAAGGCCCGTTCGGCGACCACACCGGCTACTACAACGAGCAGGACTGGTTTCCGGTGTTCCGCGTGGACCGCCTCACGCAGCGGCGCGACCCGGTCTACCACTCGACCTACACCGGCAAGCCGCCCGACGAGCCCGCGGTGCTGGGCGTGGCGCTCAACGAGGTGTTCGTGCCGATCCTGCAGAAGCAGTTTCCGGAGATCGCGGATTTCTATTTGCCGCCCGAAGGCTGCAGCTACCGGCTGGCGGTGATCTCGATGCGCAAGGCCTATCCGGGCCACGCCAAGCGGCTGATGTTCGGGCTGTGGAGCTTCCTGCGCCAGTTCATGTACACGAAGTTCATCGTGGTCACGGACGAGGACGTGAACATCCGCGACTGGCGCGACGTGATCTGGGCTATCACCACGCGCATGGACCCGGTGCGCGACACCACGCTGGTGCCCGACACGCCCATCGACTACCTCGACTTCGCCTCGCCCGTGAGCGGGCTGGGCGGCAAGATGGGGCTGGACGCGACCAACAAGTGGCCTGGCGAGACCAGCCGCGAGTGGGGCCGCACCATCACCATGGAGCCGGCGGTGCAGGCGCGCATGGACAGCCTTTTTGAGCGTCTCATGTCCGGCCGCGCCGGGGGCTGAAGCCCCTGCGCCGGCCGTCGCCAAGCTTGTAGCGGCTCATGCGCTGAGCTACCTTTGCCTTGCCTGCTTCGCGCAGGTTCATGCAAGTGGCGCAGTCTCTGCGCTCCAGGAGCCCCGGACCGCCTACCTCCGGAGCCCCATCGGCGGTGGCAATCGCCCGTCCCCTCCGCACCGCAAGGTCCGGAGGGGTTCGCTTTTTGGGGCCCGCCTTTCAGCGCTGCGCAGCGGTGCTCAGGACCCCATCAGCAGCCCGATGCGCTCGCGCAGCACCTGGCGCAACAGGGTGAAGCCTTCACTGCTGGGCAGCCAGCGCAGCAGCGGCTGCTCGACGCGCGGCGCCAGGCCCACGGGCGCCGCGATCAGACGCAGCGCCATGCCCTGGGCCGCGGCGGCCTGCTCGAAGGCGCGCAGGGCGCGCGGCATGTGCCAGTCCTGCGTCACCACCACCAGCTCCGTGATGCCGCGGGGCCGCAGCAGCGCTACGGTGCGCGCGGCGTTCTCGCGCGTGTCGCGTGAGCCGTCCTCGACCCAGCGCAGCGGATGCCCGAACTCCTCGCGCGCAATGCGCGCGGCCACCACGGCCTCGGCCACGCCGGGCTCGCCCGCATGGCCCACGCCGCCGCTGAAGCCCACGCCCAGCCCGCTGGCGCGCGACAGCCACACGCCGTAGCGCAGCCGCTCCAGCGACAGGTGCGTCAGGCTGGGCCCGCCGTACTCCGGCGCCCGGGCCTCGCGCCCGCCGCCGAGCACGACGATGGTGGCGCGCGCCGCGGGCAGCCGCTGCAGCGCGGCCGGGTCCACGGCCGGCGGCGGCTGCAGCAGCACCTCGCGGGCGCGCTCTGCCACGACGTCGGTGGCGCCGAACCACAGCAGCAGCGCGCTCAACACCAGCAGCGCCAGGCCGGCGCGCGTGCGCCGCCACAGCAGCCCCAGCAGCAGCACCAGCAGCGCCGGCACCGGCGGCAGCAGCAGCGTGCCCAGCGCCGGCTTCCAGGCCTCCAGGCCCAGCCGCATCACAATCTCGTTCATTGTTGGAAATCCCTCTCCCGGGTGGCGCGCATTGTGCGCATGGCTGCCCGCCCAGTTCCGTACGGAAAACAAAAGATGCTCAAGGGAAAGCGTGCAGCGCGTCGCGTTGCGGCCGTATCGATCGCGCTGGCGCTGCTGTGGCTGCTGAGTGCCCTCTACGTGCCGCCGCTGCTGAAGTGGCAGCTGCAGCAGCGCGGCAGCGCGCTGCTGGGCCGCGAGCTCAGCGTCGAGCGGGTGCGCTTCACGCCCTGGAACCTGCGCCTGGTGGCCGAGGGCGTCGCGCTGGCCGGCGCGCCGCAAGCCGCCGCCCCGGGCGCGTCCGCGCCGGCGCCGGCGCCGGTGCCGCAGGCGCGAATCGGGCGCCTGGCGCTGAACCTGGAGATCAGCTCGCTGTGGAAGCGCGCCCCGGTGCTCAGCGAGCTGGAGATCGACGCGCCGCAACTGCGCGTGAAACGCCTGGCCGGCGGCGGCACCGACCTCGACGACCTCCTGGCGCGGCTGAGCCCGGCCGAGGAAGCTCCCCAGCCCGACGGCCCGCCGCCGCGCTTCGCGCTGCACAACCTGCGCCTGGCGCAGGGCGCGCTGGACGTCGAGGACGCGGCCCGCGGCGCGCGCCACGAGCTGCGCGAGCTGCAGCTGGCGCTGCCCTTCATCTCCAGCCTGCCGGCGGACGTGGCGACGCAGGTGCAGCCGCGCCTGGCCTTCGTGCTCGACGGCAGCCGCTTCGACAGCGGCGCCAGCGCCACCCCGTTCTCGCAGCACCGCGACAGCAGCCTGGAGCTGCGCTTCGACGCGCTGGAGCTCGCGCCCTTTGCCGCCTACCTGCCGCCGGCATGGAAGCTGCGCGATGGCCGGCTCGGCGCCCAGCTGCAGCTGCGTTTTCGCCTGGCCGAAGACGGCGCGCCGCAGCTCGACCTGCAAGGCCGCATCAACGCGCAGGACCTGGCCCTGCATGACGGCCGGGACGCGCCGCTGCTGGCCTGGAAGTCGCTGCAGGTGGAGATCGAACCCTCGCAGCCGCTGCAGCGCCGCATCGCCCTCGGCCCCGTGCTCCTCGACGGTCTTACCTTGCACGCCGGGCGGGACGCGAGGGGGCGGCTGTTGCCGGCGCTGGCGCCGGAGCGCAAGCCCGCCGACAAGCCCGCCGACAAGGTCGCGCCGGCCGGCGCCGCCGAGCCCGGCTGGGCCGTGTCGGCCAAGACGGTGGAGGTCAAGGGCGCCGCGCTGCACTGGCGCGACGAGATGTTGAAACTGCGCTGGCGCGTGGAGCAGCTCGACGCCCAGGCGCAGGCCCTCCAGTGGCCGCTGGACAAGGACAAGGTCCTGCCCTTCGAGGCGCAGGCGCTGCTGCGGCCCGAAGAAGGCGAGGGCATCCCGCCCGCCAGTCTGAAGCTCTCCGGCGAGGCCGCCGCCGCGGGCGGCGCGCTGGGTTTCGAACTGAAGGGGCTGCCGCTGGGACCGCTCGCCCCCGTGCTGGCGCAAGCGCTGCGCCCGCGGCTGGAAGGCCGCCTCGGCGCCCAGGGCCGGCTGCGCTGGACCCGTGACGGCCTGCAGAGCGCGGAGCTGGCGCAGGCGCGCCTGGAGGCGCTGCGCCTGCTCGACCCCGACGCGCCCCGCGCCGCGGCGCCGCTGGCCGCCTGGGACGCGCTGGCGCTGGAGGAGGTGCGCGTGACGCTGCCGCGGCGCGAGGCCGAGATCGGCCGGCTGCGCCTGCAGGCGCCGATGCTGCAGCTCGCGCGCGACGCGCAGGGCCGGCTCAACGCGGCGTCCTGGGGTCCGCCGGCCGCGGCCTCCGCCCCCGCGCCGGCGCCCGCCGCCTCCGCGTCCGCGTCCGGGGGCTGGGCGGTGAAGCTGCGCCAATTGCAGATCGACGACGGCCGCGTGGACTGGCGCGACGCGCAGCCCGCGCCGCAGGCGCCGCCCGTGCAGCTGGCCGCGAGCCGGCTGCAGCTGGCGCTGCAGGACCTGCAGTGGCCGCTGGCGGCCGGACAGCGCGCCGGCAGCCTGTCACTGGAGCTGCGCGAGATCCGCGACCCGCGCCGGCGCCAGCCCGAGGCCGCGCGCGTGCAGTGGCGCGGCCGGCTGCAGCCCGCGCCGCTGGCGCTGGACGGGCGCTGGCGCATCGAGCGGCTGCCACTGCACCTGCTGCAGTCCTACGCCGGCGCCGACCTGCCGCTGGTGCTGCGGCATGCCGAGGGCGGCTTCGACGGCGAGCTGGCCCTCGCCAACGCCGCCGACGGCCTGCGCGTGCAGGTGCGCGGCGACGCGCTGCTGGGTGGCGTGCAGGCCGTGGCCGCGCGCGACCGGGCTTCGGGCGACGAGCTGCTGAGCTGGCAGGCGCTCACGCTCAAGGGGCTGGACGCCGCCGTGCAACCCGGTGCCAAGCCGCGCGTGCGGCTGGACGCCGCGACGCTGTCGGACTTCTATGCGCGCGTGGTCGTCACGGAGGAGGGGCGCTTCAACCTGCAGGACCTGCGCGGGCGGCCGGTGCAGCTGGACAGCGCAGCCGCCGCGGCGCCGGCGGCGTCGGCGCCGGCGGCCGCGCCCGCCACGGCGCGCGGCAACGTCACGGTCGGCCCGGCGGTGAACCGCACGCGCGAGCTGCCCGTGGACCTGGCGCTGGGCACGACCACGCTGGTCAACGGCCGGGTGGACTTCAACGACCGCTTCGTGCGCCCGAACTACAGCGCCGAGCTCACCGAGCTGAGCGGCACGCTGGGGCCCTTGCGCTCGGACCAGCCCGCCATGGCGGCGCTGAGCCTGCGCGGCCGCGCCGCCGGCAGCGCGCTGCTCGACATCCAGGGCGCGCTCAACCCGCTGGCCGATCCGCCCGAGCTCGATTTGCGCGCGCGCGCCACCGGGCTGGAGCTGCCGCCGCTCACGCCCTACGCCGCCAAGTACGCCGGCTACGCCATCGAGCAGGGCAAGCTCAGCGTGGACCTGGGCTACAGGATCGACAACGAGGGCCGGCTGCAGGCCAGCAACCGTCTCACGCTCAACCAGCTGACCTTCGGCGAGCGCGTCGAGTCGCCCAGCGCCACCAGGCTGCCGGTGCTGCTGGCGGTGTCGCTGCTCAAGGATCGCAACGGCAACATCGACCTGGACCTGCCCATCAGCGGCAGCCTCAACGACCCGCAGTTCAGCATCGGCGGCATCGTGCTGCGCCTCATCGGCAACCTGCTGCTCAAGGCCGTGACCTCGCCCTTCGCGCTGCTGGCCGGCGCGGGCGGCCCGGACCTGAGCCGCGTGCCCTTCGACCCCGGCAGCGCGCTGCCCGCGCCCGCCGGCCAGGAGGTGCTGCAGCGCGCGGCCGAGGCGCTCAAGGAAAAGCCCTCGCTGCAGACCACCATCACCGGCGAGGCCGACCCGGTGGCGGAAGGCGACGGCATCCGCCGCGCGCAGCTGGAGGCACGCATCCGCGCCGAGCAGCGCAAGCTGGCGCTGCGCGCGGGCACCTCCACCGGCCAGGCCGAGCTGGCGCCGCCCACGCCGCAGGAGCGCGAGCGGCTGCTGCGCCGCGTCTATGCCGACACGGCGCTGCCCGACAAGCCGCGCAACTTCATCGGCCTGGCGCGCGAGCTGCCGCCGGCGGAGATCGAGCAGCGGCTGCTGGCCGCCATTCCCGTCACGCCCGAAGGCGCGCGCTCGCTCGCGGTGCAGCGCGCGCTGGCGGTGCGCGACGCGCTCACGGCCGCGGGCGTGGACGGGCAGCGGCTGTTCGTGGCCGCGCCGCGGCTGCGCGAGCCGGACACGAAGAAGGACGAGGACGGCGCGGACGGGCGGGCCGGCCCCTGGACACCGCGGGTGGAACTGTCACTGCGCTGAAACGGCACGCCGCGGCGGCACCAGCACGGCGCACGGCGCCGCGGCATTGGGGCTTGTCCCATCTGACACGTGGTTGCGGGCGCGCTCACAGTGGCCTCGCCCGGCGCGGCAAGACGCCGGGCTCCCGTGGCGGCCCGTGTGGCGGCCGCCGCGGCCCACTGGTGGAGACAAGAACCGATGAAGTCCATCCGTCACCCGTTCAAGCCGGGCCTGCTGGCCACCGCCGCGGCCGCGGCCGCGCTGCTGGCCGGCGCCTCGCTGCAGGCGCAGGCGCAACAGGCGCCGCTGCCGCCCAACGTCAACATCGAAAAGCTCAAGCAGTTCAAGGTCTCGGGCACCGACCTCAACATCCCGCCCGTGCCGCAGGAGGGGCGCAACGCCAACGCCATCCGCGAGAACCTCAAGCGCGTGAAGCTGCCGCCGGGCTTCAAGATCGACCTCTATGCCGTCGTGCCCGACGCGCGCCACATGGCCGTGGCGCCCACGGCCAACATGCTGTTCGTGGGCACGCGCAAGACGACGGTCTGGGCCGTCACGGACCGCAACTCCGACGGCTATGCCGACGAGGTGAAGGCCTTCGCGCCGAGCCTGAAGTTCACCAACCCCAACGGCGTGTGCTGGACCAAGGACGGCTTCCTGATCGTTGCCGAGCACAACCGCATCCTCAACTTCCCCGCGGCCGAGTTCTTCTACGAGGGCCCGGACGTGGCCGTGATCGAGGTCGTGCCGCAGGGCGGGCTGATCCCGGTGGAGGACGAGAGCTTCAACCACGGCGCGCGCACCTGCCGCGTCGGGCCCGACGGCATGCTCTACGTCACGCTGGGCCAGCCCTTCAACGTGCAGCCGCGCGACAAGCTGGCGCACTACAACAAGTGGGGCATCGGCGGCATCGTGCGCATGAACGCCTTCGACGGCAGCAAGCGCGAGGTCTATGCCACGGGCATCCGCAACTCCGTGGGCCAGGCCTTCAACCCCAAGGACGGCTCGCTCTGGTTCACCGACAACCAGACCGACGGCATGGGCGACGACATTCCCCACGGCGAGATCAACCGCGCCACCAAGCCGGGGCAGTTCTTCGGCTACCCGTGGATCCAGGGCAAGACCCGCATCACCGAGCACGGCTACGACAAGGACCCGCTGCCGCCCAACATCACGGCCGCGCAGGTGCTCACCGAGGCGCACGCCGCCGACCTGGGCCTGACCTTCTACACGGGCCGGCAGTTTCCGGCGAAGTACCAGGGCGGCATCTTCTCGGCGCAGCACGGCTCGTGGAACCGCACCAAGCCCAACGGCGCGCAGCTGCTGTTCACCTCGCTCAAGCCCGACGGCACCGCCGACAAGACCGAGGTCTTCGCCAGCGGCTGGCTCGACGAGGAGGGCACGCTGCGCGGCCGCCCGGTGGACGTGGCGGTGATGAAGGACGGCTCGCTGCTGGTCTCCGACGACTACGTCGGCGCCATCTACCGCATCACCTACCAGCCGTGATGCACTGAGCCGGAACCCGGACCCGCCCGCAAGGGCTCTGGTCCGGGCCGCAGAATCGTCCCGAAGCGGCCGCATGGAGCGGCCGCACTTGCGAAAGGACGACGCATGGCTTCCGAGACGATCACCCTGGGCGGCGGCTGCTTCTGGTGCCTGGAGGCGGTGTACGAGCTGGTCGATGGGGTGCTGGCGGTGGAATCGGGTTACAGCAACGGCCACGTGCCGCGCCCGACCTACGAGCAGGTGTGCAACGGCGACACCGGCCACGCCGAGGTGGTGCGCGTCACCTTCGACCCGGAGCGCATTTCGCTGCGCGAGGTGCTGGAGATCTTCTTCACCATCCACGACCCGACCACGCGCAACCGCCAGGGCAACGACGTGGGGCCGCAGTACCGCTCCGGCATCTACACCCACGGTGAAGAACAGGCGGCGGTGGCGCGCGAGGTGCTGGCCGAGGTCAACGCGGCATCGGGCGGCCGGGTGGTGACGGAGCTGATGCCCGAAGCGAGCTACTCCCGCGCCGAGGACTACCACCAGCACTACTTCGCGAACCACCCCGGCCAGGGCTACTGCGCCTTCGTGGTGGCGCCGAAGGTGGAGAAGTTCAGGAAGACGTTCAGGGAGCGGGTGAGGGCGGCGTGATGCCTGCGCATTCGTCTTGAGCAACTCACTCCGTTCGCCCTGAGGTATCGAAGGGTGGACGGCCCGCACCGTGGTGCCGCCATTCGAGCCTACCGGATTCGGCCTTCGATACCTCAGTCCGAACGGTTCATGAAACCGACGGCTCCTGGCCTGCAGGCCAGCCTTGCGGCTTCACCCTTCGATACCTCAGGGCGAACGGGTTGTTTCGCGAGCAAGTAACAAGCGGGCGGAGGACCCCAGTCAAGTCACGGCGCCAGCCGCTCCCTGATCCACGCCCCGCCCTCCAGCCGGTACTGCAGCCGGTCGTGCAGCCGCGACTTGCGGCCCTGCCAGAACTCCCAGCGGTCCGGCACCAGGCGGTAGCCGCCCCAGTGCGGCGGGCGCGGCGGGTTCAGGCCGAAGCGCACGCCGGCCTTGGCGGCGTTGGCCACCAGCACGGCGCGGCCGCTGATCACCTGGCTCTGCGGCGAGGCCCACGCGCCCAGGCGCGAGTCCAGCGGGCGCGAGGCGAAATAGGCGTCCGATTCCGCGTCGCTGACCTTCTCCACCCGGCCCTCGATGCGCACCACGCGCTCCAGCTCGACCCAGTGGAACTGCAGCGCCGCGAAAGGGTGCGCGGCCAGCTCGCGGCCCTTGCGGCTGTCGTAATTCGTGTACCAGACGATGCCGCGCGCGTCGCAGCCCTTGATCAGCACCACGCGGGTCGAAGGCCGCCCGTCGGCGCCGACGGTGGCCACCGTCATCGCGTTGGGCTCGGGCAGCTGCGCTTCCAGCGCTTGCTGCAGCCAGAGCTCGAATTGCTGCAGCGGGTCGGCCTGGGAGGCGGTCTCATCGAGCTCGGCGCGCTCGTAGCTCTTGCGCAAATCTGCAAGTCGGGTGTCCATCGCCACAGGATAAACCCGGGGACAGGGCATCCCCCTTGCGAGGTCCCCCCTAGGGGCGATTCCCACTGTGATTCTTGCTGCACTGCAACGAGACTGCGCCCATTGCACGCCGGACGGGTGTTGCGGAGGATTCTCAAATGGTGCTGGACCGGGCGTTCTGCCCCACGATCGTCGTGCTTGCCGCAGGCCGGGGCAGCCGTTTCTACGGGCCGCTGCGCGCCCCGCGCCAGCTCGATGACGCCGAGATGCTCGACGCCACGCTGCGCCAGGCCGTGGCCAGCGAGCTGCCGGTGCTGGTGGTGACCACGCCGGTGCTCGAGGCCAGCGCTCGCGCGCTGGTGGCCGCGCGCGACGTGGTGGTGCTGCCGGAAACGAGGCTGCCCGACGGCCGCAAGGTCGCCCCGGGCCTGGGCGAGTGCATCGCCGCCGGCGTCGGCACGCGGCCCGACGCCTCGGGCTGGGTCGTGCTGCCGGCGGACATGCCGCTGGTGCAGCCGGCCACGCTCAAGGCCGTGGCGCAGGCGCTGCGCGTGCATGCCGTGACCTACGCGCAGCACGCCGGCCGGCGCGGCCACCCGGTGGGCTTCGCCGCCGAGCTGTACTCGGAGCTGGTCCAGCTGCCCGACGACAGCGGCGCGCGCCGCCTGGTGGCGCGCTACCCGTCCTGCGGCGTGGACGTGGACGACCCCGGCACGCAGCTCGACCTGGAGTCGCTGCAGGACGCGCACCGGCTGCACCAGGTGCCCGCGCCCCGCGCCTTCGCGCCGGCGCCGCCGGCGTTCTGACGGCGGGTTTTCCTTCTCGACAAGTCCATGCAGGCCCAAACAAGGACAGGCAAGTATTCCGTTCGTCCTGAGGTATCGAAGGATGAACGGCCCGCACTGTGTGCGGGCATCCGAGCCTGACGGCTTCACCCTTCGATACCTCAGGGCGAACGGGTGGGGATTCGGGGCGAAGGGATGTGTGGGGCGAACGTGTAGGTTCACGTTCAAACGCAGCCGAAATCACTCCCTGTCGATCAACCGATGCCTTCGCGCCAGCGCCAGCAGCCGCTCGCTCTCGCGGTCGGGCATGCCGTGGCGGCGCAGGGCGGTGGCCGTGAGGTGCACGTACTCCAGCGTGGTGCCGAAGCAGCCACGCGCGTGGCGCAGCACCTCCAGCAGCTCGTCCTCGTTGAGCTGGCCGGTGTAGGCCGGGCTGCGCCGGCTCAGCGTGAAGGCCAGCGCCCGCACCGGGCCCTGCGCCGTGGCGCAGCGCAGCCAGCGCGGGTCGTACACGCCGGTCGGCATCTCGCGCGCCCACAGCCGCGGCAATTCCTCCTCGACGCGCCCCGCCGCCAGCCGGTACACCACGCCGCGGCAGCAGCCGCCGGGCACCAGCGCATAGACCAGGCCCGGGCGCTCCGGCGTGCCACGGTTGATGCGCGAGCGCATGCGCAGCGCGCGGTGGTAGCCGAACACCTGCGCCTGCCGCGACTCCTCGGCCTCGAACTCCGGGCGCCAGATCAGCGACGCATAGCCGAACACCCACAGGTCGCCGCGCCCGAAGTCCTCCCACTGCCGCAGCACCTGCGCCAGCAGCGCGGCCGGGTCGCGCAGCCGCAGGGCTTCGTGCAGAACAGCCTCGTTCATGACAGGCAGCGTAGCGGGTGCCTCGCTTGCCCGCCCCCAAAAACTCCACACGATTGACCATGTAACCCGGTTACGCCAGAATGAGTAACCGGGTTACAGGACGCCGCCACGCTCATGAAGAACGCCATCCTCGACATCACCGATCGCATCCGCGAGCGCAGTGCCGCCACGCGCGGCGCCTACCTGGCGCAGGTACGGCGCCTGGCCGGCCGCCAGCGCGGCAGCGACCGCCTGGGCTGCGCCAACGTCGCGCACGCCTTCGCCGCGCTGCCGAGCAGCGACAAGTTCAAGATCGTGGCCGAGCGCGCGCCCAACCTCGGCGTGGTCACGGCCTACAACGACATGCTGTCGGCGCACCACCCGTACGAGAGCTACCCGCCGCTGCTGCGCGACGAGGCCCGCAGGAACGGCGCGACGCTGCAGGTGGCCGGCGGGGTGCCGGCGATGTGCGACGGCGTCACCCAGGGCACGCCCGGCATGGAGCTCAGCCTCTTCTCGCGGGACACCATCGCCATGGGCACGGCCATCGCGCTCAGCCACGACGTGTTCGACGCGGCGCTGCTGCTGGGCATCTGCGACAAGATCGTCCCGGGCCTGCTCATCGGCGCGCTGCACTTCGGGCACCTGCCCTGCGTGTTCGTGCCCGGCGGGCCGATGAGCAGCGGCTTGTCCAACACCGAGAAGTCGCACGTGCGCGAGGAGTACGCGCAAGGCAAGGTGGGGCGCGACGCGCTGCTGCAGGCCGAGAGCGCCGCCTACCACGGCCCCGGCACCTGCACCTTCTACGGCACGGCCAACAGCAACCAGATGCTGATGGAAGCCATGGGCCTGCACGTGCCCGGCGCCGCCTTCATCCAGCCCAGCGACCCGCTGCGCGAGGACCTCACCCGCGAGGCCGTGCGCACCGCCTTGTCGCTGGTGCAGCGCAAGCAGTGCATCGGCGAGCAGGTGGACGAGCGCGTGATCGTCAACGCGCTGGTGGCGCTGCTGGCCACCGGCGGCTCGACCAACCATCTCATCCACTGGGTGGCCGTGGCGCGCTCGGCCGGCATCCTCATCAACTGGAGCGACTTCGCCGACCTCTCCGCGGTGGTGCCGCTGCTGGCGCGGGTCTATCCGAACGGCAGTGCCGACGTGAACGAGTTCCAGCGCGCCGGCGGCCCCGGCTTCGTGCTGCGCGAGCTGCTCGAAGGCGGCTGCCTGCACCCGGACGTGGCGACCGTCTCGCCCGGCGGCATCGGCGCCTACACCCAGGTGCCGGTGCGCGACGACGGCCGGCTTTCCTGGCGCGCGCTGCCGCCGTCGCCGATCGACCCGGCCATCGTGCGCACGCACGGCGCGCCGTTCTCGGCCACGGGCGGACTGAAGCTGCTCACCGGCAACCTGGGGCGCAGCGTCATCAAGGTGTCGGCGGTGCCGGCGGACCGGCACGTGGTCGAGGCGCCGGCGCGCGTCTTCGACTCGCAGGAAGCGCTCATGGCCGCCTTCAAGGCCGGCGAGCTGGATCGCGACGTGGTCACCGTGGTGCGCTTCCAGGGCCCGCGCGCCAACGGCATGCCCGAGCTGCACAAGCTGACGCCGCCGCTGGCGGTGCTGCAGGGCAAGGGCTACATGGTGGCACTGGTCACCGACGGGCGCATGAGCGGTGCGTCGGGGAAGGTGCCCGCGGCCATCCACGTCACGCCCGAGGCGCTGGACGGCGGGCCGCTGGCGCGGGTGCGCGACGGCGACCTGATCCGGCTCGACGCCGTCGCCGGCACGCTGCAGGTGCTGATCGACGATGCCGAATGGGCCGCGCGCCCGGTTGAAACCCTCTCTCCGGAACAGGCCGCGGACAACGCCCACGGCCTGGGCCGCGAGCTTTTCGGCGGCATGCGCCGCAACGTCAACAGCGCCGAGGAGGGCGCCTGCACATGGCTGTGAACAACGCTTTGGAGCTGGCCGGGTATGGGCCGGTCATTCCCGTCATCGTCCTGCAGCGCGTGCAGGACGCCGTGCCGATGGCGCAGGCGCTGGTGGCCGGCGGCGTGCGCGTGCTGGAGGTGACGCTGCGCACCCCGGTGGCGCTGGAGTGCATGGAGCTGATCGCGCGCGAGGTGCCGGAGGCCATCGTCGGCGCCGGCACGGTGCGCTCGGTGGCGGATGCCCGCGCCGCGCGCGACGCCGGCTGCCAGTTCGCGGTGACGCCGGGCTACGTCTCGGAGATCAGCCTGGAGTGCCGCGAGATCGGGCTGCCGCTGCTGCCCGGCGTCGCCACCGCCAGCGAGGTGATGGCCGCCAATGCGGACGGGCTGAGCTTTTTGAAATTCTTCCCGGCGACGGCGGCGGGCGGCATCCCGATGCTCAAAGCCCTGGGCGGGCCGTTCACCGACGTGGTGTTCTGCCCCACCGGCGGCCTGACGCCGCAGAACGCGCCGGAGTTCCTGGCGCTGCCCAACGTCAAGGTCTGCGGCGGCTCCTGGCTGACGCCGGCGGACGCAGTGGCGGCCGGGGACTGGGGACGGATCACGCAGCTGGCGCGGGAGGCGCAGGCGTTGCGGGGGTGACGCGGCTTCTCTCCGGGCCACTCTTGGCCTTGACGTGGTAGCCCGTCAGTACGGGCCTCCCGCACCCCGATCCGTCATTCCGGCGAAAGCCGGAATCCACGAATGCCGGGGTGCCTCGCTGGCCGGCGCAGGCATCTGCCAGGGTCGGCCGTTCCACCGCCACGGTGCGCGTGGATTCCGGCTTTCGCCGGAATGACGAAGTAGAGGGCGCAGCCGGCCAGCTATCGGCTGTCGTCTGCCTCGACCAGGTACAGGGCGCAGCCGCCGCTCACCGCGTCGCCCGCATGCTCGCCAGCAGCGCCGCTGCCCCCAACCCTTCCAGCCCCCGCTCCACCCCATCCCGATTCACCCCCGGCTGGTTCTGGCTGAGCTTGAACTTGCCTTCCAGGGATTCAATGAGGATCTCGATGCCGACGATGGCGCCGAGCATCTTCTCGACGTAGTCGGCCGGCGCGTCGGCGAGGCTCCAGTCGCCGCCCACCGCCGCCTCGTGCCGGCTGCTCAGCCGCGTCAGCTCGGCGCGCAGCCAGGCGGCGTCCTCGACGGCGCGCAGCGGGCCGCGCGCCTGCGCCAGCGCGTAGTTCCAGGTCGGCACCACGCGCGGGTCCTGCGCCTTGGACGGGTACCAGCCCGGGCTGACGTAGCCCTGCGGCCCGTGGAACAGCAGCAGCACCGTCTGGCCGTCGGCCTCGCGCCACAGCGGATTGGCGCGCGCCACGTGGCCGCGCAGCGTGCCGTGCGGGCCAGCGTCGGCGACCAGTTCCAGCGGCATCACGTCGGCGACGGGCACGCCGTCGGCGCCGGTGCGCACCAGCGTCGCCAGCGGGTGCGCGCGCATCAGCGCGTGCAGGGTGGCGGGGTCGTGCTGCTGGAAGTGCTTGGGCTGGTACATGGGGAGATCGCTGGGCGCTGGTGGGTCGGGTGGATCGAAGCCGCAGCGTTTCCCCGTCATTCCGGCGAAAGCCGGAATCCACGCCGGCCGGGATGCGGCCCGGGGTTCGTGGATCCCGGCTTTCGCCGGGATGACGGGATCTGTTTGATCGCTGCCGCGATCGGGACCGTTCAGGTCCCCCGCTGGATCAGCTCCACCTTGTACCCATCCGGGTCGGTGATGAAGGCGATGACGGTGTTGCCGCCCTTGACCGGGCCGGGCTCGCGGGTGATGGCGCCGCCCAGGGCCGCGGCCTTCTCGCGCACGGCGGCGCAGGTGGCGGCCACGTCCTCGACGCCGATGGCGATGTGGCCGTAGGCCGTGCCCAGCTCGTATTTCTCGGTGCCGTAGTTGTAGGTCAGCTCGATCTCGGCCTGGCCCGGGTTGCCGCCGGCGTAGCCGACGAAGGCCAGGTCGTACTGCTGCTCGGGCCGCTGCGTCGTGCGCAGCAGCTCCATGCCCAGCACCTGCGTGTAGAAGTCGATGGAGCGCTGCAGGTTGCCCACGCGCAGCATGGTGTGGAGGAGTCGCATGTTTAGTCCTCTGAGTAATGCAAGGGGGAGCGGGGGAGTGTGCCAGCCGTCGCGCGCCAGTAAGGGCGGCCGGAGACGAAACGTCGTCATTCCGGCGAAAGCCGGAATCCACGAACGTCGCGGTGCCTCGCTGGCCGGCGCAGGCATGTGCCGGCATTGGCCATTCCAGCGCATCGGCGCGCGTGGATTCCGGCTTTCGCCGGAATGACGGCGCAGGAGGCGCAGCTGGCCGGGCATCGGCTGCCGTCTGCAGCCCGTCAGTACGGGCGGCCCGCACCTTGATCCGTCATTCCGGCGAAAGCCGGAATCCACGAACGCCGCGGTGCCTCACTGGCCGGCGCAGGCACGTGCCGTTGGTGGCCGTTCCAGCGCATCGGCGCGCGTGGATTCCGGCTTTCGCCGGAATGACGGAGCAGGGGACGGTCCGCCCATGCCTCCAGGCTGTCAGGCTGCCGCCGAAATCTGACGGTCTTAGTTGGCCGGCATCGTGTAGTTCAACGCCATCCGCCCCCCATCCACCACCACGACCTCCCCGGTGACGTAGCTGGCCGCGTCGCTGAGCAGGTAGGCCACCGTGTTGGCCACCTCCTCCGGCTCGCCCAGCCGCCCCATCGGCGTGCGGCTGAGGATGCGCGTCTTGGCCTCCTCGCTGGTGAGCACCGCCTGGCGCGCCAGCTCGGTGGCGATGGTGCCCGGCGCCACGGCGTTGACGCGGATGCGCTGCTTCACGAGCGAGAGCGCCATGGCGCGGGTGAGCTGGTCGATGCCGCCCTTGCTGGCGTTGTAGCTGGCGATGCTAGGGATGGCGGTGCGGCCGTTGACCGAGCTCATGTTGACGATCGCGCCGGGCGTGCCCTGGCGCACGATCTCGCGCGCCACGGCCTGCCCGACCAGGAAGGCGCCTTTGAGGTTGACGTTGAGGACGGCGTCCCAGTCGGCCTCGGTGACGTCGAGGAACTCCGCGGCGCGGAAGATGCCGGCGTTGTTGATCAAACCGTCCACGCGGCCGAAGAAGGTCAGCGTCGCGGCCATGGCGGCCTGCACGTCGGCGGCGCTGGACACGTCGCAGCGCTGGTACAGCGCGAGGCCGTCCTCGCTGCCCAGCTCGTCGGCCAGGGCGCGGCCGGCGTCGTCGGCGAGGTCCCACAGCGCCACGCGGGCGCC
Organism: Azohydromonas aeria; assembly: GCF_009760915.1. Classification (GTDB taxonomy): domain Bacteria; phylum Pseudomonadota; class Gammaproteobacteria; order Burkholderiales; family Burkholderiaceae_C; genus Azohydromonas; species Azohydromonas aeria. The sequence goes on from NZ_VIDQ01000052.1 coordinate 46,801, forward strand.
GTCGATCACCAGGCGCCGCGCGCAGGCGGCGCCGATGCCTTGGGCGGCGCCGGTGATCACGAAGACTCGTTCATCCAAACCGAAGGCGATGTCTGCCATGAGGGGCCTTTCGTTTCACAAAAGAAAAATTGAGCCGAAAGTGGTTAGGGATTCTCTTGGCACAAATATTATCTAGCCATTGTTATGTGTTGAGCTTTCCTGATGCTAAGGATTTGAAAAGGCTGTCTCCGCAGGTCGCGAAAATCTGAGGGCTGAAGGTGAATTTTGAGTTGCGTCTAGTTTAGCTCCAAAGAATTTCTAGATTTACATCCTCGCTCGCTGGCTGTTTATCATGCGGCAGTCGATCCACCTGAAGTAGCATTGGAAGTTCAAATGCTGTTCCTGTTGCAACACAACTACCTTGGGCAAGTCCGGGAATCAAGCTCCTTGAAATATTATCCAGAGTGCTTATGGAGTTGTCCATAAGAAAAAGATCTCTCTCATTAACAAGCCGATGTATGAAGAAGTTATGGAGCTGTGAGACGATAGTTGGCGAAATGTCAGCGGGGCGTTGACTAGATACTGTGATAAATACGCCAAATTTCCGACCTTCTTTTATAATCTCTTCAAACTGCTCTAGTCGGTAGTCTTTCCAACTTTCACTTTCACGATTGGACTGCTGGGATAGAATGTTATGTGCTTCATCAATAATGAGATGCATCGTTTTATCTGGAGGGGTATTGACCGTGTGGCGGTGAGAGTTGTAGTAGTGCTTCGCGAAAAGTAACGGAAGTACCTTTTTGATTTCATTATTGCAGCGTCGGAGAGATATTACGGTGACGAGTTTTTCAATGGCAACTCCATCTCCTACGCTTATCACCCTTCTTAAACTCACCAGCGAGGATTCGATTCTTTTTAAAAGGGGTTGAATGTGATCGAATTGAACATAGCCGTTAATGAGGTCTCCAATTAGCTGCAAGTTAACTCGAATAATTAACTGATCAAATGCATCAAGTGTGGATACATCCAAGGAGTCAACGGTGGTTAATATATTTTTGTCGTATTCCGAACCGTCAGTGTTAAAGTAAATGTTTCCTTGAAAAAATTTTGAATACAACGAGTGCCAATTTACATTCTTAAGTGCTTGGATTAACTCTTGATTGTTGGCGACTCGAGCTATGGTTCTCATTAAATCTAGAGTGGCTGCCTTGGGTTGTCCTGCGCAAAAGGCATCTCGAAATTTTTTCTTGGCATATGCATTAATGGAGTCGTTGCTTTTTTCATAGCGTCGCCTTCCTTCAATTACTCGATTAAGAAAAGGGCGTTGAGTATTGGTGGTGGCTTGAAAAAGAAGGGATAGTGTTTCAGTATCCCAGAATTCATCGCTTTCTAAAGGAAAAACAGATTTATTGTTCTGCTGTTCGGTGTCTTTCAAAGGGCGGGTTGATAGGGAATAAACAATCTTTTCGGTGTTGGGGGCAAGTTGGTTTCCAGTGTATTCGCCGTTAAAGTCAATAATAACAAATCTGCTTTTCCCCACTATCGAGTGAAGTTTGTTGTTAAATAGAACTGTATAAAGCTTTGCCAATGTGTTGGACTTCCCGCTGCCCGTGTTTCCAAAAATACCAATGTGACTATTGAATAAGCGTCGCCATGGCAAGCTGACTGGGATATCCTCTTTTAACATCTTTCCGATTTGGAAATTATCGCCTGCCTTGCTTCGGTCAAAAATTGAAGCAATTTTGCTTTCAGGCAAAAGATATGCGGGATCTTGGATCATCGGCATAAACTTAATGCCTTGCTGGAATCCATCTGTATCAAAAAATCCGATAGGCCTTGCTTCAACTTTGCGTATATAACCTAATTTTCCGTTGCTGCTTTCAACTCTGCTTTCGTCTAAATATTCTCCTTCAATAATGCAAATTATGTCGCGAAAGCCGCGCTGTATGGATATATATTCTCGAATGGAGACGCCCTTATATTTCTGTCCTTCATAAAATAGTACTTCATGATTGGAGTCTTCATCAATTCTTAGGGTAATCCTGATGCCTTGGACACCAATAACTTCTCCAATGCGAATGCTCATGTTATTTTGCTTTCAAAAAATCATTGTCTGTGTCTTCAGTCTTTTCTGCAGACGACGTTTTTTCGGAATCAATGCTTGATTGTTTTATGCGAAAAACTTGGTTATTGAATTCGGTAAAAGACATAGGTATGCCTTCTTGGAGGGTTAGGCATGTTACATTAGGATGTTGGCAAAAGTGCTCTAACATTCTGCTGTGAGATGCGGCGTCATAGCAGCATACATATACTTGGAGACGTGGATTTGAAAGGGAGCGTTTGACTAGATTAAGAATATGTTCGTCAGCAAAAGAAAAGCCGAATGTAATGAGCACGGCGTTCGGCTTTTCTAATTCGTAGCTGAGCATGCGAAGCATTTGATAATAATGTTCATCATAAACTGTCTCGTGAAATTTCCATTTGGTAGGGTTTACTATCGGTATTTGATCGTATGCTGCCTTGAACTTCTCAAGTTCTGGCTTGGAAAATTCTGGCATTGGTAAGTCTGACACACTTTTTTTGGGATTGCCTAAAACATTTGAAAATGCGGATAACTTCTCTGTTGCAACGCTGTCTAGCAAAGGTGTTTGTTGAGTGTTGTAATCTACTTCAATGCGGCCACGCGACTTTTTCCAGTAGACTGATCCATGCAAGTGAATTAAGTTAATTTGTGGGATGCTGCTGCTGTGTCGGTCGAAAACGCCACTGTGACATAAATAACTGTTGAAATTTCGCGCTTCCAATATCTTTGTGCGAAACCCTCGTGTGCCGTCATTGATCAAAAAGTCATGTGTGCCTGAGTTGATAAGGTCATCTGCTACAAGAGGAATGCAGCCATCATAGTTTGTGGTAAAGACGTTGCATCTTTTGTCCAATGACTGACGGCGCTGAACGAGCGCAAGTAGTGTTTGCAAGAACAACCGATAATTTTCGATGACAGTTTTACCAGTATTGTCTGTGGTGGATGGAATGGAAAAGCGTTGCGCTGGAAGAATGCACTGTGTGTAATAATGCATAAACAACGGAATATATCGCTGATCTTCTGTTAATTCAAATACTGTAGCAAGTTCTTCTAAAGTCCAACTTTTCCCTGATTCATTCGTAATTCCAAGTTGCAATGTTGGGAAAAGGCCAAACGAAGCGCCTGATCCAAGCAATAGATTAACGCCTTTGTTGTATATGTCCTCAAGCGGTATCATGCTGACTCCTTATGCAAAGATTGCTGTAGGCAACACATTGTAGCATGCTTGGTTGAGGATAACGGGTTAAATATGCAGAATTTCAATATTATTTTTATGTGGGCATAATAGCGATCGCTTATTTTAAATATGTTGGTGCGTAAAGTTTTAATTGTTTAAATTATATGTTGATAGAGATCGCCAGCGATTTTCATTAAAGACATTGTTTTAAATTTTCAACAACCAAACCCCAATCCCCTGCGCATTAAGCTCCAGATCCATTTCCAGCAGGGAATGGATCTGCTCGTCCGTCAGCCCGCACCCATGCACCCGCAGACTACCCAGATACAGATCAAACAACTCCTCCTTCAGCTTCTCATGCCGCTCCGGCGCCTCCCGCAGCAGCAGCGCCAGCGTCACCATCCCGTCGAGCAATTCCAGGAACAGCCCCTCCAGCCGCGCCACATCCCGCACGCACCCAAAGTGCGTGAGATAGAGCTTCTCCGGATTCAAAGCCGCAATCCGCCTCACCGACTCCCCCAGCGGCCCCGGCTCGAACTGCACCGGTGTGGAGGTCGGGAATATCCAGGCGCGGCCGTCCACGTCGAATTCCCGGTAGCTCAGCCCGAAGGTGTCGCCGGTGAAGACGCCGCGGCTGGTCTCGTCCCAGAGGCAGTGGTGGTGCCGCGCGTGGCCGGGCGTGTCCAGCACGCGCAACTTGCGGCCGGCCAGGTCCAGCACCATGCCTTCCTCGGTGGTGCGCACGCGCGCCGCGTCCACCGGCACCAGGCGGCCGTAGGAGCGCTGCATTTCCTCCTCGCCATAGACGGCCAGCGCGCCCTGGTACAGCGCGCGCGGGTCGATCAGGTGCCGCGCGCCGCGCGGGTGCGCCCACAGCGTCGCGGCGGGCAGCTCCTGCATCAGCCGCCCGACGCCGCCGGCGTGGTCCAGGTGCACGTGCGTGGGGATGACCATCTCCACCGCCTCGCGCGCGATCCCCAGCGCTTCCAGCGCCCCCAGCAGCCGCGGCACGGCGTGGTTCGTGCCGGTGTCGATGAAGGCGGCGCGGCCGTCTTCCACCAGCAGCCAGGCGGCGTCGAAGTGGTCGCGCTGGAAGGCGGTGTCGATGGCGTACACGCCGTCGCCGACGGCTTGCATGTAGTCGGGCAGGTCCATGCTCGTCTCTTCTCGGAATCTGGGGGAGGGTGTCAGGGCAGGAAGCGCTCGTTGCCCACCAGCGCGATGCGCGTGGCGCGCTGGCGCTGCGCGGCGGCCAGCACGCCGGCCACGGCGGCGTAGGGCGCGTCGGCCTCGGAGCGCAGGTGCAGCTCGGGCTGCGGCGTCTGCGCCGCGGCCGTGGCGAGCCGCGCTTCCAGCGCCTCGCGGGTCAGGGCCTCGCCGTCCCAGCTCACGGTGCCGGCCGCGTCCACGCCGATGCGCACGATGCGCGGCGGCTCCGGCGGGTTCGCCGGGGCGGCCACCGGCAGGTCCATCTTCACGGCGTGGGTCTGGATCGGGATGGTGACGATGAACATGATCAACAGCACCAGCATCACGTCGATCAGCGGCGTGGTGTTGATCTCGGCCATCAGGCCGTCCCCGTCGTCGTCGTTGCGGAACTGCATCGCCATGGGCGCTTGCTCCTCGTGTTCGCTTCAGCGCCCGCCGGCGGCCGGCGGCTCGGTGATGAAACCGACCTTGCGGATGCCCACCTTCTGGCACGCCGCCACCACGCGGCCCACGGCCTCGTAGCGCGCGGCCAGGTCGCCGCGGATGTGCACTTCGGGCTGCGGGTCCTTCACGGCCTCGGCGCGCAGCCGCGCCAGCAGCTGCTCCAGGCTCACCGGCTCCATGCTCCAGTACATCGCGCCGCCCTGGTCCACGGCCAGCACGATGTTCTCGGGCTTGGTCTGCGTGGGCTGGTTGCGCTCCAGCGGCAGCTGCAGCTTGATGGAGGCGGTGACCACCGGCACGGTGATCAGGAAGATGATCAGCAGCACCAGCATCACGTCCACCAGCGGCGTGGTGTTGATGCTGGAGATCATCGTCTCGTCGTCGCCCGCGCCGTCCTGCGGCGCCACGCCCATGGCCATGGCGAAAGTCCTCGGCGGGGCGTTCAGCGCTTGCCGGCCAGCAGCACGCTGTGCAGGTCGCTGCCGAAGCTGCGCACCTGCTCCATGGCAGCCTTGTTGCGCCGGATCAGCCAGTTGTAGCCCATCACCGCCGGCACGGCGACGGCCAGGCCGATGGCGGTCATGATCAGCGCCTCGCCCACCGGGCCGGCCACCCGGTCGATGCTGGCCTGGCCGCTGATGCCGATGGCCGTGAGCGCGTGGTAGATGCCCCAGACCGTGCCGAACAGGCCCACGAAGGGCGCCGTCGAGCCCACGGTCGCCAGGAAGGCCAGGCCGTCCTGCAGCCGGCTCGCGACGTTGTCGATGGCGCGCTGGATCGACATCGAGATCCAGGTGTGGCGGTCGATCTGCTCAGTGAGCTTGCCCTCGTGGTGCTCGCTGGCCTTCAGGCCCGCCTCGGCCACGAAGCGGAAGGCGCTGCGCTCCTGCAGCGTCTGCGTGCCGGCCTGCACGCTGTCGGCGTTCCAGAAGCTCTTGGCCGCGGCCTGCGCGCTCTTCATCAGCCGCTGCTGCTCGGCCAGCTTGGTGAAGATGACGTACCAGCTGCCCATCGACATCAGCAGCATCAGCACCAGCGTGCCGCGTGCCACCAGGTCGCCCTGTTCCCAGATGGCGGCCAGGCCGTAGGGGTTCTCCACGGCCTGCTGCGTGGTGGCGGCCGGCGCGGCGGTGGCGGCGGGCGAGGGCGCAGGGGCGGGCGCCGGTGCGGATGCGGTCTGCGCGCCGGCGTGCAGGGCCAGCGTCAGCAGCCCCGCGCTCAGCAGCCGGGGCCAGGAGAGGAACTTGTTCTTGGTGGAGGGCATGTTCGGGGGCGAGGGTCGATGAGGGCGGTCGGCCGGGGGGCGCGCGTCAGTCCAGCAGCTTCCAGACGTACTCGACGCGCGACCAGGAGCGCTCGGGCTGGCCGTTCACGCTGCCGGGCTTGAAGCGGCACTGCGACAGCGCCTCCACCGCCAGGCGGTCGAGCATCTTGTGCTCGCGCGTGGCGCCGGCGGAGCGGTCGATGCGGCTTTCCAGCACGCGGCCGTCGGTGTCGATGAGGAAGCTGATCAGCGTCGAGCCCTGCGCCTCGGCGCGGCGCGCGGCGGCGTTGTACTCGGGCTTGGCGCAGCCGGAGAAGTTGATGACCGGCGCCACGCGCACCGGCGGCGCGGGCGGGGCCGGCGGGGCCTCGGGCGGCGGGGCCGGGGGTGCGGGCGGAGCCGGCGGCGGCGCCACCGGCACGCTGGTGATGGCCGGCGCCTGCGGCGCGGGGCGCACCACCTCGGGCACGGGCAC
>NZ_VIDQ01000053.1 GCF_009760915.1 Azohydromonas aeria
CGGCAGCGGCGGCACGGCGGCGGCCCCGGCCCCGGGCGCTGCGGCCGCGGGTGCTGGTGCCGGCGTGGACACGGGCGCCGGTGCCGGCGCCGCGGCGGCCTGCGGCACGGCCGGCACCCGCGCCTGCGCGGCCGGCCTGGGCGCGGCATCGGGCACGTCCGGGAACTCGCCGCTGAAGGCGCCGCTCTCCAGCCCCTGCGCCACGACGGTGTGCAGGTAGGCCGGGATGCTCTTCACTTCGCCGAGCTGCTCGCTTTTGTGCAGGCGGCGCTCGACGGTCTCGATCACCTTAAGGCGGTCCGCGGCCGTGAGCCGCTCCAGCAGCCGCGCGCCTTCCGTGCCGCTCACGCCCCACTGCGCCAGGCGCTCGAGCTGCCACTGCTCGACGTCGGCCGGCGCGCGCAGCGCCTTGCGCCGCGCCTTGACGACGAACTGCAGGTCGGTCGTGAAGCGCCCGGCCTTGGCGACGTGGTAGTCGATGCTGAACTTGTCCTGTTCCTTGTTCACCTCGCGCACGGCCGGATCCAGCACGTCGCGCTTGAAGTACTTCCACTCCGGCGCCTTGCTCCTGGCGCCGCCTTCGCGGCCGCGGCTGGTGAGGATGTGGTGCCACTCGGTCCAGTGCAGCCGCGCCGACAGGCCGTTGGGACTGGAGAGGTAGCGCTCGCCGATCTCGTAGAGCACGAGACCGCCCACGGTGCGAAAGCGCCGCTGGATCTCCAGCGAGATCAGCGAATAGACCTCGGGCTTGAGGATGTAGGGCCGCACCGCCGGGTGGAAGTCGAACACCAGCGTCGGCCCCTCGCCGGGCTGCTTGCGGATGGAGGCGTAGCTCAGCAGCGTGGCGCTCTCCCAGCGGTAGGACTCGCGCTGGGCGAAGCTCTTCGGGCTGTCGCCCCAGTTCACGGCGATGGTCTGCAGCTCGGTCAGCGTGGTGGCCAGCACCTCCATGTTCTTGCTGTCGAAGCCGCTGAGCTTCTTGAGCAGCGCCACCGGCATCTCGTACATGTTGTCCGCGTTCGGACTGTTGACCTGCGCGTACTTGACCAGGCAGTTCCAGAAGCGCCGGCCCAGCAGCGTGGCCTTGCCCTTGGTCACGCGCAGCGCGATGGTCTCCACCGGCTTGACCACCATCGCGCCGCGCGGCTGCGCCAGCGCCGGCAGCGCCGGTGCCGCCACCGGCGGCGCCATCGGCTGCGCCGTGCGCGTGGCCGAGCCACGTCCGCGCCGCGGACTCTTGAGCGGCAGCTCGGCTTGCGAGGGATCGGGCGGCGTCTTCAAGGCGGAGGCTCCAGCAACGGGAGCCGGACTGTGCGTGACAAGTGCGCCCGGGTCAAGCCAACTCACCTGAGCGCCGTGCAGCCGCCAGGCCGCACCGTCAAAGCTGTCACGACTTCCATTTCACGGTCGGGCGCTTGAGGTGTTTGAAGTATCGGAATTGAAGTCCTTGAGGATTGACGCCTCTGCAACCCGTTGTCCGGCAACGGGTTTTCGGACCTCGGGTGAGCGCTTTTGGGTACCTGGGTGAGCTTTCCTGGGGACTGGGGTGAGTGGATATGGAACCTGCTCACGCTTGAGGTGAGCTGTCTTGGGCAGTGGGGTGAGTGGATATGGTCGCCGGCACGCGTCATCGGCCGTGTCCGGACCGTGGGCCGCTGCGGTGCCGTCGCGGCCATCCAGGCCGGCTTCTGGCTGTCCGGGCCTCCATGTAAACCCTGAGTTGCATTCGGCCATGCGCCTGCGTCGAGGTGAGCTTTCTTGGGCACCGGCCGGCGTTGGGGGTGATGAGTTGAGGTGAGCTTTGTTGGGGCCGCGGACAGTGCCGCCGGCGCGTGCTTCAGGTGAGCCGATTTGGGGGCCTAGCACGGCTTGAGGTGAGCGGTTTTGGGGAGACCGGTGCGGCGCCCCGCATTTCCGCGGCGCCGGGGTCAGTCCGACGTCAGCCGGGCCGGCGGCGCGGGCCGCGGTGGAGCGCCTCCAGGGGAGAACGGGCGCCTTGGGTGAGCCGATTTGGGGAGTTGGCCCCCGGAGATCGGGCGCCTGCCCGGGTTGGGGCCCCAGGCATCAGCTGCATCAACCGTCGATTTCGCTTTTCGCTCAAATCGGCGGTCATTTTGTTGTTCAGAAGTGAAGGTGGCGTTCGGTGTGCGCATGCCTGGATTACAGTGCCGCCGTCGATCGAACCAAAAGGAATGGGACATGGAAGTGGCGAATGAGCGGAGCGTGCAGCGCCCGGCCAAGGATGCGGTGACCACCGCCAGCTCGGTGTCGATGGAGGACCTGCAGCAGTTGGGCGAGCGCGTCACCAACCTCAACGAGCGCATCAAGCAGGTCATCTTCCGGCCCGAAGGCATGAAGGCAGCGCCGGTATTCAACGCGGCGCAAGTGGCGGCGCTGTGCGGCCATTCGTACGAGAAGTTCAAGCGGCTGCTGCAGCGTGCCGAGGAGCGCGGGCTGCCCAGCGGCGCGGCGGCCTCGCGCAACCGCACCTTCACGCTGGAGGACGCCCGTGCCTGGGTGCGCGCCGAAGGCTCGATGGTCCACCGCGCCGAAGGCCAGCAGGGCGCCGTCATCACGGTGGGCAACTTCAAGGGCGGCGTGGGCAAGACGGTGCTGAGCATGTCGCTGGCGCAGGGGCTGTCGCTGCGCGGCTACAAGGTGCTCTGCATCGACTACGACCCGCAGGGCTCGCTCACTTCCCTCTTCGGCCTCACGCCCACGGACTTCGACGCCGAGGAGACCGTGATGCCGCTGATGCTGCCGCGCGACCGCGAGGGCGCGCGCTCGACGCTGCAGGAGTCGATCAAGCCCAGCTACTGGGACGGCATCGACCTCGTGCCGGGCAACTCCTCGCTCTTCGCCGGCGAGTTCTTCCTGCCGATCCGGCAGCAGGCGGCGCTGATGAGGAACTCGGTCGAGCCTGACTTCCTGTTCCTGGAGGTGCTGGAGAACGCGCTGCGCCTAGGGCCGCGCGACGAGTACGACTTCATCATCATCGACACCCCGCCGGCGCTGTCGTACCTGACCATGACCACCTACTGGGCCGCCGACGCGCTGCTGGTGCCGCTGCCGCCCGAAGGGCTGGACTTCACCAGCTCCGGCCAATTCTTCTCGATGATGGCTGAGCTTGCCGGCACCGACCGCGGCCTGGCCAGCAAGGTGTACTCGTGGATCGGCGTGGTGCCCAGCAAGGTGGACAACACCAAGCTGCACACCAAGGAGATCCTGAAGTGGATGCAGGACGGCTTCGGCCGCCACCTGCTCAACCTGGAGATTCCGGAGACGGCGGCCGTGCGCGTCGGCGGCATGAGCCTCAACACCGTCTACGACATCGCCAAGTACGTCGGCAGCCAGAAGACGCTGCTGCGCGCGCGCGACGCCTACGACAAGGCCGTGGACTTGGTCGAGCACATGACGCGCAGCACGCTGTGGCGCAACGGCGCCCAGCCGCAGGCCTGATCGAAGCAGGAGCAGTCACCATGGCATCGGGAAAATCGTTGCTCAGCGAGCTGACCTCGCAAATCCTGTCCACGCCGGCGGACGCGCCGCCGCGGCGCAACCGCAGCGTCTCGGCGCCGATCGCGCTGCTGCGCGAAGTCGAGGAGCGCGCCGAGCGCGGCACCCCGCTGCAGCTGCGCCTGGACCAGATCGACGAAGGGCCCTACCACGTCGGTGCGCTCGACCCGGTACGCGTGGCGGCGCTGGCGGAGAACCTGCGCCACAACCCGCAGAGCGCGCCGGTGGTGGTGCGCCGCAAGCGCGACGGCCGCTACGAGCTGATTGCGGGTCGGCACCGCAAGGCGGCCTTCGCGCAACTGGGCCGGGAGGAGATCGCCGCGTCGGTAGTCGCGCTCAGCGACGACGAGGCGGAGCGGCTGGTCTTCTTCGACAACCTGCTCGCGCCCGCGCTCAGCGACTACGAGAAATACCTGGGATTCGCGCAGCGGCAGAAGTCGCGCGGCAGCTCCTACGCCGACCTGGCGCGCGAGTCGGGCTGGAGCAAGTCGCAGGTGGCGCGCTTCTTCTCCTTCGCCCGGTTGCCGGAGGAGGCCATCGAGCTGCTCAAGACCCGGCCCGCGGCGCTGGGCGCCAACGGCGCCGAGAAGCTCGTCGCCTTCGCCAAGGACCATCCCCAGCAGGTGGTGGAGGCGGTGCGCGGCCTGGTCGAGGAACGGCTCACGCAGGACGAGGCGGTGCAGCAGCTGGCACAGCTCGCGACTGCGGCGGCGGCGCCGGCCGAGGCTGGCAAGCGCGCGACGGCAACGCCGGCGGCCGCCGTGGTGGGCACGCAGAAGCTGCGCGTCATGCACCAGGACCGCGTGTTCGCGATGGTGTCGGTGAAGGGCTCGCGCGTGGCCATCAAGCTCAGCGACGAGGGCGAGGCGGAAGGGGCAGTGAACGCGATCATGAATTACTTGCGGCTGCGCACCGAGTCGCAGTAAGCGGCGCGACGCGGCGCGGCGCTTGCGCCCGCGGCCCCTGCCGGTGACGGCAGGGGCCTTTTTTGTGGGCGGGAGGTTTGGAGCCTGCTGATCGTCCCTAGTAGGGACGATCTGAATCTCTCATGGCTGCGAGCTGCAGCCCTTTACCCGATCGTCCCTACTAGGGACGATCCATGTCTTTGCCCGGGACGGCGCCCTGGATCACGTCCCGGACATACGGCCAGTACGGATGCTGCCGTGACATCCCGGGCGTGCCGGCCCAGCCTTCGGGGCCGAGCCGGCCCGGCGCGAACCATTCGTCCACCACGGCGGCCTGCTGCTCCAGGTTCAGTGCCGCCCATGGCGGCGCCAGTCGCTGCGGCGGCCGATAGAAGGCGTCGCCTGCCATGGGGCCGGCCAGCACCCGCCGCGCCAGCCGTGGCCAGTAGTGGCCGTGCGCGATCTGCCAGGCATGGGCCAGCTCGTGCACGAGCAGCTTGCCGGGGCGGTCGTAGCAGGGCGTGCACAGCGCCAGCGCGTCGTCGAAGCCGCGTGGCCCGAGGTTGAGCAGGATGCGGCCGGCAGCGCCCGGGATCACGAACAGCGTGCCGCCGAGCCCGGACAGGTCGGTGACGACGATGCGCCGCGTGTCCGGCAGCGCGGCCGCGAACACCTGCCGGGCCAGGGCGGCCTCGTCGGGACGCAGCGGCCGCTGCCGCACCATGGCGCGACTGGCCACCGCCCCGGCGATCCCGGCCAGGGCCCCCGCGGGCAGGTCTCCCAGCACCCATCCCACCGCGGCGGCCACGGCGCCCGCCAGGGGCGCGAGCCCGGTGCACAGCCCGTGCACCGCCTCCGGCATGCCGCGGCCGCGCGGGCCTGGGGAGTCGAGGGGAAAGCGGGACATGGTGTCGGCAAGGGCCTGGCGTGGAGGTCCTGCATGAGCGGATCGCGTGCCCGCGCCCGCGCCGGCGACGCCTGTCGCCGCACCGGTACATGCCTTGCCCGGCTCCGGGCTTTCCGCCCACCACGCCACTCGCCATGCCCGACACCCTGACCCCGGCCGACGCCGCCACGCCGCCGTCCCCGCGCCTGTCCCTGTCCAAGGACAAGCTGAAGTTCGTGCTGCTCGAAGGCATCCACCCCGGTGCCGTGGAGCTGCTGCGCGCCGACGGCTACGGCAACGTCGTCACCAGCGCCAAGGCGCTGGCCGGGCAGGAGCTGATCGACACGATCGCCGACGCGCATTTCCTGGGCATCCGCTCGCGCACGCTGCTCACCGACGAGGTGCTGGCCGCGGCGCCGAAGCTGGCCGCGATCGGGGCGTTCTGCATCGGCACCAACCAGATCGACCTGAACTCGGCCATGCGCCGCGGCATCCCGGTGTTCAACGCGCCCTTCTCCAATACCCGCAGCGTGGCCGAGCTGGTACTGGCCGAGATCGTGATGCTGCTGCGCGGCATCCCGCACAAGAACGCCGCGCTGCACCGCAACGAGTGGCTCAAGAGCGCGGAGCGTTCCTTCGAGGTGCGCGGCAAGACGCTGGGCATCGTCGGCTACGGCCACATCGGCACGCAGGTCGGCGTGCTGGCCGAGCACTTGGGCATGCGCGTGGTGTTCCACGACATCGAGGCCAAGCTGTCGCTGGGCAACGCGCGCCAGCTCACCTCGCTCGGCGCGCTGCTGGCCGAGAGCGACGTGGTCACGCTGCACGTGCCCGAGACGCCGCAAACGCAGTGGATGATCGGCGCGGCCCAGATCGCGGCCATGAAGCCCGGCGCGCACCTGATCAATGCCTCGCGCGGCACGGTGGTGGACATCGACGCGCTGGCCGCCGCGCTGGCATCGGGGCACCTGCACGGCGCGGCCATCGACGTCTTCCCGCAGGAGCCCAAGGGCAACGACACCTCGTTCCGCTCGCCGCTGACGGCCTTCGACAACGTGCTGCTGACGCCGCACATCGGCGGCTCCACTGCCGAGGCGCAGGCCAGCATCGGCATCGAGGTCGCCTCCAAGCTGCTGCGCTACAGCAACAACGGCTCCACCGCCACCGCCGTCAACTTCCCCGAGGTGACGCTGCCCGAGCACACCGGCCGCTGCCGGCTGCTGCACATCCACCGCAACGTGCCGGGCGTGATGGCCGCCGTCAACGAGCGCTTCTCGCGCGCCGGCATCAACATCGCCGCGCAGTACCTGCGCACCAACGACGAGGTCGGCTACGTCGTCATCGACGTCGAGGCCGACGCCAGCAAGGTGGCGCTGGAACAGATGTGCAGCGTCGAAGGCACCATCCGCTGCCGCACGCTGTACTGACGCCGCTGAGGCGCTGAACCGTTGACCTGGCGGACCGAGCGGCGCTGACCGGCAAGGCAGGGGCGCCGTGGGACCGGCCTGGGAAAGCCGGGCACAAGTCCTTGCCGGCACGGGCCGGCGCCCAGTGCCACGCCGAAGCTCCGGATTCGACGCTGGAAATTTGACAGAAGATTATTACTATTATCGGTTGGCCATTATTGCTCCGCGGTGCCTGGCTCGGGAAGGAAAAGCAGGGCGGGTCCTGGCCCGTCCAGCGGGCCGGGCCCGGGCGGGCAGGCTGGTTGCCCCCGGGGCCATCCCCTTTCTTCCGGAGCCGCTTCATGGTCCAGCTCGATACCGCCACGGCCGGCGCTACCGCCCGGCCGGGCATGCCGGGGCAGCGCTACACGGTCCCGCTGGCCGTGCTCACGTCGCTGTTCTTCATGTGGGGCTTCATCACCGCGCTCAACGACATCCTGATTCCGCACCTGCGCGCCGTGTTCACGCTCAGCTACGTGCAGGCGATGCTGGTGCAGTTCTGCTTCTTCGCGGCCTACCTGGTGGTGTCGGTGCCGGCCGGGCACGTGGTGCGGCGCCTGGGCTACCAGCGCGGCATCGTGATCGGCCTGGTGACGGCGGGCCTGGGCTGCCTGCTGTTCCACCCCGCTGCCGGCCAGGCGTCGTACCCCTTCTTCCTCGGCGCGCTGTTCATCCTGGCCTCGGGCATCACGCTGCTGCAGGTGGCGGCCAATCCGTACGTCACGGTGCTGGGCGCGCCGGAGACCGCCTCGGCGCGGCTGAACCTGACGCAGGCCTTCAATTCGCTGGGCACGACGCTGGCGCCGTTCTTCGGCTCGGTGCTGATCCTGGCGGTGGCCGTGCGCCCAGCCGCGGAGGTGCAGCGCATGGACGCCGCGCAGCGCGCCGCCTACGCGGCGGAGCAGGCGTCCTCGGTGCAGCTGCCCTACCTGGGCCTGGCGGCGGTGCTGTTCGCGATCGCGGTGGTGATCGCGCTGTCGAAGCTGCCCGCGATCGAGGCGCCCGCTGAGCCGGCGGCGTCACGGGGCGCAGGCGCGGGCGCACGGCTGCAGCGCGACAGCGCCTGGCAGTACCGGCACCTGGTGCTGGGCGCGCTGGGCATCTTCCTGTACGTGGGCGCGGAAGTGTCGATCGGCAGCTTCCTGGTCAACTTCATGGCGCAGCCGGAAGTCGCCGGGCTGTCCGAGGAGGTGGCGGCGCGCTACCTGTCGCTGTACTGGGGCGGGGCGATGGTGGGGCGCTTCATCGGCGCCGCGCTGCTCAAGAAGGTGCGCCCCGGGCGGCTGCTCGCCTTCAACGCGCTGGTGGTGTCGCTGCTGCTGGTGGCGGCGATGCTGGTGGCCGGGCGCACGGCGATGTGGGCGCTGCTGGCCATCGGCCTGTTCAACTCCATCATGTTCCCGACCATCTTCAGCCTGGCCATCGAGGGGCTGGGTCGCCACACCGGCGAGGGCTCGGGCATCGTGTGCATGGCCATCGTCGGCGGCGCCATCGTGCCGGTCGTGATGGGCTTCTTCGCCGACCGGCTCGGCCTGCTGCCCGCCTTCTTCGTGCCGGTGCTGTGCTACCTCTACATCGCCTGGTACGGCGTGAAGGGCCATGCGGCGGACGCCGCCGCGGCGGCATCGGCGCCGGCACGGCGTTGGGATTGACTTGGGGCGCAGGCCCCGGCGCGGGCGTCGCTCAGAATGGGCCTGTCATCCTGAATCACGACAACGAGGAGAAGGGCCCATGAGAAGCGTGGCCGTGTTCTGCGGCTCGAACTTCGGCGCGTCGCCGGCCTATGCCGAAGGGGCCGCGGCGCTGGGCCGCGAGATCGCCGCGCGCGGGCTGCGGCTGGTCTACGGCGGCACGAACAAGGGGCTGATGGGCGTGGTGGCCGACGCGGTGCTGGACGCCGGCGGCAGCGTGGTGGGCGTCATCAACCAGCGGCTGCATGCGCGCGGGCACCTGCACCCGCGGCTGGGCCTGCACGAGGTGGTGGCCAGCATGGGCGAGCGCAAGCGCCGCATGGCCGAGCTGGCCGACGCCTTCGTCGCGCTGCCCGGCGGCCTGGGCACGCTGGAGGAGCTGTTCGAGGCCGCCACGCTGACGCAGCTGGGCGAGCACGCCAAGGCCTGCGGCGCGCTCAACCTGCGCGGCTACTACGAGCCGCTGCGCGCGCTGCTGGGCCACGCCGCCGCGGAAGGCTTCATGCGCGCGGAGCACCGCGACATGCTGGTCATCGAATCCGACCCGGCCCGGCTGCTGGACGCGCTGGCGGCCTGGACCGCGCCGACGGTGGACAAGTGGATCGGCCAGCCCGGCGCCTGAAGCCGCTGCCGCGCAAGGCGCCGCGCGGCCGTGCCGGCACGGGCCGCCTGCAGTCCTGCGCGGCGCGGCGCGAGCCCGTGTCCGGTGCGGCGCAGCGGCGCCAGCACGAGCTGCTGCGCCACGCGCCGGGCTTCGTCGCGGTGCTGCGCGGGCCGCGCCACGTGCTGGAGTTCGCCAACGAGTCGCTGCTGCAGCTGTTCCTGCGCGACGAGCGCATCGTCGGCATGACGCTGCGCGAGGCCTTTCCCGAGCTGCAGGGGCAGGGCTGGTTCGAGCTGCTCGACGCGGTGTACCGCCAGGGCGAGCGCCGTATCGCACGCGGCATGCCGCTGGCGCTGAGCGCCGCGCCGGGCGCCCCGGTGCTGGAGCTGCGGCTGGACCTGGCCTGCGAGCCGATCCGCGACGCCGCCGGCGCCGTGACGGGCGTCTTCTGCACCGGGCAGGACGTCACCGAGATCCTGGCCGCGCAGCAGGTGCTGGTGCATGCCGAGGAGCAGCTGCGCCTGGCCACCGACGCGGCCGAGGTCGGCTTCTGGGACGTGGACCCGGACAGCGGCGTGGTGCAGTGGCCCGCGCGCGTGAAGGCCATGTTCGGGCTGGCCGAGGACGCGCCGGTGACGATGGACGATTTCTTCGCCGGGCTGCACCCGGACGACCGCGAGCGCGTGCGCGACGCCTTCGCCGCGGCCTGCGACCCGGCCCGGCGCGCGCCCTACGACGTCGAGTACCGCACCATCGGGCGCCTGGATGGCGTGCTGCGCTGGGTGGCGGCCAAGGGCCGCGCCCTGTTCTCGGCCGACGGGCGCTGCACGCGGGTGCT
The DNA here is from genome assembly GCF_009760915.1 of Azohydromonas aeria. Taxonomy (GTDB): domain Bacteria; phylum Pseudomonadota; class Gammaproteobacteria; order Burkholderiales; family Burkholderiaceae_C; genus Azohydromonas; species Azohydromonas aeria. The sequence continues at coordinate 9,886 of NZ_VIDQ01000053.1, forward strand.
GGGCACCGCGCTGGACATCACGGCGCGCAAGGCGGCACAGGAAGCGCTGCGCCGCATGGACGAGCGCTCGGCGCTGCTGCAGGCCATCAGCGACGTCTCGCCCGACGCCATCTTCGCCAAGGACCGCGCAGGCCGCCTGCTCTTCGCCAATCCCGCCACGCTGGCGCTGGTGGGCAAGCCGGCGGACCGCGTCATCGGCCATACCGACGCCGAGTTCCTCGACGACGCGGCCGCGGCGCGGCTGGTCATGGACAACGACCGGCATGTCATGGAGGGCGCCCGGGCGCAGGAGATCGAGGAGCCGCTGCCGCATCCCGACGGCTCCCTGCGCGTGTGGCTGTCGCGCAAGATGCCGCTGCGCGACGCCGCCGGCGCGGTGGTGGGGCTGCTGGGCGTGTCACGCGACATCACCGAACGCAAGCGCCTGGAGCGCGAGCTGCAGGACTCCAAGGACGCGCTGCAGCGCATCCTCGACAGCATCACCGACGGCCTGGCCGTGCTCGACGCGCAGTGGCGCTACACCTACTTCAACCAGCAGGGCGCACGCATGCTGGGGCTGCGCAGCGAGGACCTGATCGGCCGCTGCCTGTGGGAGCTGTTCCCCCATGCCGAGGCCACGCTGTTCGGCCGCGAATACCGGCGCGCCATGGACACGGGCAAGCCGACGCATTTCGAGGAGTTCTATCCCGCGCCGCTGGAGCGCTGGCTCGAGTGCCACTGCTACCCGTCGGCCGACGGGCTGTCGGTGTTCTTCCGCGGCGTCACGGACCGGCACCGCGCCGAGGCCGCGCGCCAGGCCAGCGAGCAGCGGCTGCGCCGCGTCTTCGAGCTCAACCCGATCGGCCTGGTCACCGGCGACGCGACCGGTCGCATCCACGAGGCCAACGACGCCTTCCTGCGCCTGGTGGGCATGACGCGCGAGGACCTGCGCCAGGGCCGCGTGCGCTGGGATGCGCTCACGCCGCCGGAGCACCTGGAAGCCGACTGGCGAGCGCTGGCCCAGGTGCGGCGCGACGGCATCTCCGCCATCTACGAGAAGGAGTACCTGCGCCCCGGCGACGGCCGGCGCGTGCCGGTGATGCTGGCGACCTGCCTGTTCGACAGCGAGAGCCCGGGCGAGGACGCCGGCAGCGAGGCGCTGCTGGCCTTCGTCATCGACATCTCGGCGCGCAAGCAGGCGGAGGAGGCGCTGCGCCAGTCGGACCGGCGCAAGGACGAGTTCCTGGCCACGCTGGCGCACGAGCTGCGCAACCCGCTGGCGCCGCTGCGCAACGCGGCGCAGCTGCTGGCCGCGCCGGCGCTGCGCGCCGACCAGCTGCGCTGGGTCCAGCGTCTGATCGAGCGCCAGGTCGGCCACATGGCGCGGCTGCTCGACGACCTGCTGGACCTGGCGCGCATCAGCCAGGGCAAGCTGCACCTGAAGAAGGAGCGCGTCACGCTGGCCGCCATCGTCGAGCCGGCGGTGGAGGCGGTGCGCCCGCTGATCGAGGGCAAGCGCCACGCGCTCACGCTCGCGCTGGAGGCGGCGCAGCCCGAAGCGCTGGTGCTGGAGGCCGACGCGGTGCGGCTGGCGCAGGTGCTGTCCAACCTGCTGGCCAATGCCGCCAAGTACACCGACGCGGGCGGGCACCTCTTGCTGTCGGCGCGGCGCGAGGCGGATGCGCTGGTGCTGGAAGTCAGCGACGACGGCATCGGGCTGCCCGTGGAGGCGCGCTCGCGCATCTTCGAGATGTTCGGCCAGCTGGAGTCGGGCGCGGGGCGCAGCGAGGGCGGGCTGGGCATCGGGCTGGCGCTGGTGGCGGGCATCGTCGAGCTGCACGGCGGTCAGGTCGGCGTGGACAGCGCGGGCCCCGGCCAGGGCAGCCGCTTCACGGTGCGGCTGCCGCTGCAGGCGCTGCCCGACGCGCCGGCGCCGGCGCCGGCCGTGGCCCAGCCGCGCCCGGGCCTGCGCGTGCTGGTGGCCGACGACAACGAGGACGCGGCGCAGACGCTGGCGCTGCTGCTGTCGTTCCAGGGCTGCGAGACGCGCGTGGCGCTGTCGGGCGCGGCGGCGGTGGAGACGGCGCTGCGCTGGCCGCCCGACGCGGCGGTGCTCGACATCGGCATGCCCGGGCTCGACGGCCATGCCGTGGCGCAGGCGTTGCGCGCGCAACCGGACGGCGCACGGCTGCTGCTGGTGGCGCTCACCGGCTGGGGCCAGGACGCCGACCGCCGTAAGTCGGCCGCCGCCGGCTTCGACCACCACCTCACCAAGCCGGTGGACGTGCCGCGGCTGCTGGCGCTGCTGGCCGCGCTGCGCGGGGAATGACGGCCGGTTCTCAGCCCGCCATCGCCGGGTTCGTCACCAGCAGCGTGTGTCCCATGGACGGCACGCCGTGGTCGTCGAAGACGAACACCAGCCAGTAGCCCGGGGGCAGCTGGTTGACGTCCGCGGGCAGCGTGGCGCGCAGCCCGGTGCCTTCCTGCCTGAAGTCCAGCGCCATGAAGCGCTGCTCGTGGTTGAAGCTGTGCGTGACCGAGCCGCTGCGCACCAGCGTCAGCCGCGTGGCCTTCACGCCGGGCGCCACGTCCACGCGCAGCTCGGCGCCGGCGGCCAGTTGCGCCGGTGCGCGCGCCACGGCCGGGCGCGGCGCGAAGCGGCCCGAGCCGTCGCGCAGGAACAGGTAGGGTGGAAAGTACATCTCGCCGTTGAGCTGGCTCAGCGGCCCCGGCGCGCCGCCGCCGCCGGTGACCACGCTGCCGTCGGGCAGCAGCATCGAGGCCGAGTGGTAGAGCCGGGCCTGCGCGGCCTGGGCGGCTGGCGTCCACTGGCCCGTGTCGGGGTTCCAGATCTCGGAGCCGTAGTGCTCGTCGCCCAGCGCGTTGGGCGTGACGGAGCCGCCGTTGAGCCAGACCCGCCCGTCGGCCAGCACCGTGGCGTTGCCCCACTGGCGGTCCAGGCCGGGCGAGCCGGTGGGCTGCACCACCGGCTGCTCCCCGTTGATGTCGAGCACCACCGCGCGCCGCTGCTCGCCCAGCGCCAGGATGCGCCCGGGCGCGAACATCGCCGCGGGCAGCCGCTCGTTCGACGGCGGGGCCGTCACCGCCAGCTCGCGCAGCCGGCCCCGGCCGCGCGGATCGAGCCGGAAGAGGTGGCCGTCGTGCGCCAGGATGACCAGGTCCCCGGCCGGCGCCAGCCAGGCGCGCGGGTAGAAGAAGCTCTCGCGGCGGCTGCCGTAGGCGGCGTTGCTGGCGGCGTCCGTGAGCGTGCGCCAGCCGCTGCCCGGGGTGTAGACCTCGGGCGTGCTGGCGAAGGCGCGCTCCCAGAAGGTCCAGCGGCTGCCCGAGTTGCGGATGCGCCCGCCCAGCACCACGCGGTCGCCCGAAGGCAGCACCACCAGCGTCGGGTACCAGCGCTTGTAGGCCATGCCCTCGGCCTTGCGCAGCGCGTTGCTGCGCGGATCGAAGACGTTCATGTCGGCGTTGCCGTTGTTGAGCGGCTGGCCGCCGTACTCGTCGCCGCCCAGCAGCGCCACCGTGCCGTCGGGCAGCAGCGACTGCGCGGCGCAGAAGAGGTCGGTGCCGGTCTGGTTGGGCAGCGTCAGGAAGGCCTCGCTGCCGCCGCCGGCCTTCGGGTCCCAGACCGTGTAGTGCAGGGCCGCGCCCTGGCGGCCCTTCACGTCGGTGCCGTAGGCCATCACCCGCTGGTCGGGCAACAGCACCATGTGGATCGGCATCACCGGCCACGCGAAGGTGGGCCCGAACGCGCCCTCGACATGCGCGCGCGGCCCGCCCCGCGCCGGCGCCAGCGGCCCCAGGCTGCTCACCGCGCCTTGCGGCACGGCATGCGTTTCCTGCTGCTCGGTATTGCCGTGGCACCCTGCCAGTTGCGCTCCGAGCAACGTCAGCGCGCCGTAACCCAGGGCGCGGGCGAGCAGGTGTTTCATCGGTGGTGACTCTCGACGCTTGAGGATGGGCCCGGGAAACCGGCTCCCGAAAGGCGGGACTGCCGCGCTGCCGTTCATGGCCGGGCTCCGCGCGACATGGCGATGGCCGCGTGCAGGTAGATGCCGAAGGTGACCGCGCCCAGCACCAGATGCACGGCGGCCAGGATCTGCAGCATTGGCGCCGCACCGAGGGATTGCTGGTGGCCGATCAGCACGACCGCGGCCGTGGCCGCGGCGCGCACCACCGACAGGACGGAGTCCAGGCCCTGCCGCTCGCCGAGCTGCAGGATGTGGGAAACCGCCGACAGGGCCGCCGTGGGCGCGATCACCCAGGCCATGGCCTGGATGAAGGGCACCGCCGCGGCCCAGGCCGCGCCGAACACCGGCGCCACCACCCAGGGCGCGGCGATCGTCACGGCCGCCGCCCAGGCCGCGGCCAGCGCCGCCTGGCCCGCCACGGCGCGCCGGAAGGCGGGCAGGATGCCGGCCCGGTCGCCGTTGAGCGACTGGCCCACCTGGCTGACGAACACCGGCACCAGAGACGTGCTCACCAGCAGCAGCGGCCGGCCCACCAGGCGCTCGGCCAGGAACACGTAGCCGCCGACCACCGGGTCCCACCACACCGCCAGCACGAAGGGCAGTGACCAGCGCGTGGCGATGCCCAGCGACGCGGACCAGCTGCCCAGCAGCATGCAGCGCCTCTCCCGGCGGGCGATTCCGGCCAGCTGGCGCACGCCCGGCAGCGTCCGCTGCGTGCCGCGGCGCCACAGCTGCCGGGCCAGCTTGCCGATGCCGGCGCCCTGGTTGAGCAGGAAACCCAGCAGCAGCCCCACCGGGCCGGCCCCTGCCAGGCCGAGCGCGATCTGCGCCCCCACGCCCGTGACGGCCTGGTTCAGCTTGGACACCGACAGCGCCTCGAACAGCTTGCGCCGGCTGACCTCCATGGCCAGGACCTCGTAGACCCCGCTGAAGGCCAGCCCCAGGGGCACGAAGTACCACCAGGCGCCCAGGACCGACAGCCCGGCAGGCTGGCCCTGGCGCACGGCCCACCACGTCAGCGCGCCGAACAGCGTCGCCATCGCCACGATCACCACCAGGCACAGGCACAGCCGGTCCACGGCTTCCCGCTCATCCGGTGCCCGGGCCACGGCCAGCTCCAGCCGCCCCGTGGTCATGGGCATGAAGACCATGACGAGCGCGGCGACGGCGCCCATCACGCCGAACTCGGCAGGCGAGTACAGCCGCGTCAGCACCGGCGCCAGCAGCACGCTCAGGCTTTGCGCCAGGACGTTGGCCACCAGCAGCAGCAGGGCGGGCCGCCGCTGGAAACGCATGCGCAACGAAGCTGCCAGCTCGCTCATGGTGGTTGGCTCGATCCCGGGTTCAGTTCAGTTCAGGTCAGGCAGCCCGGCGGCGTGCGGCGCCGGGCGCGGCCCAGCCGCCGCTGCCCCCATTGCAGCGCCCGCGCGCCCAGCTCGCGCAGCACCCGGGCACGCTGGCGCGGCGTCAGGTGCCGCCACAGGAACCGCCACAGCGTCGCCCAGGCGCCCGACGCGCGGGCCGCCGCGAACAGCTCCTTGCCGACGTAGGCGGTGATCGCGCCGTCCGACAGCCGGGCGCGGTTGGCCAGCAGCCAGCGGGCGCAGAAGTCGAAGGTGCCGCCCTTGGCCGCGTTGCTGCCGCGCTGGTACCACCAGGACAGGGGCTGGTCCAGGTGGTGGAAGGTCGCGCCGTGCTCGGCCAGGCGCATGCAGTGGTCGTAGTCCTGGTGGCGCGGCAGGGCCGGGTCCTGGAGCACGCGCTGGGCCAGCGGCCGCGGCAGCAGCAGCGAGCTCGACTGCGCCCCGCCGCCGAAGCTGAGCACGAACTCCGCGATGGGCTCGCCGCGGTACGGCCGCGAGGGCAGCGGGTGGGCGTCGAGGCGGTCCTCGGTGCAGCCGAGCACCGTCGAGAACAGCACGAAGTCGCCGCCCAGCCGCCGCTGCTCGATGAAGCCGAAGTAGGCCGGCAGCTTGTCGGGGAACCATTCGTCGTCGTCGTCCAGGAACGCGACGTAGTCGCCCTGGGCGCTGAGCACGCCGCAATTGCGCGCGATGGCCCCGTTGCTGCGCTGGCCGCTGTCCATCAGGCGCAGCGGGAAATGGGCCACGTAGCGCTCCACCAGGGCGGTGGCCATCGCGACGTAGGGCGCCGGGCTGTTGCTGAACACCACGATGGCCTCGCGGATGAAGCCGGCGCCCGGGATCAGCGAGTCCAGGGCCCGCTGCAGCGTGTCGCGCCCGTCCCTGGACGGGATGACGACGCTGACGCTGCGCGGCGCCGGCGCGCACGGTTCGAGAGGTGTGCTCATGGGGTGGGGATGCCGTTGACCACCAGGCGCGGTTCCAGCGCGGTGAGCGCGGCCACGAGACGCTGCGCCGAGTGTTCCCAGCTGAAGCGCCGCGCCGGCCCGGGCTCGACCGCGACCGGGGCGGGTGGCTGCTGCAGGGCGTCGAAGGCCGCGGCCCAGGCGTCATCGTCGTCCAGCGGCACCAGGGTCGCGGCGCTGCCCAGCACCTCGCGGTGCGCCGGGATGTCGGATGCGATCACGGGCGCGCCGCACGCCATCGCCTCCAGCGGCGGGATGCCGAAGCCCTCCCACAGCGACGGGTACACGAAGGCGCGGCAGGTCTGGTAGAGCCGCACCAGCTCCCCGATGCCCAGGTAGCCCAGGAAGCTCACCCGCTCCTGCAGCCCGGCGGCGCGCACCTCGCGCTCCAGCTGCTCGCGGTACGCGCCGCGGCACGAGGCGATGAGCAGCCGGTAGCGGCTGCTCCACGCCGGCGCCGCGCGCAGCACCTGCTCCAGGTTCTTGTGCGGGTAGGCCGCGCCGACGGCCAGCAGGAAGGGCTCGCGCGCGGTGCCCGGCGGCGGCGGCCGGAACACGGTGCGGTCCACGCCGTTGGGCACGACGTGGATCGACTCCAGCGGCACGCCGTAGGCTTCGTGGATGTCGTTGCGCGAGGTCTGCGACACCGTCACCACGCCGCGGCAGCGGCGCAGCTGGCGCGGCAGCACGTGGCGGAAGTACAGGTACTGCGCCGGGTGCTGGCGCGGAAAGCGCAGCGCGATGAGGTCGTGCAGCGTGAGCACCTGGCCTTTGCCCTGCCCCAGCCCGTGGTGCGTGGGCGAGTACACCAGCCGCTCGGCGCCGCGGGTGTGCCGGGCGTCCCAGCGGCGCGACCAGCGCCAGCGGCGCCACGCCGCGCCGCGGCTGGCGCCCAGCACGATGTCCGCCGGCGAATGCGCCACCACGACGCCGCCGCCGTGGTACGAGGGCGGCGCCACGACCTCGGCCTCGAAGGCCCGGCAGGCGGCCTGGGCGCAGTGCTGGGCATAGACGCCCAGCCCGGTGGGCTGAGGGCCGAGCGTGGACAGGTTCATCAGCAGCTTCACCGGGTGCTCTCCTGGCTGGTGGAAGTCGTGGCCGGCACCGCCGGCGGCGGCGGCCAGGTGACGCCGGGCACCATGCGCGCCAGGGTGCGTGCCGGCAGCTGCGCCGCGCGCAGCGTCGGGCCGCCGGGCTGCGAGATGTGGACGGCATAGACGCGGTCGGCCAGGTAGGCCGACTCGGCGTAGGCGAGGAACATGCGGCCGCTGGGCTGGTTGATGAAGGCGGGCAGGGCCGGGACGGGTGCATTCACCACGTACAGCAGCCCGCCCAGCACCTCGGTCCGCGCGCCGGCCCCGTTCTCGATGATGGTGGCGTTCTGCTCGGTCTTGAGGCCCAGGATCCACAGCGGCGCCGACTGGTTGGCGATGCGCACGTTGGGGCCCTCGGTGTCGAGCTGGCGGGCCCAAATGCCGGCGCTGCCCTGGAACCTCATGCTGCCGCAGCAGGTGTTCTCGATGAACAGGCGCCCGCCGGACGCGCCGCGCAGCACGGCCTGCACGCCGTAGGTGATCAGGTCCTGCAGCACCAGCGTGCGCGCGCCGACGTGCTCGACGCCCAGCTGCGGCCCGCGCCCGGCGTTGTCCAGGGCCACGCGCTCGATGCTCAGCGGCTCGCCCGTGCCGGTGACGCGGAACATGCCGGTCTCGGGCGTGAAGCGGGCCGCGCGCCGCCCGATGGTGAAGGAGGAGAACATGCCGACGACGCGGCGCACCTGCTGCGGCACCTCGATGGCGTCGCTGATCACGTACTTGCCCGAAGGGAAGTACACGACCTCGGCGCCCGAGGCCATGGCGGCGCGGATGGCGGGCGTGGCGTCCTCGCCCGAGTCGGGCTTGGCGCCGTAGCGGACCACGTTGGCCCAGCGCGCCTGCTGCGGTGTCCACACCGGTGCCGCGAGCGCCGGCAGGGTGGCGGCGGCGCTGAAGTTCGACAGCCGCTGCGCGCCGAAGTAGGCGCCGGCCGTGGCGGCGGCCAGCCCGCCCGCGAGGCGGCTGCTCGCCGTGACGCCCTGCAGCGCCGCCTGGCCGAGCAGCACGTAGCCCTGGTTGGCGAGCCAGCCGCCGGTCGAGCCCGCGGGCACGGTGACGTTGAGCTGCTGGGCCACGACCAGGCCTTCGGGCGCGGTGTTGGCCAGCGCCAGCGGACTGCCGCTGATGGTCACGTCATGCATCGACACGACGTTGCCCTCGTTGCGGATCGCCACTTCCGTCTGGCCGCGCAGCACCAGGCGCTGCAGCGTGACGCCGTACTCGCGGTGGCGCACCGCCACGCCGCGCGCGAAGCCGTCGATGCTCACGTCCGACACCAGCAGCGGGCCGGGCCAGCGCCGCTCCATCGACAGCGCGGTGTGGCCGCTGCCCGGCGGCGCCACCAGCCGCACGCGGCGCACCGCGCCGACGTTGCTGGCGATGTAGTCCAGCGCCACGGCCCCCGGGTTGCCGCTGCCCACGTCGATGGTGAGGTCCTCGATGTAGTTGCCGTAGGCGTCGTTGCCTTCGCCCTTGTTGATGTAGTCCTTGCCCCCGGCCGTCGGGCTGCCCGCGCGCAGGCCCGAGCTGGTGAAGATCATGGCCTTGGGCTGCTGCGCATTGCCGAAGCCCGCGGCCTTGTCGGCCAGGCGCAGGCGCACGCTGTACGCCGACTCGCCCACGAGGCTCATGGAGTGCTGGTAGAGCCCTTGCGCGTCGCGGCTGGCCAGCGTGTCGGTGATGCGGTAGGTGCCCGCCGGGAAGTAGACGATGCGTGCGGGCCAGAACACGGTGCCGTGCTGGGTGCGCGCGGCCGCGATGGCGGCGCGGATGGCGCCGGTGTCGTCGTGGATGCCGTCGCCGCGGGCGCCGAAGTTGCGCACGTTGACGATGTTGCTGTCGGGCGGCAGCTCCTCGGCCGCCGCGGGCCGGGACAGGCCCAGGGACAGCAGCAGCGCCAGCACCAGTACCAGCACCAGGCCCAGGCGCCCCATGGGCGACCCCGCGCACGGCATCACGGCCACGCTTGCGCGCTTCATGCCCGCCGCTCCGCTGCCGCCGCCTCGCACACCTCGACGTGGGCTGCCACGACGCGGGCCATGTCGCCGAACGGCACGGCGCTGGCGCGGGCGCGCTGCTTCCAGGCGGCGAGCCCGCCGGGCTCGGCCGCGAACGCGCGCAGGCCCGTTTCCAGCGCGCCCTCCGTGTCGGGGTCGAACAGCAGGCCGTTGCCGCCGTGGCTCACCATCTCCGGGATGCCGCCGCGGCGGCTGGCCAGCACCGGCACGCCGGACAGCAGCGCCTCGAACACCACGCTGGGCAGCGGGTCGTGCCACAGCGAGGGCACCACGCAGACGTCCACCCGGCGGTAGAAGTCGGCTGCCGGCACCCGGCCCAGGAACTCCACGTCCGCCCCGGCGTGGCGCGCGCGCAGCGCCGCCTCGTAGCCGCGCTCGCCCTCGCCGGCCAGCAGCAGCCGCATGGGCGGCGAGCCCGTCTCCCGCGCCACGCGGGCGAAGGCCTCCAGCAGGCGGCCCACGCCCTTCCACTCGGCCAGCGCACCGATGTAGCCGAAAGTCAGCCCGTGCCCTGGCGCCGCGCCGGGCGCCGGGCCGGCGAGCGGCCAGGCGTTGTGCACCACGCGCTGCACCGGCACCTGCGCGAACACGCCCTGGCGCAGGTGCGCGTCGAGCACGGCGCGGCTGACGCCGATGACCGCATCGATGCGGCTGGAGGCGCCGGAGCGTCCCTGGCGCAGCACGCCGCACGAATTGCAGGGCACCTTGCAATTGCGCCCGTCGCGGAACAGCTGCGAGCGCGGGCACAGGTGGTAGTAGTCGTGCAGCACCTGGACCGTGGGCACGCCGCGCGCGAAGGCCGCCTCCCAGGCCGCCGCCGAGAAGCCGGCCAGGTTGTGGAAGGCCACGGCGTCCGGGCGGAAGTCGTCGATGACCCGGCCCAGGGCCTGGCCCATGGCGCGGTTGCGGCGGTCGCGGGCATGCCAGAGCAGGCGCTGCAGCGGCCCGCGCCGCACGCCGTCGTGGTGCCAGTAGAGGTTGCGCAGCGGCAGCCGCGTCACCTCGACGCCATCGACCACCTCGGTGCTCGCCTCGCTGGCGGCCGTCGTGGTGGCCACCCGCACGGTGTGGCCCCGCGCCAGCATGCCCGCGGCGAGGTTGGCCAGCGTGATCTCCGCGCCCCCGGCCACGTCCGGGGCGTACAGCTTGTTCACGAGGAGGATGCGCATGTGCCGATGACTTTCGGTTGCGGTGTTCAGAGCCGACGCGTCAGCGCGGCCACGATGAGCCCGAGTTGCCCGTCCCAGGTCTGGCGGTACACGCCGGCGCGAAGCAGCCAGAACAGGCTGCCGGGCGCCGCGCAGCCGCGCGCCCGCTCGAACAGGGCCAGGCACTTGCGGCTCGCGGGCGTGAGCAGCGCCAGGTTGCGTTGCAGCGCGCTGACGTTCTGCGCGTTCCACTGGCTGAAGTCGCCGCGCAGCAACCGGGTGGCGCGCTGCCACTTGGCGCGCAGCGACCGGTTGGCGCCGTAGAGGTTGGCGCCGTGCTGGCGGTAGCCGATCGTGGGGTAGGGGTCGTAGACGACCTGGCCGCCGCTGCCGGTGACCAGCAGGTAGGCCCACCAGTCGTGCGCCGAGACCTGCACGTCCGTGCCGGCGCTGCGCAGCAGGCCCATGGCCGCGTCGTTGAGGACCATGGTGTTGCCCGTGCACATGTTCTGCACGAGCGCGTTGGCGAAGCCCGGCGGCTTGGTGAACAGCCGCGACAGGCCCATGGGCCGGCCGTCCTGGTCGATCAGCCGGGAGCGCGAGCCGTACAGCGCCGGCGTGGCGCGGGGCCGCTGCGCCAGCGCCTGCACCGCGCGCTCGAGCTTGCGCGCGTCCCACTCGTCGTCCTGGTCGGTGAAGGCGTAGTGGTCGGCGCGCACTTCGGGCCGCGCGATGAGCGACATGAAGTTGCGTGCAAAGCCCTGCCGCGGGCCGTCGAACAGCTGCATGCGCTGCGCGCCGAGGCGCTGCCGGTACTCCCGCAGGATGTCGAGCGTGCCGTCGTCGGAGCCGTCGTCGGAGACGTGGATCGTCCAGTGCGGATGCGACTGCTGCGCGATGGTGTCGAGCTGGCGGCGCAGGTAGCGCTCGCCGCGGAAAGTGCAGATCAGCACGGCCACGTGGCCGGCCACGGCGTGGCTCATTTCACCTCCTTCAAGGGCGCGATGGCCGCCACCTGGGCGGCGCCCGGGCTGGACAGCCGCCGCGACAGCCTCGCGCCGGCGCGGATGGCCGGCTCCTCGATCCACCGGTTCGCCGCCATGGACAGCAGCAGCGTGACGGCCAGCACGCTGGCCAGCCCGGCGGCGCCGGACGGCAGCACGCCGGCGTGCTGCGCGAACTGGATCACGGGCGCGTGCAGCAGGTACACGCCGAACGACAGGTCGGGCAGGGCCGGCAGGCGCGGCAGCAGCCGTGCCGAGGCCGCCACGAACGCCGCCACGAACAGCGGCTGCAGCGCGCTCATGGCGCCGGGCTGGTCGAAGCGCTGCGCCAGCAGCATGCCCGCCACGCCGAGCAGGGCCAGCGGCAGCGGGCGGCGCGGCGCGGCCTGCGGCGCGGGGTGCCACAACCTGCGGCACAGCATGCCGGCGATGAAGAAGCGCAGCTGTCCGGGCAGCTGCCGGGCCAGCTCCTCGGACGCCGCCTCGACGACGGTGGCGTACGCGGTCGAGGCGCAGAACAGCAGCACCAGCCCTCCGGAGCCGAGGCGTCGGGCCAGCAGCACCCACAGCGGCACGCTCAGGTAGAACAGGACCTCGACCTTCATCGTCCACAGCGAGGGGTTGATGGCGCCCACGGGCGCGCCATCGAGCAGGTCGAGGAAGCCGGGCTTGAGGAAGTTGGCGAAGGCCAGGTTGGCCCCCAGGTACTGCAGCAGCTCCTCGAACGCGCCGGGCCGCGGCATGACCAGCGCGAAGGCGATGGCCGCCTGGGCCAGCACCACCGCCGCGTACAGCGGATACAGCCGCGCCATGCGCCGCACGAAGAAGGCGCCCGCGCTGCTCGATGCCTCGTAGCTGGCGCTGACGATCCAGCCGCTCACCACGAAGAAGGCCTGCACGGCCACCGTGGCCGACAGCGCCGTGAACGCCGCATCATGCTGCCCGGTCAGCTCGCGGAAGTGCGCCAGCACCACCGACAGCGCCAGCAGCAGCCGCAGCAGCGTGAAGTCGAAGCTCATCGCGCCGGCCCCTCGGGCTGCAGGCGCAGCAGCCAGCCCAGCATCGCGCCCAGCCACAGCGCGGCCACCTGGTCCTCGACCAGCGATATCACGACGCCGTACATCAGCAGGAAGACCAGCGACGCCAGCGCCAGCGCATCGGCGCGCGAGCCGCGCGAGCGCGCGTTCAACGCCCACGCCAGCAGCGCGCCCAGGTAGGCCAGCGCCGCGACGCCGAAGTTGCCCCACAGGTAGACGAACAGGTTGTCCGCCGCATTGAAGTCGCGCGGCGCGAAGAAGCGCTGGCCGCCGCCGATGCCGCCGAGGCCGACCCCGACGCCCGGCGGAAAGCGGTCGATCCACTGCCAGGCCCGCGGCCACATCCATTCCGCGCGCTCGATCAGCGACTCGAAGCTGAACACGCCGGCATCCCGCGGCAGCGACAGGTGCACCAGCACCAGCGGCGTGCCCACCATCAGCACCGCCGCCACGAGCGCCGCGGCCTTGAGCGGCAGCAGCCGCCGCGGCGCCGACAACCCCAGCGCCAGCAGCGCCAGGGCGCAGCCCAGGATGGCGCCCTTTTGCGTGGTCCACACCAGCACCAGCAGCGTCAGCCCCGCCACCGCGGCGCGCAGCAGCGCGTGGCGCAGCTGCCCAAGCAGCACGAAGGCCAGCAGCGTCAGCACGATGGCCAGGTTGATCGACGAGCGCGCCAGCCCGGCGACCCGCTCGATCGAGCCGCTCTGCCAGTCGCGGCCCAGGTAGACGTCGACGTCGCCCAGCGCCACGCTCAGGCCGACCCAGGGGAAGTCGAGCAGGAACTTGTCGGCCGCCGCGGCCGCCACCGAGGCGCACCACAACAGCGCGGCAAGCCGCAACTGGCCCCTGCCGGGCTCGAACAGCGCCTGGGCCGCCAGCAGGCCGCACAGCAGGGGCAGGAACATCTTCAGCCCGTACACGGCCGGCACGAGCGAACCCGTGTTGAGCAGGCTGACCAGGCCATGCGCCAGCATGACGGCCGCAAACAGGCCCGCCGCGACCGGGATGCCGGCCCCGGCGGCGGCACGGCCCAGCAGCCAGGCCAGCACCGCCCCCAGCAGCAGCGCATCGCGCAGGAAGAACAGCGCATCCAGGCCGACGGCGTGCAGCGCGTAGCGCACCGGCCCTTCGAGGGCCGAGAGCGCGATTGCCACCCACAGCGCTCCGGGCAGCAGCCGCTGCCCGAACGCGGCCACGCCGCCGCGCGCGTCGCCGGCGGGGTGCCAGGGCAGCGCGGCGCCGGCGTCACGCATCGTTGAGCACGGTCCCGGCCAGGGGCACGCCCAGCTCCACCATCGTCCGGTGCACCCGGCGCAGCTGGCCCACGTCGCTCGAATGGCGCCGGGCCACGAGCACGCCCATGCCGCAATGCGTGGCCACGATCTGGGCGTCGGCGAAACGCCCGGCCGCCGGGGTATCGACGATGACCACGTCGAAGGCGACGGCCGCCTGCTCCAGCAGCGTGCCCAGGCGCGCGCGGCCCAGCAGCTCCTGCGGGTTGGGCGGCAGGGCGCCGGCCACCAGGATCGACAGGCCATGGAAGTCGTGCAGCGGGGCGATGCACTCGGTGCCGGAGCGGCCGAGCAGCAGGTTGCTCAGGCCCAGCTGCGGGGGCAGCTTGAACAGCGTGTGCTGGCGCGGCGCGCGCAGGTCGGCGTCGATCAGCAGCGTGCGCTGGCCCATCTGCGAGAACACGACCGCCAGGTTGGCGGCCACGAAGCTGCGGCCTTCGCCCGCCATGGCGCCCAGCACCGCGATGCTGAACGGCCGCGAGCGGCTGGAGGCGCGCTGCAGCATCAGGCTGGTGCGCAGCGTGCGCATGGCTTCGGCGCAGGCGCCGAAGGGCTCGAAGGCGGCGACGAGGTCGCGCGATGCCGTGCTGTCCTGCGGCCGCAGGTACGGGTACTCGTACTGGCGCGCCAGCGCGTACTGGACGTCCTCGGCCTTGAGCAGGCGCAGCTGCACCGCGGCCTCGCCGAAGCGCATGCCGCGGCCGTGCTGGGCCTCGGCGACGCGCGCGGCCGCGGCGGCGTCGAGCAGTCCGGCGTCGATGAGGATGTCGCCGATCGAGGGCGGGCAGCGCTGGGGTACCGGCTTGAGCCAGTCCCGCAGCTCCGCGTCGGGTAGCTTCATGTCCACAAGCGCTCTCCTGGATGCCTGGCTGTCACGACCGTTGGGCGCGCAACGGCAGGCGCAGCCGGTGGCCCCGCGACGCCAGCCCGGGTGCCGCGCGCGGCAGCGTGGCCAGCAGCGGCAGCTCGACGGCGCTGATCAGCTCCTCGACGCTGCGGATGCGCGGCGCGCGCAGCTCGCGCCACAGCGCCAGCCCCAGCCCCAGCAGCGAGCCCAGCACCGCGGCACAGGCCGCGAGCAGCAGCAGCTTGGGGCTCGACGGCAGGTACGGGCGCGTCGCCGGCGTCAGCAGGTAGACGTTGGTCTGCTGCAGCTGCGACTCCAGCGCGGCCTGCGACTGGCGCGTGGTGGCCGCGTCGAGCGCGCGCTGGGCGCTGTCCACGTCGCGCTGCAGCACCGCCATCTCGTTGTTGCCGCTGGTCATCGCCAGCACCTTGGCCTTCTGGGCCTCCAGCGCCGCCTTGACCTCGGCCTCGCGCTGGCGGTTGACGGCATCGCTGGAGCCGACCAGGCGCACCGCCGTCTCCATCTCCCTGTCGAGCCGGGCCTGCAGCTGCTCGAGCTGGCTGCGCGCGCGCTGGACCTGGGGATGCTGCTCGCCGTACTGGGTCTGCAGGTTCTGCAGCTCGGCCTCGGCCGTGACGATGCTGCCGCGCAGGCTGGCCGTCAGGCCGCCGCTGAGCACGTCCGGCGAATTCCGGGGATCGGAGCGCGCCTGGGCCTGGCGCGATGCGCTTTCCACGCGCTGCGTCTGGATCTGCACCAGCTGTGCCGCGAGCTGGGTGAGCTTGCCGCTCTCGATGTCGAGCTGGCCGCCGGCGACGCCCAGGCGCTCGTGCTCGCGCTGGTAGCGCGCCAGGCGCTCCTGGGCCAGCTCCAGGTTGCGCCGCAGCGTCGCGGTGCGCTGCTCGAACCAGCCCGTGAACTGGCGTGCCGGATCGACCTTGAGGTCGAGGTTGGTCTCGATGGCGGCGTTGGCGAACGCGTTGGCCACGGCCGCGGCCTGCGCCGCATCGGGGCCGGTGTAGGCGATGGCGATGATGTTGGAGTCGCGGTTGGGCTTGACCTGCAGCTTGCGCAGCAGCTGGTCGGCGATGTAGGGCACCGCCTCGCGGCCATCCCCGGCCTCGGCCCCGGTGGCGTCGCGCCAGCGCTGCAGCCACTCGGCGTCCTCGTGCAGGCGTAGCGACTCGACGACGCGGCGCGCGACGCGGCCCGAGGCGATGAGGTCCGTCTGCGTCGCCATCAGCGCCTGGGTGACGGCCTGCGTGCGATCCATGCTGCCGGCGTTCACGGGGTCCACCGGCTTGAGATCGACCAGGACCGAGGCCATGGCGGTGTAGCGCTTGGGCAGCACCAGGCCGGCGGCCAGCGCCAGCAGCAGCACGGCCAGCGTTGCCGCCGCCAGCGTGCGCCAGCGGTGCAGCACCGCGATCACGAGTTGGGACACCGTCATGCGTCGCTCCCTGCTTGCCTTGTCGCGCGCCTCATGCCGCGGCCGCCAGGGCGCGCCCGATGGCGTGGTGCTCCAGGCCCGCGGCCGCCATCTCGGCGGGGCCGTAGAGGTTGCGGCCGTCAAACACCACCGGCTGGCGCAGCAGCGCGCGCAGCCGTGCGAAGTCGGGGCTGCGGAACTGCAGCCACTCGGTGGCCACGAGCAGCGCGTCGCAGCCCTGCGCCGCCTCGTCCGCCGTGGCCGCGAACGCCAGCCGCGGCGTGCTGCCCAGCCGGCGCCGGGCTTCGGGCATCGCCACCGGGTCGAAGGCCGTCACGCTGGCGCCGCGCTGCAGCAGCGCCTCGATCAGCACCAGGCTGGGCGCCTCGCGCATGTCGTCGGTGTTGGGCTTGAAGGCCAGGCCCCACAGCCCGAAGCGCAGGCCGTCGAGCGCCTCGCCGAAGCGCGCCACGATCTTGTCCACCAGCACCCGCTTCTGGCGCTCGTTGGCGCTCTCCACCGCGCCCAGCACGTCCAGCGCCACCGCGTGCTCGCGCGCGGTGCGCTGCAGGGCCTTCACGTCCTTGGGGAAGCACGAGCCGCCGTAGCCGATGCCGGCGTAGAGGAAGTGCGTGCCGATGCGCGGGTCGCTGCCGATGCCGTGGCGCACCGCCTCGATGTCGGCGCCCACGCGCTCGGCCAGGCCCGCGAGCTCGTTCATGAAGCTGATGCGCGTGGCCAGCATGGCGTTGGCCGCGTACTTGGTCAGCTCGGCGCTGCGCGTGTCCATCAGCACCAGCCGCTCGCGGTTGCGGCAGAACGGCGCGTACACGGCCCGCAGCAGCAGCAGCGCGCGCTCGTCGCGCGTGCCCACGATGACGCGGTCGGGCCGCATGAAGTCCTCGACCGCGCTGCCCTCCTTCAGGAATTCGGGATTGGAGGCCACGGCGAACTCGACCTGGATGCCGCGCGCGGCGAGCTCCTCGCGCACCACCGCCTCCACGCGGTCGGCGGTGCCCACCGGCACGGTGCTCTTGTTGACGATGACCTTGTAGTCGGTCATGTGCCGGCCGATGCCGCGCGCCGCCTCCAGCACGTACTGCAGGTCGGCGCTGCCGTCCTCGTCGGGCGGCGTGCCCACGCCGATGAACTGCAGCGTGCCGTGGCGCACCGCCGCCGCCGTGTCGGTGGTGAAGTGCAGCCGCCCGGCCTCGACGTTGCGGCGGATCACCGCCTCCAGCCCCGGCTCGTGAATGGGCACCTTGCCGTCGTTGAGCAGCGCGATCTTGCGGGCGTCCACGTCCAGGCACATGACGTCGTTGCCCATTTCCGACAGGCACGCCCCGGTCACGAGACCGACATATCCGCTGCCGATGATGGTGATTTTCAAGATTTACCCCGCAGGTTTGGCACGGCCGGATCCATGGCAGCCAGCGAATAGGCCGCGAACAGCCTTTTCCCGAAGCTTTCGGCGTTGAACCGCAATACCGCCTGCTGCCGCGCCGCCTGGCCCAGGCGGGCGCGCAACTCGGCGTCGTTGAGCAGCGTCGAAATGCAGTCGAGGAATTCCTGCACGCTGCCGCACAGGTAGCCGGTGTCGCCATGGGAAATCACGGCGCGATGCTGCTCGCAATCCATGGCGACGCAGGGCAGCCCCAGCGCCATGGCACTGACCAGCGTCACCGGGAATCCCTGCGCCGCGTCGGGCGCGACATAAAGCCAGCCCGTGGCCAGGTGCAGCGCATGGTCGTCGTCCATGCCCAGCACGCGCACGCCCGCCGCCTTCAAATGCAGCGACTGCGTGGCACCGGCACGGCCGATCCATTCGAAATGGATCCGGTTTTCGCCAGCGCCCAGCAGCACGGCCAGCTGCGAGAAATTCTCGACGCCACGGGCGCTCGGCGCGTGTCCGCCCGACAATATCAAGGGCTGCGCCGACTCGTGGCGCGGATGGGCCAGGAACGGGATATTGTCGGCAGCGGCGGCCAAACCCGTCGAGCTCCAGATCTGCAGCGCCCGGCGCGCCTGCGGCACGTAGGTGACCGGCGCCGGCCGGGCATTCTGGAAAATGCGCCGCAAGGCCGACAGCGCACGCGCCCCTGATTTTCCCAACCGGTTCAGGGTGCGGAATCCGTACAGCGAGAAATAGACCGGCACGCCGATCCGGGTGCGGTGCAGCGCCAGCACGCCGACGGCACCGGGCAACAGGCCGTGCAGGTGAATGGCGTGCGGCACGCCGGTATGCAGCAGGGTGTCGATGGTCCGGGCCACAGCGCGCCATTGCGACAGCGGATTTCGCACCGGCGCCACCAGGAACAGTTCCGCCGCCGGGTCGAGCTGGACCAGGCAATGGCGGTGCTCGTCCTTGTCGATCAATACCACGCAGGCGTCGAAACCATGGGCGGCGGCGGCGCGCAGCGACGCGCGCAGCCCGTCCAGGATTTCAGCGGTGACGCTGCCGGCGACGTGCACGACGGTTTGCGCCGGCACCTGCATGCCCGCCGCCGCCGCCGGTGCCGCGTGCGCCTGCCCGACCGCCACCACCTCGATGGCCGACGTGTCCATGCCCATCACCGGGCTCCGTGGCCGGTGAGCACCACGCCCAGCGTCCGGAAAAGGATGCAGACGTCCATCCAGCCGCTGCGCTGCTCGACGTAACGGCGGTCGAGCGCCACCCGCTCCTCGTAGCTCGTGGCATTGCGGCCGCTGACCTGCCACAAACCCGTCATGCCGGGCTTCACGCTCAAGTAATGCCAGCGCACCTGGCCGTAACGCGGCAATTCGCCCAGCATGATCGGGCGCGGACCGACGAGATTCATGTCGCCGCGCAGGACGTTGAACAACTGCGGCAATTCATCCAGGCTGGTCTTTCTGAGGAATTTGCCGATGGGCGTGATCCTGGGGTCGTTGCTGAGTTTCTGGTCCCGCTCCCATTCCGCACGCGCCGCCGGATCGGTGCACAGCAGCGCCTGCAGCACCTGTTCGGAATTGCGCACCATGGTGCGAAACTTGAAGCACGGAAATACCTTGCCGCCCATGCCGACCCGGTAATGCGCAAATGTGAACGGCGAGCCGTCGAAGCGCCAGATCATGGCAATGATCAACAGCATCAGGGGGGCGAACAGCAGCAGCAGGATCAGGGCGGAAAATTGATTAAGAAATGCCCATGCCATGGCTTCCTTCATTGCGCCCATGGGCGTGAAACGTTGCGGCGATATGGGTAAAGAAGCTGCTGACTGCACGGGACTCCCCCTTGAGAATGCAGATCGTTGCCTGGTGCTGCATTGCAACATGAGTTTTTGAATACGTGCTTTCCCCTATTCGTGGGGTAATTCCAGCGTGTGCGCGGCCTTCATAAGCTAATGCATGGCGCGCTTCTTGTGATATGTGACGCCCCCCCTCGATCCAGGCTGCGCCCAGCGAGTTTGCTTATTCGATTGGCTCGTTATTGGTGCGCCGGCGCATGGGTATGGTGCATACCCGGGAGGAACTCGCGGTACGGCGGTGCATGCTGAATGCTGCACAGGAGTTGGATCAATATGCGCAACGCCGTGGTTACGTAAACTGATGTGACCAGGGTAGCCAGGGGTTCAACGGCCGGCACTGTACCGGTGAGAAACGGGCGACCGGGGACAATGCTCCGGAAACTGCGCCCACGAGGCAGCCGGCATTTGCCGGCGCTGCACCAGCGAGCATGAACGCCACATGAACGGCGGCCCCATGGTTGCCACCGGACGCACGTGCAACCAAGCGCAAGAGACGGGAAACAAAAAGCCGACTCCGGGTTTACTCTAACTCCTGCTGCAGTGCAGCAATCGTGCACAACAAGGAGTTCAGATGGACCTGCCAACCCGTTTACTGCTCGAAAACCAGGCCTGGGCTGACGAGATCGACGCGCGCGCGCCGGCGTATTTCGAGCGCATGAGCGCCGGACAGCAGCCGGGCGTGTTCTGGATCGGCTGCGCCGACAGCCGCGTGCCGGCCGAGCGCATCGTCAATGCCGCGCCGGGCGAGCTGTTCGTGCATCGCAGCATCGCCAACCTGGCGCTGCCCGACGACAACAGCGTGATGAGCGCGCTGCAGTACGCGCTGGACGTGCTGGGCGTGGGCGCCGTCATCGTCTGCGGCCACGACGCCTGCGGCGGCGTGCGCGCCGCGATGCTGCCGCCGGCGCAGGAGGAGGGCGAGGAGGTGGCCAGCCTGGACCAGGCGCGCGGCGACTACCTGGCCGAGCGCATCCGCCCGCTGCGCCGGCTCTACCGGCAGCACCGCCACCAGGTCGAGGCCGCCGGCGAGTCGCTGGACGGCGACGCGGCGCTGGCGGCGCAGGTGGACCGGCTGGTCACGCTCAACGTGGTCGAGCAGGTGCGCGCGCTGGCCGGCACGGCGCTGGTGCAGCGCGCCTGGCAGCGCGGCCAGCCGCTGCGGCTGCTGGGCTGGGTCTATGGCCTGCGCAACGGCCGGCTGCGCCAGGTGCATGCCATCGACGCGCCCGGCGTGGCGCTGCGCCAGGCGGCCTGAGCGCCCTCGCTTGCGCCCACAGCCCCGACCCCCGATCCCCGTTCCCTGACTCCCGCGCGAATTCCCGCGCCTCACTCCCATGCAGTCTCCCGTCTCCACGGGCCCCGCTTCGGCCGGCGCCCTGTTCCGTCACTTGCGCCACGACCTGCCCGCCGGCGTCGTGGTGTTCCTGGTCGCCCTGCCGCTGTGCCTGGGCATCGCGCTGGCCAGCGGCGTGCCGCTGCTGGCGGGCATCGTCTCGGGCGTGGTCGGCGGCCTGGTGGTCGCCGCGCTGTCGGGCTCGCAGCTCAGCGTCAGCGGCCCGGCCGCGGGCCTGGTCGTCATCGTCGTCAATGCCATCGCCACGCTGGGCAGCTTCGAGGCCTTCCTGGCCGCCGTCGTGCTGGCCGGCGCGCTGCAGTGGCTGTTCGGCCGGCTGCGCGCGGGTGACCTCGGCGCCTGCTTCCCGTCCTCGGTGATCAAGGGGATGCTGGCGGCCATCGGGCTGCTGCTGATCATCAAGCAGCTGCCCGTGGCCTTCGGCTTCGCCTCCACGCCGCAGCTGCTGCAGGCCGTGCCCGACGACTCGCAGGCGCTGGACGCCATGGCGGCCGTGCTCGATTCGGTGACGGAAGGCGCGGTGCTGGTGGCCGGCGGCGCTTTGTTGATCCTCTTCGCCTGGGAGCTGCCCGCGGTCAGGCGGCTGCCGGTGCTGGGCCGGCTTCCCGGCGCGCTGCTGGCGGTGCTGTGGGGCGTGGGCTGCCAGGCGCTGCTGCGCAGCGTGGCGCCGGCCGAGGCGCTGGTGGCGCACCAGCTGGTGTCGCTGCCCGAAGTCACGGGCTGGGATTCGCTGCTGTCGCAACTGGCCTCGCCCGACTGGTCGGCGCTGTCGAATCCGCAGATCTACACCGTGGCGCTGACGCTGGCCGTGGTGGCGAGCCTGGAGACGCTGCTGAGCCTGGAGGCCACCGACCGGCTCGATCCGCTCAAGCGCGTGGCGCCGCCGAACCGCGAGCTGCAGGCGCAGGGCATCGGCAACATCGTCGCGGGCCTGCTGGGCGGGCTGCCGATCACGGCCGTGATCGTGCGCAGCTCGGCCAACATCCAGGCCGGCGCGCGCACGCGGCTGTCGGCGATGCTGCACGGCGTGCTGCTGCTGGCCAGCGTGCTGCTGCTGGTGGAGCTGCTGCGCTGGATCCCGCTGGCGGCGCTGGCCGCGGTGCTGCTGCACACCGGCTGGAAGCTGGCCAAGCCCGCCGTCGTCATGGCGGCCTGGCGCCAGGGCGCGGCCGGCTTCGTGCCCTTCGCGGTGACGGTCGCGGGCATCCTGGCCACGGACCTGCTCATGGGCATCGGGCTGGGCCTCGCCACGAGCCTGCTGTTCCTGATCCACGCCAGCACGCGCGGCGCGCTGTCCATGACCTCGCGCGGGCAGGCGCACCTGCTGCAGCTGAGCAAGGACGTGTCCTTCTTCAACAAGGCCCGGCTGCGCGAGCACCTGGAGCGGGTGCAGCCCGGGCACTCGCTGATCATCGACGGCGCGCGCTGCAGCTTCATCGACCGCGACATCCGCGAGGCGCTCGACGACTTCGTGGCGCATGCGCGGCAGCGGCACATCGGCGTCGAGCTGCGCTCGATGCCGCCGGTGGCGCCGGAAGGCCCGTCGCGCCCGCGCCGGGGCTGGCGCGGCGAGGCGGCGGTGCAGTCGGCCTAACCGGCCTGCAGACCCGCCTGCGCACCGGCCTGGAAGCGCCAGGGATGCGAGCGCTCGGCCGCATCCCGGCGCCGGAACTCGCGCGGCGACTCGCCCACCGTGCGCTTGAACACCTTGGAGAAGCCGAAGGCGTCCTGGTAGCCGACCTGCCGCGCCACCTGCTCCAGCGTGGCGTCGGTCTCGCTGAGCAGGCTCATGGCGCGCTGCATGCGCAGCGTGCGCAGGTAGTTCAGCGGCGTGTCGCCCATGGCCTCGCGGAAGCGCTCGGCCAGCGCGGTGCGCGACAGTCCCGCGCGCTGCGCCAGCGTCTCCAGCGACCATGGGTGCGCGCAGTCGCCGTGCATCAGCGCCAGCGCGGCGCGCACCTGCGCATCGCGCACGGCGTGGCTCCAGCCGGCGCCGGCCGCGCCGGTGTCCTCGACCATGCGCCGCAGCAGGTGCACGAACACCACGTCCAGCAGCCCGTGCAGCACCGATTCCGCGCCCAGCTCGCGCTGCTGTGATTCCTCCACCAGCAGCCCCGCCGCCAGCGCCAGCGCCGAGAAGCGCGACAGGGTCTCGGCACGTATCACGAACCAGCCGGGCATCTGGCTGAAGAAGGGATGCACGGGCGTGTTCCACAACTGGTAGGCGCCGCTGATGACGGCCGCGGTGCCGGCGCCTGCTGGCGACGACGCCCCGTCCTGCGGGCCGTCACCGGTGCCGATGGGCTCCACCGCGATGCCGTCCAAAACCGGTTGCGTGCTCAATACGTGGCAGCAGCCGCGCGCCATCACCGCGATGTCACCTGCCTGCAGCCGCAGCGGTGCCGGCAGCCCGTCCGCGTGAATGAAGACCTCGCCCTGCACCAGCAGGTGCAGCCCGATGCTCTTGTCACAGGGAAAGCGCAGCGCGGTGGCGTCGGACAGGCGGCGCAGGTCCAGCAGCTTGCGGCGCAGGCCGGCTTGGCGGAACAGGTCGGAAAGCAGGTCCATGGCAGTGTGGGATCAGGCTGGCAATCCGCAAAGATCGTACGATCTGACATGAAAAGCGGATTGCAAGCCATGGAGGATACGCCGCAATGCCGGCAGCATGGAGGCCTGCAACTCCTGAAAGGACTCCTCCATGACCCGCACCCTCCTCATCGGCGCCGCCGGCACCATCGGCACCGCCCTGGCCCCGCTGCTGGCCGCGCGCGGCCACGAGGTGATTGCCGCCACCAGCCGCGCGCCGACGCGGCCGGGCCAGGTCCAGGTGGACTTGGCCAGCGGCGCCGGCCTGTCCGACGCCTTCGGGCAGGCGCAGCAGGCCTTCATCTTCTCGCCGCCGGGCTTCGCGCGGCACGACGAGATCCTGCTGCCGCAGATCGAGGCCGCGCGCGCCCATGGGCTGCGCAAGGTGGTGCTGATGTCGGCCCTGGGCGCCAATGCCGACGAGGCCTCGCCGCTGCGCCGCGCCGAGCGGGCGCTGGAGCAGTCGGGACTGGCCTGGAACATCGTCAGGCCCAACTGGTTCATGCAGAACTTCAACAGCTTCTGGCTGCAGGGCATCCGCGAGCACGGCGTGATCGCGCTGCCGGTGGGGGACTCGCGCACCAGCTTCATCGACGCGCGCGACATCGCTGCGGTGGCGGCCGAGCTGCTCACGCGCGGCGACCTCGACAACTGCGACTTCGACCTGACCGGCCCCGCCGCGCTCAGACATGACGAGGTGGCGGCCATCCTGTCGCGGGAGACCGGCCGCGCGGTCCGCTTCCAGGACATCGCGCCCGAAGCCATGCTCGCCGGGCTGCTGGAAGCCGGCCTGCCGCGCGACTACGCCGCTTTCCTGGTGACGATCCTGGGCTACGTGAAGGCCGGCTACAACGAGCGCACGACCGACGCCGTGGCGGCCATCACCGGCCGCGCGCCGGGCGGCTTCGAGCAGTACGCGCGCGACCACCGCGCGGCCTGGACGGCCTGACGCGGGCAGGGGCGCAAGCCGCGTCGCCTGTGCAACCATCGCCCGCTTGACCGGGACGGTGCATTGTGAAGATCGATTTCGACGGGGTGCAGGCCTTCGTGGCCATCGCGGAGCTGGGCGGCTTCAACAAGGCCGCGCGCGAGCTGCACATCACGCAGACCGCCCTGACGCGGCGGCTGCAGAAGCTGGAGTCCTACCTGGGCCTGCGGCTGCTGGACCGCACCACGCGCCGCGTCGAGCTCACGGCCGTGGGGCGCGACTTCCTGCCGCAGGCGCGCGCCATCGTGCAGGAGATGACGGCGGCGGTGGAGCGGCTGAAGGACCTGTCGCAGCGCGCGCGGGGCAATTTCACCCTGGCCTGCATCCCGTCGATGAGCTCGCACATCCTGCCCGGCGTGATCCGCCGCTATGCCGAGGCGCATCCGGACAACCGCATCCGGCTGCTCGACGGCGACTCCAACGAGGTGCGCGGCGCCGTGCTCAACAGCCAGGCCGAGCTGGGCATCGCGGTGCAGGACGAGAAGCACCCGGAGCTGCTGGAGAGCGTGCTGTTCTCCGACCCGCTGGCCTTCATCTGCCGCGAGCCGCACCCGCTGCAGGACCGCAGGAGCGTGACCTGGGCCGACATGCGCGGGGCCGAGCTCATCGGCGTGAGCAGCGCCACGGCCACGCGCGTGTTCATGGACTACCAGCTCGCGCGCCGCGGCATCCGGCTGCACGGCAACTTCGAGGTGCAGCACCACGCCACCGCCATCAACCTCGTGGCCGCCGGCGTGGGCAGCGCCATCCTGCCCTCGTCCACCTTCCGCGAGGGCGATCGGCCCGGGCTGCGCAAGATCCCGCTCGTGAACCCAGCGGTCAGGCGCAAGGTGGTGCTGCTGCGCCTCAAGCGCAGCAGCCTGTCGCCGGCGGCCGAGGCGTTTCACGAGCTGCTGAAGGCGACGCCGCTGGAGGCGTGAGAAGGGCGGTCCGCCGGGGGCCATTGATGCCCAAGCCGCAACAGTCGCGTCCTGTTTTGCATTTCACAGAACAATCCGGCGCCTGAACAATCCGCCCGTTCCTTTCTGAATGCGAGGCGGACGGTTCCCATGAGCATCGACGTGCTGGTCATCGGCGGCGGCAACGCCGCCCTGTGCGCGGCCCTGATGGCCGCGGAAGGCGGTGCCAGCGTGCTGATGCTGGAAGCCGCGCCGCGCGCGTGGCGCGGCGGCAACTCGGCCCACACCCGCAACCTGCGCTGCATGCACGACGCGCCGCAGGACGTGCTGGTCGAGGCCTATCCGGAAGAAGAGTTCTGGCAGGACCTGCTCAAGGTCACCGGCGGGCTCACCGACGAGAAGCTGGCACGGCTGACCATCCGCGCCTCCAGCACCTGCCGCGACTGGATGCGCAGGCACGGCGTGCACTTCCAGCCGCCGCTGTCCGGCGCGCTGCACGTGGCGCGCACCAACGCCTTCTTCATGGGCGGCGGCAAGGCGCTCGTCAACGCCTACTACCGCAGCGCGGAGCAACTGGGCGTGCAGGTGCGCTACGAGGCGCCGGTGCAGCGGCTGGAGATCGAGGACGGCCGCTTCGTCGCCGCGTGGGTGAAGGGCGAGCGCATCACCGCCAGGGCCTGCGTGATGGCGGCCGGCGGCTTCGAATCGAACCGCGAGTGGCTGCGCGAGGCGTGGGGCCAGAACGAGCGCGGCGAGTGGCCGGCCGACAATTTCCTCATCCGCGGCACGCGCTTCAACCAGGGCGTGCTGCTGCGCCACATGCTCGACGACCACGGCGCCGACCGCATCGGCGACCCGACGCAGGCGCACATGGTGGCCATCGACGCGCGCGCGCCGCTGTATGACGGGGGCATCTGCACCCGCATCGACTGCGTGTCGCTGGGCGTGGTGGTGAACCGCCACGGCGAGCGCTTCTACGACGAAGGCGAGGACTTCTGGCCCAAGCGCTACGCCATCTGGGGCCGGCTGGTCGCGCAGCAGCCGGGGCAGGTGGCGTGGTCGATCATCGACGCCAAGGCCATCGGCCGCTTCATGCCGCCGGTGTTCCCGGGCGTCACGGCCGCGAGCCTGCCGGAGCTGGCCGCGAAGCTGGGCCAGGACGTGGGCACCTTCATGCGCACGCTGCAGGACTACAACGCCGCCTGCCGCTCCGGCAGCTTCGACCACACCAGGCTCGACGACTGCCGCACCGAGGGGCTGTCGCCACCCAAGACGCACTGGGCGCGGCCCATCGACACCGCGCCCTTCTATGCCTACGCCGTGCGGCCGGGCGTGACCTTCACGTACCTGGGCCTGCGCACCGACGAGACCGCGGCCGTGCGCTTCGGCGGCGTGCCCAGCGACAACCTCTTCGTTGCGGGCGAAATGATGGCCGGCAACGTTTTGGGCAAGGGCTACACCGCCGGCGTGGGCATGTCCATCGGCACGGCCTTCGGCCGCATTGCCGGCACCAACGCGGCGCGGGCCGCGCTCAGCCGGTCAACCCAGGGAGTGATAGAGCATGCAGTCGCTTGAGGCTTTGACCCGCGACGCCCGGGCGCTGGCCGAGGGCGAGATCGTCACCACCACCACCGCCGAGGCAGAGGTGGCGCGGCAGATGACGGTGTGCAACGCCTGCCGCTATTGCGAGGGCTTTTGTGCCGTCTTTCCCGCCATGACGCGGCGGCTGGAGTTCGGCAAGGCCGACGTGCACTTCCTGGCCAACCTCTGCCACAACTGCGGCGCCTGCCTGCACGCCTGCCAGTACGCGCCGCCGCACGAGTTCGCCATCAACGTGCCGCAGGCCATGGCCAAGGTGCGCGGCCAGACCTATGCCGACTACGCCTGGCCGCCGGCGCTGGGCGCGCTGTACAAGCGCAACGGCCTCGCGTTGTCAGTGGCGCTGGTGCTGGCGTTCTCGGTGTTCCTGGGCCTGGCCCTGGCGCTGCAGGGCACGCTGTGGGGCGGCCACGCCAGCTTCCACGAGCTGTTCCAGCACGGGCTGCTGGTGAGCCTTTTCGGGCCGGTGTTCTCCTTCGTCGTGCTGGCGCTGGCGCTGGGCGCGCGCCGCTTCTGGCGCGACGTGACGCCGGCCACCAGCGGCCAGCCCGCTAGCGCCAACGCCATGGCCGAGGCCACGCACAATGCGCTGACGCTGCGCTACCTCGACGGCGGCCACGGCCAGGGCTGCAGCAACGAGGACGACGCCTACACCCTGGCGCGCCGGCGCTGCCACCACCTGACCTTCTACGGCTTCATGCTGTGCTTCGCCGCCACCAGCGTGGCGACGATCTACCACTA
This sequence comes from Azohydromonas aeria, assembly GCF_009760915.1. Lineage (GTDB taxonomy): Bacteria > Pseudomonadota > Gammaproteobacteria > Burkholderiales > Burkholderiaceae_C > Azohydromonas > Azohydromonas aeria. The sequence continues at coordinate 37,482 of NZ_VIDQ01000053.1, forward strand.
CTTCTTCGGCTGGGTGGCGCCCTACGACCTGCCCTCGCTGCCCAAGCTGCTCGGCGCCGTGGGCGGCGTGATGCTGTGCCTCGGCACCGCGGGGCTGTGGCGGCTGCGCCAGCGCCGGCATCCGCTGCACGGCGACGCGGCGCAGAAGCCCATGGACCTGGGCTTCATCGCGCTGCTGTTCCTGACCGCCTCCAGCGGGTTGGCCTTGTGGGGGACGCGCGGCACCCCGGCGCTGGCGCTGCTGCTGTGCCTGCACCTGGGCGCGGTGCTGGCGCTGTTCGTGACGCTGCCCTACGGCAAGTTCGCCCACGGCATCTACCGCTCGGCCGCGCTGCTGCGCCACGCGGTGGAGAAGCGCCAGCCCAACCCGATCGGCCTGGGCGCCGACTGAAGCCGGGCCACCAGGGGGCAGGGCGGCGGAACCGGCTGCTCGGCCCACCCCCGGCCCGATTGATGTGCGTGCTGCATCAAGTCATGAAAACAATGCAATTCACGGATCAATCGCCGGTTCCTAGCATGGCGGCATCCGATTCCAACCAAGACAACCCCAGGAGACTTTCCATGGACAAGCGTGAACTGCTGCGTGTCGCGGCCGCCTGCGCCGCCGGCGCCCTGCTGATGCCGGCGCTGAGCCAGGCGCAGGAATTCCCGCCCAAGAAGAACGTGACCATCGTGGTCGGCTTTGCCGCCGGCGGCGCGGCCGACATGGCGGCGCGCATCATCGGCAAGAAGCTGGGCGACAACCTTGGCGTGCCGGTCGTCATCGACAACAAGCCCGGCGCCGGCGGCAACATCGCGCACCAGTTCGCGGCCCAGGGCCCGTCCGACGGCAGCGTGCTGCTGTTCGGCTCGGTCGGCCCGCTGACCATCGCGCCGCACCTGATGAAGGTGTCCTACGACCCGTTCAAGGACTTCGCCCCCATCACCATGGGCGTGAACTTCCCCAACGTGCTGGTGGTGCATTCGGGCACGGGCATCAAGACCTTCGCCGACTTCATCGCGTACGCGAAGAAGAACCCGGGCAAGCTGGACTACGCCTCGACCGGTCCGGGCTCGGCCTCGCACCTGGGCGGCGAGCTGATGGACCACATGGCCAAGATCGAGACCACGCACATCCCGTACAAGGGCGGCGCGCCGGCGCTGCAGGACCTGCTGGGCGGACGCGTGGCCTCGTACTACTCGACGCTGGCCACGGCGCAACCGCACATCGAGAGCGGCAAGCTCATCCCGCTGGCCAGCACGGGGCCGAAGCGCCTGCCGGCATTGCCCAACGTGCCGACCATCGCCGAGTCCGGCTATCCCGGCTACAGCGCCACCAACTGGTACGCCTTCCTGGCGTCCTCGAAGGTGCCCAAGCCGGTGCTCGACCGCTGGAACGTCGAGCTGGTCAAGGTGCTCAAGGACCCGGCCGTGGCCAAGGAGCTGGACCACCACGGCCTCACGCCCCAGCCCGGCACGCGTGAGGACCTGGCCCAGACCATCGAGCGCGAGCACGCCACCTGGGGCCGCGTGATCCGCGAACGCAAGATCACGATCCAATGAGCGACGGCGGCGAGCCCGCCGCCGTGGCGGGCACCGGCCCGCGCAGCCTGACGGAGCTGTTCCGGGCCTTTTCCTGGATGGCGCTGCAGGGCTTCGGCGGCGTGCTGGCCGTGGTGCAGCGCGAGCTGGTGGAAAAGCGCGGCTGGCTCAGCAACGAGGCCTTCATCGAGGACTGGGCCGTGGCCCAGGTCATGCCGGGGCCCAACGTGTGCAACCTGGCGCTGATGTTCGGCGACCGGCATTTCGGCTGGCGCGGCGCGGCGGTGGCGCTGGCCGGGCTGCTGGTCTTTCCGCTGCTGCTGCTGCTGAGCGTGGCGACGCTCTATGGCCAGCTCGCCGGCCACGCCGCGGCGGGCGGCGCGCTGCGCGGCATGGGCGCGGTGGCGGCCGGATTGATCGCCGGCACCAGCTTCAAGTTGCTGGCGCAACTGCGCCGGCATCCGCTGGGGATGGCGCTGGCGGCGCTGTTCGCGGCGCTGGCCTTCGCCGGGCTGGCGCTGGCGCGGCTGCCGCTGGTGGCGATCGTGCTGGGGCTGGGCGGCATCGCCTGGCTGCTGACCTGGCGCCGGCTGCGGCGCCGCAAGGAATCCTGATGACTGCCCTGGACTGGCTGCACCTGCTGCTCTACCAGTTCTCGATCTCGCTGCTGGCCGTGGGCGGCGCGGTGACGCTGGCGCCGGACCTGCACCGCTACCTGGTGGACACCCAGGGCTGGGTCAGCGAGGCGCAGTTCAACGCCTCGATCACGCTGGCGCAGGCCGCGCCCGGGCCGAACATGCTGTTCGTGGCGCTGCTGGGCTGGCAGCTCGGCCTCAACGCGGCCGGCCCCGGCGCGGGCACCGCCTGGAGCCTGGCGCTGGCGCTGCTGGGCCTGGCGGTGTGCACCGTGGGCATGCTGGCGCCGAGTTCGCTGCTGACGCTGCTGGCCACGCGCTGGAGCCAGCGCAACCGCGAGCGGCCGGCGGTGCGCGCCTTCCGCCAGGGCATGGCGCCGATCGTGGTCGGCGTGCTGCTGTCCACGGCCTGGCTGCTGGGACGCGCCGGCGGCGACTGGCGCCGCGACGGCCTGCTTTGGCTGCTGTCGGGCGTGGTCACGCTGCTGGTGTGGCGCACGCGCATCCACCTGCTGTGGCTACTGGGGGCCGGGGCGCTGCTGGGCGGGTTCGGCCTGGTCTGAGGCGGCGCCGGCCGCGTCGAAGGCGCCGCGGTCCTGGCGCAGCAGCCCGCACAGCTGCGCCGCCGTGCCCGACAGCGGCCGCCCGCGCCGCGTGATGAGCCCCACCACGCGGCTGACCACCGGCTCCACCAGCGGCACGCGGCACAGCGCCTCGTGCCGCTGCGGCACCGACAGCCGCGGCAGCGCGGCCAGGCCGAGACCGGCGGCGACCAGCCCCAGCGCGCCGGCCACGTGCTCCGTCTCGTAGAACCACACCGGGCGCTGCGCCAGCGTGGCCAGGGCGTGGTCCACCAGCAGCCGGTTCGCGCTCTGGCGCGACACGGCCACCATCTTCTGCCCCGCCAGCTCGGCCCAGGCGACGCTGGCGCGAGCGGCCAGAGCGTGGCCGCGCGGCAGCACCAGCACGTAGTCGTCGCGGCCCAGCATTTCGAACTCGACGTCGGGCTCCTGCGCGCCGGTGAAGTTCAGCCCGAAGTCGGCCTCGCCCGACACCACGCTGGCCAGCACGCGGTGCGCGCTGTCGTCGATGACGCGCACGCGCACGTGCGGCTGCTCCTGCGCGAAGCGCTGCAGGATGCCCGGCAGCACGTGCTGCGCCACCGAGGGCACGCAGGCCACCGTGACCTGCCCGCGCCGCGCCTGCGCGCTGTCGGAGAGGCGCGCCACGGCGTCCTCCAGGTCTTCCAGCGTCTGCCGCGCCCGCTCCAGGAACTGGCGTCCGCCCGGCGTGAGGTCCACCTGCCGCGTGGTGCGCTCCAGCAGCCGCAGGCCCAGGGCCGATTCCAGCTTGTCGATGCGCCGGCTCAGGGCGGGCTGCGAGATGCACAGGTGCTCGGCGGCAAGCCGGAAGTTGCAGCGATCCGCCACCGCCACGAAGGCCTGCAGCTCTTCCAGCGCGAAATTGATGCGTGACATGCATCGGATCATAAAAACAATGCAATTCACAGATCAATGCGCGGTTCCTAGCATCCCGGCCATCAACCAGACCAGGAGACAAGTTCCATGCGCAACCTTCTCAAGACTTCCCGACGTGCCTTCCTGGCGGCCGGCCTGGCGCTGGGCGCCGCGATGGCGGCCCATGCCGGCGAGATCCGCGTCGTGAGCTCCGGCGGCTTCACGGCCGCCTACAACCAGCTGGTGCCGCTGTTCGAGGCGGCCACCGGGCACAAGGTCGTCACCGCCTACGGCTCCTCGATGGGCACGGCGCAGGACTCCATTCCCAGCCGCCTCGGCCGCGGCGAGCAGTTCGACATCGTGATCCTGGCCGATGGGGCGCTGGAGGCGCTGGCCAGGGACGGCAAGGTGGTGCCCAACACGCGCGTGGACCTGGGCCGCTCGCTCATCGGCATGTCGGTGCGCAAGGGCCTGCCCAAGCCCGACATCTCGACCGTCGAGGGGCTGAAGAAGACGGTGCTGGAGGCCAAGGCCATCGCTTACTCGGCCAGCGCCAGCGGCACGTACCTGTCGAATGAACTGTTCCCGAAGCTGGGCGTGTGGGAGCAGATCAAGGACAAGTCGCGAAAGATCATGAGCGAGCGCGTGGGCACGATCCTGACGCGCGGCGAGGCCGACGTGGGCTTCCAGCAGGTCAGCGAGCTGCTGCCGTTCAAGGACATCGAGTACGTCGGCCCGCTGCCCGAAGAGGTGCAGCAGAAGGTGTTCTTCTCCGCCGGGCTGGCCGTGGGCGCCAGGGAGCCGGAGCTGGCGGCTCAGCTCGTGAAGTTCCTGGCCTCGTCGGCAGCGGCGCCGATCGTGAAGGCCTCGGGCCTCGACCCGGTGGCGAAGTAAGGCGCCGCCGGCGGCGCCATCAATAAGACGACACGAGCCATCCGAGGGGACATCCGATGAACAACACCACCAAGGCCGCACTGGGCCTGGCGCTGGGCGCTGCCGGCCTGGGCGGCGCCTGGGCGCAGGGCAGCGTCACGCTTGGCGGCGTGGCCGATTCGGCGGTGCGCCACGTGCGCAACGAAGGGCAGGGCGGCGTCACGTCGCTGGTCAGCGGCTCGAACGCGACCAGCCGCTTCATCTTCCGCGGCACCGAGGACCTGGGCGGCGGCCTGAGCGCCGGCTTCCACCTGGAAAGCGGCGTGGCGCTGGACACCGGCGCCAGCACCAGCAGCACCGCGCTGTTCGACCGGCGCGCGACGCTGGGCCTGGCCAGCAAGGCGGCCGGCGAGCTGCGCCTGGGCCGCGACTACGTGCCCAGCTACACCAACTGGGTGCGCTTCGACCCGTTCGGCCACGTCGGCGTGGCCGGGTCCAACAACTTCGTCAACGCCACGCCGGCGGGCCCGATCCGCTCGGCCTTCGGCTCCTCGCCCAACACCACGGTGCGCACCAGCAACTCGCTGCAGTGGCTGATGCCCGCAGGCTGGGGCGGCCTGGAAGGCGGCGTGATGCTGGCCGAGGACGAGAACGGCACGGCCGCTGCCGGCCAGCACAAGCTCCGGGGCGCGCGGCTGGGCTACGCGGCCGGGCCGCTGGTGGTGTCGGGCGCCATCACCCGCACCGAGAACAACCTCACCGCGGACGCGGGCCGCTTCGACGACCGCGTCATCGCCGCGCTCTACGACTTCGGCCCGGTGCGCGTGTCGCTGGCGCTGCGCCGCTTCGACCAGGCCGACGCCCGGCAGGACAACGTGCTGGTAGGCGCCTGGATTCCGGTGGGCAACGGCGAGATCAAGGCCTCCTGGTATCGCGCGAAGTTCTCCGGGCAGGCGGGCGGTACCGCGCTGGACGGCAACAGCGCGCGCCAGCTGGGCCTGGGCTATGTGCACAACCTGTCCAGGCGCACGGCGCTGTACGGCACGCTCTCGCATATCGACAACAAGGGCGCACTGGCCTACGCCGTTCCCGGCGGCGCCAGCGGCCTGGCCGCGGGCGGGTCGTCGCGTGGGGTGGAAGTGGGCATGCGCCACACGTTCTGAGGGGCCGGTCCGCCGCCGCGGGCGGGTGCTCGTCGAGCCGCCGCGGCACGTCGCGGCCCTGAGCGACGGAAAGGCTGCGCCGCCCGAGATGCCGTCCTCCAGCATTGACAATGTCTGCCTTCCGGGCAGGTGGCAGCTGCCCTCTGCCTCTCTCTCAAGCCTGTTTGAGACGACATGCGTGTATTGCTGGCCGAAGACGAGCATGCGCTGGCCACCTGGCTGGTGCGCGCGCTGGCGCAAAGCGGCTTCCTGGTGGACTGGGTGGACGACGGCCGCCTGGTGCGCCGCAGCCTCAAGGCCACGCGCTACGACGCGCTGGTCCTCGACCTGGGCCTGCCCGGGCTGGGCGGCCGCGAGGTGCTGGCCGACCTGCGCGACGCCGGCCAGCGCCTGCCGGTGCTGATCCTGACCGCGCGCGACTCGCTGATGGAGCGCGTGGACAGCCTGCACGAAGGGGCGGACGACTTCCTGGCCAAGCCTTTCGAGCTGGCCGAGCTCGAAGCCCGGCTGGTGGCGCTGATCCGGCGCTCGCGGGGCGGCGACCATCCGCGCTTCGCCTGCGGGCCGCTGGCTTACGACGCCGGCGCGCGGCAGTTCACGCTGATGCACGAGCCGCTGGCGCTGACGCCGCGCGAGCATGCCGTGCTGCGCGTCCTCATCACGCGCAGCGGCGAGCCGCTGTCCAAGCAGGAGATCCTGGAACGCGTGTTCTCCGACGAGCAGGACGTGCAGCCCGATGCCGTGGAGGTGCTGGTGCACCGGCTGCGCAAGCGGCTGCAGGGTACCCCGGTGGGCATCCGCACGGTCCGCGGCCTGGGTTACGTGCTGGAAAGCGCCCCGGACGCCGCAGGCGCTCCCCCGCCCGCGCGCGGCGACTGAGCATGGCGCGGCGCTGGCTGCCCTGGGGCGGGGACTCTTCAGGCCAGCGCCCGCGCCGGGGGCGCAGCTTCAGGCGCACGCTGCTCGCGGTGCTGTTGCCGGGCCTGCTGGCCGTGGTGGCCGGCGAGGTGTGGCTCACCTGGCGCACCGCGGTGGACGCCGCCGACGCGGCCTACGACCGCTCGCTGCTCGGGGCCATCAAGTCCATCGACGCCAACATCTCGACCGAGAGCGGCGGCCTGTCCATCGAGCTGCCGTACCGCATGCTCGAGTTCTTCGAGCTCACGGCCAGCGGTCCGGTGCAGTACCGCGTTGCGACGGAAGACGACCTGGTCGAGATTGGCAATGCCGACCTGCCACGGCCCGCGGAAGCCCTGGTGACCGGCCAACCGTACTTTGCGGATGCCGAGTACTTCGGCATACCCGTGCGCGTGGCCAGCTATGCCCGCATGCTGGACCGCCCCCTGGGCGGACAAGCAGTGGCGCAGCGGGTGGTGATCCAGGTGGCGGAGCCACTGACGTTGCGCAGCCATTTCACGCGCCGCCTGGTGGCCCAGGCCTTGACGCGCGACCTGGTGCTGGTGAGCGCGGCCGGGCTGCTGCTGGTGGTGGGCGTGAGCTGGACGCTGCGTCCCCTGGGCCGGTTGCGCAGCGAGGTGCTGTCGCGCTCGCCGCAGGACCTGCGCCCCATCGCGCTGCGCGACGTGCCCACCGACGTGCAGCCGCTCATCGACGCCATCAACCACCACGTGGAGCGCAACCGCGCGCTGGTGGAGGCGCGCCGCCGCTTCGTCGATGACGCCTCGCACCAGCTGCGCACGCCGCTGGCCACGCTCACGACGCAGCTGGCCTACGCGCTGCGCGAGCCGGATCCCGAGCGCCTGCGCGACGCGCTGGCCGCGCTGAAGGTGCAGCTCGACGAGACGGTGCGCCAGACCAACCAGATGCTGATGCTGGCGCGGGCCGACAGCGCCGAGCTGCGGCTGGAGCCGCTGGACCTGGTCGACTTCGCCGCCGGGGTGACGCGGGCGTGGTGGCCGCAGGCGCGCGACCAGGGCATCGACCTCGGCTTCGAAGCGCCCGAAGGCCCCGCCGGCGCCGAGGAGCCCATCGTGGTGGCGGCCCAGGGCGGGCTGCTGAAGGAGGCGCTGTCGAACCTGCTGGACAACGCCATCCGCTACACGCCCGGCGGCGGGCATGTGACGGTGCGCGTGTCGCTGCAGCCGCCGCAGGCGCGGCTGGCCGTGGTCGATGACGGGCCGGGCATTCCCAGGGACGAGCGCGGCCGTGCCGGCGAGCGCTTCTTCCGCGCCAGCAATGCCACCCAGTCCGGCTCGGGCATCGGCCTGGCCATCGTGCGTTCCATCGCCGAGCGGCACGGGGGGCGGCTGGAGATCGGGGACGGAGCCGCGGGGCGGGGCCTGGAGGTCGCGCTGCTGCTGCCGCTGGCTTCCCACGCCACCGCGGCGATCGCGGGTTAACCCGGGCGTTTTGGCGATTTTTCTGAAAGCGGCCTGAAAGTCGCGCCTCGATATCGTGCCCTCCATAGCGCTGAAACCGGCCACGCCGGTGGCGGCACCCCACCACCCGACGATGGAGACACGATGAAGCCCTCTACCCGAATCCTGCGGTCCACGACCCTTGCCGCGACCCTGGCCGTGCTGGCTGGCGCCACCGTGGCAGGTCCGCTGGACAAGACCGAATGCATCGCGCCGGCCAAGCCCGGCGGCGGCTTCGACCTGACCTGCAAGCTGGCCCAGGCGGCGCTGGCCGAGGGCAAGTTCATCCGCGACCCGATGCGCGTGACCTACATGCCCGGCGGCATCGGCGCCGTGGCCTACAACACCATCGTGGCGCAGCGGCCCGAGGCCGCGAACACCATCGTGGCCTTCTCCGGCGGTTCCCTGCTCAACCTCGCGCAGGGCAAGTTCGGCCGCTACGGCGAGAACGACGTGCGCTGGCTGGCCGCCATCGGCGCCGACTACGGCGCCGTGGTCGTGTCCGAGAAGTCGCCCTACAAGTCGCTGCAGGAGGTGCTGGCCGCCATGAAGGCCGATCCCACCAAGGTGGTGTTCGGCGCCGGCGGCAGCGTGGGCAGCCAGGACTGGATGAAGGCCGCGCTGCTGGCCAAGGCCGCCGGGGTCAACCCGAAGGTGATGCGCTTCGTGGCCTTCGAGGGCGGCGGCGAGGCCATGACGGCGCTGCAGGGCGGCCACATCCACGTCTTCACCGGCGACGCCGCGGAGACGCTGCACCAGATGAAGGCCGGCAGCAAGGTGCGCGTGCTGGCCGTCATGAGCGACAAGCGCCTGCCGGGCGACCTGTCCGCGGTGCCCACGGCCAAGGAGCAGGGCGCCGACATCGACTGGCCCACCGTGCGCGGCTTCTACGTCGGCCCCAAGGTCAGCGACGCGGACTACAAGACCTGGAGCGACACCTTCGCCAGGATGATGGCCACCCCGGCCTACGCGAAGCAGCGCGAGCAGCAGGGCCTGTATCCGCTGTCGCTCACCGGTGCGGAGGCCGAGGCCCACGTCAAGAAGCAGGTTGCCGCCTACCGCAAGCTGGTCGAGGAACTGGGCCTGACCGTGGCGCCCGCCGCGGCGAAGTAAGCCGTCTGCCGGCCGCCGCGTCCTGCGGCGGCCATTTCCCTTTCCCGAGGAATTCCCAATGAGTGACCGCATTCTTGGTGCGGCGTGCGTCGTCGCGTCCGCAGGCATGGTCTGGGCTGCGCAGGGCTATGCCGCCGAGATCTCCTATGAGCCCGTGGGCCCGCGCGCCTTCCCGCTGCTGCTGGCCGCGCTGATGGGCGTGGGCGGGCTGTGGCTCGTCTTCAAGCCCACACTGCGCGGCGTGGCGGCGTTCCGCGACGTGCCCTGGAAGGCCACGCTGCTGTGCGCCGCCGCGGTGGCCGCTTACGCGCTGCTGTTCGAGCTGCTGGGCTTCACGCTGGCCACGGCCCTCATGGCCGTGCCTGTCGGCCTGGCCTTTGGCGGCAGCCTGGCGCAGGCGCTGGCGGGCGGCGCTGGCCTGGGCCTGGTGCTGTTCCTTCTCTTCGACAAGGTGCTGGACGTGGTGCTGCCTTCGGGCGTGCTGTCGTTCCTGCTGGGAGGCCGTTGATGGACACCCTGCAACATCTGCTCGCGGGCTTCGGCGTCGCGCTGACGCCGATGAACCTGGCCATCGCGGCGGTGGGCGCGCTCATCGGCACCATGGTCGGCCTGCTGCCGGGCCTGGGGCCCATCAACGGCGTGGCCATCCTCATGCCGCTGGCCTTCGCGATGAAGCTGCCGCCCGAGGCCTCGCTGATCCTGCTGGCCGCGGTCTACATCGGCTGCGAGTACGGCGGCCGCATCTCGTCCATCCTGCTCAACGTGCCCGGCGATGCCGGCGCCATCATGACGGCGATGGACGGCTACCCCATGGCACGCAAGGGCCAGGGCGGCGTGGCGCTGTCGATCTCGGCCTGGAGCTCCTTCGTCGGCTCCGTCATCGCCACGCTGGGCATCGTGATGTTCGCGCCGCTGCTGGCGGGCTGGGCGCTGTCCTTCGGCCCGGCCGAGTACTTCGCGCTCATGTGCCTGGCCTTCGCCTGCATCGCCGGGCTGATGGGCGACGCGCCGATGAAGGCCGGGCTGGCGGCCGTGATCGGCCTGTCGCTGTCGTGCGTGGGTCTGGACTCCAACTCCGGCGTCTACCGCTTCACGGGCGGCGACGTGCACCTCTCCGACGGCATCCAGTTCGTCGTGGTCGTCATCGGCGTGTTCTCGATCAGCGAGATCCTGCTGATGCTGCAGCAGCATCACAGCAGCGCCGGCATGATCACCGAGACGGGGCGCAAGCTCTTCAACCGCCAGGAGCTGGCGCAGACCTGGTGGGGCACCGTGCGCTCCAGCGTGGTGGGCTTCGTGGTCGGCGTGCTGCCCGGCGCGGGCGCCACCATCGCCAGCGCCATGACCTACTCGATGGAAAAGCGCCTCACCGACAAGGAAGGCACCTTCGGGCAGGGCGACATCCGCGGCGTGGCCGCACCCGAGGCGGCCAACAACTCCGCGGCCACCGGCTCCTTCGTGCCGATGCTCACGCTGGGCGTGCCGGGCTCGGGCACCACGGCGGTGATGGTGGGCGCGCTGGCGCTCTACAACATCACGCCGGGGCCCGCGCTGTTCACGCAGCAGCCGGCGCTGGTCTGGGGCCTCATCGCCTCGCTGTTCGTCGCCAACGTGATCCTGCTGTTCATCAACATCCCGATGGTGGGCGTGTTCACGCAGGTGCTGCGCGTGCCCAACTGGGTGCTGGTGCCGGGCATCCTGGCCGTCAGCGCGGTGGGCGTGTACGCGGTGCACGCCACCACCTTCGACCTGGTGCTGATGACGGTGCTGGGGGTCATGGGCTACCTGCTGCGCAAGCAGAACGTGCCGATGGCGCCGCTGATCCTGGGCTTCGTGCTCGGCGACATGATGGAGCAGAACCTGCGCCGGGCCCTGTCCATCACCAACGGCGACGCGTCGATCCTGGTCGAGAGCCCGATCTCCATCGGGCTGTGGCTGGCTGCTGCCGCGATGCTGCTGCTGCCCCCGCTGCTGCGCTCGCTCCGGCACCGCAAGCCGCAGCCCACGGTCGTGGGCCAGGTCTGAAGGCACGGCCTGCCTGACCTCGGCCGCCCGGTCCTCGCCTGCCATGGCGAGGGGTGGGCACCACGCCGATCCGTTTCCCCACTGCACTGCTGATCCCGACGCCTCGCGCCGGGGCCAGCGGAGCGCTGCGCGCCCTGGGCCGCACCGTTTCTGAACTGAAGGAGATTCCATGCAACTCACCGGCATGCTTTACGGCGCGCAGCTCTTGCGGCACGTCGATTTTCCGAGCGCGGAAGTGCTCGGCCCCGATGCGTCGGAGGACGAGATCCAGGCGCTGATCCGCCGCCACGGCCAGGTGTTCGTGAAGCCGCTGTTCAAGGGCGGCGTGGGCAAGAAGGGCAAGTCCGGCCTGATCGGCCGCGCCCGGGATCTGCGCAGCGCGCTGGCCGAGAAGGAGCGGCTCTACTTCGCCGAGCACCGCCACGGCAACGCCACGGCCAAGGCCAACGGCGTGACCTTCGAGGGCGGGGTGCCCGCGGAGCACGAGGTGTACTTCGCCATCACCGACGACACGCGCTTTCGCGCCCCGACGATGACGCTCACGCACCGCGGCGGCGTGGACATCGAGGAGCTCGACAAGTCGGAAGTCGCCACCGTGCCCTTCGACGCGCTCACGGGCCTCAAGGCCTTCGTGGTCGCCAACGCGCTCACCGACATCGGGGCTCCGAAGGAGATCATCTCGCCGCTGGTGCAGCACCTGCCGAAGCTCTGGGAGCTGATGCACCACTACGGCATGACCACGCTGGAGCTCAACCCGATCCGCATGCGCGTGGACGGCAATGGAAAGCTCACGCCGGTGGCCTGCGACTTCAAGTGCGGTTTCGACCGCGACGACCCGCGCGTGGCGCGGCTGAACCTGCCGCAGCACCTGTTCGCCGCCGACGTGGGCGCCTTCGAGCAGGAGGTCAACGAGCTGCGCACGCACCAGGGCCAGTCGGACGTGTTCGTGATCAACGAGCGCGGCACGATCCTGGCGCCCACCTTCGGCGGCGGCGCCAACTCGCTGGTGACGGAGGTGCTGGGCGAGGCCGCCAGCATCTCGTCCGACTTCGGCGGCAACCCGCCCTACGAGAAGATGAAGCAGGTCGCGAAGATCTGCTACCGGCACTTCCTGGCGCAGTCCAACGTGCTGTTCATCATCGGCGGCAAGTCGAACAACACCGACATCCACGAGACGCTGCGCGCCATGGGCGACGCGCTGCGCGAGCACTTCGCCACGCACGGGCCCACACCGCTGTACGTGGTGGTGGGCCGCGGCGGCCCCAACCTCGTGCGCGGCTTCGGGGCCCTGGCCGACACCTGCGAGGCGCTGGGGCTGCCCTATCGCTTCTTCGGCTTCGACAGCGCCATCTCCGAGGTCGTCAATTACGCCAAGCGCGTGGACGAGTGGATGAAGGCGGGCGGGCGCGCCGCCATCGCCGAGCAGCTCGGCATCAAGGCCGCCGTTTGAACATCCCAGGAGACATGACCATGCATGCACGAGGCATTTCCGGCTTTCCGTACCACCTGGGCGTCGACTCGCTGGCCGACCTGGCCACGCGCGGCGACCGCGTGTGCGTCCTCAACATCCTGGGCGGCGAGTCGCGCCAGGTCACGCCCACGAGCCACGCCTTCTCCGGCGGCAACGTGGTGTTCGGCACCTCGCCCGGGCGCGGCGGGCAGCGGCTCAAGACGCCCGCGGGCGACATTCCCGTCTTCAACAACGTGCGCGAGGGCCTGGACGCGGGCCTGGCCTTCAACACCGGCGTGGTGTACCTGCCGCCGTCGGGGGTGCGCGACGGCGTGGCCGAGCTCATCCGCGTCAATCCGGGGCTGCGCAAGATCGTGATCGTCACGGAGAAGATCGCCGTGCACGACGCGCGCGAGATCCGCGCCATGGCGCAGCAGGCCGGGGTGGACGTGATCGGCGGCAACTGCCTGGGCGTGGCCGACTCCTGGAGCCGCGTGCGCATCGGCGGCGCGCTGGGCGGCGACCTGCCGCAGGACTCGCTGCTGCAGGGCTCGGTGGCGATCTTCTCCAACTCCGGCGGCTTCACCACCACCATCGCGCAGTACCTCGCCAGCGAGGGCTGGGGCACGACGACCCTCGTGTCCTCGGGCAAGGACGTCTACATCCACTACGCCGCGCGCGACTTCGCGCATGCCTTCCGCAACGACGGCCGCTCCCGCGCCGCGGTGCTGTACGCCGAGCCCGGCGGCTACTACGAGCAGGGCCTGGACTTCGGCAAGCCGGTGGTGGCCTGCGTGGTCGGGCGCTGGAAGTCCAAGCTCACCCGCGCCGTGGGCCACGCCGGCGCCATGGCCGGCTCCGGCGACAGCGCGCAGGACAAGGAGCGCTGGTTCATGGACAGCCTGGGCGTGGACGCGATCTTCACGCCCGACAACCCGGTGGTGTCGAGGAAGGGCGCGGTGGTGACCAACATCGCCCACATCCCGGCCGCGCTCACGGCGGTGATGGCCCTGAGCGGCGCCAAGCCCGACTTCGCCCCGCGCGGCAGCCTGAGCCTCAAACCCTGGATGGCCAACGACCAGGGCCTGGTGCTTCCCGCGGAGCTGGCGCTGGAGCCGGTGGAGGCGCCGGCGCCTTATGCCGGGCAGATCGCCGCGCTCGGTAAACAGGTCGGCGCCGTGGTGGCGCGCCAGAACATGAAGGACAAGTCCGGCGCCTCGCAGATGGACCCGGCCACGCAGGTGACGGCCGTGCACGGCCACCCGGTGCTGGACCTGGCGCTGCAGCCGCTGCAGGCGGTGTTCGCGCTGCCGCTGGTGCACGAGGTGGCGGGGGCCAACGAGCGCGCGCTGCTCGACATCGCGGTGGCGGCCGAGGTCAACCTGGTGGGCGACCCGGTGCTGGTGGCGGCGCAGGCCGCGCGCGACGCGGGCAACGCGCCCAATGCCGTGATGGCGGCGGCGGCGTCCATCGTCGGCCCGAAGCGCGTGGAGCGCGCGCTGGCCTGCACGCGGGTGCTGATCGAGCTGTTCCTGGGCTCGGGTTTGAAGGAGGGCAGCCAGGCGGGCTTCGACTTCAGCCGCATCCGCCTGGACGAGGCCGCGCGCGCGCTGTTCACGCAGCGCCCGGACGAGGCCAAGGACTCGCACCCCAAGGCCATGCTGCAGGCGGTGCGCCAGCGCAAGGTGAAGTCGGTGTTCCTGGACTTCCTGCTGGCGCAGGACATCCCTCTGTCGCGCGACGCCATCCTGGCCGCCATCGCCGTGACCATCGCCTGGGGCCCGCTGCTGCGCAAGCGCATCACGCGCCTCACGGCCGAGACGCTGCCCTGGTACCTGCGCCTCTACGGCGTGATGGTGGGCGCCACCATCGACGCGGAGAAGCACCAGTGGGGGTCGCTGGCCGGCATCTCGCAGGCCGAGCGCTACGGCAGCTGGACCATGGCCGACCTGTGCGCGCTGGCCGTCACGGGGCGCAAGCCGAGTGCCGCGGAAGCGATGCCGCTGCAGATGCTGATCGGGCTGCTGGTGTCCAACGGCCCGGGCTCGATCTCGGCGCAGGGCGCCAAGGGCGCCGTGTCGGCCGACGGCCCGCAGACGCCGGGCCGGGTGCAGATCAACAAGGCCATGGTCGGCTTCCTGACCCACACCGGCTACAGCCACGGCGGCAACGGCTTCGAGGGCATGGCCTTCCTGCTGGAGCAGTTCAAGGGATGCGATCTGAAGGACCCGTCCGACCCGAACCATGGGCTGGACCTCAAGGCCATGGCCACGCGCTTCGCCCAGGCCTACAAGGCCGAGAAACGCGCGGCCAAGGAGGCGGGGCAGGAGCTGCGCGCGCTGCCCGGGGTGCACCACCCGGTGTTCAAGGGCAAGCCGGTCAACGTCGATCCGCGCGAGCGCTTCATTGCCGAGTTCATGGCCAAGCAGGGCCGCTACAACGTCTTCCACGCCTTCTACCGCGAGCTGGCGCAGGCGCTGTACGACGTGGGCGCGACGCCTTACGTGTTCTGCGTCAACGTGGACGCCGTGATCGCCGCGCTGCTGCTGGGGCTGCTGTGGAAGGACCACCAGGCCGGCACGCTCAGCGTGCGCGACCTGGAGAACGCCGCGTTCACCGTGTTCCTGTACGGCCGGATGATCGGCGCCGCTGCCGAAATCGACGACCACCTCAACCGCGGCCGCAACATGGACACGCGCACGCCCGAAGCGGCTTGCGCGCACGTCCTGTGAGGGCCGCCGGTTACGGCGCGTGAACAAACCTCGACCAAAATCGAAGGTTTTATATCGTGGAAGCGGGTTTTGTATCGTAGGATCGTGAAATGTTCACGCAGGGCGGCGCAGGAGCGGCGCGCGTGCTGGCAAGCCGGTTGCCGCAATTTCGCGACCGGCCTGGACCGGCCGGCGCCTTCCGCACCGCCTGCAGCGACCTGAAGAAAAAATTCGTCGAATCGCCGCTCCGGCGCCTTCTTCCACCTGTGATTGAGACAACGAGGAGATCCCATGACTGACATCGTCATCGTCGCCGCCGCCCGCACCGCCGTGGGCAAGTTCGGCGGTTCGCTGGCCAAGGTTTCCGCGCCCGAGCTGGGCGCCACCGTGATCAAGGCGCTGCTGGACAAGACCGGCGTGGGTG
>NZ_VIDQ01000054.1 GCF_009760915.1 Azohydromonas aeria
CGCGCCGCGGTGCGCGCCGGGCGCCAAGGCCGCGGCCGGCTCGGCCGGGCCGTTGCCGGCGCAACCGCCGTGCTGCGGCGGCGCTGCCGCGTGGGAGTGGCGACGCTGGCCGTGCTGCTGCTGCCGCCGCTGGCGGCGTGGATGCTGCACGGGCAGCTGCCCCAGGGCGGGCACGCAGCGCCGTCCGTGCGCGCGGTGGACCCGCGCGTCGCGGCGCTGCTGCAGGGCGAGCAGCTCGTGCCCCCGCCGCCGCTGCCGCCGGCGCTGTTCACCACGCCCGAGGTCGAGCAGTGGCGCCCGCTGGCCGCGCAGGCCAGCCGGCAGTGGGAACTGCTCGATGCCGAGTTCAGGCAGCGGCTGCTGCTGGTGTTCCGGCTCGTGCGCGAGCGCCACGGCTACGAGATGGTGCTGGTCGAGGGCTACCGCAGCCCGCAGCGCCAGGCGGCGCTGGCGGCGCTGGGGCCGTCGGTGACGCGCGCCGGGCCGTTCGAGAGCTGGCACCAGCGCGGCCTGGCCGCCGACTGCGCCTTCCTGCGCGACGGCCGCGTCGTGATCTCCGAGCGCGACCCCTGGGCGATGCGCGGCTACGAGGCCTACGGCGCCGTGGCGCGCGAGCTCGGGCTGACCTGGGGCGGCGACTGGCGCTCGCTGCGCGACTACGGCCACGTCGAGTGGCGCCGCGGCCCCGGCCCGGGCCCCGGGCGCTGACGGGAGCCCAAGCGCACGCGCCATGGCCCCGAGCCCCTTTCCCGTTCCTCCCCATCCCGAGACGGAGTCCGCACCATGAAAGGTTTCCTGCGCAAGCACCCGGTCCGCGGCGCCCTGCTGGCGCTGGCCGTCCTGGCGCTGGTGGTGTCGCTGCTGGCCGTGGTGGCGTGGTGGCCGTGGCAGCCCTGGGGCGTGGCCGCCACGGGCGTGCTGGCCGCGGCGCTGCTGGGCGCGGTGGCCGCGGGAGTGGTGCGCTGGGTGCGGCGCCGGCGCGCGCGGCGCGCGTCGCAGGGCCTGGAGCAGGCGATCGAGGGCGACCTGGCGCGCGCCGTGCGCGCAGCCCAGGACGCCGACCCCGGCCAGCGCGAGGCGGTCGCGGCGCTGCAGCAGCGGCTGCAGGAGGCGATCCGCACCCTCAAGGCGTCGCACCTGGGCCGGCGCGGCAGCCACGCCGCGCTCTACGAGCTGCCCTGGACGCTGCTCATCGGCCACCCCGGCGCGGGCAAGAGCACGGCGGTGGTGCAGTCGGGGCTGAACTTTCCCTTCCCGCACGGGCGCGACAATGTGCTGCGCGGCATCGGCGGCACGCGCCACTGCGACTGGTTCTTCACCAGCGAGGGCATCCTGCTCGACACCGCCGGCCGCTACGCGGTCGAGGCCGAGGAGCGCGGCGAGTGGCTGTCGTTCCTGGGCCTGCTCAGGCAACACCGGCCGCTGGCGCCGATCAACGGCATCGTCGTCACCGCCAGCGTGGCCGCGCTGCGCGACATGGGGCCCGACGCGCTGCTGGCGCTGGCGCGCGAGCTGCGCGCACGCGTGCAGGAGCTCGCCGACGTGCTGCAGGTCTGCGCCCCGGTGTACCTGCTCTTCACCAAGGCCGACCTGGTGCCGTGCTTTGCCGACTTCTTCGCCGACCGCGCCGCGCGCGAGCGCGAGCAGGTCTGGGGCGCGACGCTGCCCTGCCGCGCCGACAGCGCGGCCGGCGACGCCGCGACGCAGTTCGAGCGCCACTTCGCCGCGCTGTGCGAGGGCCTGAAGGAAGCGGCGCTGGCGCGCATGGCGCTGCAGCGCGGCCAGGCGCTGCCGGCGGCGGTGCTGTCCTTCCCGCTGGAATTCGCCGCGCTGCAGCCGGTGCTGCGCGCCTTCGTCGCGACGCTGTTCGACGAGAACGTGTTCCAGGCGCGGCCGCTGTTCCGCGGCTTCTACTTCACCAGCGCGGTGCAGCCGGCGCAGGACAGCCCGGCGCCGCAGCGCAGCGGCGTGGCCGAGCAGTTCGCGCTGGCGCCGCCGGCGCGCGCCCGGGTCGCGGCTGCCGAGGGCGAGGCCGAGGCCGACGCGGTTGCGGATGCCGCCGACGCGCCCGCGCCCGCGGCCGCGCCGGCCGGGCAGGGCTGGTTCCTCAAGGACCTGTTCTCCGAGGTCATCTTTGCCGACCGCGACCTGGTGCGCCGCCACGCCAGCCCCGCGCGGGAGCGCCGGCGCGCCTGGAGCTACGCCGGCGGCGTGCTGGCGCTGGCCGGTGCCCTGGCGCTGTGGACCTGGTCCTGGAGCGGCAACCGGCAGCTGGTGGCCGGGGTGCAGGCCGAGCTCGACCGGGCGCTGCGGCTGCAGCAGGACAGCGCCGCCCTGGGCGCGCGGCTGCAGGCGCTGGAGCTGCTGCAGGACCGCATCGAGGCGCTCGAAGCCTGGCGCACGCAGCGGCCCTGGAGCGTGGGGCTGGGCCTGTACCAGGGCGACGCGCTGGAGCGGCGGCTGCGCCAGGCGTATTTCCAGGGCCTGCGCCACGTCATGCTGGAGCCGGTGGCGCAGGCGCTGCAGGACTACCTGTCCGAGGTCAACCGGCGCGCCGGCCCGGCCGGCGACGCCTCCGGGACCGTCCCCGGCGCCGCGCCGGCGGCGGCTACCGCGGTTGAGGTTGCGGCGGCAACGGCGCCCGGCTCGCCCTACGCCGCGCCGTCGGCCGCCGACGCGGAGGACGCCTACAAGGCGCTCAAGGCCTACCTGATGCTTGCCGACCGCGCCCGCATGGAGCCGGGACACCTCACCGACCAGGTCACGCGCTTCTGGCGCGGCTGGCTGGAGGCGCAGCGCGGCGCCGCGTCGCGCGAGCCGCTGCTGCAAAGCGCCGAGCGCGTCATCACCTTCGCCATGGCGCGGCTGCAGGATCCGCTCTTCCCCACGGTGGCGAACCACTTCGGCGTGGTGGACGCCACGCGTGAGCAGCTGCGCCGCGTGGCGCAGGGCACGCCCGCGCTGGAGCGGGTGTATGCCGAGATCAAGGCGCGCGCTTCCACGCGCTTCGCGCCGGTGACGGTGGCGTCCCTGGTGGGCGAGCGCGACAAGGCCGTGGTCGGCGGCAGCCACGTGGTGCCGGGCACCTTCACGCGCGAGGCCTGGCAGGGCTACGTCGAGGGCGCGATCCGCGACGCCGCGCGCGACGCGCTCACCAGCAGCGACTGGGTGCTCAGGACCAGCAGCCGCGACGACCTGTCGCTGCAGGGCAGCCCGCAGCAGGTGCGCCGCGCGCTCACCGAGCGCTACCAGGCCGAGTACGCGCGCGAGTGGCGGCGCTTCATGCAGGGCGTGGCGGTGGCGGAGTTCGCCGGCCTCGACGCCGCCGTGGCGCGCATGGAACGCCTGGCCGACCCGGCCGACTCGCCGATCCGCAAGCTGCTGCTGGCGCTGTGGGCGCAGACCGCGTGGGACGCGCCCACGGCGGCGCAGCCGCACGCGGCGCCGGCGGCGCTGGCTGGCGGCGGCATCGCCGAATGGGCGCGCCAGTCGGTGCAGCGCCTGGCGCCGGGCGCGCCGCCGCTGCCCGCGGGCGATGCCGACGCCGACGCGCCGCCCGTGCCGGGCGCGGTGGGCCGCGAGTTCGGCGCGCTGGGGCGGCTGCTGGCGCCGCGCGACGGCGCCGCGGCGCTGCTCGACGGCTACCTGCAGCAGCTCGGCCGGGTGCGCAGCCGCCTGTCCGCCATCGGCCGCCAGGGCGACGCCGGCCCCGGCGCGCGCGCGCTGATGGCGGCGACCTTCGAGGGCCCCGGCTCGGAGCTGGCCGACGCGCTGCGCTTCGTGGAGGAGCAGCTGCTTGCCGGCGCGGCCGAGCCGGTGCGCGAGGCGCTCAAGCCGCTGCTGGTGCGCCCGCTGATGCAGTGCTTCACGGCGCTGGTGGCGCCGGCCGAGACCGAGCTCAACCGCCAGTGGGCGGCGCAGGTGCTGCAGCCCTTCCAGCAGTCGCTGGCGGGCAAGTACCCGTTCGAGCCGGCGTCGCGGGTGGAGGCCACGCCGGCGGAGATCGCGCGCGTGTTCGGCCCCGGCGGCGCCGTGGCGCGCTTTGCCGCCGAGGGGCTCGGCCCGCTGGTCACGCGCCGCGGCGACGAGCTCTCGCCGCGCCAGTGGGCGCAGATGGGGCTGCGGCTGCGCCCGGCCTTCACCCAGGGCTTCACAGGCTGGGTCGGCGCGCTCGACGGCGCGGCCGGCGGCGCCGGCGGCACGGGCAGTCCCGGGGGCCACGCCGGCGCGCCGGCCGCCGCCGTGGTGAGTTTCCAGCTGCTGCCGCTGGCGGCAGCCGGCTTCACCGAGTACACGCTGGAGATCGACGGCCAGATGCTGCAGCACCGCGGCGGCGGCACGGCGCAGTGGGCCGGCTTCACCTGGCCCGGCCCCGGCGCCACGCCCGGCGTGCGCCTGGCCGGCGTGACCGGCGACGGCCGCAGCGTGGAGCTGTTCAGCGCGCCGGGCGCCTACGGCTTCGAGCGGCTGGTCGAGGCGGCGGCGGTGAGGAAGCTGCCCGACGGCGTGCGCGAGCTGCGCTGGGGCGAGGGCGCGCAGGCCATCGCGCTGCAGTACCGCGCCGTGACCAGCCCGGGGCCGGCCACGGCCGGCGGTGGCCGTGGCGCGGCGGCGGGCCTGCGCGGGCTGGCCTTGCCGGCGCTGGTGGCCGGCACGGACGCGCCCGGCCCCGGTGCCGCCACCGTGGCCGCGGCAGCCGCGTCTGGAGCGGCGCGGTGAGCCGCCCGGGCCCGGTGACGCCGTGCTGGTTCGGCAAGTTGCCCTCGCGCGCCGACTTCGTGCGCAGCCCGCACCAGGGCACGCTCACGCGGCTGCTGGACCAGTGGCTCAGCCGCGCCCTGGCGCGGCTGGCCGAGGACCCGCGCTGGAAGCAGCGCTACGACCGCATGGTGCCGGCGCACTTCGCGCTGCTGGGCGTGCGCCGGCGCGTCGCGGTGGCCGGCCACCTGCTGCCCAGCACCGACGCCTCGGGGCGGCGTTTCCCGTTCGCCGTGCTGGCCGCCTTCGAGCCCGGCGCGCCGCTGCCCTTCATGACGCAGGCGCCGCTGCTGCTGCAGGGGCTGTGGCCGCCGCTGGAGGACGTCGCCCGCCGCGCCTGCGCGGCCCGCGACGCGGCGCCGGTGCTGGCCCAGGCGCAGCGGCTGCAGCTGCAACTGGCGCCGGCGCCAGGCACGGCAGCCGGGGCCGGGGCCGCGTCGAGCGTGGGCGCGCTGCAGGCGCTGCTGCAGCGCACGCACCCGGCTTTCGACCTGCGCCGCACCCTGCTCGCGCTGGGCCTGCTGCTGCAGCCGGTGCCCGGCAGCGGCCGCTCGCGGCTGGACCGGTCGCTGCGCCTGCCGCTGCCGGCCGACGGCCCCCAGGCCGCCGCCGTGGCGGCGTGGTGGATGCGGCTGGTCGCGCCCTTCCTGGCGCGCGGCGATTTCGAGCTGCTGCTGCTGTGGCCGCGCGCGCCGCAACCCTCGGCCGCCTCGCTGGTGCTGGGCTTCGACGGCGCCTCGCCGGCGGCGCTGCAGCCGCTGTTCAGTGCCGGGGCGGCGGACGAGTCCTGCATCGAGCTGCACGCGCCGCGCTGGGTGGACGCCGCGCTCGAGCGCGAGCCGGCACTGCGCCGCTTCGATGCCTGGCTGCGCCAGGACGCGCTGTCGCTGCCGCAGGCCGCGGCCTTCTTCGACGACTGCTTCACAAGGGGCTGAAACGATGATCTTGCAACACGCGCCCTTCCCGTCGCGCCGCGCCGGCGCCGCGTGCGGCCGGCTGGCCGCCGCGCTGGTGCTGGCCCTGGCCGGCGGCACGGGTGCCGCGCAGGCGCCGCAGGCGCCCGTGCCGGCGCTGCCCGGGCCGGGCCAGGTGGTCGTGTCCGGGACGGTGCCCGACGAGGCCACGCGCGCGGCCATCCTCGCGCGCGTGCGCGAGCTCTACGGGCCCGAGCGCGTGGTGGACCAGCTCGGCGTGGACCGGCGCAGCGCGCCGCCGGACTGGGCGCAGCACGTCGAGCGCGTGCTGACGCCCGAGCTGCGGCGCGTGACGCAGGGCCGGCTGAGCATCCACGGCAACGTCATCGAGCTCATCGGCCGTGCCGAAAGCGAGGCCGAGCGCCAGCGCATCGTCGAGGGCATGACGGCGCGCCTGGCCAACCCGACCTACACCGTGCGCGACGGGCTGCAGGTGGCCACGCCCGCGCCGGCCGCGGCTTCGGCCGCCACGCAGCAGCAGATCGACGCGGCGCTGGCGCGGCGCACGATCGAGTTCCAGCCGGGCAATGCCACGCTGACGCCCACGGGGCAGCGCGTGCTGGAGGAGCTGCTGCCGCTGCTGCGCCAGCTCGCCGGGCGGCGCTTCGAGGTGGTGGGCCACACCGACGACCGCGGCACGCGCGAGGCCAACCTGCAGCTCTCGGCCGCGCGTGCCGAGACCGTGCGGGGCTGGCTGGCCGCGCGCGGCATTCCCGCCGACGCCATCCACGCCTCGGGCGCCGGCCCGGACCGGCCGGTGGCCGACAACGCCACGGCCGAAGGGCGCGCGCGCAACCGGCGCATCGAGCTCAGGGTGGCGGGGTGAAGAAATGCAGGAAGCGCGGCGCGCCCGTCGCCGCGTGTCAGAACCCCTCCAGTACCACCTTGCCGCGCGCGCGCCCCGACTCGATGAGCGCATGCGCGCGGCGCAGGTTGGCGGCGTTGATCGTGCCGAAATGCGCGGCCAGCGTGGTGCGCAGCGTGCCCTCGTCCACCAGCGCGCCCACGCGCTGCAGCAGCTCGTGCTGGCGCACCATGTCGGGCGTCTCGAACATCGGGCGCGTGAACATCAGCTCCCAGTGCAGCGACAGGCTCTTGCGCTTGAGCGGCACGGCGTCGAGGCGCTCCGGGTCGTCGATCAGCGCCAGCCGCCCCTGCGGCTGCAGCGCCTCGATGATCTGGGCGTAGTGCGCCTCGGTGTGCGTGAGGCTGGCCACGTGCGTGACGGGGCCCAGCCCGGCCGCCTGCAGCGCCTCGGCCAGCGGCTGCGAGTGGTCGATGACGTGGTGCGCGCCCAGCTCGCGCACCCACTGCCGCGTCTCCTCGCGCGACGCCGTGCCGATGACGGTGAGCCGCGTGAGACGCCGCGCCAGTTGCACCAGCATCGAGCCCACGCCGCCGCCCGCGCCGACGATGAGCAGGTTCTGCCCTTCACCGCCGCCTTCGGGCACGCCCAGCCGGTCGAACAGCAGCTCCCAGGCCGTGATCGCGGTCAGCGGCATGGCCGCGGCTTCCGCGAAGCCCAGGCTCGCCGGCTTGCGCCCGGCGATGCGCTCGTCCACCAGGTGCAGCTCGCTGTTGCTGCCCGGCCGCGTGATCGAGCCGGCATAAAACACCTCGTCGCCCGGCCTGAACAGGCTGACCTGCGCGCCCACGGCGCGCACCACGCCGGCGGCGTCCCAGCCCAGCACGCGCGGCGACTCCACCGGCGCGCCGCGGCGCACCTTGGTGTCCACCGGGTTCACCGACACGGCGCGCACCTCGACCAGCAGGTCGCGCGGGCCCGGCTGCGGCGCGGGCAGCTCCAGGTCCACCAGCGCCTGCGGGTCGTCGATGGGCAGTCCGTGGCGGGTGTAGGCGATGGCTTTCATGGCTCGGGGTTCCTGTGATCTGTCGATGCTGGCGATCGTGGCCGGCGCCGCGGCCGGCCACAAGCCGCGGCGCCGGGCAGCACTTTCACGCCGGCAGGACAAATGCCCGCTCAAACCCCGTAGCGCGGCGCCGGCACGGCGTGGCGGAACTGCTCGGACAAGCCCCGGCGCGCGAAGTCGTAGGCGCTCCAGGCGTCGCCGTCCTGCAGCGGCGGGATGGTCACGACCTCGCCCAGGTCCAGCCCGGCCAGCGCCGCGTCCACCATGCGGTCCGCGGGCATGACCCAGTCGGCGGGCAGGTGGCTGTGCGGCAGCCCGGCCAGGTCCCAGAACTCGGTGGCGGTGGCGCCGGGCAGCACGGCCTGCACGCGCACGCCCCTGGCCCCGAGCTCGTGCTGCAGCGACTGGGTCAGCGCCAGCACGTAGGCCTTGCTCGCGCCATAGACGCCGTTGAGCACCTCCACGCCCACGGCCACGATCGAGGCGATGTTGACGATGGTGCCGCGCCCGCGCGCCGCGAAGGCCGGTGCCGCGGCATAGACCAGCCGCGTCAGCGCCGTGACGTTCAGGTCGATCATCCGCTCCATCTGGTCCACGTCGCTGTCGAGCAGCGGCGCCACCGCGCCGAAACCGGCGTTGTTGACCAGCATCGTGATGCGCGCGTCCTCGCGCAGCAGTGCCTCCACGCGCCGCAGGTCGGCCGCGTCGGTCAGGTCGGCACCCAGCACCTGCACCGCGCGCCCGGTGCGCTCGCGGATGCCGCGCGCCACCTCGGCAAGCCTGCCCTCGTTGCGCGCCACCAGCACCAGGTCGAAACCGCGGCGCGCCAGACGGTCGGCGTACAGCGCGCCGATGCCGCTGGAAGCGCCCGTGATGACGGCGATGCCCTGCTCCTGGCTGCCCTGCATGTTCGTGTCCGTGCCCATGTGCCTGCTCCTTTGAAAGTGGCCGACCGGTGTGTCGGTGAAGCCATTCTGGGCGGGAGACACCGCGTCGCAAATGACATGCTTCCCTCGAAAACGGACATACTGCGAGTCCACCCCGACCACGCTCGAAGGACACGCCGCCATGGACCCGGACGCTCCCGCCGCCGCTGCCGCAACCGTCCCTGCCCCGGAACATGCCCCCGCACGCGTGGCGCTGCTGGTGTATGCGGGCTTCCAGGTGCTGGACCTGGCGGCGCTGACGGTGTTCGAGATGGCCAACCTGGAGTGCGCCGCGCCGCGCTACCGGGTCGAGCTGGTGTCCGAGCGCGGCGGGCCGGTGGCCGGCTCCAGCGGCGTGGTGGTGCAGGCGCGGCGCCTGGACGGTGAGCCCTGCGACACGCTGCTGGTGGCCGGCGCACTGCAGCCGCCGGCCGCCTCGCCGGCGCTGCTGCGGGCGCTGCGCCCGGCCGCGGCGGCGGCGCGGCGCGTGGCGAGCATCTGCACCGGCGCCTTCGTGCTGGCCGACGCCGGGCTGCTCGACGGGCGGCGCGCGGCCACGCACTGGGCGCACGCGCGCGAGCTGCAGCGGCGCTGCCCGCGCTCGCGGGTCGAGGACGACCCGATCTTCATTGCCGACGGGCCGGTGTGGAGCTCCGCCGGCATGACGGCCTGCATCGACCTGACGCTGGCACTGGTCGAGGCCGACCTGGGCGCGGCGGTGTCGCGCGCGGTGTCGCGCAAGATGGTGGTCTATCACCGCCGCGCGGGCGGGCAGTCGCAGTTCTCGGTGCTGTCGGAGCTGGCGCCGGCCTCGGACCGCATCCGCGAGGTGCTGGCCTGGGCGCGCGAGCACCTGCGCGAGCCGCTGAGCGTGGAGCAGCTCGCGGCGCAGGTGCACTGGAGCCCGCGTCACTTCAGCCGCGCCTTCCGGCTGGAGACGGGTCACTCGCCGGCCAAGGCGGTGGAGCGGCTGCGGCTGGAGGCCGCGCGCGAGCTGATCGAAGCCGGCCACGGCTCCATCGCGCGCATCGCCCGGGAGACGGGCTTTGCCGACGAGGAGCGCATGCGCCGGGCCTTCATCCGCACCTTCGGGCGGCCGCCGCAGGCGCTCATTCGCGAGGCGCGGGAGCGCGAGGGAGAGACGTTGTCGGCGGCCTGAGCGTGGCCGCCGTCAGCCGCTCAGCTGAACAGCCATTTCGCCACCCGGCGCGTGAGCCGCGGCATGACGACCCAGGTCATCAGCGCCACGACCACGACGGCCACGACCAGGCGGCTGGCGGGCTGCGGCTGCAGCGCCGGCACGGCGTCGAACAGCGGCTGCAGCGCCCAGGGCACGAGCAGCGTCAGCGGGTAGATGGCCGACAGCGTCACCAGGAACTGTTTCCAGGGCCGCGCCGGCGGCCGCCCCGGGGCCGGCGTGAACCAGAACTCCAGCCCGGTGACGGTCTCCACCGACTCCGACACCCGCAGCAGCGGCTGCACCTCCTCGATGAGCTCGCGCCGCGCCTCGGACAGGAACCAGTCCTCGGCATGGCCCAGGCTGTCGAAGCGGATGGTGATGGTGTAGGCGTGGCTGCCGGCGCCGGGGCGGATGACGTTCACGCCCCGGTGCCCGGGAAAGCGCCCCGCCAGCGGCGTGATGCGCTGCAGCCACTGCTCGTAGCGCGCCTGCGCCTCGGGGCGGACCTCGTGGCGGATCACGGAGGTCACCATGTCGGGGCGCTCGACCATGCGCGCCTCCAGCTCGGACAGCGCGGCGCGGCGCAGCTCGGGTTGCCGTTGCTCGGTGCTCATGGCGGCGATCATGGTGGAGCCCTGCGCAGAGGTTGAATCAAAGCGTGGTGAACACCTCGTCGGCCGGCAGCCGCGACTTGGGCAGCCCGGCGTTGAAGTCGCCCTGGCCGCGGTAGCCCAGCGCCACCAGCACCACGCTGGTGAAACCCTTCTCGCGCAGCCCAAGCTCGGCATCGAGCAGCTGCTGATCGAAACCTTCCATCGGCGTGGCGTCCACGCCCAGCGCACCGGCGCCCAGCAGCAGCGTGCCCAGGGCCAGGTACACCTGCTTCTGGGTCCAGTGCGGCAGGTCCTTCAACTCATCGCGATGCAGCGCGACGTAGCCGGCGCGGCTCTTGCGCTGGCCCTCGCGCGCGCCCTCGGCCTGGAAGCGGCCGTCGCGCTCCTCCTGGTCGAGCAGGTGCTCCAGGAACGCCTCGTCCAGGTCGCGGCGCGCCGCCAGCACGATCACGTGCGAGGCGTCGAGGATCTTCGAGGCGTTGTAGCCGTAGCCGCCCTGCGTGGCCTTGGCAATGCGCTCGCGCGCGGCCGCGTCGCCGGCGATCAGGAAATGCCAGGGCTGCGAGTTCACCGACGACGGCGCGTGGCGCAGCAGCTCCTTGAGCTCGGCGATCGTGGCGTCGGGAATGCGGCGCGCGGCATCGAAGGCCTTGGTGGTGTAGCGGCGCTGGGCGGTGGCGAGGACGTTCATGGCGGCTCCGGTGCGGATTCGGTATTTCGGGCCGCCGCCTCCAGGCTCGGCAGGCGGCAGCGGCATGGGCGCCATGGTCGGCTCTACGGCCCGCGCGAAACAGCCGCCGCCGCAGGCAGCACTTTCACTGCAGGAGTGAAAATATGTCAGGAGCCCTTGATAAACCTTCACTCCACGGGAGCAGATGGATGCCGCGTTTCGAAGATCTGCTGCTGTTCGTGCGCTCCGCGGCGCTGGGCAGCTTTTCCGCCGCGGCGCGCGAGGCCGACCTGCTGCCGGGCCAGGTCAGTGCGGCGATCCAGCGCCTGGAGGCGGCGCTGGGACTGCGGCTCTTCGCGCGCTCGACGCGCAGCCTGCGCCTGACGGCCGAGGGCGAGCAGTACCTGCCCTTCGCGCAGTCGGCGCTGGACGCGCTGCGCGAGGGCCGCGAGGCGATCAGCCACGACCCCGGCGAGGTGCGCGGGGTGCTGCAGGTGTCGGTGTCCTCGGACCTGGGGCGCAACGTGTTGCTGCCGCCGCTGACGGCCTTCCGGCGCGCGCACCCGGCGCTGGTGCTGCGCCTGTTCCTGTCGGACCAGGTCACGGACGTGTTCCGCGACCCGGTGGACGTGGCGCTGCGCTACGGCCGCATCGAGGCCGGCAGCTTCGTGGCGCTGCCGCTGGCGCCGCTGAACCGGCGCGTGCTGGTGGCGTCGGCCGGGTACCTGGCGCGGCGCGGGCGGCCCGCCGCGCCGGCGGAGCTGGCGCAGCACGACTGCCTGCTGTACCTGCGCGGCGGGCGCATCTACGACGAGTGGGGCTTCACGGACGCGGGCGGACGGCGGCGCGAGGTGCGGGTGTCCGGGCCGCTGCTGAGCGACGACGCCGACGTGGTGCGGCGCTGGGCCGTGGCCGGCGAGGGCATCGCCTTCAAGAGCTGGCTCGACGTGCGCGCCGACGTGGCCGCCGGGCGGCTGGAAGTGCTGCTGCCGCGCTGGGCCGGCGAGGCCACGCCGCTGCACCTGGTGTGCCCGCACCGGCGCCAGTTCTCGGGCGCGGTGCGGCGGCTGCACGAGGCGCTGCAGGCGCATTGCGCGGGGCTGATGGAGGGCCTGCCGCCCCTGCCGGGGGCAGCGGGCATGGCGGAGGCGGCGGATACCCCCTGACACAGCCCCCGCGGCCCCGGCCTGTCACAACGGGTGCCCGCGCCCCGTCTTCACCGCCATGGAGCATCTCCCCACCGAAACCTTCACCCGCCTGCGGCCGCGGCTGCAGGGCATCGCCTACCGCATGCTGGGCTCGCGCGCCGAGGCCGAGGAGGTCGTGCAGGACGCCTGGCTGCGCTGGCACGGGGCCGACACCGCCGCGCTGGCCAGCGGCGAGGCCTGGCTCGTGACCGTCACCACGCGGCTGGCCATCGACCGGCTGCGCGCCGCGCAGGCCCGGCGCGAGCAGTACGTGGGCTTCTGGCTGCCCGAGCCGCTGGTGGAGGACTCGCCGGCCACGCCCGAAAGGCTGCTGGAGCGCGCCGACGACCTGTCGGTGGCCTTCCTCACGCTGCTGGAACGGCTTGGGCCGGAGGCGCGCGCCGCCTACCTGCTGCGCGAGGTCTTCGACGCCGACTACGCCGAGGTGGCGCGCGCGCTGGGCAAGAGCGAGGACGCCTGCCGCCAGATCGTGCACCGCGCCAAGGCGCAGCTGCGCGACGCGCGCCGCCGCCACGCCGTGCCGCACGAGACGCAGCGGCGGCTGCTGCAGGGCTTCGTCGAGGCCGCGGCGCGGGGCGACTTCACGGCGCTGCAGTCGCTGCTGGCCGAGGATGCCGAGCTCGTCGGCGACGGCGGCGGCAAGGTGCCCAGCTTCGGCAAGGTGCTCGCCGGCGGGCGCCGCATCGCGCAGCTCTACCTCGCCACCGCGCTGCGCCACGGCGCGGGCGTGCGCTGGGAGATCGCCGCCATCAACGGCGAGTGGGGGCTGCTGCGCTTCATCGACGGCCGGCTGGAGTCGGTGCAGGCCATCGAGAGCGACGGGCGGCGCATCGTGCGCATCCACGCCCAGCGCAACCCCGACAAGCTCGCGGCCATCGCCGCGGCGCGGGAGCGCGAAAGGGGCGTCACGAACGCCGGGGCCGTCTCGTCTTGAGGGTGTGTTCCCAACCCCTCGACGAGGACCCGCACCATGCAAGCCGCCCGACTGAACTGGACCCGCATCGCCCCCAAGGCCTACCAGGCGATGGCCGCCGTCAGCGCCACCACCGCCCATTCCAGCCTGGGGCCGGTGCTCATCGAGCTGGTCCAGACCCGCGTCTCGCAGCTCAACGGCTGCGCCTTCTGCCTGGACATGCATGCCCGCGCGCTGCGCGAGCACGGCGAAGGCTGGCAGCGGCTCAACAACCTCTCGACCTGGCGCGAGGTCGGCTTCTACAGCGAGCGCGAGCGCGCCGCGCTGCACTGGGCCGAGCTCATGACCCGGCTTGCCGACGCGCCGCAGCACGACGCGCGCGACGCTGCTTTCGAGGCGCTGCGCCCGCACTTCAGCGAGCAGGAGATCGTCGAGCTGACCTGGACCATCGCGCAGATCAACGCCTGGAACCGCATGGCAGTGGGCATGCGCCAGCCGGTGGAGGAAAAGGCGCTCGGGTGACGGGCGCCACGGTGCGGCTTCGGCGATGCTCGGGGCTTCCCCGGCCTTCCGGGCCTCACCACGAGCCGCCGCCATGGACCTGCAAGCCCTGACTCCCGCGCAGATCGACGCCTTCCTCGCATCCCAGCGCATCCTGCGCCTGGCCATGGATGCCGGCGGCGAGCGCTACCTGGTCCCGCTGGGCTACGTCTGGCTCGACGGCGCGCTCTGGTGCGTCACGATCGCCGGCCGCAAGACCGCCCTGCTGGAAATGAATCCGCGGGTCGCGTTTCAGATCGACGATTCCGCCACCCGCGACGCATTCGACTGGACCAGCGTGACCGGCGAGGGCGAGGTGGAATTCGTCACCGACGCCGCGCGAATATCCAGCGTGAGCCCGGCCTGGTTCAGGCGGTTTTCCGACATGCCCGGCTGGGCGGCGAAACAGTACGAGGAGCGGCAGCGCGGCGGCGCGCTGGTGTGGCTGCGCATCCGGCCGACGCGCCTGAGCGGGCGCGAAGGCGCGCCGCCCGGGGCCTGAACGGCGAGCGGCGCCCGGCCGGCGCTCAGTGGCTGCGCGGCCGCACCGCCGGCAGCCTGAAGAGCTTGCCGATCACGGCACGCGCGAACAGGTAGTGGTGCAGCACCGTGTCGTCGAGGTGGTCCATGTCCACCCGGCCGTGCGCGTCGCACGGGAAGGCACAGCCCTTGGACGGGTCGTCCAGGGGCTCGAAATGCAGTTCGTAGCCTGGGGCTTCCAGTTCCAGAGTGCTCATCCGCCGACTCCTGTGCCGCCGCTGGTGTGCCGGGGGTGTGGCCTCGGCGCCGCCCGTCTAGGGTTTACGCGGCAGTGTTTACACCGAGTCCTGCACGAGCCTTACGGGGCCGGCATATCCCACGCCCGCGCTCGGCCAGCCCGGCGCGGGCGTGACTTATTGCGCATGGCCACCAGGTGCGGTCGGCCCTGAATCAAATACTCACGATTTCGCGCTCACGTCCGATACACGGCAACCGAAGTCCGGGGCATGGCGCCCACGCGGCGGTTTGAACGGCATTCAAATTCGCGCCGGCGCCTGGACCCCAAATCATCTTGATATTCCAAACGGGCTTTTTCCGCGTGAAAGGCTGATTTTCGCTCGCCTGCGAGGCCGGGTTTTGGAATATCGGAAAACCAGAATCCGAAGGAATTGACGCCATGAAACTCCGCTTCGACCCCACGCTGGCGCTGGGCACCCTCTCCACCCTGTCGCTGGCCCTGGCGCTGGCCGTGGCGCTGAGCGCCTGCGGTGGCGGCAGCAGCGAAGACGCCGGCAGCGCCGCCCCGGACACGGCGGCGCAGGCCGCGCAGTCCGTGCCGGGCGAGCAGGCCCTGGCGCTGGCCGCGGGCGACCTGCGCGTGAAATGGCATCCGGGCCACTACATCGCCGTGGGCGCCGGCGCGGGCGACTACCTCAAGACGCAGACCTTCAAGGAAGCCGCCGCGCTGCCCAACGTGCGCGGCGTGATGACGCGCTACACCTGGCGCATGCTGGAGACGGCACCGGGCGTCTACGACTTCTCGCGCATCGACGCCGACCTGGCCCGCGCCAAGGCGGCCAACCGGCAGCTCTTCATCACCCTGAGCACCAAGACCTTCACCGCCGGCGACCGCGCGCTGCCCGACTACCTGCACACCGCCACCTACCAGGGCGGCGTCTTCCGCATCGCCATCGACGGCAAGGACACCGTGGGCACGGAAGCCACTACCGGCGAGAACATCGCGCTGTGGGTGCCCGGCGTGCGCGACCGCCTCATCGCGCTGACCCGCGCCCTGGGCCGGCGCTACAACGCCGACAACAACTTCGAGGGCGTGGCCTTCAACGAGACCGCGCTGGGCAACGCCGTGGTGCCGCTGACCGACACGCAGAAGACCACCTTCTTCACCAACCTGGCCCAGGTCGGCGCCGCCACGCGGCAGGCCTTCCCGAACACGGTGGTGATGCAGTTCTTCAACTTCCCGCGGCCCTACATGCCCTCGCTGGTGAGCAGCCTGGTGTCCAAGGGCGTCGCCCTGGGCGGGCCCGACACCTTCCTCAACGACGGCCCGCTGGAGATCTCCGCTTACCCGTTCTACGAGAGCCACGCGGGCAAGGTGCCGATGGGCCCGTCGGTGCAGGGCGAGAACTACGTCACCACCTACCAGGGCGGCCCCTACGCGCCTCCGGCCGTGACGGACCTCTACGCCTTCGGCCGCGGCCGGCTCAAGGCCAACTACATGTTCTGGAGCAAGACGCTCACCGCTCCGCTGGTGCCCTACAACAACGTGCTGAACATGTTCCGCTCGCCCTCGTTCCCGCAGGACAAGGCCGGCGGCCTGGGCACCGCCTGCCCCACCAGCTTTACGGCGGGATGCGCAAACTTGCTCTGACCACCACGATCTGGGGCTTTTCGATATGACGCGGGTGACCTATGCCCGTCAGCGGGCATAACAAACCGGGGTGAGTTGCCAGAATCCACGGCAGTTGAATGGCAACCGCAGGAAGGGGCCGCCAGTGCCTCCAGAACCCTTGTCGACGTACCCCAATCGAGTCCTTGATCGCTTGTTGCAGGAATGTCCCGCGCTGAGTGGCGCGCTGGTGCGCAGTGCCCAGCCCGGCGGCTCGGAGCTCTACCGCGAAGGTGGCCCGATCAGCGACATCTGTTTTCCCGTCAGCGGAATGCTGGCCGTGGTGGTGAGGCTGCGCGACGGCGCGATGGCCAACGTGCAGACCGTGGGCAGCGACGGGATGGTGGGCCTGCCCGCGTGGATGGGCATCGCCACCAGTCCCGACACCGTGGTGCAGCAGGCCGGCGGCGAGGTGCTGCGCGTGGCTGCCGACGTGTTCCGCGAGGAAGTGCGCCACAGCGCCCGCGCGCAGCGCCTGCTGGGCGGCTACGCCACCTACAGCGCCCGCTTCAGCAACCAGACCTGCGTGTGCAACACCCACCACTCGGTGCAGCAGCGGCTGTGCCGCTGGCTGCTGACCGCGGCGGACCAGGCCGGCGCGGAGACGCTGTCGTTCTCGCAGGCGATGCTGGGCGAGATGCTGGGCGTGCGGCGCCAGACCGTGGGCGAGGTGCTGGTGGCGCTGAGCCAGGCCGGTGCCATCGGCCAGCGCCGTAACCTCATCCGGCTGCTGGACCGCGCCGCGCTGGAGCAGCAGGCCTGCGAGTGCTACCACGCCACCCGCGGCGCCTACGCCCGGCTGGTCGAGCCGCTGCTCTAGCGCCCGCCCCCGCGCCGCGGACGGCCCCGGGTTTCTCCCGAAGGGCCTGAGTGCGCCCGCAGGCAGACCGCCTGCCCGCAAAAGCCGACAATCGCGCTGGGTGTTTGGTGTGCCGGCCGATGGCCGGCGCCGCCGGGTGCCTGGGGCGGACGTCAGATTGACCCCTTCCTCCAACCCGCCTCTCTTTCACTGCCCGCCTCCGTGCGGGCAGCTTTCTTTGGGTGGGTTGCCGGCGGCCCGGCACCGGGTTCGGCCCGGGGCACCCGGTGCCCCGTCCCGGGCCCGCCGGTGCCGGCAGGGCACCCGCCTTGCCGCCCCATCCGGCATGGACCTGCATTCCCGCAACTTCCCGCAGCCGCTGCCGGCCACCGCCGAGGCGCCGATGGTGCGCAACCGCCTGCTGGCGCGGCTGCTGCGCGACTGCCCGTCGCTGGCGCCGGCGCTGGAGCGGCGCACCGAGCCCACCGGCGCGGAGCTGTGCCAGGAGGGCGCGCCCCTCGACAGCGTCTGGTTCCCCGAGCGCGGCGTGGCCTCCCTCGTGGTGCGGCTGCGCGACGGCGCCATGGCCGACGTGCGGATCATCGGCAACGAAGGCATGGCCGGCCTGCCCGCCTGGCTGGGCCTGGACACCAGCCCCGACACGGTGCTGCAGCAGGCCAGCGGCGAGGCGGTGCGCATCGACGCCGCCCGCTTCGTGGCGGCCGTGCGCCACAGCGGGCACGCGCAGCGGCTGCTTGCCGGCTACACCGCCTACAGCCTGCGCGCGGGCAGCCAGACCTGCGCCTGCAATGCCCACCACGACGTGCGCCAGCGCCTGTGCCGCTGGCTGCTCACGGCGGCGGACCACGCCGGCAGCAGCGAGCTGGAGATGTCCCAGTCGATGCTGGCGGCGATGCTGGGCGTGCGGCGCCAGTCGGTGGGCGAGGTGCTGGTCGAGGTGGCGCAGGCCGGCGCCATCGCGCAGCGCCGCGGCCGCGTCCTGCTGCTGGACCCGCCCGCGCTGCATGCCCTGGCCTGCGAGTGCTATGACACCACGCGCACGGCTTACGAGCGGCTGGTGGCGCCGCTGCTGTGAGCCGAGGGCCGCCGCCATGACCGACCACGCCATCAAGGAACTCGCCCCCACCGAGGCCGTGCTGCTCGACATCGACGGCACGCTGCTCGACAGCAACGACGCGCACGTGCGCTCCTGGCTCGATGCCTTCGGCGCGCACGGCCGCACCTTCGCCTACGGGCAGGTGCGCCCGCTCATCGGCAAGGGCTCGGACAAGCTGCTGCAGGAACTCCTGCGCATCGGCGACGCCGACCCGCTGAGCCAGCGCCTCAAGGACGAGCGCCGCGACATCTTCCTGCAGCGCTACCTGGGCGCGCTGCGGCCCACGCCCGGCGCGCGCGAGCTGGTGCGCAAGCTGCGCGACGAGGAGATCCGCGTCGTGGTGGCCACCGCCGCGGGCGCGCCGGAACTCGAGGCGCTGCTGCGCCAGGCCGGCGTGCACGACCTCATCGAGGAGGCCACCACCGAGGACGACGCCGAGCGCTCCAAGCCCGACCCCGACATCGTGCTGGCGGCGCTGCAACGCGCGGGCGTGCAGCCGGTGGAGGCCATGCTGATCGGCGACACGCCGCACGACGTCGAGGCCGCGCGCGCCGCCGGCGTGGACGCCATCGCGCTGCGCTGCGGCGGCTGGTGGGACGACGCGGCCCTGGCCGGCGCCGTGGCGATCTACGACAGCCCGGCCGCGCTGCTGCAAGGCTGGGAGGGCTCGCCGATCCAGCGCCGGCGCATCCCCGGCGGCTGAAGGGCCCCTCCCCTCCTGTCCCTACCGTCAGGCCGGCTCCGCCTCCATCGCCGTCAGCGTGGATTCCAGCCGCGCCGAGACGGCCTGCAGCGCGTGGTGGCACTCGCAGGCGCGGGCCTCCAGCCCGGGGCGGTCCTGCAGCAGGATGCGGCCGCGGCTGTAGCCCACCAGCCCGGCCTGCTTGAGCCGGCGCGCGCTCTCGGTGACGCCTTCGCGGCGCACGCCCAGCGCCACGGCCAGGCGCTCCTGCGTCATCGGCACCTCGTCGCGGCGCAGCCGCGCGGCCGCCGACAGCAGCCAGCGGCACAGCTGCTGCTCGATGCAGTGATGCCGGTTGCAGGCGGCCAGCTGCGCGATCTGCCTCTGCAGCGCGAAGCTCGACTGCAGCAGCACCGCCTGCAGCCCGGGCTCGTGCCGGCACAGCGCCTGCGCCACCTCGACCGGCAGCCGGCACGCGCGGCCCGGCACCTGCACCACCACGTCGTGCGCCGCGGGCAGCCCGGCCAGCGCCGCCTCGGCGCCGAGCACGCCGTCGGAGCCGACCATCGCCACCTCGGTGAAGGTGCCGTTGCGCAGCACGCCCAGCACCGAGGCCAGCGCATCCACCGGGAAATACAGCCACGCCACCGGCCGCCCCTGCTGCAGCAGCATGCGCCCCACGGGCAGCTCCACGGCTTCAAGCGCCTCCAGCGCGCCCCGCGGCGCGAGCCGGTGCAGCGCCGCCAGCAGCTGGTTGCCGAACAGCAGCGGCGGAACGGCGGGGCGGGCCGCGCCGGCGTCGCGCCGCGGCACGGCGACCGGACGCGGCGACAGCGGCGAAGAGAGACTGAGCAGCGTGTTCATGGCGTCGTCCTTTGCTTTGTTCAAAGCATATTCAAGGGCTGAACAACCGTCTCAAAGTGCGCGCAAAGAGGGCCACACCGCCAAAGCTTTACGTGTCAAATCCGATTCAATGAGGCATGGCCCGCAAAGACCCGGTGTTGTCCCGGGGCCGTCCTCAGTGTGCATGGCGGCGGCGGCAGCGCGAGTGGGACGAGGCTGGAGGAATTGCTGCGCTGTCGCCGAGGACCGGCTTGACCCATCGCGGCGAGGATTTGTTTCCTTTGCGACACCCGCGCCCCGACATTTGATTTCTCACCGGCTTATTACGCGCGCGCCGGCTTGAAACCGGGCTCCCCGTGGCCGACGCTTGCAGTTGCCCTGGTCTCGTGGAGCCGACATGAAGCACCGCCCCGCCCTATGCGTTCCCTGCGCCGTGGCCTGCATGGCGCTGCTGCACCCGGCCGCTTCGGCGGCGCAGACCGACTCGCCGGCGGACACGCCCCCGCTGCCGCAGGCCCTGGTGGACGGCTTCGAGGGCGTGTTCGGCGTGCACCCGGGCCAGCGCCGCGGCGGCGCCAAGGGTTTGTGTGCCGAGGGCTGGTTCACCGGCACGGCCGAGGGCCGGGCGCTGTCGGTGGCCAGCGCCTTTTCCGGCGAGCGCATCCCGGTGCTGGCGCGCTTCTCGCTCAGCGGCGGCAACCCGAAGGCGCCGGACAAGGCGAAGACGCCGCGCAACCTGGCGCTGCAGATGGCGCTGCCCGGCGGCGAGTCCTGGCGCCTGGGCAACATCTCCGCGCCGGTGCACTCGGCCGCCACGCCCGAAGACATGCTGGCCGGGTTCCAGGCGCGCCGGCCCGACCCGCAGACCGGCAAGCCCGACCCGGCCCGGGTGAAGGCCCATGCCGACGCGCACCCGGAGGCCCGCGCGCAGGCCGACTGGCTCGCCAGCCACGGCGTGCCGGCGAGTTTCGCGGCCGTCAATTACTGGGGGGTGCACGCCTTCAGGTTCGTCGATTCGAAGGGCCAGTCCCGGTATGCCCGCTGGGTGTTCGAGCCCGTGGGCGGGCAGGAGCTGCTGGACGACGAGAGATTGAAGGCGCTGCCGGACGAATTCCTGGCGGACGATCTGAGGAAGCGCGTCGCCGGCAAGCCGGTGGAATTCGACATGCGGCTGCAGCTGGCCGAGCCGGGCGACACGCTGGTCAATCCCACGCAGGCCTGGCCCGAAGGCCGCCGCACCGTCACCGCGGGCCGGCTCGCCATCGACAAGGTCGAGGCCGGCTCGGGCGGCCGATGCGAACCGGTCGTCTTCGACCCGATGGTGCTGCCCAAGGGCATCGAGGCCTCGGACGACCCGGTGCTGCGCATGCGCTCGGCCGCCTACGCGGTGTCGGCCTCGCGGCGGCTGGCGGGGAAGTGAGGCGGCGCTCGGGCCCAGGCCGCCGTGGGGCCTGACGGGGGTGCCAGGCCTTTCCTGACGGCCGGGCCCGGACCCTGGCCCGGCGCTGGCCTAGACTGCCGGCCCGCCACGGCCCTGGAGCGCCGGTGGCGGGCGACACCTTCCCAGCCCTCAAAGACGCATCCCCATGGAACTCAAGTGGCTCGAAGACCTGCTGAGCCTGTCCCGCACGCGCAGCTTCTCCCGCACCGCCGCCGAACGCTTCTGCACCCAGTCGGCGCTGAGCCGGCGCATCAAGGCGCTGGAGCTGTGGGTGGGCGTGCCGCTGGTGGACCGCAGCGCCTATCCCACCTCGCTCACGCCCGCGGGCGTGGTGTTCCGCGACACCGCCGAGGAGGTGGTGCGCCAGCTGCTGGAAGTGCGCGACGACCTGCGCGACCGGCTGCAGCCCGGCAGCGAGGCCGTGACCATCACCTCGCTGCAGACGCTGTCGGTGGCATGCTTCCCGCAGTGGCTGCAGGCCTGCCAGCAGCGCATCGGGCCCTTCGACGTGCGGCTGGTGCCCGACAACATGCACGGCTGCGTGCGCGCGCTGGTCGAGGGCAGCTGCGACCTGATGCTGGCCTGGGCGCACCCGGCCGTCTCGGCCATGCTCGACCCGGAGCGCTTCCCCTCCGTGCTGCTGGCCAGCGAGCGCTTCCTGCCCGTGAGCAAGGCCGACGCCCACGGGCAGCCGCTGTTCGCCCTGCCCGGCACGCGGCGCGAGCCGCTGCCCTACCTGGCCTACGGTCCCGACACGATGCTGGGCCAGGCCGCCGACTTCGCGCTCAAGCAACGCCAGCACCAGGGCGTGTACCTGCGCTGCTGCTGCGAGAACCCGATCGCCGAGGGCCTGAAGCCGCTGGTCAAGGCCGGCCACGGCGTGGCCTGGATGCCCGAGAGCCTGATCCGGCGCGAGCTCGACAGCGGCGCGCTGGTGGCGGCGGGCGACGCGAGCTGGACGCTGGAGCTGCAGACGCGGCTGTACCGGCGCGCCGAGAACACCAAGCCCGTGGCGCTGCAGGCCTGGGGCGCGCTCAAGGACGGGCTGCAGGCGCCGGTTTGACGGCACGCTCGCGCGCATAGGCGCTGCGGGGCGGTTGTCAACGCAACCCCCTCGGCCGCGGGATGCAGTCCGGGGCGGCGCCCGCGGACTTGAGATGGCGCAATCCCGCCGTGGAGGGTGTGGCCACCATGGGCGGGCCCGGACCGCGGCGGGCGCTTCATCCATCCCGAGGAGAGACGCCATGAACAGCCCCAGCCAACGCATCCTCGCCCTGGCCATCGCTTCCGCCGTGGCCTTGCCGTTCAGCGGCAAGGCGCACGACGGCAACGACCGCGACCGCGACCGCGACCGTTTCGACTACGAGCAGGCCAGCGCGCAGTGGTGGCAGTGGGCGCTGTCCATCCCCAACGGCGTCAACCCGCTGGCTGATGCCACCGGCGCGCATTGCATGGTCGGGCAGCGCGGGCCGCTGTGGTTCCTGGCCGGCACCTTCAGCGGCACCGCCACGCGCCACTGCAGCATCCCCGAGGGCGTGGCGCTTTTCTTCCCGGTGGCCAACTCCGTCCAGATCGACACGCCCGGCGTGTGCGGGCAGACCGGCCGCCTGACGGTGGCGCAGATGCGCGCCAACAACGCCGCCTTCATCGACGGCATCACGGCGCTGTCGGTGACGCTGGACAGCCGGCCTGTGCGGCAGCTGCGCCGGGTGCGCTCGGTGCCCTTTGCCAGCGTGCTGCCGGCGGACAACGTCTTCCTGGCGCCATGCAGCGGCGATTCGCCGGCGGGCGTCTACGCGCCCTCGGTGGACGACGGCTACTACGTGAAGTTGCCGCCACTGGCGCCGGGGCAGCACGTGCTGCAGTTCACCGCCGCCAACCCCGGCGCAGGCTTCAACCTGAACGTGAGCTACGTGCTGACCGTGGTGCGCACGCGCCAGGCGCATTGACGCCGGGCCCAGGGTAAACACCAAGTCCCGGGCCGGCAGCGCAAGCCGCGCCAGGAACCGGCACGGGCGACGCCGCGCGCATGTCATGCGCGCCGCGCAACGCTCCATGCGCGCCGCGCAAGCCTGCATGCGCCGCGCATCGGTGCGCGCCGCATCGTCATTGGACGCCCCGGGGGCCGCTGCCTAACCTTCGCGGCACTCCAACCCCTCAAGCGCTTCCATGACCTCCACCGCGATTGCCGCCGCAACCATCGACTCCCCCGCCACCCGCACCGAGCACGACCTGCTGGGTGCGCGCGACGTCCCGGCCCACGCCTACTGGGGCGTGCACACGCTGCGCGCGGTGGAGAACTTCCCCATCACCGGCACGCCCATCGCCATCTATCCGGAGCTGATCCGGGCGCTGGCCTGCATCAAGGAAGCCGCCGCGCGCGCCAACCACGACCTGGGCCTGCTCGACGCCGTGCGCGCCGACGCCATCGTGGCCGCCTGCCGCGAGCTGCGCGAGGGCCGGCTGCACGAGCAGTTCGTGGTGGACGTGATCCAGGGCGGTGCCGGCACCTCGACCAACATGAACGCCAACGAGGTCATCGCCAACCGCGCGCTGGAGATCCTGGGCCATGCCCGGGGCGAGTACCAGCACCTCAACCCCAACGACCACGTCAACCTCGGCCAGAGCACCAACGACGTGTACCCGACGGCGCTGAAGCTGGCCGCCCACTTCGGCATCGAGCGCCTGGTGCAGGCCATGGCGGTGCTGCGCGGCGCCTTCGAGCGCAAGGCCGTGGAGTTCGCCGACGTGCTCAAGATGGGCCGCACCCAGCTGCAGGACGCCGTGCCCATGACGCTGGGCCAGGAGTTCTCGACCTACGCCACGATGCTGGGTGAGGACGAGCAGCGGCTGCGCGAGGCGGTGGAGCTGGTGCACGAGATCAACCTCGGCGGCACCGCCATCGGCACCGGCATCACCGCGCACCCGGACTACGCCGCGCGCGTGCGCGAGCGCCTGGCCGAGGTCACGGACATCGCGCTCGTCACCGCGCCCAACCTGATCGAGGCCACGCA
Organism: Azohydromonas aeria; assembly: GCF_009760915.1. Taxonomy (GTDB): domain Bacteria; phylum Pseudomonadota; class Gammaproteobacteria; order Burkholderiales; family Burkholderiaceae_C; genus Azohydromonas; species Azohydromonas aeria. The sequence continues at coordinate 23,937 of NZ_VIDQ01000054.1, forward strand.
GGACTGCGGCGCCTTCGTGCAGCTGTCGGGCGTGCTCAAGCGCGTGGCGGTGAAGCTGTCCAAGACCTGCAACGACCTGCGGCTGCTGTCCAGCGGCCCGCGCGCCGGCCTGGGCGAGATCAACCTGCCGGCCATGCAGGCCGGCTCCTCGATCATGCCGGGCAAGGTCAACCCGGTGATCCCGGAGGTGGTGAACCAGATCGCCTTCGAGGTCATCGGCAACGACATCACGGTGAGCTTCGCCGCCGAGGCCGGGCAGCTGCAGCTCAACGCCTTCGAGCCGATCATCGCCCACAGCATCTTCAAGAGCGTGAACCACCTGCGCAACGGCTGCCTGACGCTGGCCGAGCGCTGCGTCGAGGGCATCACCGCCAACCGCGAGCACCTCGCCGCGCTGGTGCGCGACTCCATCGGCGTGGTCACGGCGCTCAACCCCTACATCGGCTACAAGCAGGCCACGGCGGTGGCGCGCGAGGCGCACGCCAGCGGCGGCAGCGTCTACCGCATCGTGCTGGAGAAGGGGCTGCTGACGCAGGCGCAGCTGGACCACGCGCTGCGGCCGGAGGCGCTGACGCGGCCGGTGGCGTTCGACGTGGCGGGGCGGTGAAGGGCGAACAGCCCGGCCTCCGCCAGCCGTAAGCCGAGCCGCCACACCCACTGCTTCGTCATCCCCGCCTGCGCGGGGATGACGAAGCAGGGTGCGGGCCTCCCGTGCCGTCGGGCTACCGACACGCGCCTGCTCTCCCCGGATTCCTCGATTCCCTCCAACGGCGCGTACCACCGTCGCGCCCGCAACCAAGAGCCCGGCTTCCGACCGGGCCTCTCCCGGAGACAACCCCGTGAAAAAGATGAACCCCCTGGTGCGCCGGATCATGATCGCCATGGTCCTGGGCGTGGCCGTCGGCTGGGCCTGCCACAGCGCCGCACCGGACGCGGCCGCGGCCAAGGAGCTGGCGAAGTACTTCAACATCGTCACCGACATCTTCCTGCGCATGATCAAGATGGTCGTGGCGCCGCTGGTGTTCGCCACGCTGGTGGCCGGCGTGGCCAGCATGGGCGACGCGAAGATGGTCGGCCGCGTCGGTACCAAGGCGCTGACCTGGTTCGTGTCGGCCTCGCTCGTCTCGCTGGGCCTGGGCCTGGTGTTCGTCAACCTGTTCCAGCCCGGCGCCGCACTCGGCCTGCCCCTGCCAGATGCGCATGCAACCTCGGGCCTCAAGACCTCGGCACTCAACCTCGCCGACTTCATCACGCAGGTCTTCCCCACCAGCATCGCGCAGGCCATGGCGGGCAACGCCATCCTGCAGATCCTGGTGTTCTCGCTGTTCTTCGGCTTCGCCATCGCCGCGCTGCCGCGCGAGGCCACGGCCACGACGGTGCGCTTCGTGGACGAGCTGGTGACGATCATGCTCAAGCTCACCGACTTCGTGATGCGCTTCGCGCCGCTGGGCGTGTTTGCCGCCATCGCCTCCGTCGTGGCGACGCAGGGCCTGGGGGTGCTGGTGACCTACGGCAAGTTCATCGGCGGCTTCTACCTGGGGCTGGCGGCGCTGTGGCTGCTGATGATCGTGGCCGCCGTGCTGGCGCTGGGTCCCTCGGCCACGAGGCGGCTGCTGGGCCTGATGCGCGAGCCGCTGCTGGTGGCGTTCTCCACCGCCAGCAGCGAGTCGGCCTACCCGAAGATGCTGGAGCAGCTGCAGCGCTTCGGCGTGAGCCGGCGCGTCGCCAGCTTCGTGCTGCCGCTGGGCTACTCCTTCAACCTCGACGGCTCGATGATGTACCAGGCCTTTGCCGCCATCTTCGTGGCCCAGGCCTTCGGCATCGAGCTGTCGCTGACCACGCAGGTCACGATGCTGCTGGTGCTGATGGTGTCGAGCAAGGGCATCGCCGGCGTGCCGCGCGCCTCGCTGGTGGTGGTGGCCGCGGTGCTGCCGATGTTCGGGCTGCCCGAGGCCGGGCTGCTGCTGATCATGGGCATCGACCAGCTGCTCGACATGGGCCGCACCGCCACCAACGTCATCGGCAACGGCATCGCCACGGCCATCGTGGCGAAGTGGGAGGGACGCTCGGTCGAGGCGGAAGGCAGGGGCGAGGCCCAGGACGAGGCCGCCGCCGCGGCGCAGCCGCAACCCCAACCGGGCTGAGGGGCCGGGCGCGGCGACTACGATGCGGCGCTGTCGCAGCCCTTCAACCCGGAGACCGCCCATGCGCACCGTCACCCTCCCCAGCGGCACCCCGCTGCCTGCCCTCGGCCTGGGCACCTGGCATTACGGCGAGTCGGCGCCCACCCGGGCCGACGAGGTCCGCGCGGTGCGCCGCGCCATCGAGCTGGGCGTGCGGCTCTTCGACACCGCGGAGATGTACGGCGAGGGCGGTGCCGAGGAGGTGCTGGGCCAGGCGCTGGCCGAGGCGCTGCGCGCCGGCGACGTGCGGCGCGAGGAGCTCACCGTCGTCAGCAAGGTCTATCCGCACAACGCCAGCCGCCAGGGGCTGCCGCAGGCCTGCGAGCGCAGCCTGCGCCGGCTGCAGCTCGACCGCATCGACCTGTACCTGCTGCACTGGCCCGGCTCGCACCCGCTGCGCGACACGGTCGCCGCCTTCGAGGCGCTGCAGTCGGCAGGGCGGATCACGCACTGGGGCGTGAGCAACTTCGACACGCGCGAGATGCGCGCGCTGTGGCAGGTGCCGGGCGGGCCGGCCTGCGCGGTGAACCAGGTGTACTACTCGCTGTCGCAGCGCGGCATCGAGTTCGACCTGGTGCCGTGGATGCGCGCGCACCGGATGCCGGTGATGGCCTACTGCCCCATCGACCAGGGCGCGCTGGCCGCGGAGCCGGAGCTGCTGCCGATCGCGCAGCGCCTGGGCGCCACGCCGGCGCAGCTGGCGCTGGCCTGGCTGCTGCAGCGCGGCGACACGGTCGCCATCCCCAAGGCCGTGCGCGAGCCGCACCTGCGCGACAACGCGGCGGCCGCGGAGCTGGCGCTGGACGCGCAGGCGCTGGCCGATCTGGAGGCGCTGTTTCCGCCGCCGGCCGAGAAGCAGGAACTGATGGTGTTGTGAAGGGTCGGCGCGGCGCGGGCGTTCAGCGTGCCTGGGACGACCCGCCGGGGTGGGACCGAAGCCAGTCGCGCAGTGCTTCGTTCATGCGCGTCTGCCAGCCCGGGCCGGTGGCCTTGAACGCCTCGATCACGTCGGCGTCATAACGCACGGTGACCGACTGCTTGGGCCGCTCCAGCTTCGGTCGTCCCAGCTTCGTCGCGGCCTTGACGGCCGCCGCGTACTCCTCGCGCGATACCGGGCGCTCGCCGATCTTGTGATCCGCCTTCCTGAAGAACTCCTCGTCCAGCTCCGGCGCATCGTCCGGATCAACCCAGGGCTGCTTGGTGGCGGGCGATTTCGCGCTCATTGGCGTACCTCATGGAAATGATGCGGCGAGCCGCGCCGCGCGGTGTCCAGACCAAGCAGACCATGCGACCGCGCAGCATCCCGAAGGTGATGACACGCGGCTCTCCGTAGTCCAGACGCGTGTCGGGCGCGCTGCGCGTCGGACCGGCGAAGACCTCCGGCGAATCGTCGAAATCCAGTTCGCGCTCAGCCAGCGTGCGCGCCCGCTTGTCGGCGTCGTATTCGATCTGCACGACTTATCGTAACTACAAAATCGCGGCCCTGGCAGCGCAGCGGTGACGAGGGGGAGGGTGGCCGTCGAGGCGTGCCACGGCGTGCATGCGGGAATCCCGCATGCCCCCGGGAACTTGCCTGACGCCGCTTGTGGGAAGTCGCCTACGCGGCGTGTCGGCGCCGGACGGCACCGCCGCCCGCGGCACCCGCCCACACTGCGGGCTCCAACGTAGGCACTGCACCATGAGCATGAACCTCCACCCCAGCGCTTCCCGTCCCGCCCTGTCCGTCTCGGAGTTCGCCGACCACGTGTTGCCCGGCGAGATCCAGTACGCCATCGACGACGACGGGCTGCTGACCTTCACCCCGGCCGGCGAGGCCTACTGGCGCCCGCTGTTCCGCAAGTGGGGCTTCGACTACACGCGCAGCCTCGACGTGGAGGAATTCGAGGACATCTCCACGGCGATCCTGCTACAGGAGATGCAGGGGCTGCCGGGCGCGGGCGGAAGCTGCGGGCGGCCTTGCGCGGCGGCCTGAGGGGCGCGGCTGTTGGGGAAACCGGAAAAGGCGCCAGCCGAATGCTGACACGCCGCGCCTGCTGTTTCGTCATCCCCGCGCAGGCGGGGATCCAGGCGGCCCCCAGGCAGCCGAAAGCAGATCGGTCGGAATACCGAGGCCCAAGGCACGGCCGGCGTTGCGCATTGGCCTACGGATGACTCAGGGGCCGCCTGGATTCCCGCCTTCGCGGGAATGACGAAGCAGGGTGCGGACTGCCCGTGCCCATCGCCTACCGGCATTCCTTCCACGGTCCCGCGGAGCCATACGCCGTTGCAGGGATGAAAAGGAAGTTTCAGCCTTTGCGGTGCTTCCCTCTCACTCCCCGCTCGCCAGCACCACCACCGAGCGCCCGCCCAGCGTGAGCGGCTCGTCGGCCGCCACGTCCTGCGCCTCGCCGTCCGGCGCCATGGTGTCGAGCACCTTCAGCCAGCGCCCGCCCTCGCCCTCCCGGGGATGCGGCGGCAGCGCGAAGTCGATGGGCTCGTGCCAGGCGTTGAGCAGCAGCAGCACGCTGGCGTCGTGCGCGGCGCGCGGCACGGCGCTGGCCGGCGCGCGGCCGTCGATGAGCATGCCGAAGCAGCGCGTGTTCGGGTCGTCCCAGTGCCCGGCGTCCATCTCCGCGCCGTCGGGCGCCAGCCAGGTCACGGCCTTCACTTCCCCCTCGACGCCTTCCGCGGCTACCGGGTCGCCGCTGAGGAAGCGACCGCGCCGCAGCACCGGGTAGCGCGAGCGCAAGGCCAGCACCCGCCTTGTAAAGCCTTCGAGCGCGCAGCCGGCCTCGCCAAGCGCGTCCCACTGCACCCAGGAGATGTCGTTGTCCTGGCAGTAGGCGTTGTTGTTGCCCTGCTGGGTGCGCCCGAACTCGTCGCCGGCCAGCAGCATCGGCGTGCCCTGCGACAGCAGCAGCGTCGCCAGCAGGTTGCGCTGCTGGCGCGCGCGCAGCTCCAGCACCTCGGCGTCATCGGTGGGCCCTTCCGCGCCGCAGTTCCAGGAGCGGTTGTCGGAGTGCCCGTCGCGGTTGTCCTCGCCGTTGGCGTCGTTGTGCTTGTCGTTGTAGGAAACCAGGTCGGCCAGCGTGAAGCCGTCGTGCGCGGTGATGAAGTTGACGCTGGCCCAGGGCCGGCGCCCGCGGCGCTTGAAGCGGTCGGCGCTGGCGGCCAGGCAGCACGACAGCGCCGCGGCCTGCCCCTCGTCGCCCTTCCAGAAGGCGCGCACCGTGTCGCGGAAGCGGTCGTTCCACTCGGCCCAGCCCGGCGGGAAGCCGCCGACCTGGTAGCCGCCGGGGCCGCAGTCCCAGGGCTCGGCGATGAGCTTGACGCTGGAGAGCACCGGGTCCTGCAGGCAGCTGTCGAGGAAGCCGCCGCCCTCGTCGAAGCCGTGCGGCTCGCGCCCCAGGATGGTGGCCAGGTCGAAGCGGAAGCCGTCCACGTGCATCTCGGAGGCCCAGTAGCGCAGGCTGTCCGTGACCATCTGCAGCACGCGCGGGTGGCTCAGGTTGAGCGTGTTGCCGGTGCCGGTGTCGTTGATGTAGTACCGCGGCTCGTCGGGCATGAGCCGGTAGTAGCTGGCGTTGTCGATGCCCTTGAAGCACAGCGTCGGGCCCAGCTCGTTGCCTTCGGGCGTGTGGTTGTAGACCACGTCCAGGATCAGCTCCAGGCCGCGCGCGTGCACGCGGTCCACCAGCTCCTTGAACTCGTCGATCCACGGCCCGGCCATGTAGGCCGGGTGCAGCGCGAAGAAACCCAGCGTGTCGTAGCCCCAGAAGTTGGCCAGGCCTTTGTCCAGGAGCGTCTGCTGGCTCACGTGCATGTGGATGGGCAGCAGCTCGATGCTGGTGACGCCCAGGTCGCGGATGCGGTCCAGCACCACGTCCTGCGCCAGCCCGGCGAAGGTGCCGCGCAGCTCTTCGGGCACGCCGGGGTGGCGCATGGTGAAGCCGCGCGCGTGCAGCTCGTACAGCACGGTGCGGTCCCAGGGCACGCGCTTGCCGCGCAGCGGCTGGCGCCACTGGAAGCGCGAGTCCACCACCACGCTCTTGGGCATGAAGGGGGCGCTGTCGCGCTCGTCGAAGCTCAGGTCGCCGTCGGGGTGGCCCAGCGTGTAGCCGAAGAGCTCCGGCGCCCAGCGCAGCTCGCCCATCACAGCCTTGGCGTAGGGGTCGAGCAGCAGCTTGTTGGGGTTGAAGCGGTGCCCCTCCAGCGGCGCGTAGGGGCCGTGCACGCGGTAGCCGTAGCGCGCGCCGGGCTGCAGCCCGGGCACGAAGCCGTGCCAGACCTCGTCGGTGTACTCCGGCAGCAGCCAGCGGGCCGTCTCGTGCTCGCCGCTGTCGTCGTAGATGCACAGCTCCACACGCGTGGCGTGGGCCGAAAAGAGCGCGAAGTTGACGCCCTCGCCGGTGAAGGTTGCGCCGCGCGGGAAGGGCTGGCCTTCCTCGGCGACCTGAACGCCGGGGCTGGGATGGGCTTCGGACATGGGCTCCCCCGATGTGTTGATCGAGGGCCCTGGCAAGCGCCGTACCCCGGCGCGCCGGCAGCGCCCCGGGATGGGGGCCGGGCCGGGCCGGCGTGCCAACTCGCGGGAAAAGGCCGGCACATCCCGGGAAGGCAGCCGCGGGGAAGGCCGGCGGCGGCCTCAGAAGAAATCGACGTGGCTTTCGTGCGCGATCACTTCCATCAGCCCGGCCGCGGCCAGCGCCGCGGGGCCGACGACGCAGTCGCGCCCGCTGTCTTTGGCGCGGTAGAGCGCGCGGTCGGCGCGCTCCATGGCGGTGGTCGGCAGGTCCTCGGCCCGCACCTCGGTGAAGCCGATGCTCAGCGTGACGCGGCCCACCTGCGGGTAGTCGTGGCGCGCCACCGCCTGGCGCAGCCGCTCCAGCTGCGCGTGCGCCGCCGCCTCGTCCGGGGCGTCGAGCAGCACCACGAACTCCTCGCCGCCGAAGCGGAACAGCCCGTCGTCGAGCTGCAGCACCGAGCGCATGACGCGCGCGGTGAGCATCAGCACCTCGTCGCCGATGAGGTGGCCGAAGTTGTCGTTGACGCGCTTGAAATGGTCCAGGTCCAGGGCGGCCAGGAAGCAGCGCTGCGGCGCCGCCAGCTCGCCCTCGCCCTCGCCTTCGCCCTCGGCCGGCACGCCGACGCCGCGCAGCACCACGCGCATGAAGCTGTCGTCGAAGGTCTTGCGGTTGAACAGCCCGGTGAGGGCGTCGCGCTGGCCGTAGTCCAGCAGCGCCAGGAAGTTGCCGTACAGCCGCGCGATGGCCTGCGCCGTGCGCTGCAGCGCCGCGCCCAGCGGCGCGTGCGTGTGCAGTTCGGCCACGCCCAGCACCTGCGCGCCCACCTGCAGCGGCAGCAGCGTCACCGCCGGCGCGCCGTGGCCGCCGGATTCCGCCTCGACGATGCGCTGCTCGCGCAGGCACTCGGCGCAGGCCCCGGCCAGGGGCCAGTCCGGCGCCGGGGCGGCCGGCCGGCCGCGCTGCGGCGCGCCGGCGGCGCCACGGCGCAGCACCGTGGTCCAGGGCGCGCCGCCGCCTTCGCCCAGGCCGCGGTGCAGCGCCACCGACAGCGGCTGAAGCAGCTCCCACAGCGCATCGAGCAGCAGCGCGTCGGCGTGCTCGCGGTCGCGGTGGCCGGTCAGCTCCGCCAGGTGGTCGATCACGGAGGTCATGGAAGGCAGGAATGCAGGAGCGGCCCGGAAGGCGCCCGCGAATGGCTCGGGAGACGAAGCATGCCTGCGCGTCGGCCCGGTCCGAGGCACATCAGGCCGAAGCGCCGCGCAAAGCGTGCAATGTTCGCGGCAGCAGTTCACTTCCTTCGCGGGCCCGGGCGTGCCTTCACTGCACGATGCGCACGTTGGCCGTGGCCGGCGAGGTGGTGCCGCGGTTCTGCAGGCCCAGGATCTGCGTCAGCAGCGACAGCGCGTGCACGCTGCGGTTGTCCGGCGCGTAGGCCGGCACGTGCCAGGTGCTGCCCTGGTAGTCGAAGCGGAAGGCCTCGCGCACCGGCGCGGCGGCGGTGGGCATGTCGAAGAGCACGAAGTCGGCGTCGCGGCTGGCCGAGTTGGGGAAGCGCACCGGGCGGCCGGTCTCGTTCTGCACCCGCGCGATCTCGCCCAGGTAATAGACCATGGCCTCGGGCGAGCGCAGCACCAGCCGGGCGTTGACGCGCTGCGGCGACGCGGCCCCGGCCCCGGCCCCGGCCGCCGGCGCGCGGGCCTGCCCTTCCGGCCGCTCCACGCCGGCGCGGCTGGTGGCCACCGTGGCCGACACCTCGCGCGCCTGGTCGCGCGCGGCGCCGGTCTTGAACTTCAGGCGCTCGCAGTCGCCGCTGCCGGGCTGGTTGACCATGGACAGGCTCAGCTCGCCGTTGTCCGCCGCCAGGCTGAAGCCGCCCGCGGCCTCCTCGGCGCTGTTGACCACCTTGCCGCCGGCCACGGGCACCAGCCCGGCCGTGCGCGCGGCGGCGGCCGCGGCCACGTCGCGCAGCCGCTCGCCCGGCAGCGGGGCGGTGTAGTAGACGAACTCGCCGGTGGAGGCGCCTTCGATCTGGCAGTGGAACAGCGAGGCCAGCAGCGCCGTGAAGCGCTCGAACTCCGGCCCCCCCGTGGGCGAGTTGCGCACCCGCTCCTGCAGCCGGTTGCCCTCGTCGAAGAACTCGATGGACTGCACGAACATCGGCAGCACCACCGAGCGCGGCCAGCCCTGGTCGAGGTAATACAGCAGCAGCGCCGGCCTCAGCGGCGTGGTGATGCCGCGAAAGAAGTCCTGCTCGTTGAGCACCGTGACGTCCACGTTCTGCGTGCCTGACAGCGAGGGCCGCAGCAGCAGCGTGCTGGCCGCGTCGCCGCCCAGGCCGAATTCCGCGCCGAGGCCCGGCACGCCCAGCCCGAAGCCGTACGGGGCGGAGCGCACCGCGCTGACCTGCGTGAAGTGCATGGGCATGCGCAGCGCGGCCCGCGCGATGTTGAGCGCCAGCAGCCGGTTGTGCGCCTCCTCCTGCACCAGGTTGGCCGACACCGCGCTCTGCACCAGCGGCGCCGTGGTGCAGCCGCCGGCCGCCAGCAGCGCGACCGCCCCCAGCAGCGCGCCGGCTGCCGATTTTCCCAACGAATATTTCATTTTCCCCGGGGTAATTGCCTTGAATTGATCAATCTGGCGCCTGGGGCAGTTTTCGTGCCGCTTTTCCTTGCCCTTTTCCGTGCTGTCAAGGCGGCGCTGCAATCGAAGACAGACGTTTCGATTGCTTCATTGACCGTCACCGGGCGGCCCGGAAATGTGGCCGTCGAGCCGCCGGTGTCCCGGGGGCACCGGTCCCGGGAAAGGAAGCAACGCCGTGAAACCGCTGAGGAGAATCCGCGACGGCCGTGGCGCGACGCGCGGCGCGCAGGCTGTGAACCTGACGCGCCGGCGTCTGGCGATGGCGCTGCCGGCGGCCGGGCTGGCCGGGCCGCTGGCGGCGGCGCCGCCGGGCGGGGGGCGGCCCAACATCCTGTTCATCGTCGTGGACGACATGGACTACCGGCTGTTCACGCACATGGGCAAGCTGCGCCGCCTGGTGACCGAGCCCGGCATGGAGTTCGGCGCGCACTTCATCAGCCTGACGCTGTGCTGCCCCTCGCGCGCGACCATGCTGCGCGGGCAGTTCGCGCACAACAGCGGCATCACCAACAACATCGGCCCCTACGGCGGCTTCGAGAAATTCTTCCTCGACGGGCTGGAGGCCTCCACCTACGCCTCCTGGCTGCGGGCCGCGGGCTACCGCACGGCGATGATGGGCAAGTACCTCAACAACTACCCGTCGCCGGAGTCGGGCGCGCTGCACATCCCGCCCGGCTGGGACACCTGGTTCGTGCCCAACGGCGGCACCTACTACACGCAGACCGATTACACGGTCAACGACGACGGCGTCGAGCGCGCCTTCGGCCGCGCCGCGGAGGACCATTTCCACGACGTGATGACGGACCGCGCGCTGCGCTTCGTGCGCCAGGCCGGGCGCGACGCGCCGTCGCGGCCGTTCTTCCTGGTCGTGGCGCCGTTCCTGCCGCACGGGCCCTGCATCGCGCCGCCGCGCTACCGCGGCCTGTTCGAGGGCGTGCGCGCGCCGCGCTCGCCGTCCTTCAACGAGGCCGACGTGAGCGACAAGCCGGTGTGGCTGCAGCGCACGCCGCTGATGGACGGCGCCGCGCTGGGCCGGCTCGACTTCCACTACCGCAAGCGCCGCCAGGCGGCGCAGGCCATCGACGACATGGTGGCCAGCCTGGTCACGGCGCTGCGCAACAGCGGCCAGCTCGACAACACCTACGTCTTCTTCACCTCGGACAACGGCTTCTTCATGGGCGAGCACCGCATCCCCGGCGACAAGCGCCGCCCCTACGAGCCGGCCATCCGCGCGCCGCTGGTGGTGCGCGGGCCGGGCATCCCGGCCGGGCGCGTGGTGCGCGAGCTCAGCTGCAACGCCGACTTCGCGCCCACCTTCGCCGCGCTGGCCGGCGTGGCGCCGCCGGCCTTCGTGGACGGGCGCTCGCTGCGCCCGCTCTTCAGCGGCGCGCCGCCGGCGCGCTGGCGCCGCTCGCTGCTGCTGGAGAGCCAGCCGCCGGAGGTCAACAGCATCTACCAGTCCTACGCCGGGCTGCGCACCGCCACGCGCCAGACCTTCGTGCTGTGGAACTACGGCTTCGGCGAGTACTACGACATGCGCACCGACCCCGAGCAGATGACCAACGCCTACTACTCGATGCCCGCGGCGCTCAAGGCGGCGCTGCGCGCCCGGGTGGAAGCGCTCAAGACCGCCCGGGGCGCCGCGCTGCGGCGCCTCGAGGAAGAGGCCGTGACGGCCTGAACGGCGCCGCCGCGGCCGCCGCGCGATGGCCCACCACCGCTCCCCCGTACCCACCCGGAGCCCGCAAAGGACCGACCGACATGGATTCCCTGGACGAGACATCACCGCGGCCCGAAGGCGCCCCCGTGGACCTGTCCCGCCGCCGCCTGGCGCTGGCGCTGCCCGCGGCCGGCCTGGCGCAGGCGCTGCCCGCAGCGGCGGCGCCCGGCAAGCCCAACATCGTCTTCGTCGTCGCCGACGACCTGGACTACGAGCTGCACACGCACATGGCGCAGCTGCGCGCGCTGGTCACGGACCAGGGCGTGCAGTTCATGAACCACTTCGTGAGCCTGTCGCTGTGCGGCCCCTCGCGCGCGACCATGCTGCGCGGCCAGTTCGGCAAGAGCACCGGCATCGTGGACAACCAGGGCCCCTACGGCGGCTTCGAAAAGTTCTTCCTGGACGGGCTGGAGAGCTCGACCTACGCCACCTGGCTCAAGGCCGCGGGCTACCGCACCGCGCTGATGGGCAAGTACCTCAACACCTACCCGTCCCCGGAATCCGGGCCGCTGTACGTCCCGCCCGGCTGGGACACCTGGTTCGTGCCCAACGGCGGCAACGAGTACGGGCAATACAACTACAGCGTCAACGACAACGGCGTGGCGCTGAGCTTCGGCAGCGCCGCGGCGGACCATTTCCACGACGTGATGCAGGCGCGCGCCGTGCGCTTCCTGCGCGAGGCCGCGGCCGCGCCGGACGGCAAGCCCTTCCTGCTGGTGGTCACGCCCTTCCTGCCGCACGGGCCGACCATCCCGCCGCCGCGCTACAAGCCGCTGTTTCCAGGCGTGAAAGCGCCGCGTCCGCCCAACTACAACGAGGCCGACGTGAGCGACAAGCCGGGCTGGCTGCGCAGCCTGCCGCTGCTGAACGAGACGGCGATGAAGCGCATCGACGCGCAGTACCGGCACCGGCGCCAGTGCGCGCAGGCGCTGGACGACCTGATGGCGGCGCTGGTCAACACCCTGGCCGAGACGGGCACGCTGTCCAACACCTACGTGTTCTTCACCTCGGACAACGGCTACTTCAACGGCGAGCACCGCATCCCGAGCAACAAGACGCGGCCCTACGAGGAGAGCATCCGCATCCCGCTGGTGGCGCGCGGCCCGGGCATCCCGGCCGGGCGGCAGGTGCGGGCGCTCACGGCCAACGTGGACGTCGCCTCGACGCTGGCCGAACTGGGCGGCGCGCGGCCGGCGGGCTTCGTGGACGGGCGCTCGCTGGTGCCCTACCTGCGGGGCCAGGCGCCGGCGCGCTGGCGCCGCTCGCTGCTGCTAGAGAGCCAGCCGCCGGAGGTCAACGGCCGCTGGCAGAGCTACCGCGGCCTGCGCACCGCCGACGACAAGGTGCTGGTGCTGTGGAACTACGGCTTCGGCGAGTACTACGACCTGCGCGTGGACCCGTACCAGATGGTCAACACCTTCAAGACCATGCCGGCGACGCTCAAGTCGCAACTGACGCAGCAGCTGCGGCTGCTGCAGACGCGGCGCATCGCGGGGATGCGGGCGGCGGAGGAGGTGGCGGCTTGGGAGACGTAAGGCTCCTTGGCTTCGGCCAGAATCCATTTCATGAAGCGCTGGCCGACGAACATGCACCTGGAGCTCGCCGCGGGGCATTTGAACGCCCCGGTCGGGCCCCTGGTGAAGCCAGCGGACCTTGCCCTGGCGCTGCGCACGGGCTCGCTCGCCGCCGCGGGCGAGCAGGCTGGTCCGCTCCTGGCGTCGCTGTTCGTCGAGTCCAGTCCCCAGACCCTGCTGGCATGCGTGCGTGAAGCCGGGGCCTCACTGCAGTCCGCGCAACGGCTTTATGAAGAAACGCTGGCTGCCGGCGCGCCAGCGGTGGCGCAATGGGAAGAAGTGGTCAGGAATTTCTCATGACCCCAACCCAGGACGACATCGAGCAGCACGTCCGCTCGGGCCCTTGGAAAACATTGGAGCAGCGGGCGCACCTGATCGTTAGACGCCAGGCTTTGGGCTTTTGCCGAAATGAAGCTTTGGGGGCAGTTGGCGTTGCAGGACTTTCCTATTCCTCGCCCGAGAATCGTGTAAGCCCCCAGGGCCTCCTCAACGCCGCACGTCGATAACCAAGGTCGGCAAATCCCATGCGCCGCCAGGAAACAGCCTGCACTGGCCGCTGGTCGATTCACGGGTGTGGACGAACCGCCGGCCGTCCCAGGTCCATTCCTGGTTCGACCAGCAGTCGCCGATGCCGCGGCCCTTTTGTCCGGCGGCAATCACGCCCTTCCCGTGATCCGATCCGGAAGTCGTGACCAATTCGGGCTGGAACGGCGGCTTGTCGTTGACGACCCAGAAACCGCTGCCCGCGTTGTAGGCGGCCAACCAGCAGCGGGTGCTGACCAGCATTTTCGAATCGGACAGGCGCTCGGCCTGCAATTCCGGCGCGCCGTCGCGCGGCTCGATCAAGTCCTGGCACTCGTCGCCCTGGCTTTTCACGGTGGCACGCAGGGCGGGCAATAAAACCCTGGAATGCCTTGCCAGCCACTGCGCATCGTCCGGGCGCGCCGTCGCCAGCGGCGCGGCTTTTATGACCGGTACGGGCAGCGGCGGCAATACCGAATCCTCTCCCGCAGCCCCCTTCTTCACCAGCGCACCGGTGGTGCCCACGCGTTTCTGGAAATCGTCCATTTTCAGCAGCACTGCCGAGGCGCCCTTGTCGGAAAGCTGCCAGCGGTACTTGCCGGCACTCCACTCGATGGTGCTTGTCTTGCTGAGCGCCGCCAGCAGCGCGGCGGTCTGCGCCGGGGACAGGTCGGCCGGCTTGTCGGCTGGCATGGAAACCTGGCCCTGCGGCTGCCCGTTGATTTTCATGGACAGCTGCAGCGGAAAACCCTGTTTCTCGAATTCCGCGTTGTCCGGCGCGCCGGCCACCTGCAATTGCGCCGTGACAGGCTGGTTCGGGCCGGCCTTGCGGGTGAACAATACCGAGACCGGCCATTGCTGGTCGTCACTCTGGTAACCCGCGGCGCGGCAGGTGCGGGTGTTGTCGCAGGCGAGTTCCCAGTCGTGGTGGGAGAAGGTGAGGCTGGAGGGGTCGGCGGCCTGGGAAAGGCCCGAAAAACACAATGACCCACTGACGGCCAGAATATTTACAGCAAATGCCTTCACATTCCCCATATTGACTTCAAGCATGAGTTCTCCGACACAAATCATTCTGACTGCGGCCGGTTCAATTCAATGAAACCTGATGATCACCATACCACCGAAAGCCCCCACCTTGATTTGATGGGCAGGCCGGCGTGGGAACCCGATTTGCCCAACCTTCACACCACTCACTCACGAACGGAGGCCACCATGACCCAGGAAACCCAAGCCGCCCAAGACTCCGACTCGCAACAGCACGTCGATGTTCATGACCCCGCTGCCCTCCAGCGCTGGAGCAAGGCACTGGGCACCACCGACGAGGCGCTGCAGGGCGCCGTGCAGGCGGTGGGGCCGAACATCGACAAGATCAAGGAATACCTGGGCGCCGGCGGCATGGCCAGCGACCAGGAAGGCGGCTGACGCCGGCGCCGCGGCAGCGCCCTACTCGCTGCCCTGCAGCCCGTACTTGCGGATCTTGTCGTTGAGCGTCGTCTTCGGAATCCGCAGCGCCTTGGCGCTGCGCGCGATGTTGCCGCCCTGGCGCTGCAGCTCGGCGCGGATCAGGCTGCGCTCGTAGCCCTCGACGCTCTCCACCAGCGACACGCCGCCGTTCTCGCCCTCGGCCACGGCGGCCGGCGCGGCGGCATCCAGCCCAGGCACGCTGGCGCGCACGCCCAGCACCAGGCAGTCCGCCACGTTGCGCAGCTCGCGCACGTTGCCCGGCCAGTCGTGCGCCATCAGGCGGTGCAGCTGCTGCGTCGTTACTTCCGGCTGCGGCCGCCCGTAGCGGCTGGCGGCCAGCAGCATGAAATGCTCCAGCAGCAGCGGGATGTCCTCGCGCCGCTCGCGCAGCGGTGGCAGCTCGATGGTCACCACGTTGAGCCGGTACACCAGGTCGGCGCGAAACGAGCCCTGCCTGGCCCGCAGGAGTAAATCGTCCTTGGTCGCGGCCACCACGCGCACGTCCACCGGTTGCGGCGCGTTCGAGCCGAGACGCTCCACCACCCGCTCCTGCAGCACCCGCAGCAGCTTCACCTGCACGCCCAGCGGCATGCTCTCCAGCTCGTCGAGGAACAGCGTGCCACCCGAGGCATGCTCGATCTTGCCGATGCGCCGCCTTTGCGCCCCGGTGAAGGCGCCGGCCTCGTGGCCGAACAGCTCGCTGTCGAGCAGGTTGTCGGGCAGGCCGCCGCAGTTCAGCGCCACGAAGGGAGCGCCGCGCCGTTGCGACAGCGCGTGCAGCGCCTGCGCCACCACCTCCTTGCCAGTACCGGTCTCGCCGCGGATGAGCACGTCCACCGGCGAGTCGGCCACGTCGCTCACCAGCCGGCGCACGCGCTCGATCTGCGGCGAGCGCCCGACGATGCGCGCCTCCACTTCGCTGCGGCCCTGCAGCGCGCGCCGCAGCGAGGCCACCTCCAGCGTCAGCGCCCGCTTCTCCAGCGCGCGCTTCACCACCTCCACCAGCTGCTCGGGCGAGAACGGTTTCGTGATGAAGTCGTAGGCGCCGCTGCGCATCGCCTCCACCGCCAGGCTCACGTCGCCATGGCCGGTGATCATGATCGCCGGCAGCCCGGCGTCGAGCTCGCGGCAGCGCCGCACCAGGCTCAAGCCGTCGGCGCGCGGCAGCCGCATGTCGGTCACCACCACGCCGGGAAAGCCGGCCTCCAGCCGCGGCAACGCCTCCTCGGCCGAGCCCACGGCCTGCACCGCCAGCCCGGCGAGCTGCAGCGCCTGCACGCAGGCGATCTGCATGTGGAGGTCGTCTTCGACGAGCAGGACGGTCAGTTCAGCGTTCATGGTCCACGGGATTGTCGGGGGCGGGGTCAGGAGCGGCCGGCAGCCGCAGCGTCAGCCGCGCGCCGCCCTCGGGGCGGTTGGCGGCTTCCAGCTCGCCCTTGAAGTCGCGCGCGATGTCGCGCGAGATCACCAGGCCGAGGCCCAGCCCGGCGCCCGCGGGCTTGGTGGTGAAGAAGGGCTCGAACAGCCGCTCCAGCGTCGGCGCGGCGAAGCCGCTGCCGGTGTCGAGCACGTCGATGCGCACTTCCGCCGGCTCGGCCGACGCGTCCAGCGCCGCCGCCAGCGTCAGCGCCCGGTGCGGCGCGTCCTTCATCGCGTCGAGCGCGTTGGCGATCAGGTTGATCAGCACCTGCTCCAGCCGGTTCTGGTCGCACCAGGCGAACACCTGCCCCACCTCGCTGTCGTCGTGCAGCGCCACGCCCTCCTTGGCGATGCGCTGCTGGAACAGGAACAGGGCGTTGCGCAGCGCCAGCGCCACGTCGCAGCGCACCGGCACGGCCGGCGATTTCCGGGCGAAGGCCTTGAGCGGCTGGATGATCTCGCCCATCTGGTCCGACAGCCGCGCCACCATGTCCAGGTTGCCCGCCACCGCCTGCAGGTTGCCGCGGCGCAGGAATTCCGCGGCGTTGCCCGAGAGGGTGCGGATGGCGCCCAGCGGCTGCGTCAGCTCGTGGGTGATGCCGGCGGCGAGCTGCCCCACCACGGCCAGCTTGGCGGCCTGGACCAGTTCATCTTGCGCGGAGCGCAGCGTCTGCTCGGCCTGCTCGCGCTCGGCCACCTCGCGGCGCAGCCGGGCGTTGGTGTCGGTGAGCACGCGCGTACGCCGCGCCACCTTCTGCTCCAGGTTGGCGTTGGCCTGCTGCAGCAGCCGCTGCGACTCCAGGCGCTGGCGCACGATGGAGCGGCGCGCGCCCAGGAACAGCGCCAGCAGCACCAGGAAGCCGGCGGCCAGCGCCGACAGGAAGGCCGCCTCCAGCGCCTGGCTGCGCGCCGCGCGCAGGTCCAGGAAGGTCAGCAGCCGCCAGTTCATGCCGTCGATGCTGCGGCCGAACAGCAGCATGGGCGTGCGCAGCAGCTGCTCGCGCGGCGAGGCGCCGCCGTCCACCGTGCCGTCGATGACCTGCCCGTCCTCGTCGAAGCGCAGCCGCACCGGCAGCGGAAAGGGCGCCAGCGGCTGCTCGCCGTAGAGGCGGCTGATCTGCGCATCCACGCGCTGCTCCAGCGTCGGCTCGACCAGCGCCGTATAGCGCCACGCCGGCTCGGAGGACAGGATCACGACCTGGTTGGCGTCGGCCAGCAGCGCCGGCGCGCCCAGCGTGGGCCAGGCCTCGTCCACTGCGCGCAGCCCGATCTTGATGACCGCCACGCCCACCACGCGCGCGCCGTCGCGGATCGGGTGCGACACGTAGTAGCCCGGCTCGCCGTGCTGGATGCCGATGGCGAAGTGCCGCCCGACGCGGCCGGAGAGCGCCTCCAGGAAATACGGCCGGAACGACAGGTCCTGGCCCACCAGGCTGTCGTCGCCGTCGGCGGCGTTGCTGGAAGCCAGCACCGTGCCGCGCTCGTCGAGCACGAACACCGAGATGCTGTCCACGTGCGCGTTGAGCCGGCGCAGGTAGGCGTTGGCCACGGCCGCGCGCGCGCCGGCCTCGGGCTCGCGCAGCAGCGCGAGGATCTCCGGATTCAGCTGCACCGTGGCCGGCACGTGCTCCAGCCGCTTGACGATGCCCTGCACCGCCATGGCGAACAGGTCCAGCCGGTGGCTGGCCTCGGCGCGCAGCGACGCCGTCGCCACCTGGCGCGCGATGTGAAAGCCGAGCCAGCCGCTGCCCAGCACCACCGCCAGCGCCGCCACGCCCAGCAGCAGCCGGCGCCGGCCGGAGAGGCGCGGCGCGGGCGGGGACGCGTCGGAGGGGAAAGGCATGCCGGGTTGCGCCGTGACTGCTGGTGGCGGGCAGGCGGGAGTGTCGGTCATGCCGGGAGGGCACCGGGGTTGAACTTGTTGATGTGGCACGCCGGCGTGACGATGCGGAGGTCTCCAGCCACTGCGTCGTCATTCCGGCGCAAGCGCACTGCTGTCCAGGGAAACTGGCGAAGGCCGGCAGCCTGTTGGCACACGTGGCCCGCACCCCGCTTCGTCATTCCCGCGAAGGCGGGAATCCAGGCGGTCCCCAAGCCAGCCGCCAGTTGATGCGCAGCGCCTGCCGTGCCTTGAGCCTTGATGAGCCGGCCGACCAGCTACCGGCTGCCTGGGGACCGCCTGGATCCCCGCCTGCGCGGGGATGACGAAGTAGTAGGCGTGACGTGTCAGCCTTCGGCCGGCGTCCTGTCCACGATCTCCGGACCGCAGTGCGCGAAAGCGGGAAGTAGGTTTCCCGCTGCTCAGTGCTGCAGGATCTTCGACAGGAACTCCTTGGCCCGCGGCGAGCGCGCTTCCGGGTTGCCGAAGAAATCCTGCTTGGTGCAGTCCTCGATGATGCGGCCCTGGTCCATGAAGATCACGCGGTGGCTGACCTTGCGCGCGAAGCCCATCTCGTGCGTCACGCACATCATGGTCATGCCCTCGTTGGCCAGCTGCACCATCACGTCCAGCACCTCGCCGACCATCTCCGGGTCGAGCGCCGAGGTCGGCTCGTCGAAGAGCATCACGATCGGGTCCATCGACAGCGCCCGGGCGATGGCCACGCGCTGCTGCTGGCCGCCCGAGAGCTGCCCCGGGAACTTGTCCTTGTGCGCGAGCAGGCCCACGCGCTCCAGCATCTTCAGGCCGCGCTTGTAGGCGTCGTCCTTGTTGCGGCCCAGCACCTTGATCTGCGCCAGCGTCAGGTTGTCCGTCACCGACAGGTGCGGAAAGAGCTCGAAGTGCTGGAACACCATGCCGACGTGGCTGCGCAGCTTGGGCAGGTTCGTCTTCGGGTCGGCGATGCTCACGCCGTTGACGATGATGTCGCCCTTCTGGATCGGCTCCAGCGCGTTGACGGTCTTGATGAGGGTGGACTTGCCCGAGCCCGAGGGGCCGCACACCACCACCACCTCACCCTTCTCGATGTGGGTGGTGCAGTCGGTGAGCACCTGGAAGCTGCCGTACCACTTGCTGACGTTGCTGATCTTGATCATGACGGTGCCTCCTCAACGGATGATGGCGATGCGGGCCTGCAGCCGCTTGACGAGCATGGACAGGCTGAAGGAGATGGTGAAGTAGACGGCGGCGGCGACAAAGTACGTCTCCATCGGCCGGTTGAAGTTCTTGCCGGCGACCTCGAAGCCCTTGAGCAGGTCGTAGGCGCCGATGGCATAGACCAGGCTCGTGTCCTGGAACAGCACGATGGTCTGCGTCAGCAGCACCGGCAGCATGTTGCGGAAGGCCTGCGGCAGCACCACCAGCGTCATGCTCTGGCGGTAGGTCATGCCCATGGCCTGGCTGGCGTACACCTGCCCGCGCGGCACGCTCTGGATGCCCGCGCGCATGATCTCCGAGTAGTAGGCTGCCTCGAACAGCGTGAAGGTGACGATGGCCGACACCTCCGCGCCCAGCGTGCGGCCCAGCAGCAGCGGCACCAGCAGGAAGAACCACAGGATCACCATGACCAGCGGCACGCTGCGCATGGTGTTGACGTAGGCCGCCGCGGGCAGCGCCAGCCAGGGCTTGCCCGAGAGGCGCATCAGCGCCAGCACCGTGCCCAGCGCGATGCCGCCGAGCATGGCCACCAGCGTGAGCTGCAGCGAAAAGGCGAAGCCGCGCGCGACGTAGTCCACCAGCACGTCGCCGGTGAGGAAGGAGAAGTCCAGTTGCATCACTTGGCTCCCGCAGTCACGAGGCCGGGCACGCGCACCGCGCGCTCGATCAGGCTGGCGACGCGATTCACCACCAGCGCCGACACGAAGTACAGGCCCGTCACGGCCAGGTAGATCTCGACGCCGCGCGAGGTTTCCTCCTGCGCCTGCATCGCGAACATGGTCAGCTCGGCCACCGACACGGCGAAGGCCACGGCCGAGTTCTTGATGATGTTCATGCTCTCGCTGGTCAGCGGCGGCACCACGATGCGCAGCGCCATGGGCAGCAGCACGTGGCGGTAGGTCTGGGCCAGGCTCAGGCCCATGGCCAGGCCCGCCATGCGCTGCCCGCGCGGCAGCGCCAGGATGCCGGCCTTGACCTGCTCCGACACCCGCGCCGAGGTGAAGAAGCCCAGCGCGAACACCACCAGCACCAGGCTGGGCAGCTGCTGCAGGCTGGGGATGAGCTGCGGCAGCACGTGGTACCACATGAAGATCTGCACCAGCAGCGGGATGTTGCGGAACAGCTCCGTCCAGGCATTGCCGAACCAGCGCCACGGCGCAGAGGGCAGCGTGCGCAGGATGCCGATGAGGATGCCGGTTGCGAGCGCGACGACCAGCGCCAGCGCCGAAACCGAGAGCGTCCAGCCCCAGGCCGACAGCAGCCAGTCCAGGTAGGTGATGTCGCCGCCCTGGCCGAAGCAGCTCGCGCTCGCCTCGTCACCCAGCGTGCTCTTGCAGAAGACTTGCCAGTCCCAGGACACGTGTGTACTCCTCTATTCAATCGTTCACGGTTGGCACGCGCGACGTGATGCGCAGGCCAGATCCAGTAGCGGCACGAGCGACGAAACGCAGGCCGGAGAAAAAACGTCGTCATTCCGGCGAAAGCCGGAATCCACGATCGCCGCGGTGCCACGCTGGCCGATGCCCGCACATGCCCGCGTCAGCTATTCCACCGTGTCGGTGCGCGTGGATTCCGGCTTTCGCCGGAATGACGGGGCGGGGTGCGTAGCGCGTCGGCTGGCGGGATGCGCCGCATCACCTGCGTTGCAACTCCGGCCGGCGCCAACCGCTGTCAGTACTCCATGAAAAACCGCTGCACCTCGCGCGCGTCCGTCGTGCGGGTGAGCGCCAGCGCGGCCAGGATGCGGGCCTTCTGCGGGTTCAGGTCATGCGCCACGACCCAGTCGTACTGGTCGTCGGGCTGCTCGGCGTTGCGCAGCACGAAGCCGCCGCCGCCCACGCGCGTGGAGCGCACGATCTGCACGCCCTTGGCGCGCAGCTCGCGCAGCGCCGGCACCACCTGCGCCGACATCGAGCCGTTGCCCGTGCCGGCATGGATCAGCGCCTTGGCGCCGCCGGCGGCCAGCGCCTTGTAGGCCACGTCGCTGGCGTTGCCGCTGCCGTAGGCGATGCCCACCGTCGGCAGCGGCGCCCGGATCGCGTCGATGTTGAACTCGCTGTTGACGGTGTGGCGCTTGACCGGGGCGCGGAACCAGTAGGTCTTGCCCTCCACCACCATGCCCAGCGCGCCCCACGGGCTCTTGAAGGCCTCGGTACGGATGTTGACGGCCTTGCTCACGTCGCGGCCCGAGTGGATCTCGTCGTTCATCACCACCAGCACGCCCTTGCCGCGCGAGGCGCGGTCGGCCGCGGTGGCCACGGCGTTGTACAGGTTCAGCGCGCCATCGGCCGACAGCGCCGTGCTCGGCCGCATCGAGCCGACCAGCACCACCGGCTTGTCGGTGGGCACGACCAGGTTCAGGAAGAAGGCGGTCTCCTCCAGCGTGTCGGTGCCGTGCGTGATGACGATGCCGTCCACGTCGTTCTGTTTCGCCAGCGCCGCCACGCGGCGCGCCAGCGTCAGCAGGTGCTCGTCGGTGAAGCTTTCCGAGGCGATCTGGAACACCTGCTCGCCGCGCAGGCTGGCGAGCTGGCCGATCTCGGGCACGCTGGCGATGAGCTTGTCCACCGGCACCTTGGCCGCCTGGTAGGTGGCGCTGTTGGCGGCGCTGGCACCCGCGCCGGCGATGGTGCCGCCGGTGGCCAGGATCACGACCTGCGACGGGGCCTGGGCCTGCTGTGCGTGCGCCGACGCGGCCAGCGCCAGGCCCAGCAGCGCGGCGGCCAGCGGGCGGGAGAGATTCACGAGCTTCATGGGACGGGTCTCCGGGGTGGTTGCTTTGGTATCGGAAGGTGGCCGCCCCTCACCCTGGTGCGGCGGGGGCCAGCCTTTGGCGGCACCTGCGGCGGCTGGCCGCGGGCGCGGTGCGCGGTGACGGTGGGCTGCTACCCGGGCAGCCGGTCGTTGGGGTTGCGGTAGAGCTGCAGCAGCGGCTCCGAGGGCGGCCAGTTCAGGTTCAGGCCCCTGGGCGGGATGGGCTTCTGGAACCAGCGCTGGTAGAGGCGCAGCGCCTCGCCCGAGCGCATGAGCCGTTCCAGGCCGCGGTCCACCACGGCCTTGAAGGCGGCATCGCCCTTGCGCAGCATGCAGGCGTACACCTCTGACGCCAGCGGCGTGCCGACCACGCGCCAGTCCTCGGGCTTGCGGGCCTTGGCGCGCTGGGCGTGCAGCAGCGCGTCGTCATGGATCACGGCCTGCGCCTCCCCCTCCTCCAGCAGCCGGAAGGCGTCGCCCTGGTCGCGCGCCAGCAGCACCTTGGCGCGCCGGCCGTGGCTCTCGTTCCAGGTGTGCAGCAGCCGCTCGGAAGTGGTGCCGGCAATCACCGCCACGCGCCGGCCTTCCAGGTCGGCGAAGTCGTTGACGCCCGAGTCCTTGTGCACCAGCAGCCGGATGCCGACCACGAAGATGGAGTGCGAGAAGGCCACCTGGCGCTCGCGCTCGGCCGTGTGCGAGGTGGCGGCGCATTCCAGGTCCACGGTGCCGTTCTGCACCAGCGGGATGCGGTTCTGCGCCGTCACCGGCACCAGCCGCAGCGTGAGCGCCGGCAGCTTCAGCTCGGCCTTGATGCCGTCGAGCAGCCGCAGCATCAGCTCGTGCGAGTAGCCCGTGACCTGCTTGCGGTCGTCGTAGTACGAGAACGGCACGGCGTACTCGCGGTGACCGAGGTTGATGGTGCCGGTCTGCGCGATGCGCTCCAGCGTGCCGCCCAGCTCCTGCGCCCGCGCCGGCGCCGCGCCGAGCAGGGCCAGCAGAGGCGGCAGCACCCACGTGAGGAGCAGCAGCCACGGCAGCAGGCGCCGGGAGCGGGGACGGGAAGGCATCGGGCGGGACTCCGGGGACGGGGTTCGGGATGCCGCCTCCATCGCAGGGAGCGTGCCAGTGCGACGGCCATGCCGCCGCACCACGCCAAGTGCCTGATTCACATGGGAAATGCGGTGTCGGCGGCGTCGGCGGCGCCGGCGCGCGCACGGAATGGCGGCGCCTGTCCGACGCTTATCCGACGCCTGGGCGCGCCGGACGGACGGATTTCCGTCCGTCCCGCCGCCGCGGCGCGGCTACTCGACGATCTCCAGCTCCACCGTCACGCCGAAGGTGCTGCCCTGGCCCGGCTTGCTGACCAGGTGCAGCTCGCCGTCCATCATCGCCACCAGCCGGCGCACGATGGACAGGCCCAGCCCCGTGCCGCCGAAGCGCCGCGTGGTGGAGCTGTCGGCCTGGGTGAAGGGCTCGAAGATGTGCGCCTGCGCCTCCGGCGCGATGCCGATGCCGGTGTCGATCACCTCCAGGTCCAGCCGCGCGTGGCCGTCGGTGCGAGAGAGCTCGCGCACGCGCAGCGTCACGCTGCCGGCCTCGGTGAACTTCACGGCGTTGCCCAGCAGGTTGATGAGCACCTGTTTCAATCGCAGCGGATCGCCGCGCAGCCGCGCCGGCAGCCCGGGCAACGCGTCCAGGTGCAGCGACAAGCCCTTGGCATCGGCCTGCGGCCGCACCAGCGCGCAAGCCGCCTCCAGCAGCTCGGCCAGGTCGAAGGGCACCTGCTCCAGCCGCATCTCGCCGGCCTCGATGCGCGAGAGGTCGAGCACGTCGTTGATGAGCGCGAGCAGTTGCTCGCCGCCCTGCTCGATGTGGCGCACGAAGTTCAGCGCGCGCTCGGGCATCTCCATGCGCGCGAGCAGGTGGCTCAGCCCGATCACGGCATTGAGCGGGGTGCGGAACTCGTGGCTCATGTGCGCCAGGAAGGCGCTCTTGGCATGGTTGGCGGCCTCGGCCTGCGCGGTGCGCTGGCGCAACGCCTGCTCCAGGCGCTTGCGCTCGCTCAGGTCCGTGATCACGCCCAGGAAGCCCGTGGGCTGCCCCGCGTCGTCGCGCAGCACGCTGATGTTGAGCAGCGCCGGGAAGCGGCTGCCGTCGGCGCGCGCCAGCAGCCACTCGCCGCCGGGCACCGCCGGCCAGCGGCGCCGGTCCTTGGGCTGCACCGGCGGCCACAGCGCGCGGCGCACCTCCGGCGGCAGCCCGCGGATGCGCCGGCGCAGCGTGCGCCGGTCGATGAAGTCGCGCACCGAGCGTCCCGAGGCCTGCGCCGCCGGCAGCCGCAGCAGGTCCTCGGCAGCCGGGTTGAGCGTGGTGATGCGCCCGGCGAGGTCGGTGGCGACGATGGCGCTGGCGGCGCTGTTGAGCACCGTGCGCAGCTCCACCGTGCGCTGCTGCACGCGCCGCTCCAGCAGCTCCAGCGCGCCGCGCTGCTCGTGCACGTCGGTGGCCGAGCCGAACCAGCGCTCCACGCGGGCGTCGGCGCCGCGCATGGGCTCGGTGCGGACCAGGTGCCAGCGGTACTGCCCGTCGTGGCGGCGGATGCGGTGCTCGTGCTCCAGGGAGCGCTGTTCCTGCAGCCCCTGGCGCCAGCGCGCGCGCGTGTCGGCCAGGTCGTCGGGGTGGATCGCGGCCATCCAGCCGGTGCCCCGCGACGCGCTCTCGTCCAGCCCGGTGTACTCGCTCCAGCGCCGGTTGAACCAGTCCACGTGCCCCTCGGTGTCGTTGCTCCACAGCAGGTCGGGCACCAGGTCCACCACGGCGCGCAGCCGCTGCTCGCTCTCGCGCTGCGCGGCCTCGGCCTGGCGGCGCGCGCTCAGGTCCATGGTCACGGCCAGCAGCCGCGGCGCGCCGCTGCCGTCCTCGGCGTCGAGCCGGCTCACGCTGCTCTGGGCATGCACGAAGCTGCCGTCGGGCCGCAGGTAGCGCTTGTCCAGCGTGACCGATCCGCCCTCGGCCAGCACGCGCGACACCACCCGCGCCGTGGCCGCGAGGTCGTCCGGGTGGGTCACGTCGGCGACGTTAAGACGCAGCACCTCGTGCACCGGCCGGGCGACGATGCGCGCCAGCTCCGGGTTGACGCGCAGGAAGCGCCCGTCCGCCGCGATCTCCGACAGCCCCACCTGCGCGCGCTCGAAGATCAGCGCCAGCCGCGCCTCGCTGGCGCGCAGCGCCGCCTGCGCCCGCCCGGCGGCCAGGCTCTCGGCACGCAGCCGCGCGATCAGCATCTGCGGCTCCAGCGGCAGCAGCGACTGCGCCGCCTCCTCGTCGTGCTGGCGCACCACCTCGGTCATGTCCTCGACGCGGTGGATGATCAGCGCCACCTCGCCGTGGCGGTCCAGCACCGGGGTGTTGATCGGGCTCCACCAGCGCTCCTCGAAACCGCCGCCATCGTGCGCGGGACGGCGGATCGGGTAGTGCTGCAACGACATCACGTCGGTGCGCCGCGTGGCCAGCACGCGCTGCAGCGAGGCACGCAGGTTGCGCATGCCGGTGGCCTCGGCATCGGACGGGTCGTCCGGGAAGGCCTCGAACAGCAGCTGCCCCACCAGTGCCTCGCGCCGGGTGCGCGTGGCCTCCAGGTAGGCGTCGTTGACCGCCACGATGCGCAGCCCCGGCGCGCCCAGCACCAGCAGCGGCGTGGGCGTGGCTTCGAACAGCGCGCGGAAGTCGGCCGGCAGCCCGGGCACGATGGCCTCCGGCCCCGCGCCGGCGGCGGGGCCGAGGTCGGCGACCGAAAAGGGCCGCTCGGAGCGGTGTTTATCGTTCATGCGGTCACTGGAATGGGCCGGAGCGGCGCCGGCCCGGCGCGACCGCCACCCATAACCGCGTTGCGGACGCCGTGCAGGCCGTGCAGCCGCCCCCGGGAACAGGCCCGGATCGGACTTCGCAAGCCTACCCGCCACCGGCCCGGCCGACAGCGGCCGGTCCGCCCCCAAAGAGTGCAATCCGCATGCCGCTTCGGCAAGGCGCCGCGCGTGACACGGCGTGAACCGGGAGACACAAGCCGCCGTCCGCAGGCCGTTTGCCGCCCGGCACACCGGTTGTGCACGCATCGGCATGGCCCCCGAAGCCGGGGGCGCGGCCCTCCGGTCCCCGCGCTGCCCCTTTCCTTCGCCCCGGACTGCCCGATCCCTGCCGACCCTGTCGCAAGCATTTGCTAATGCCGTGCTGCCCTGGTAGCGGTGCCTTACAAGCATGGAAACCGCATAAGAAAGCACTGAATGCTTCGTAGGCGAAGCACCGGGCGGCTTATTACCTTGGCGTTTCCGCATCATCGCGCCCGGCATATCCAGCCTGCCGGGCTCTCCGAAAGAGCTCATGGACGCCCGCCCCCTGGAGATCACCGCCCCGCCGCTGGGCACCCCGCAGCCGCCCCTGGCGGCAGCGGCCGACGACTCGTCCCTGTCGCACCACCCGGACGACCATCCCGAGCTGCGCATCGCGCTGTGGGCGGCGGTGTCGATCCTGTGCGGCCTGGTGTCCTACCTGGCGTGGCGGCTCTTCTTCGGCGACCACGGCCTGGCGGGCGGACTGCGCATCGTGCAGGACACGCTGCACAGCAGCACCTTCTGGACCGCCGTGGGCGTGGGCCTGCTGGCGCAGGTGGTGGACGGCGCGCTGGGCATGGCCTACGGCGTCACGGCCACCACCTTCCTGCTCTCCACCGGCGCCTCGCCCGCCATGGCCAGCGCCAGCGTCCACATCGCCGAGGTGTTCACCACCGGCATGTCGGGCATCGCGCACCTGAAGCTGGGCAACGTCAACAAGTCGCTGTTCCTGCGCCTGCTCATACCCGGCATCCTGGGCGCGGTCCTGGGCGCGGTGCTGGTGACGCAGGTGGACGGCAACGCGATGAAGCCCTTCATCTCCGCCTACCTGGTGATCATGGGCCTCTACATCCTGCGCAAGGCCTGGCGCCACCGCCAGCAGCGCCGGTCGCAGCCCAAGCACGTGGCCAAGCTGGCGCTGTTCGGCGGCTTCGTGGATGCCGCGGGCGGCGGCGGCTGGGGGCCGGTGGTGACGAGCAACCTAATCGGCGCCGGCGGCGACCCGCGCACCACCATCGGCTCGGTCAACTTCGCCGAGTTCTTCCTCACGCTCTCGGGCGCCACTGCCTTCATCGTGCTCGCCGGCGAGCCAGGCACCTGGCTGACGGTGGCCGGCCTGGTGTTCGGCGGCCTTTTCGCCGCGCCTTTCGCGGCCCTGCTGTGCCGCACGCTCCAGGCGCGCACGCTCATGACCATCGTGGGCTGCCTGGTCACCGGCATCAGCCTGTTCAACATCTGGAAGGCGCTGGCCTGAACCCGCCACCATCCGGTCCGCATTCCGGACAGCCGCCCCCGGCGCCGTCGTCAGCCTGCCGAAAGCCCGCTCCCACCCGTTGAAAAATGCACAAAAGTGGTGCTCGCATGACACCACTGGGAGACTGTGACCGCTGCAGGACATTTGCCACGGTGTCCGGCAGGCATGCTGGCGCCATGCTGCACCTGACGCCCCTCTCCTCCACCCTGATGCCGGACGATCCGGCCGCGATGTCGCGCACGCTGCGCGTGCTGGTGGTGGACGACGTGCACGCCAACTGTGAGCTGCTGTGCATGCTGCTGGAAAACTGGGGCCATGAGACCGAATCGACCGCTTGCGGTCGCGAAGCCGTGCAGCGCGTGGCCGCCGGCGGCATCGACCTGGTGCTGATGGACCTGGAGTTGCCGGGCATCAGCGGGCTGCGGGCCACGCAGGACATTCGCGCGCTGCCCGGCGGCGCCGGCCAGACCCCGGTGTGGGCCGTGTCGGCCCATTCGCTGGACCACGACGTGGCCCAGGCCCGGGCCTGCGGCGCCAACGGCCACCTGAGCAAGCCGGTGATGTTCGAGGCGCTGCGCGACGTGGTGGACGGCATCGTCACGGGCCGCTGAAAGGTATCCGAAGACGCGGCCCCGGCGCGAACGGGCCGCGCGGCGCTGTGCCTGCTACAGGGCAGAACGCACGTTTTGGCCGCGCGCGTGACACGAAGCCGCGCCGTTGCGGCATTCCTGCGTTTCAGTCGGTTTCGGGCTTGGGCATGCTGGCGGCATGTGTTTGCCGTTCGTCCATTCCGAACTCTCCGACGACCAGCCGTGCAGGGGCGCGGCGGACCGTGCCGCGTCCGCATTGCGGGTGCTGGTCGTGGACGACGTGCCTGCCAACCGCGAGCTGCTGCGCATGCTGCTGGGCCACTGGGGCCATGAGGCCGAGACCGTGCCCGGCGGCCAGGACGCCGTGCGGCGCGTGGCGGCCGGCGGCATCGACCTGGTGCTGATGGACACCGAGATGCCGGGCATCAGCGGGCTGCAGGCCACGCGGGGCATCCGCGCGCTGCCCGGCGCCGCGGGCCGCACGCCGGTCTGGGCCGTGTCGGCGCATTGCCTGGACAGCGACGTCTCCCAGGCCCGCGAAGCGGGAGCCAACGGGCACCTGGGCAAGCCGGTGAACTTCGCCGCGCTCCGGGGCGTGGTGACCGACGTGGCGGCGCGGCGGTGACCCGCCGGGCCGCCACGCCGGGAAATGGCGATTTCCCGGCAGGCGGCCCGGACTTCAGGCGCCCTGCGCGGCAGCGGCCTCGGCCACGTCCGCCACGGCCAGCGCCGTCATGTTGATGATGCGCCGCACCGTGGCCGAGGGCGTGAGGATGTGCGCGGGCTTGGCCGCACCCAGCAGCACCGGGCCCACCGTTACGCCGTGGCCGCCGGTCATCTTCAGCACGTTGAAGAGGATGTTCGCGGCGTCGATGTTCGGGAGCACCAGCAGGTTGGCCTCGCCCGTGAGCGTGCCCTGCTCGGGCAGCAGCCGCTCGCGCAGCTCCTGCGACAGCGCCGCATCCCCGTGCATCTCGCCGTCGCACTCCACGTCCGGGGCGAGCTGCTTGAAGCGCTCGGCCGCCGCGCGCATGCGCTTCGCGGACGGCCGGTTCGAGCTGCCGAACATCGAGTGCGACAGGAA
>NZ_VIDQ01000055.1 GCF_009760915.1 Azohydromonas aeria
CGAAGCGGCCGTGCTGCCGCCACCGCGGCGCCCGTCCGCGCCGCCGGCGCGTGCCGCCTCCGCTGCCGTGGAGGAGCCCCCGGCCTGGCACGACGAGGCGCCGCCGTGGGAGGACGACGCCGGCTGGCAGGGCAGTGCCGCGGCGCCCGAAGCGCCGGCGGAGCCGGCTGAACCGTTGAGCGCGCAGCCACCGGCGCGGGCGCGGCCCCAGCCGCAGCTGCAGCAGCAGCCGCCGGCGGAGGCTGTGGCCGAGCTCGCGCCCACCGCGCTGGGCGAGCGCTGGGTCGGGGTGGTGCAGCAGCTCAAGCTGCTCGCGCTGGTGCGCGAGCTGGCAATGCAGTCCGAGCTGGTTGCCGCCGAGGAGGCCGATGCCCCGCTGTGGCGTCTGCGCGTGGAGCGCGAGTCGCTGCGCAACCCAGCACTGTGCGAGAAGCTGCAGGCCGCGCTGCGCGAGGCCGTGCACCCGGCGCTGCGCCTGGAGGTCGAGGCCGGCCGCGCGCAGGACTCCCCCGCGCTGCGCGAGGCCGCCGAGCGCGACCGGCGCCAGCGCCAGGCCGAGCGCATCATCCACGACGACCCGCTGGTGCAGCAGCTGCTCCAGCGCTACCCCACGGCACGCATCGTGCCGGGCTCGATCAAGCCGAACTGATCCGACAAACCGAACCCAACCGAAAAGGAACTCACGATGTTGAAGGGACAACTGGCCGGCCTGATGAAGCAGGCGCAGGCGATGCAGGACAACCTCAAGAAGGCCCAGGAAGAGCTGGCCAACGTCGAGGTCGAAGGGCAGTCCGGCGCCGGGCTGGTCAAGATCACGATGACGTGCAAGCACGACGTCAAGCGCGTGACCATCGACCCGAGCCTGCTGGCCGACGACAAGGACATGCTCGAAGACCTGGTGGCCGCGGCCTTCAACGACGCCGTGCGCCGCGCCGAGACCGTGAGCCAGGAAAAGATGTCCAAGCTCACCGCCGGCATGCCGCTGCCCCCGGGCATGAAGTTCCCGTTCTGACCGCGGCGGCTACTGCTTGGACGCGCCGGCCCCGAGCCATCTCGACGCGTTGATCGACGCGTTGCGCCGCCTGCCTGGCGTGGGCGTGAAGTCGGCGCAGCGCATGGCCTACCACCTGCTGCAGCACGACCGCGCCAGCGCCCAGCGCCTGGCCGCGGCGCTGCAGGCCGCCGTCGAGCACGTGGGCCATTGCCGCCGCTGCCACGGCCTGAGCGAGAGCGAGTTCTGCGCCATCTGCGCCGACCCCGAGCGCGACGCGCGCCAGCTGTGCGTGGTCGAAGGCCCGGCCGACCTGGCCGCGCTGGAGCGCACCGGCAGCTACCGCGGCCTGTATTTCGTCCTGAGAGGGCGGCTCAGCCCGCTCGACGGCGTGGGTGCGCGCGACATCGGCGCGGCCGAGCTGCTGCAGCGTGCCGCCGACGCCCCAGTGCAGGAAGTCATCCTGGCCACCAGCTTCACCGCCGAGGGCGAAGCCACTGCCCACGTGCTGGCCCAGGCGCTCAAGGCGCGCGGCCTGCAGGTCACCCGGCTGGCCCGCGGCGTGCCCGCGGGCAGCGAGCTCGAATACGTGGACCTGTCCACCATCGCCCACGCCCTGGTCGATCGGCGCTGAAGTCCCTGCGGCGGCGGCGCCGCCACGGTTGCTTTCGCCGTCGCGTTCCCTTGCTTGGTTGGCTCCTGCGGGCTGTCCAGCGCACCTGTTTTTCACACGGTGCCGCATGTTTCTGCGTGTTTACGCCGGGTAGCAAATATGCTGGAGTTGCTACTTTGGAAGCGTGTTTGTCGGCATTCCTTACAGTTTCATCATTTCGTGAAAGTTACATGAGACTAAGTTGTTGATTTCAAACAATGTGCGGAAACAGGCACATGTCGTGCATTGAAGGCTCGTCTACAAGATTTTTCACTTTGGTTTCAATTTGAAGGATCTTGCCCGGCAGACTTTTTGACCTTCAACTCTCGGGAAACCCGCACATGAAATCCTTCCTGAAGTCGGCCTATGTGGCCGCATTCCTGGCCGCAGCAGCCAGTGGCCCCGCGTTGGCTGGCAACACGGGTAGCGATTGCACCCCTCCGTTCTGCGCCGCTCCCACGCCGGTGCCCGAGCCCGACACGCTGGCGCTCGTTGTTCTGGGTATTGCGGCCGTTGCCTTCATCAGCAAGAAGAAAAAGTAAGGCAGCCGCAACCGGCATCACGGATGGCTGGCACTTGTCGGTGCTGGCCGCGTGACGCTTCAGGCATCACGGTCTTTGCAAGATTGATCTGGGTGCCTGCCGGATGGAAATTCTGCAGCGTTTTCAACCATTCAGCTGAGCGGGTAATCGTCGGCCCGTGTCCCGCTCGCACTCTTTTACGCCATTTCCCATGTCTACACTGAATTTCAGCTATTCATCTTTTCCGGGAATCTCTGCCGGCAACAATCCCAGTTATCTTGATTTGCTGGTCACGAATAATGATACGTTCAGCCTGACCGGAAGTGGAACGTACTACGATGCGTGGTGTCTCAATGGTGCAGTAAGCATTTCTCCCGGCGACTACAGGTCGGTGACGATTTACTCGTCGTACGAGGTGGCTGCGCAGCAGTTGAGCCTGCCTGGGCTGACCTTGAGCGCGACAGCCGCCGCCAATCTGGACAATGTCAACTGGCTGATCAATTACTACAGCCAGAACGCCGCCTCGTTGCCAATTCTCACGCTTACCGATATTCAAGGGGCAGTGTGGAAGCTGATGGGCACCAGCAACGACGGGCGCCTTGTTCAGAATGCCGCGAATATCAACTATTACTACAACCTGGCGCTTGCCCATGACGGGTACGTGCCGGACGCAGGTGAAACCATTGGCGTGATCCTGACGCCGACATTCGCCAACGGTAATCCGGCGCAGCCGCTTTTCATGCAGACGCAGGCGGCGAAGCTGGGCAACCATGTCTGGCATGACCTCAACGCCAACGGTATTCAGGATGCCGGAGAACAAGGTATTGCCGGCGCGACCGTTCAACTCGTGCGTGACCGGAATGGCGACGGTCGCATCAGTGCGGACGAGGTGCTGGGCACCACGCTGACTGACGCCAGTGGTTATTACAGCTTCAAGGGGCTGACGCCGGGTCTGCAATACCAAGTGCAGTTCACGCAGCCGACCGGGTTCGATGCTGCAAGTCCGCGACAAATTGATAATAATGCCAATTCCGGCGTCAATAGCGATGGGGCGCTGTCCAGCGTCGTCGTGCTCAGGCCGGGCGAGACCAACAACAGCATCGACGCCGGCTTCTACAAGAACGCCTCCCTCGGTGACCGCGTCTGGGAGGACACCAACGGCGACGGCCGGCAGGACGCGGGCGAGGCCGGCATCACCGGCGTGACGGTGAACCTGCGCAACGCTGCGGGCACCATCGTGGCCACGACCACGACCGACGCGCAGGGCAACTACCGCTTCGACGGCCTGAAACCCGGCACCTACGACGTGCAGTTCGTGACGCCAACCGGCTTCACGGTCACGCGCCAGGACATTGGCAGCGATGCTGCCGACAGCGACATCAACGCCACCGGCATCACCGGCCAATACACGCTCGTGTCCGGCGACGCCGTCACGACCGTGGACGCGGGCTTCTACCGCACGGCTTCGCTGGGTGACCGGCTCTGGCTCGACGCCAACGCAAACGGCCAGCAGGATGACGGTGAACAGGGTATCGCCGGCCAGACCGTCACGCTTATCGGCGGCGGCGCCGACGGCGTCATCGGCACGGGCGACGACGTCACCGTCGCCACGATGGTTACGGACGCTAATGGCAACTACCGCTTCACGGGCCTGACCCCGGGCGTGCAGTACCAGGTCGTGTTCACGAAGCCTGCCGGCACGGTGTTCACCGACCGGGACATCGGCGCCGACGCGACCGACTCCGACGCCGACACTGCCACCGGCAAGAGCCAGGTCGTGACGCTGGCGTCGGGCGAAGACAACCGCACGGTGGATGCTGGCGTGTACGCGCCGGCCAGCCTGGGTGACCGCGTCTGGGAAGACAGCAACGGCGACGGCCGGCAGGACACGGGCGAGGCCGGCATCGCCGGCGTGACGGTCAGGCTGCGGGACGCCAACGGCGTCGTCGTGGCCACGACCACGACCGACGCGCAGGGCAACTATCGCTTCGACGGCCTGAAACCCGGCACCTACGACGTGCAGTTCGTGACGCCGACCGGCTTCACGGTCACGCGCCAGGACATTGGCAGCGATGCTGCCGACAGCGACATCAACGCCACCGGCATCACCGGCCAGTACACGCTCGTGTCCGGCGACGCCGTCACGACGGTGGACGCGGGCTTCTACCGCACGGCCAGCTTGGGCGACCGCCTCTGGCTCGACGCCAACGCCAACGGCCAGCAGGATGACGGCGAACAGGGTATCGCCGGCCAGACCGTCACGCTCATCGGCGGCGGCGCCGATGGCGTCATCGGCACGGGCGACGATGTCACCGTCGCCACGATGGTCACGGACGCCAACGGCAACTACCGCTTCACCGGCCTGACGCCCGGCGTGCAGTACCAGGTCGTGTTCACGAAGCCTGCCGGCACGGTGTTCACCGACCGGGACATCGGCGCGGACGCGACCGACTCCGACGCCGACACCGCCACCGGCAAGAGCCAGGTCGTGACGCTGACTTCGGGCGAGGACAACCGCACGGTGGACGCCGGCGTGTACGCGCCGGCCAGCCTGGGCGACCGCGTCTGGGAAGACAGCAACGGCGACGGCCGGCAGGACACGGGCGAGGCCGGCATTGCCGGCGTGACGGTTAGGCTGCGCGATGCCAACGGTGTCGTCGTAGCCACGACCACCACCGACGCCACCGGCGCCTACAGCTTTACGAACCTGAAGCCAGGCACCTACGACGTGCAGTTCGTGACGCCCGACGGCTTCACCGTCACGCGCCACGACGTAGGCGGCAATGACGCTGCTGACAGCGACGCCGGCAGCAACGGCATCACCGGCCAGTACACGCTCGTGTCCGGCGACGCCGTCACGACGGTGGACGCGGGCTTCTACCGTGGCGCCAGCCTGGGCGACCGCCTTTGGCTCGATGCCAACGCCAACGGCCAGCAGGACGCAGGCGAAGCCGGCATCGCCGGCCAGACCGTCACGCTCATCGGCGGCGGCGCCGATGGCGTCATCGGCACGGGCGACGACGTCACCGTGGCCACGATGGTCACGGACGCCAATGGCAACTACCGCTTCACCGGCCTGACGCCCGGCGTGCAGTACCAGGTCGTGTTCACGAAGCCTGCCGACACGGTGTTCACCGACCGGGACATCGGCGCGGACGCGACCGACTCCGACGCCGACACCGCCACCGGCAAGAGCCAGGTCGTGACGCTGACTTCGGGCGAAGACAACCGCACGGTGGACGCCGGCGTGTACACGCCGGCCAGCCTGGGCGACCGCGTCTGGGAAGACAGCAACGGCAACGGCCAGCAGGACGCGGGCGAGGCCGGCATCGCCGGCGTGACGGTGAACCTGCGCGACACGGCGGGCGCCGTCATCGCCACGACCACGACCGACGCGCAAGGCAACTACCGCTTCGACGGCCTGAAGCCCGGCACCTACGACGTGCAGTTCGTGACGCCCAACGGCTTCACCGTCACGCGCCAGGACGTGGGTGGCAATGACGCTACGGACTCCGACGCCAACACGAACGGCATCACCGGCCAGTACACGCTCGTGTCCGGCGACGCCGTCACGACGGTGGACGCCGGCTTCTACCGCACGGCCAGCCTGGGTGACCGCCTCTGGCTCGACGCCAACGCCAATGGCCAGCAGGACGTGGGCGAAGCCGGCATCGCCGGCCAAGCCGTCACCCTCATCGGCGGCGGCGCCGATGGCGTCATCGGCACGGCCGATGACACCACCGTGGCGACCATGGTCACGGATTCCAACGGCAACTACCGCTTCACCGGCCTGTCGCCTGGCGTGCAGTACCAAGTGGTTTTCACCCGACCCGCGGGCACGGTGTTCACCGGCCAGGACGTGGGCGCCGACGCCACCGACTCCGACGCCGACACTGCCACCGGCAAGAGCCAGGTCGTGACGCTGGCCTCGGGCGAAGACAACCGCACGGTGGACGCCGGCGTGTACGCGCCGGCCAGCCTGGGTGACCGCGTCTGGGAAGACACCAACGGCAACGGCCGGCAGGACGCGGGCGAGGCCGGCATCGCCGGCGTGACGGTGAACCTGCGCAACGCTGCGGGCACCATCGTGGCCACGACCACGACCGACGCGCAGGGCAATTACCGCTTCGACGGCCTGAAGCCCGGCACCTACGACGTGCAGTTCGTGACGCCCAACGGCTTCACCGTCACGCGCCAGGACATCGGCAGCGACGCCGCCGACTCCGACGCCGGCAGCAACGGCATCACCGGCCAGTACACGCTCGTGTCCGGCGACGCCGTCACGACGGTGGACGCCGGCTTCTACCGCACGGCCAGCCTGGGTGACCGCCTCTGGCTCGACGCCAACGCCAATGGCCAGCAGGACGTGGGCGAAGCCGGCATCGCCGGCCAAGCCGTCACGCTCATCGGCGGCGGCGCCGATGGCGTCATCGGCACGGGCGACGACGTCACCGTGGCCACGATGGTCACGGACGCCAACGGCAACTACCGCTTCACGGGCCTGACCCCGGGCGTGCAGTACCAGGTCGTGTTCACGAAGCCGGCCGGCACGGTGTTCACCGACCGGGACATCGGCGCCGACGCGACCGACTCCGACGCCGACACCGCCACCGGCAAGAGCCAGGTCGTGACGCTGGCGTCGGGCGAAGACAACCGCACGGTGGATGCTGGCGTGTACGCGCCGGCCAGCCTGGGTGACCGCGTCTGGGAAGACAGCAATGGCGACGGCCGGCAGGACACGGGCGAGGCCGGCATCGCCGGCGTGACGGTGAACCTGCGCAACGCTGCGGGCGCCATCGTGGCCACGACCACGACCGACGCGCAGGGCAACTATCGCTTCGACGGCCTGAAGCCCGGCACCTACGACGTGCAGTTCGTGACGCCCAACGGCTTCACCGTCACGCGCCAGGACATCGGCAGCGACGCCGCTGACTCCGATGCCAACAGCAACGGCATCACCGGCCAGTACACGCTCGTGTCCGGCGACGCCGTCACGACGGTGGACGCGGGCTTCTACCGTGGCGCCAGCCTGGGCGACCGCCTTTGGCTCGATGCCAACGCCAACGGCCAGCAGGACGCAGGCGAAGCCGGCATCGCCGGCCAGACCGTCACGCTCATCGGCGGCGGCGCCGATGGCGTCATCGGCACGGGCGACGACGTCACCGTGGCCACGATGGTCACGGACGCCAATGGCAACTACCGCTTCACGGGCCTGACCCCGGGCGTGCAGTACCAGGTCGTGTTCACGAAGCCCGCCGGCACGGTGTTCACCGAACGGGACATCGGCGCCGACGCGACCGACTCCGACGCCGACACCGCCACCGGCAAGAGCCCGGTCGTGACGCTGACTTCGGGCGAAGACAACCGCACGGTGGACGCCGGCGTGTACACGCCGGCCAGCCTGGGCGACCGCGTCTGGGAGGACACCAACGGCAACGGCCAGCAGGACGCGGGCGAGGCCGGCATTGCTGGCGTGACGGTGAACCTGCGCAACGCTGCGGGCACCATCGTGGCCACGACCACGACCGACGCGCAGGGCAACTACCGCTTCGATGGCCTCAAGCCCGGCACCTACGACGTGCAGTTCGTGACGCCCAACGGCTTCACCGTCACGCGCCAGGACATCGTCAGCGACGCCGCCGACTCCGATGCCAACAGCAACGGCATCACCGGCCAGTACACGCTCGTGTCCGGCGACGCCGTCACGACCGTGGACGCGGGCTTTTACAAGGCCGCGGCGCTGGGTGACCGGCTGTGGCTGGACGCGAACCGCAACGGCGTGCAGGACGCAGGCGAGCAGGGTGTCGCCGGCCAGGCCGTCACGCTCATCGGCGGCGGCGCCGACGGCGTCATCGGCACGGCCGACGACGTCACCGTCGCCACGATGGTCACGGACGCCAACGGCAACTACCGCTTCACCGGCCTGACGCCTGGCGTTCAGTACCAGGTGGTGTTCGGCAAGCCTGCCAACACCGTGTTCACGCCGCGCGACGCCGGCGGCGACGATGCCGCGGACTCCGACGTGGACACCGCCACCGGCAAGTCCCAGGTCGTCACGCTGGCCTCCGGAGAGGACAACCGCACGCTCGACGCCGGCGTGTGGGCGCCCACCGTGGGCATCGACATCGAGAAGCTCGTGCACGGCGAGTACACCGTGCAGACGGCCGGCGGCGGCACCGAGGGCCTGACGCCGGGCTTCTGGAAGAACCACAGCAGCTACGGTCCCTCGCCGCTGGCGGGCTGGCCCGAAACCGGCCTGTCGCCCGACGCCAGCTACGAGCAGATCTTCGGCGTGGACGTCCCCGGCGCGGCGCCCACGCTGCTGCAGGCGCTGGGCGCCGGCGGCGGCGGCGTCAATGCGCTGCTGCGCCACTCGGCTGCGGCGCTGCTCAATGCCTCCAATCCCAACATCGACTACCTCTACACCCGCGAGCAGGTCGTCTCGATGGTCAAGGCCGCCTTCGCCAGCGGCAGCTATGACGGCACCAAGGACCTGTTCGCCGTCCAGAACGAGAAGGAGGCCGACCTCACCACGCCGGCCAGCGGCGGCAGCGTGGCCGTCGTGACCGCCGACGTCGACGCCGACAGCGCCGCCGAGGCGCCCTTCATCCAGGCCGGCGGCAAGGCGGTCTACACCTACGTGGTGAAGAACACCGGTAACGCCGAGATCGCCGACGTGCGCGTGGTGGACGACCGCATCGCCACGCTCAAGTTCGTCGGCGGCGACACCGACGGCGACGGCCGCCTCGACGTGGGCGAGACCTGGACCTACACCGCCAGCGAGACCGTGGCCGCCAACGCCACCGTGGTCAACAACGCCACCGTCACCGGCCGCGACGTGCTGCTGGGACAGACCGTCACCGACAGCGACGCCGCCTGGGTCACCAGCGCCACCGCCTCGGCCACGACGCAGACGCTGGGCGACCGCGTCTGGCTCGATGCCAACGGCAACGGCCGGCAGGACGCGGGCGAGGCCGGCATCGCCGGCGTTACGGTGCAGCTCAAGAGCAGCACCGGCACCGTGCTGCAGACCACCACCACCGACGCCAGCGGCAACTACAGCTTCAGCGTCGCCGCCGGCACCTACGTGGTGAGCATCGTCGCGCCCGCGGGCTACCAGGTCACGGCCAAGGACCAGGGCGGCAACGACGCCATCGACAGCGACTTCAACGCCGCGACCCAGTCCACCGACGCCGTCACCGTCACCGCCGGCGTGCAGAAGCTCACCGTGGACGCCGGCCTGTACCAGGCCGCCAGCCTGGGCGACCGCGTTTGGCTCGACGCCAACGGCAACGGCGTGCAGGACAGCGGCGAAGCGGGCGTCTCCGGCGTCAAGGTCACCCTCGTCGGCGCCACCGGCGCGGCGCTGCAGACGGCCACCACGGATGCCAGCGGCAACTACCTCTTCACCGCGCTGACGCCGGGCACCTACAGCGTCAGGTTCGACCTCTCCACGCTGCCCGCGGGCTACGTCGCCACCGCGCGTGACGCCGGCGGCAACGACGCCCTCGACAGCGATGCCGACGCCGCCACCGGCGCCACCGCGCAGGTCACGCTGGCCTCGGGCCAGGCCGAGCGCAGCCTGGACCTCGGCATCAAGGCCGGCAGCCTGGGCATCGACGTGGAGAAGCTCGTCCGCGGCGAATACACCACGCCGGGCAACGGCGGCGGCACCGAGGGCCTGTCGCCGGGCTTCTGGAAGACGCACAGCGTCTACGGCAGCGCCGGGCTGTCGGGCTGGCCCGAGACCGGGCTGTCGGCCGATGCCAGCTACGCGGCGCTCTTCGGCGTGCCGGCCGCCGGCACCGCCACGCTGTACCAGGCGCTGAGCACGGGCGGCGGCGGCATGGCGGCGCTGATGCGCCAGTCCGCCGCGGCGCTGCTCAACGCCGCGAACCCCTACGTGGACTACCTCTACACCCGTGAGCAGATCGTCTCGATGGTGCAGAAGGCCTTCGCCACGGGCGACTACGCCACGCCGGCCAACCTGTTCCAGGCGCAGAACAGCCTGGGTGCCGACCTGAGCACGCCGGCCACGGGCGGCGCCAGCACCGTGATCACGGCCGACGTGGACGCCGACACCGCCGGCAGCGGCCCGGTCGTCCCGGTCGGCGGCAAGGCGGTCTACACCTACGTGGTGAAGAACACCGGCACGGTGGCGCTGTCCAACGTGACGCTGGGCGACGACCGCCTCAGCGGCATCACCTTCACCGGCGGCGACGCCAACGCCAACGGCCGCCTCGACGCGGGCGAGACCTGGACCTACCGGGCCAGCGAGACCGTCACCAGCGGCCTCACCTACGGCGGTACCGCCACCGTCACCGGCACCGACGCGACCTCGGGCCAGAAGGTCAGCGACAGCGACGCGGCCTGGCTGTCCACGCCCGCGGCACCGTTGCAGTCCATCGGCGACCGCGTCTGGCTCGACGCCAACGCCAACGGCCTCCAGGACGCGGGCGAGGAGGGCCTGGCCGGCGTGACGGTGCAGCTGCGCAACACCGCCGGCACGGTGCTGCAGACGGCCGTGACCGACGCCAACGGCAACTACGCCTTCAACGTCGGCACGGGCAGCTACGTGGTGGGCATCGTCACGCCCACGGGCTGGCTGCTCAGCGGCAAGGACAAGGGCACCAACGATGCCCTCGACAGCGACTTCGACCCCACCACCAAGGTCACGGCCGCCGTCACGGTGGCTTCGGGCCAGCACGTGCAGTCGGTGGACGCGGGCCTCTACCAGAGGGCCTTGCTCACCGACCGCGTCTGGTGCGACGCCAACGGCAACGGCCTGCAGGACAGCGGCGAGGCCGGCGTCAGCGGCGTCACGGTCCGGCTGCTCGACGCCACCGGCACCACGGTGCTGGCCACCACCACCACCGACACCGGCGGCAACTACAGCTTCGCCAACCTCACGCCCGGCAACTACCGCATCCAGGTCGTCAAGCCCAGCGGCTACCAGGCCTTCACCACGGCCCACGCGGGCAGCAACGAGGCGGTGGACTCCGACGTGGACGCTGCCGGCCTGGCGCAGGTGAGCCTGGCTTCGGGCAGCAACACCAACCTGGCGGACGCCGGCTTCGCGCCCAACCAGGTGTCGCTGACCTACAGCTTCGACGGCAGCTCCGCCACCAGCGGCAGCTACGGCAACAGCCGCAGCTGGACCGTGGGCGGCGTCACCGTCACGGCCACCGCCTGGAGCCGCGACGGCAACGGCACGTGGAGCAAGGCCTACCTGGGCGCCTTCAGCGGCGGCCTGGGCGTGACCGACAGCAGCGAGAGCGGTTCGGGCGTCACGCACACCATCGACAACGTCGGGCGCTACAACTTCGTCGTCTACCAGTTCTCGCAGAGCGTGGTGGTGGACAAGGCCTGGCTGGGCTACGTCTACAACGACAGCGACCTCGCGGCCTTCGTCGGCAACTCGGCCACGTCGCTGACCTCGCTGAGCGATTCGGCCCTGCTGGCCATGAGCTACGAGGCCAACGACACCACGTCCACGACCACGCGCTGGGCCGACCTGAACTCCGCGGGCGTGGCCGGCAACGTGCTCGTCATCGGCGCGAGCATCAGCGATTCCACCCCGGACGACTACTTCAAGGTCAGCCAGCTCACGGTGTCGGCGAAGTCCACCACCATCACGCCCATTGCCATCGACCTCGACGGCGACGGCGTGATCCAGACGGTGGCGCGCGCCGATGCGACCGGCAGCTTCGACCTGACGGGCGACGGCCGCGCCATCGCCTCGGGCTGGATCGCCCCGGGCGACGCGCTGCTGGCGGTGGACGCCAACGGCAACGGCCGCATCGACGACATCCATGAGCTCTTCGGCGGCACGGCGCAGGGCGACGGCTTCAACAAGCTGGCGGCCTTCGACAGCAACGGCGACGGCCAGGTCGATGCGCAGGACGCGCGCTTCGGCGAGCTGCTGGTCTGGCGCGACCTCGACGGCAACCACCAGAGCAGCGCCGACGAGCTGCAGACGCTGGCGCAGGCCGGCGTGCGCAGCCTGAACGTGTCGTACACGCTGCAACCCTTCTGGGACGCGCAGGGCAACCTGCACCTGGAAAGCAGCTCGGCCACCATGGCCGACGGCCGCCAGGCCCAGCTCACCGACGTGCACTTCGACACCGAGCTGGGCGCGGTGCCGGCGCTGTCGCAGGTGGTGGACGCCGGCGCGTCGCTGGACACGCTGCTCGGCGGCAGCGACACGGTTGCCGGCGCACCGGCGACGGCGGCGGCGGCGGCCGCCGCGCCCGCGGCCACGGCCATCGACGCCGGCTGCGCGGACGCCGCCGAGCTGCTGCGCCAGCTCGCGGCGCAGGCGCAACAGGTGGCCGCCGCAGCCTGACCGGCCGGGTGAGCGGCGGTCCGGGCGGCGTCGGCGTCCCCGCCGCCGCCTGCTGGCGAACCTTGGCCGAACCGTGAACTTACCGGCCGGCGTGCATCTCCCGCAGGCCGGCCGGTAGTCCAATTCCGCCAGCAATCCTCAACCCGCCGCCGGCCGTTCGCGCCGGCGGCTCCATTCCATGAACGAGTCCCTCGCGCAGCCGCCCGTGGCCGGCGCCCAAGACGGCGTGCCGCTGCACGAAGCCGTGGTGTTCCTGGCGCGCTTCTTCGGCACGCCGGTGGCGCTGGAGCGGCTGCGCCAGGCGCTGGTGCTTGCCGGCGGCGCGGCCGACCCGGCCGAGGCGCTGGCCACGCTGCTGCGCCAGGCCGGCCTGGCCGGCACGGCGCTGGACACGCGCCGCGCGCCGCCGCGCGCCACCGAACTGCCCGCGCTGCTGCTCGACGGCGAGCGCGCGCTGGTGGTGCTGGCGCTGCGCGAGGACGGCGGCTTCGAGGCGCACCTGCCCGGCGTCGAGGGCAGCCGCGTGATGGACGCCGCCACGCTCGCGCGCGAGTGGGGCGCGGCGCGCTGGACCGCCGTGCGCCCGCTGCTGCACTTCGACCAGCGCAGCCTGCTCTACACGCTGCCGCAGCCCGGGCGCTGGTTCTGGGACACCTTCAACCGCAACCGCTGGATGTTCGGCTGGGCGCTGCTGGGCACGCTGGCGCTGAACGTCTTCGGCGCGCTGCTGCCGTTCTATTCGATGGCGGTGTACGACCGCGTCATCCCGCACGGCGCGCTGGGCAGCCTGGGCGTGCTGACCTCCGCGGCGCTGCTGCTGGCGGGCTTCGAGTTCGTGATGAAGCTGCTGCGCAGCCACCTGCTGGAGTCGGCGGCGCGGCGCATCGACGTCGCGCTCTCCAGCCAGGTCTACGCGCAGGCGCTGCGCCTGCGCGCCGACGCGCGCCCGGCCTCCGGCGGCGTGCTGGCCAACACCGTGCGCGACTTCGAGGCGGTGCGCGACTTCTTCGCCACCGGCACGCTCACCGTGCTGGGCGACCTGCCGTTCATGCTGCTGTACCTGGGCGTGATCGCGCTGGTGGGCGGGCCGCTGGTGGCCGTGCCGCTGCTGTGCATTCCGCTGCTGCTGGGCATCGCCTGGGCCGCGCGGCGGCCGCTGGAGCGCAAGGTGGGCGAGTCGATGCAGGAGTCCAGCCAGCGCACGGCGCACCTGTTCGAGACCATGCACGCGCTGGACACCGTCAAGGCGCTGGGCGCCGAGGCCTGGGCGCGGCGCAAGTGGGAGGCGCTGACGCAGGCCATCGCCCACAACAGCCTGCAGACGCGCGAGATCACCGCGCGCGTGAACTACCTCAGTGCCACGGTGCAGTCGCTGGCCGGCGTGGCGGTGGTGGGCATCGGCGCGTGGCTGGCTTCCGAGCAGGCGATGTCCATGGGCCAGATCATCGCCGTGGGCATGCTCGCCGGCCGCGCGCTGGCGCCGGCCAGCCAGATCGCCGCGCTGGTGCTGCGCTGGGAGCAGACGCGGCTGAGCTACGCCGCGCTCAACAAGATCATGGATGCGCCCACCGACGGCGCCGGCGCCAGCCTGGAAGCGCCGCCGCTGTCCGGCGCGGTCGAGTTCCGCGAGGTCAGCTTCGCCTATCCGGGGCAGCCGCAGGTGGTGGACAAGCTCAGCCTGCGCATTCGC
This sequence comes from Azohydromonas aeria, assembly GCF_009760915.1. Lineage (GTDB taxonomy): Bacteria > Pseudomonadota > Gammaproteobacteria > Burkholderiales > Burkholderiaceae_C > Azohydromonas > Azohydromonas aeria. The sequence goes on from NZ_VIDQ01000055.1 coordinate 14,200, forward strand.
GCCGGGGAGCGCGTGGGCGTCATCGGCCGCCTGGGCTCGGGCAAGAGCACGCTCTTGAAACTCATCCTCAACCAGTACGCGCCGGCGTCGGGCAGCGTGCTGGTGGACGACCTGGTGGTGACGCAGCTCGACCCGCTGTCGCTGCGCCGCCAGGTCGGCTACGTGCCGCAGGACGTGACGCTGTTCCACGGCACGCTGCGCGAGAACGTGGAGCTCGGCCGCGTGCAGGGCGACGACGCGGCGCTGCTGGCGGCGCTGCGCGCCTCGGGCCTGGACGAGATCGTGGCGCAGCTGCCCGAAGGCGTGGGCACGCCCGTGGGCGAGCGCGGCGAGCGGCTCTCCGGCGGCCAGCGCCAGGCCGTGGCCGTGGCGCGCGCGCTGCTGCACCGCCCGCGGCTGCTGCTGCTCGACGAGCCCAGCTCGATGGCCGACCCGGCCTCGGAGCAGAAGCTCATCCACCGGCTGCGCGCGCTGCCCGACACCACCATCGTGCTGGTCACGCACCGCATGGCGATGCTGGCGCTGGTGGACCGCCTCGTGGTGATGGAGCGCGGCCGCGTCGTGGCCGACGGCCCGCGCGACGAGGTGCTCAAGACGCTGTCGCAGCCGCCGGTGGCGGCGGCGCGCGGCGGTGCGGGCAGGGGCGCCGACAGCCCCGCCGCCGCGCCGGCCACGGTTGCGGCTGCAACCGCCACGGAAACCGCGGGAGCGCCGGCATGAGCGCGATCGAGATGCGCAGCCTGCCGCACGACCCGGACCAGGGCGCGCGCCGCACGGTGGCGGCGATGGTGGGCGTGATGCTGCTGTTCGTGGTGGTGGCGCTGGGCTGGGCCGCGCTGGCGCAGCTCGACGTGGCGGTGCAGGCGCGCGGCAGCGTGGTGCCGCCGAGCCGGCTGCAGGAAGTCGCCAGCCTCGACGGCGGCCTGGTGCAGGAGATGCTCGTGCAGCCGGGCCAGCGCGTGCGCAAGGGCGAGCTGCTGGCGCGGCTGGACACGGCGCAGGCGCAGGCCAGCCTGGGCGAGAACCGGCAGCAGCGCCTGGCGGCCCTGGCCGGCCGGGCGCGCGCCGACGCGCTGCTGGCGGGCACGGCGCCGCGCTTCGAGGAGGCCTGGCGCCAGGAGGCGCCCGATCTGATCGACAAGGAGACCCAGCTCTGGCGCGACGCGCTGGCCGAGCAGCGCGCGGCGCTGGCCGCGGCGCGCGAGGGCATCCAGCGCCGCCGTGGCGAGCTGACCGAGGCGCAGGCGCGCATCGACGCGCTGCAGGGCACGCTGAAAGTGGCGCAGGAGGCGTTCCAGATCGAGGAGCGGCTCTGGCGCGAGGGCGCGGGCGCGCGCGCCGACTTCCTGGCGGCGCAGCAGCGCCTGCTGGCGCAGCAGGCCGAGCTCGACGGGCTGCAGCAGTCGCTGCCGCGGCTGCGCGCGCAGGTGACGGAGGCGCAGTCGCAGGCCGCCGAGGTCGAGTCGCGCACCCGCGCGCAGTGGGGCCAGCAGCGGAGCGAGTTCGAGAGCAAGGCCGCGGCGCTGGGCGCGGTGCAGGGCGGCCACGAGGACCGGCTGTCGCGGCGCGAGGTGCATGCGCCCATGGACGGCGTCGTCAACCGCGTGCTGGTGCCCACGCTGGGCGGCGTGGCCGCGCCGGGCAAGCCGATCGTGGAGATCGTGCCCGACGAGGCGCAGCTGCTGATGGCGCTGCGCGTGAAGCCGGCGGACATCGGCTTCATCCGCGAAGGCCAGGAGGCCGACGTGCGCGTGCTGGCCTATGACACCGCCACCTACGGCCAGATGAAGGCGCGCGTCGTGCGCGTGGGCGCCGACGCCGTGGTGGACGACAAGGGCGAGGCGTACTTCGAGGTGCAGCTCGGCGCCGCGCGCGACCAGATCCGGCTGCACGGCAAGCCGCTGCCGGTGTCGCCGGGCATGCCCGTGGACGCCGGCGTGCTCACCGGCCAGCGCAGCGTGCTGCAGTACCTGATGAAGCCGGTGCTGCGCGGCATCCAGGGCGCGTTGCAGGAGCGGTGAGATGGCAAGCCGTTTCCTCACACCCTCAAGCTCCGCAGAGATTCGCGTTTCCGGCATCCCGTCAGCCACGACGTTTCGCACCCCGATCCGTCATTCCGGCGAAAGCCGGAATCCACGCGCACCGTTGCGGTGGAATGGCCGGCGTTGGCACGTGCCTGCGCTGGCCGGCGAGGCATCGCGGCGTTCGTGGATTCCGGCTTTCGCCGGAATGACGGCATTTCTTCTTCGGCCAGCGTGGCTGGTCGTGCTGGCCGCCCTGGCCGCGCCGGCCTGGAGTGCCGAGTCGCGGGGCCTTGCCGTTGAGCCGGCAACCGCCGGCGAGCCGCTCCCCGCGCTGCTGGCCCGTGCCCTGCCGCGCGACCCGCAGGTGCAGACGGCCCTGGCGCAGCTGGAGATCGCGCGCGAGCGCGAGCGCCAGGCGCGCTCGCGGCTGGGCCCGTCGCTGGTGGCCAGCGCCACCCGCGGCGGGGAGCGCGCCGTCGAGCTCGGCCGGATGCTGGAGCGCCACACCGATCGCGCCGAGGCCGGGCTGCGCTGGAACCTCTACAACTACGGCGACGACGCCGCGGAGCTCGCCGGCGCCGGGCGCGACACGGCCGCCGCGGTGCAGGAGCTGCGCCGCGCGCGCGAGGAAGCGGCCGAGCGCATCGCCACCGCCGCGGCCGAGCTGCAGCGCCTGGACGGCCTGCTGCCGCGCGCGCTGCAGCGCCTGGACGACGTGCAGCGCCTGGTGCGCCAGGTGCAGCGCCAGGCCGAGCTGGGCAAGGCCTCGGACGCCGACGCGCAGCAGGCGCAGGTGTCGCTGCTGGACGCGCAGATCGCCCACGAGCAGCTGCTGCTCGACCGCGAGGGCGCGCAGCGCCGGCTCGCGGTGCTGGCGGGCGAGCCGGTCGGGCCGCTGCAGCCGCTGGCGCAGGACTTCGCGGCCGGCACCGGCGGGGCCGACGCCGCCGTGCCGCCCGACCTGGCCGCCGCGCAGCCCGGCGTGGTGTCGGCGGCGCAGCTGCGCGCGCAGGCCGCGCGCGAGCGGGTGCGGCCGGTGGCCTCGGTGCTGGCGCCGCGCGTGGACCTGGAATACCGCCAGCGCCTGAGCGACCGCACCAGCCCGGCGCTGACCACGGAGCAACAGAACGGCTGGCAGCTCGTGGCGCGCTGGGAGCTGCCGCTGGGCGGCGAGCTGCCATCGCGCCGGCGCGAGACGCAGCGCCGCGCCGAGGCCGCCGAGGCCGAGGCCGAGCGCACGCTGCGCGGCGTGCAGGCCGACCTGGTGGCGCTGGGTCCGCGCGAGGCCGCGTCGCGGCGCGCGCTGGCGCAGCTCGACGACCAGGTGCAGCGCTACGACGCGCTGCTGCGCGCCGCGGCGCTGCAGTTCGACGCCGGCCGGCGCACGCTGGCGCAATTACTGCAGTTGCACGACGCCCGCTTCAATGCGCAACAGCGCCGTGCCGACATGGCACACCAGCTGCGCACGGCGCAGTTGCACCGGCTGGCGCTGGAAGGCTCGCTGCTGCAGGCGCTGCAGCTGGCGTCACAGGAAGACTGAGCGGCTGGTGAGGACTCGACGCCGGATGCCGCTCCCGGCCCTGCTGTCAGGAGATATCGATTGAATGCCATTCCGGGGCCCGCGCTGGACCCGCTCACGCTGCTGTTCTCGCTGGGCGCGCTCGGGCTGCTGATGGCGGCACTGTTCCTGCGGCTGGCCCGCACGCTGCCTCGGCACCGCGGCGCGCTGGCGGCCTGGAGCCGTGCCATGGCGGCCGCCGGCGCCGCCTTCCTGCTGTTCTTCCTGCGCGGCCATGCGCCGCTCGTGCTGACCTTCCTGCTGGCCAACATGCTGATCTTCGGCGTGGCGTATTGGGGGCACGAGGCGCATGCCCGGCTGCTCGATGCGCCGCCGCAGCGCGGCTGGAGCCTGGCGTGGTGCGCCGTGGGCATCGGCGGCGTGCTGGCGGCGCAGGGGCTGGGACTGCCGCGCCAGGTCGCCTTCGTCACCATCTCGGTAGGCTTCTCGGCCATCCTGGGCATGACCACCTGGCTGCTGCTGCGCGCCGCGGGCGGGCGGCGCCGCTCTCCATCGATGCTGGCGGCGCTGCTGTGCTACGGGATGCTCTCGGTGGCCTTCGGCGCGCGGGCGGTGCTGGGCCTGCTCGGCAGCGAAGCGCAGCTGCATCCGGGCGCCGTTTCGCTGGCGCAGCTGTTCACGCTGGTGCCGGGCACCGTGCTGATCGTGGCCTGCTCGATCAGTTTCCTGTGCATGGTGCACGAGCACCAGTTGCGCGAGGTCGAAGACGACGCGCGCCGCGATGGCCTCACCGGCCTTCACAACCGCGCCGCATTGATGCAGCTGGCCGCGCGGATCGATGCCGAGAAGGGCGCGGCCCGGGCGCCCTATGCCGTGGTGATGATCGACATCGACCACTTCAAGGCCATCAACGACGCCTACGGCCATGGCGGCGGCGACGCGGTGCTGGTGCATGCCGGGCGGCTGATCGCCGGCAGCGCGCGCCTGGCGGACTTCGTCTGCCGCTGGGGCGGCGAGGAGTTCTGCGTGCTGCTGCACGGCTGCGACGCCGCCGAGGCGGCGGCCTTCGCGCGGCGCGTGGTCGAGGAGGGCGGTACGCAGGTGGTGCGGCTGCCCGGCGGCGAGCTGGCGACCTTCACGCTGTCGGCCGGCTATGCCACCCACCCGGGGCACGGCGCCCAGTCGGTGGCCGGCGTCATTGCCCGCGCCGATGCCGCGCTCTACGCGGCCAAGCGGGCCGGGCGCAACCAGGCGATGGGAGAGACGCAGGCGCTGGCGTCGTGAACGCGGGGCGGGGCGCGGCGCCGCCGGCGCGGCGCCTGGAAGCGGCTCAGCGCCGCGACGTGCCCTCGCGCGCTTCGGCCACGCGCAGGTTGCCGGCGCTGCGGCCGGCGGCGCCCTGCGGCGCGGCGGCGGTGCGCTGCGGCTTGGCGGGCCGTGCGGCGGCGCTGCGCGTGGTGGCCGGGCGCGCTGCGCTGCGCGAGGCCACCGCCTTGGCGCCACGCGTCTTGGCCACCGGCTCGGGCTCGGGCGCCGTCGAGGCCGCCGCCACCTGAGCGGCCTTGGCCGGCAGCCACAGCACGACGCTGGCGCCCGGCGCGAAGCGGCCGCCCGGCGACACCTTGTTCCAGGCCGCGAGCTGCGCGGTGGTGGTGCGGGTGCGGCGCGCCACGGAAGCCACGGTTTCTCCCTTGCGGGCGGCGCGCAGCACCACGCGCTGCAGCGGCGGCACGTCCGGCGCCAGCGCGATGGCGGCGTTGTGGGCGATGTGCTCGGCCACGTTGGCGCTGGCCTGCTGGCTGCGCGGCACGATCAGCGTGGAGCCGGCCTTGACCAGCATGCGCAGCGGGATGCGGTTGGCGTCGCGCAGCGTGGACTCGTCGATGTCGAGTTCCTTGGCCACGTCGGCCGGGCGCATCGTGCGCGGCGCGACCCAGGCGGTCCAGCTCGCCAGCGGGCCGCGGTGGCGCGCCAGGTTGTTCACGAAGATGCTGGCGTTGTCGTAGGGCAGCAGCACCTGCGGCGTGCCCGCGGCCAGGATCACCGGCTGGTTCATCTGCGGGTTGAGCTGCTTGAACTCCTCCAGCGTGAGGCCCGCGAGCTTGGCGGCCATGGCCACGTCGATGTCGCGCTCGATGGGCACGCCCAGGAAGTACGGGTGGTTTTCCAGTGCCGGCAGCGACAGCGCGAAGTCCTCCGGGCGCAGCACGATGTTCTTCACCGCCTGCAGCTTCGGAATGTAGTAGCGCGTCTCGTCGGGCATGCGCAGGCTCTCGTAGTCCGTGGGCAGCCCGGCCCTGGCGTTGCGCGTGATGGCGCGCTGCACGTTGCCCTCGCCCCAGTTGTAGGCCGCCAGCGCCAGGTGCCAGTCGCCGAACATGCCGTGCAGCCGCGTGAGGTAGTCCAGCGCGGCGCGGGTGGAGGCCAGCACGTCGCGGCGGTCGTCGCGGAAGATGTTCTGGCGCAGCTCGAAGTCGCGGCCGGTGGCGGGCATGAACTGCCACATGCCCGAGGCCTTGGCCGTGGACAGCGCCTGCGGGTTGAAGGCGCTCTCGACGAAGGGCAGCAGCGCCAGCTCCGTGGGCAGGCCGCGGCGCTGCACCTCCTCGACGATGTGATAGAGGTAACGCCCGCCGCGCTCGGTCATGCGCTGCACGTAGTCCGGGCGGCTCGAGTACCAGGTCTCGGCGCGGCGCACCAGGTCGTTGTCGAGGTCGGGCACGGAGAAGCCGCTGCGCACGCGCGACCACAGGTCGATGCGGGCATTGCCGGCGTTGAGGTCCACGCGCTCATCGGGGCGCAGCGGGTCCACCGGCGCGGCCACCGGCGTGGTCGCCACGGCCGGGGCGGCGGGCGTGACGACCACGTCGGGGGCCGTGCGGGGCTGGATCGGCGGGGCGGCGGCCACGTCGGCGGCCGTGACCGGGCCGGCGGACTGCGGCGCGGTGGCGCAGGCGGTGAGCGCCGCGGCGGCGGCCAGGGACAGCAGCGAACGCCAGAACGGCGGCACGAAGTGGGTCAGGGCGTTGGTCATTGGAATCCGTTCTTCCATTCACGCAGCGTCGCCAGCACCTCGACGTCGCCGTGCGCCCCGCTGCTGCGCTGCTGCGCGGCACGGACGACGTCCGGCTGCGACGTGCGCAGGAAGGGGTTGATCTGCCGCTCCAGCGCGAGGCTGGAGGGCAGGGTGATGCCGCCGTGGGCACGTTGGGTCTCGCACCACGCGCGGTGCTGCGCGATGGCGGGGTTGTGCGGCTCCACGGCGGCGGCAAAACGCAGGTTGGACAGCGTGTACTCGTGGGCGCAGCACACGCGCGTATCGTCGGGCAGGGCGGCCAGCGCCGCCAGCGAGGCCCGCATCTGCGCCGGCGTGCCCTCGAACAGCCGGCCGCAGCCGGCGGAGAACAGCGTGTCGCCGCAGAACAGGATCGGCGCGCCGTGCGCGCCCGCGGGCAGGTAATAGGCAATGTGCCCGGCGGTATGGCCGGGCACGTCGATGACCTGGAACTCCAGCCCCAGCAGCGTGGCGGTGTCGCCGCCGCCCAGCGGCCGGTACGGCTGCGGGATGCGCTCGCGCGCCGGGCCGAAGACGGGGCCGTCGGCCAGGAGCGGGCGCAGCGCGTCCACGCCCCCGACGTGATCGCCGTGATGGTGGGTCACTAGAATGCCCGCCAGTCGCAGCCCCTGCGACTGCAGCGCCTGCTCCACCGGCGCGGCTTCGCCCGGATCGACCACCAGCGCCCGAACGCCGTCGTGCAGCATCCAGATGTAGTTGTCGGTGAAGGCGGGCAATGCGGTCAGCGTCATGGCGGGCGGATTATAGGAAGGCTCCCCACGTGAAAACCCTGTGCCAGCGCAGACATGCGTCATGGACGGCCTGCCAGTGAACCCTTTGGCATCGCGCGCGCAGTCGCAGCACGAAGCCCTGCGGCGCTGGCTGGCCACGCCGCCGGGTCGCTACCTGCTGACCTGGGAGCAGCAATGCATGGACCAGGCGGTGGCCGATCTCTTCGGTTTCCATGCCCTGCAATTGGGGCTGCCCGAGCTCGACGGACTGCGCATGAACCGCATGCCGCACCGCTGGCGCGCCAGCGACGAGGACCCGGGCGAGGACGGCGAGCGCACGCGGCGCCTGGGCGTGACGCTGCACTGCGACGCCGACGCGCTGCCCTTTGCCAGCGCCAGCCTCGACCTCGTGGTGCTGCCGCACACGCTGGAGCTGGCCGCCGACCCGCACCGCGCGCTGCGCGAGGTCGAGCGCGTGCTGGTGCCGGAGGGGCGGGTGGTGGTGATCGGATTCAACCCGCTGAGCCTGTGGGGATTGCGCCAGCGCGTGGGCGGCTGGCGGCGGCGGCTGGGCTCGCGCGCGCCGCTGTTCCTGCCGGAGGCGGGCGAGATGCTGGGCTACTGGCGGCTGCGCGACTGGCTGCGGCTGCTGAGCTTCGAGGTGGAGGCCGGACGCTTCGGCTGCTTCGTGCCGCCGCTGCGGCGCTACCGCTGGCTCAGCCGCTTCGAGTGGATGGAGGACCGCGGCGACCGCTGGTGGCCCGTCTTCGGCGCGGCGTACATGGTGGTGGCCGTCAAGCGCGTGCGCGGCATGCGGCTGGTGGGGCTGGCGAAGCGGGCCCAGGTCAAGGCCGGCAAGGCGCCGGCCGTGGTGACGAACAAGGAAGGACTGGACGTTGAGTGAATCGAAGGTGGCGGCCGTGGGCCGCGAAGGCGCATCCGGCGGCGAGGCCGCGGTGGCGTCGGCGCCGGCGGCGGTGGTGATCTACACGGACGGCGCCTGCAAGGGCAACCCCGGCCCCGGCGGCTGGGGCGCGTGGCTGCGCAGCGGCGCGCACGAGAAGGAGCTGTGGGGAGGCGAGCGCCAGACCACCAACAACCGCATGGAGCTCACGGCGGTGATCGAGGCGCTCTCCATCCTGAAGAAGCGCTGCAGCGTGGACGTGCACACCGACAGCGAGTACGTGCGCAACGGCATCACCACCTGGATCCACGGCTGGAAGAAGCGCGGCTGGACCACGGCCGACAAGAAGCCGGTGAAGAACGTGGAGCTGTGGCAGCGCCTGGACGAGCTGGCGCAGCGCCACGACGTGCGCTGGCACTGGGTCAAGGGCCACGCCGGCGACCCGGGCAACGAGAAGGCTGACCAGCTCGCCAACCGCGGCACGGCGGAAGTGATGCGCTGACGGCGTCAGCCCCAAGCAATAGCCCCGTCATTCCGGCGAAAGCCGGAATCCACGAGCCCCGAGGCGCCGCGCCGGCCGGCGATGTTCAGGAGCTTTCCATGAGCCGCTTCGACGAATCCCTCGCCCCCGCGCTGCAGCAGGCCGCCGAATCGGCCTTGCGCTACCGCCGCGAGCTGCACGGCGGCCCGCAATGCGCCGCCGAGGACTACGCCGCGCAGCTCGCGCGCTGGGACACCGGCCCGCTGCCCGCGCAAGGGCTGGCGGCCCAGGACGTGATCCGCCAGCTGGAGGCCCATGCCGCCCCGGGCCTGCACGCCACGGCCGGCGGGCGCTTCTTCGGCTGGGTCACGGGCGGCTCGCACCCGGTGGGCGTGGCGGCGGACTGGCTCACCTCCGCCTGGGGCCAGAACGGCGCCAACCTGCTGGGCGCGCCGGCCGCGGCCGCGAGCGAGGCGGTGGCCGCGCGCTGGCTGCTGCAGCTGCTGGGCCTGCCCGGCGACTGCTCGGTCGGCTTCGCCAGCGGCGCGACCATGGCCAACTTCATCGGCCTGGCCGCCGCGCGCAGCGCGCTGCTGGCGCGCGTGGGCTGGGACGTGGAGGCCGACGGCCTCTTCGGCGCGCCGCCCGTCACGGTGCTGATCGGCGAGGAGGGGCACGCCACCGTCTATGCGGCGCTGCAGTTCCTGGGCCTGGGCCAGCGCCGCGTGCGGCGCGTCAGGGCACGCGCCGACGGCGGCATCGACAACGGCGACTTCGAGCGTGCCCTGGCCGAGGCCGACGGCCCGGTGCTGGCCATCCTGCAGGCCGGGCACCTGCACACCGGCGCCTTCGACGACTTCACGCGGCTGATCCCGCGCGCGCACGAGCGCGGCGCCTGGGTGCACGTGGACGGCGCCTTCGGCCTGTGGGCGCGCGCCTGCCCGTCGAAGGCCGCGCTGGCCGCGGGCGTGGAGCGGGCCGACTCCTGGGCCACCGACGGCCACAAGTGGCTGCAGCTGCCCTACGACTCGGGCTTCGCCATCGTGCGCGATGCCGAGGCGCACCGCCGCGCCATGACGGCCGCCGCGAGCTACCTGCCCGCCGCGGCGGCGCACGAGCGCGACCCGACGCACTACGTGCCCGAGCTCTCGCGCCGCGCGCGCGGCTTCGCGGCCTGGGCGCTGCTGCGCCACCTGGGCACGGACGGCGTGGCGGCGATGGTCGAGCGCCATTGCGCGCTGGCGCGGCAGCTGGCCGAACTGCTCGCGCGCGAGCGCGGCGTGACCGTGCTCAACGACGTGGTGCTGAACCAGGTGCTGGTGAGGTTCGGGGACGAGGCTGGCGCCGGCCGTGGCGGCGAAGAGGCCGACGCGCTGGCCGCCGCCGTCATCGAGCGGGTGCAGCGCGACGGCGTGTGCTTCGCCGGCGGCACGCGCTGGCAGGGGCGCTGGGTAATGCGGCTGTCGGTGATCGGCTTTTCAACCGACGCGGACGACATCCGGCGCAGCGCGGAGGCGATATCGAGTGCGTGGCGGGCGGTGCGGCCGGGCGGCTGAAACTCAGTGCCGTGCCGGGGGCGAATCGGCATCCTTCGGGCTGACGCGCATGAATCCCCGGTAATACAGCACCAGGCTGGCGACGGTCGCGCAAACCGCCAGGCTCGCCACGATGGTGTCGGGATAGACCACCTCGTGGTTTTTCATCACCAGCGGATGCGGCCCGAAAACTCCTTCGAGGTGCAGCAGCCACCAGGACACCAGGCCGATGGGCTCGACGTGCACGGGCGTGAAAACCATCAGCAACCCGGGGATGAGCAGCGCGCAGCGCAGGGCGGCCATGTGGAACGAAATCCGTCCCGCCGTGGCCCAGGCCATGCAGGCCATCGTGGCCACGGGAAAGACGAGCACGTAGAACAGCCCGAACAGCACCAGGGACAGGCCCGCGATGAGCGCCACCATGGTCAGCGCCTTTCCAGGCCGTGGCCGGCGCCAGCCGGGCCGGCGGCAACCCAGGGAATCGTCGTGTGCATGGAGCCTCCGTCCCGAGTGGCGATGGACGTCAGAGTGCCCGCGCCGCCGTGCTGCTGCACGGGAGATTTGTCACGACCGGGGTAGTCGGTTTCTGGGCCCGGCCCAGGCCCTGAAGGGGGAGGCTCCTACCGGGCGCAGGGCCCGGATCACCGCTTCCTGTAGAACTCCGCGAAGCAGCGCTTGAAATCCTCGCCGGTGCAAAGCAGGAATTTGTCCTGACCCGGATGCAGCTTGATGAAGCCGGACACCGCTTGGCCGACCTCGCCCCGGTTGCCGGAGCAGTCGGGCTGGCCGTTGGTTTTGACCACCTTTTCGGTCCACCTGTAGAAACCCTTGTCGCTGGGTGTGGGCGAGACCGTGAACTCGAATTCGTTGCGCTCCTCGCCCGACACCGAGCGCTTGGTGCCGTCGGCGCGCAATTCATACTCCTCGAAACACTTCAGGTCGGGCAGGTCGATGCGCCAGGTGCCGAGCAGCGGGTGGTCGGGCGGGAGCGGGGTGCGGGGCGAATCCTGGGCGTGGGCCAGTGGAGAAACCAGCAAACCGGCGGTCCACATTAGCGTGGAAAACAGGGTGCCCTTATTCATGTCTTCAGCCCCGGCAAATGACGGAAAAGCCATGTTAGTCCCGGCGTGGGTGGCCGGCAAGCGCATCGGCATGGCCGGCAAGGGCTGGGCGGGGCGCATGGCGCGCCGGGGCATCAGCCAAACTGCATGACTGCCCCCAGCGAATGCGCCGCCGCGTGCCTCACGAATTCCTGCAGGGCCGAGAAATGCTCGGTGATGTATTCCACGACATCGTTGTCCCGCCGTTCCCAGAACCGGTCGAGATAAGCCTGGCTCAAATCCGTCCGCTCGAATGCCGAAAGAAATTGCTGCTCCGACACGGTGCCAATGGTCAGTGCGAATGCGCCCATCGCCGCGCTCGAGTGAAATAGCGCCGGGCCGAGCCCGACTTCCAGTTTGCCGATCTCACGGCCGCTTTCGAAGAAGCTGGGTTGGTCGCGCCATAGTGTGCGCAAGGTGCGGTCCAGGCCGTCCCAGGATTTGTCGAGGTCCAGGGCCTTCAATTCGTGCCCGGTGAAATCGAGCCGCCTCGGCCGCACAGGCGGCGGCACTTTGCCCAGCAGGCGCCTGAAAATAGGTTGCCGGTTGGCTTCCTGGACGGCCTGCAGATAAGTGTCGTAATCCTCGTGCTCGACCACTTGCCAAACCAGCAGCGGGTCCTGGAGCAAGGTTTCAATGGTGCGGTCGGAGACGGCGAAGGCGGCGCAGAAAATGCCCATGCTCGTTCAAGGAAATCATGTCGAGCCGGGCATTGTAGCGATTAAACCAGGCCGCAATGCGGCCGATCCAATTTACGGCAGCCGAACGACCCGCGTCCCCGCCAGATAATCCCCCAGCCGGCGCCGGCGGCTGCCCACGATGAATACCGCGTCAAACACGCCCAGCACCATCAGTGGCAGGTTGCGCACCACCGAGCGCCAGTAACCGCAGGGCTCGCCGGTATCGACGTGGACGACGGCGCTGTGAGTCACCCGCTTGTCCAAGCTGCGTCCCCCGGGCAGGCCGTCGCAAAACAGGAGATAGGCGGCCCAGGTGACGATCAGCCATTCCTCGGCGAGGCGCAGCATTTTCACCAGCATATAAGTCACCACCGCGACGGCCATGCCGGCCAGGGCGTCGATGAACTGGACGGTGAAACGCTCGCCGATGCTGGCCAGGGGTTGGGATGGGGGCAGGGTGGAATAGGCGGCTGACATGGATCAAATTCCTTTGCGCCGGGTATTTAGGCGCCAGCTCTCATTGTGCAAGGAGGGCTTGCGGAGGGCTGACGGTGCCTGGTTCATTTTGTCTAGGGAAAATGCCAGACTGCCGGCAGCCCGTTGGCACGGGCGGTCCGCACCCCATGTCGTCATTCCCGCGAAGGCGGGAATCCAGGCGGTCCACAAGCTGCCGATAGCCGTTTCGCAGCGCCTGCCGTGCCTTAAACCTTGGTTATCCGATTGACCAGCTTCCGGCGGCCTGGGGACCGCCTGGATCCCCGCCTGTGCGGGAAGGATAAAATAGTGGGCGTGGCGTGTCAGTGATTGGCTGACACTTTTTTGTTATTTCTCATTCGCGAAGAAAAACCTCGTCATGCCCGCGTACGCGGGCATCCAGGTTTAGCCGTCCGTCAGGACGGCGGATTTTCAGAGGCGGCGTCTTCTGGTGTCGAGGTCGGCGGCAGCAGATTCCCAGCTATCTGATTTTTCAAGGGATAGTTTAGTCTACGTGCGACAAAGCCACAGCACGGCAGAAGATTCCTTCATGCTTGCGTGTGTGCACGCCTGTCTGGAAAGAAATTGAAGACACTGGCATCCCGACAGCCAAGGCGTCCCGCCCGCCGCTTCGTCATTCCGGCGAAAGCCGGAATCCACGAATGCTGCAATGCTTCTCTGGTCAGTATGTGCACGTGCCTGCGTCAGCCATGTCAGCGCAGCAGTACGCGTGGATTCCGGCTTTCGCCGGAATGACGGCTCAGGGTGCGATGCAATATGACTGGCGGGATACCGGTGTTCTATAGATTCGGTCAGTATTCTGGAGAGGGAACTCTAGGCGCCAGCACTTGCTAAATATTTTTAAATAAATCAAGATGTTTGTATGCTCGTCCGAGGGCTTCCTCTGGGCTGATGACAACTATTCCAATTTGTAAAAGGCGAATAGCATTTCCTAGTATTCCGAGCGGTTGTGTCTTGGATTTGCCGTCCATCGTTATAAGTGGCCAATGCATTCTTTCGGCGTAATAGACTGCAAGTACATCGTTGTGCTGATTTTCATTTTTAACTCCTTCGGGGCAAAGTATTCTTTCAATTGTCTGATATGTTTCTAGGTTGTGGCCTGATTCGTTAATCTCTATCCAACTGAACTGATCTGTTTTTTCTGCTCGTCTGGAGTTGCTGTGTCGGGCTTCTGTGTGTGAAGAATCGGTGTAATAAAGCTTTATTCTTTTGGATTCTCGAAGTTTTCAAGTTGATTTAATGCCTCGTTCTTTTGTCTGGCATTGCAGCAATTGGCGTCTAATAGGAAATTAAGGCAGTTGTGCATAATAGTTGCTGATTTGTTTCGTTAGCCGTCAAGGTTTCGAGTAGGTCTTGCTGTTTGTTAATGATAAGTGGGCCTGTGTTGGGTGCAAAAGTAGAAATAGAAGGCAAGAACAGTGTATAAGTCTTTCATGGAAGTTTAATTTAGGAAATAGGTGCCGATGCTGCTCTATTATTTGGTCGAAGTGTGCCGGGTGGAAAGATCTTATTGGGTCTTGATTCGCCATAGGTGCCCCATTTAATGAATAGCATGCAGTCCCCGGTAAGGTCAGAGACGTGAGATGAAGAGACAATGTAGTTTTCCATTGAAGTGACTCTTTGTTTCTTAAAGCGTATGGCTATAAACTCATCAATTTTTTCTCCTGTTCTGCAATAATGCCATTCTTCGAATTCGGTGGTAATCTCTTTCTTTGCTGGGCGACCCATTATTTTTTCTACTTCGGTCTGATTCATATTGAATTTTATATCGAAAGCTTTTTCAAGGGGTTGCTCAGTTCTTATGTTCTTTTTAACGGATTCGGTGGTATTTGGGCCGGAAGGTGTCCAGGTTATCGCCGCAAGGATGCCGGTGGCAACGAAAATTATAGCCGCAATTAGTGAATATTTGAATTTTGCCTTTGGTGATGAATAGGTTGAGGTGTTGCTGTTATTTGTTGCTGAGGATTTAAAAAACTTTCTGTTGGCTTTTCTATGGCGCATGTATTTGTTGAGTTGATTTGGTTCAGGGGCGGCGATTGTTCCATGGTTGGGTCTTGCTTTGTGCTGCTAGAGGTTCACGTTGCGTCAGGTGTGAGGGGTTCTGTAGTCAATCAGCTCTTCTAGCAGCAGTCTCAATCGCGAGCCAAGGTCTGCTTGATGCGATCGGGCTGCGGTGAATATTGGTGATGTTCAGCGCTTTTAGATGGCCTTTTAAATTTTCCTGGGAGATAAAGTGAAGTTGCCGCTGTAGATAAGCAGCGCCATCGCCCCGCTTGTGTCGTTGTAGATGCATGTTATTACGCCTGCTCTGACGGTAATTCAAAGTGTGTGTGAAATATGTCACGCCATAGCAGTTAAGTAGATCGTTTTGAACAGGCAAAAAAAAGCCGCCCTCAGGCGGCTTCATTAGGTCAGCGGTGTAGTAAGTAAGGGGAAAGGCTTTAAACCAACCCCTCAAACGGCACCACATCCACCAGTTCCCCAGCAGCGACATTCCCCTGCTCATGCCCCAGCACGATGAGCCCATTCGCCTCGCTCATCGACCGCAAAACGCCCGAGCCCTGGCTCCCTGTGATCCGCACCGACCAGTTCCCATCGGCCCCGCGCTCCACGATCCCGCGCTGGTATTCGGTCCGCCCCGCCTTCTTGCGGATCGCCGTCGCGCTGGCGGCGCGGATCAAGGGCAGGGGAGCCGCATCCGCCCCCGACATCGCCAGCAGCGCCTCGCGCACGAAGGCGTAAAAGGTGACCATCACCGCCACTGGATTCCCCGGCAGCCCGAAAAGAACCGCCTGCCGCCCCGGCTCGCCGATGCGCCCGATCGCCATCGGCCGCCCCGGGCGCATCGCGATCTTCCAGAACAGCACTTCGCCCAGCGAGCGCATCACCGCCTTGGTGTGGTCCGCCTCGCCCACGCTCACACCGCCGGAGGTGATCACGGCGTCGGCGCAGGCCGCCGCCTCGCGGAAGGCGGTTTCCAGCGCGGCGGGGTCGTCGCGCACCACGCCCATGTCGATCGCCTCCACGCCCAGGCGCTGCAACATGCCCCAGATCGTGTAGCGGTTGCTGTCGTACACGCAGCCGGCGTCCAGCGGCTCGCCGATGGAACGCAGTTCATCCCCGGTCGAGAAGAAGGCCACGCGCAGGCGCCGGCGCACCGGCACCTCGGCCTGGCCCAGCGAGGCCAGCAGGCCCAGGTCGGCCGGGCGCAAGACGCGGCCGGCGCGCAGGGCGGGGGCGCCCTTGGACAGGTCTTCGCCCGCCAGGCGGCGGTTGTCGCCGGCGCGCACCACGCCGGCGGGGACGACCACCTTGCCGTCAACGGACTTGGTGAACTCTTGCGGCACCACCGTGTCGAGCCCGGCCGGCATCACGGCGCCGGTCATGATGCGCACGCACTGGCCGGCAGGCACTTCGCCCTCGAACTGCTGCCCGGCGTAGCCGGTGCCGGCAATGGCGAGCACGGTGTCGGTGTCACTGGACAGGTCGGCGCTGCGGAAGGCGAAGCCGTCCATGGCCGAGTTGTCGTGCGCCGGCACGTCGATGGGAGAGATCACGTCGCGCGCCAGCACCCGGCCCAGGGCACTGCGGATCGCCAGGCTTTCCACCGCCTGCACCCGCGGCACCATGCGGCGGATGAATTCCTGCGCCTGCGCCACCGGCAGGGCGTTGGGGTCGTAGCCGCTGAGGCAGGAGGCGATCTGGTCGAGGGTGGTGTCGGTCATGTCAGTGCTTCGGTCTTTATGCCGGTGAGCTGGTCAGCTTCGGCTTGCCGCTCGGCTGGGGCCGTTCATCCTTCGATACCTCAGGACGAACGGGAAAGGCTGCCGCTCGACCGAGGCCTTTCATCCTTCGATACCTCAGGACGAACGGGAAAGGGACTCCGGTCGAACGGAAAGAGACTCAGGGTTCGAGCCGCCGCAGGTCTTCCAGGGTGTTGGCGTTGAAGAAGGCGGCGGCGTCGTCGAAGGGCACGTCCACGCGCCGGTGCTGGTCGGCCCAGCGGTCGATCTTGCGGCCGCCCTCGCTGGTGTAGCGCACCAGGCTCTCCAGCAGGCTGGAGCGCATCAGGCAGAACACCGGCTGCACCTGCGGGCGGCCGTCTTCCTCGGTCACGGGCATGGCGATGTCGGCACCGGCGGCGTCGGCCGCGTCGGCCAGGCGGCGCACCAGGTCGGCCGGGAAGTTGGGCGTGTCGCAGGGCACCGTGATCAGCCAGCCGGTCTCGCAGTGCTCCAGCCCGGCGAGGAAGCCGCCCAGCGGGCCGGGGAAGTCGGGCAGGCCGTCGGGCCACACCGGCACGCCGAAGGATTCATAGGCCGCGAGGTTGCGGTTGGCGTTGATCAGCGTGGCGCCCACCTGCGGCTGCAGCCGCAGCAGCGCGTGCAGCGCCATCGGCATGCCATTGAGGTTCTGCAAGCCCTTGTCGACGCCGCCCATGCGGCTGCCGCGGCCGCCGGCAAGGATCAGTCCGGTGATGTCTTCAGTGTCGATCATGGTGCGCGCGGGTCCTCGGGCGGCATGGGGTAGTCGTCGGCCCGGCGCGCGGGGCCCTGCATCACGCCGCGCATCCAGCAGCCCAGGCCCACGGTGAGCATCATGGTCAGGCCGAAGACGAGGGCGCCGATGACGATGTAGTCGATCAGCAGCGACTGACGCATCGGGTCGTCGGACAGCCCGGGTTGGAAGAATTGCTTGGCGAACTCGCCCGCGATGACGGGCAGCACCAGCGTGACCAGGCCCGTGAGCGCCAGCAGGCGCCGGCACGAGCCAGTGAACGGGATCAGGGCCATGGGCGGCTCAGCCTCCGATGTAGTGCATCTCGACGCGGCGCCGCCCGCTGCCCTCGTCGGCCTTCATCGCGCCGCGCAGCTCGGAGTAGCGGTCGTCGCGCTCCTGCCAGATCAGGCCGACGGCGCCGGCGATCTGCTCGTCCGTGGCGCCGCCGCGCAGCAGCGCGCGCAGGTCCTGCCCCTGCGAGGCAAACAGGCACAGGTAGAGCCGCCCCTCGGTGGACAGCCGCGCGCGGTTGCAGTCGCCGCAGAAGGCCTGCGTCACGCTGGAGATCAGGCCGATCTCGCCGGCGCCGTCGCGGTAGCGCCAGCGCTCGGCCGTCTCGCCGGTGGCGTTGGGCTCCAGCGGCTCCAGCGGGAACGCCGCATCGATGCGCCGGCGCACCTCGGCCGAGGGCAGCACGTCGTCCATGCGCCAGCCGTTGGAGGCACCCACGTCCATGAACTCGATGAAGCGCAGGATCACCTGGCCGTCGTAGTGCTCCCGGAACCAGCGCGCCATGGGCACGATTTCCTGGTCGTTGGTGCCGCGCTTGACGACCATGTTGACCTTGATCGGGCCCAGGCCCACGCGGCGCGCCTCCTCGATGCCGGCCAGCACGTCCGCAACCGGGAAATCGACGTCGTTCATGCGGCGGAACACGGCGTCGTCGAGCGCGTCCAGGCTGACGGTGACGCGCTTCAGGCCCGCGTCCTTGAGCGCCTGCGCCTTGCGCGCCAGCAGCGTGGCGTTGGTGGTCAGGGTGAGGTCCAGCGGCTGCCCGTCCGGGGTGCGCAGCCCGGAGAGCATCTCGATGAGCTTCTCGAGGTTCTTGCGCAGCAGCGGCTCGCCGCCCGTGAGGCGCAGCTTGTGCACGCCGTGCGCCACGAAGATGCGCGCCAGCCGCGTGATCTCCTCGAAGCTCAACAGCGACGACTGCGGCAGGAAGCCGTAGTCGTTGGTGAAGATCTCCTTGGGCATGCAGTAGCTGCAGCGGAAGTTGCAGCGGTCCGTGACGGAGATGCGCAAGTCATGCAGCGGGCGGCCGAGTCGGTCGGACAGCAGCCCGCTCGGCGGCGTGAGCTGCTCGGGGATGCGCGGCGTCGCCGCGGCATAGCGCAGGTCGGCAATGGGAATCGCTCTTTCGGCCATCCCCCGATTGTGCCGTCCCCCCTAAGGCCGGCCTTGAAGCAGGTTGCCTTTTGTACTGCCGGAAAGCGGCTGCCGCGGCCTTACTGCGCGGCGTTCGCGTTCACGCCCGAGGCGCGCAGCAGTTACGTGCCGTCGCCGGTGCCGGGCACGCGGCGCGCGCCGGTGAAGCGGCGCGCCCAGTAGCTGTCCTGCATGCTCTCCACGCGCACGACCTGGCCGGTGCGCGGGGCGTGGATGAACTTGCCGTCGCCCACGTAGATGCCCACGTGCGAGAAGGTGCGGCGCAGGGTGTTGAAGAACACCAGGTCGCCCGGCTTCAGCTCGTCGCGCGCCACCTTCTGCAGCCCGTCGGCCTTGGCCTGCTCGTCGGCGCGGCGCGGCAGCACCAGGCCCAGGCTGTTCTCGAATACGTGGCGCGTGAAGCCGCTGCAATCAAAACCTTCTTCCTCGGAATTGCCGCCGCGGCGGTAGGGCACGCCCAGGAAGTTCATCGCCGACAGCACCAGGTCCGAGGCCCTGTCGCGCATGTTCTGCACGAGAGGCGCCGCACCGGCGGGCAGCAGGCCGCGTTCGATGAGCAGTTGCGTCACCCCGTCACTCATCGGCGCCGAGGCGGCCGAGGACGGCGTCGGCGGCGCGGCCTGCGCACCGACTGTGGTGAGAAGACAACAGGACAGCAGCAGGGACGGGAGTAGGGACTTCACGGGCGCGGAGCCTACCACGTAAAGAGGGCTTGACTTTTTGATTCATGACAGCGCGTTCCGTCATGTGGTGCAGCGTCAGCCAGCAGTCAGGGCATCGGCTTGCAATCCGCTGTCACGACAGAGCGGCCGCATCCAGCAGGCCGCCAGTACCCACCCGGCCACCCCGGCACCCGGAGACAAATCCTCGATGTTCAAGGCCCTGTACCTGCGAAAGGACGACGGCGCTTTCGAAGCCGGCCTGCGCGAGTTGCCGCCGCTGCAGCCGGCCGACGGGCAGGTGCTCATCGGCGTGGAGTGGTCCACGCTCAATTTCAAGGACGGGCTGGCCATCACCAACCGGGCGCCCGTGGTGCGCAGCTTCCCGATGGTGCCGGGCATCGACGGCGCGGGCACCGTGCTGCAAAGCCGCCATCCCGACTTCCAGCCCGGCGACCGCGTGCTCACCACCGGCGCCGACGTGGGCGAGCTGACCTGGGGCTGCCTCGCGCAGCAGGCCGCCGTGCCGGCCGCGGGCGTGGTGAAGCTGCCCGAAGGATTCACGGCCCGGCAGGCCATGGCCGTGGGCACGGCCGGCTTCACCGCGGCGCTGGCGGTGCTGGCGCTGGAGCGCCACGGGCTGCAGCCCGGCGGCGAGGTGCTGGTCACGGGTGCCACCGGCGGCGTGGGCAGCATCGCCATCGCGCTGCTGGCGCGTGCCGGCCATCGCGTGGTGGCCGCCACCGGCAAGCCGGACGAGTCGGGTTACCTGCGCGAGCTGGGCGCCTCGGAAATCATCGACCGCGCCACGCTGGCGGCCCCGGGGAAGCCGCTGCAGCGCGAGCGCTGGGACGGCGTGGTGGACGCGCTGGGCAGCCACACGCTGGTCAATGCGCTGGCTCAAACGAAACGCGACGGCGTGGTGGCAGCCTGTGGACTGGCGCAGGGCGGCGACCTGCCCGGCACGGTGATGCCCTTCATCCTGCGCAACGTGACGCTGGCGGGCATCAACAGCGTGTGGCCGGCGCGGCCGCTGCGCGAGGCAGCCTGGCAGCGCGTGTTCACGGCCCTGGACACCGCGCTGCTGGACCGCCTCACCGAGGAGTTGCCGCTGTCGCGCGCCGAGGAAGGGGCGCGTGCGCTGATGGACGGGAAGGTGCGCGGCCGCATCGTGGTGCGCATCGACGATTGAGGAAAACAGTCGCCAGGAACTGACCGGGAAGACAGCCCCAAGCAAGACTTCCCAGGTCCAATTTTGAATTATTAATTCGACGAATCTCTGAACCCCAAGCAGGAGGCATGGCATGAGCTACGCGGACTTTCACAAGCGCTCGATCGAGCAGCGCGAGGACTTCTGGGCCGAGCAGGCGAAGCTGATCGAGTGGAACAAGCCCTTCGAGCAGGTCTGCGACTACAGCCGCGCGCCCTTCGTGCGCTGGTTCCCGGGTGGCGAGACCAACCTGTGCCACAACGCGGTGGACCGCCACGTGGCCGAGCGCGGTGACCAGAACGCGCTGGTGTGGGTCTCCACCGAGGTGGACAAGGAGCAGGCCTACACCTTCCGCGAGCTGCAGTCCGAGGTGCAGCGCATGGCCGCGGTGCTGCAGGAGCTGGGCGTCAAGAAGGGCGACCGGGTGCTGCTGTACATGCCGATGATTCCCGAGGCGGTGTTCGCGATGCTGGCCGCGGTACGGCTGGGCGCGATCCACTCGGTGGTGTTCGGCGGCTTCGCCAGCCACAGCCTGGCCAGCCGGATCGAGGACTCCAGCCCGACGGTGGTGGTCAGCGCCGATGGCGGCTCGCGCGGCGGCAAGGTCATCCCCTACAAGCCGCTGCTCGACGAGGCGCTGCGCCTGTCCAGCCACAAGCCGGCCAAGGTGCTGCTGGTGGACCGGGGCCTGGCGCCCATGGAGCGCACCGAGGGGCGCGACGTGGACTACGCCACGCTGCGCGAGCAGTTCATCGACGCGCAGGTGCCCGTGACCTGGGTCGATGCCACGCACCCGAGCTACACGCTCTACACCAGCGGCACCACCGGCAAGCCCAAGGGCGTGCAGCGCGACACCGGCGGCTACACCGTGGCGCTGGCGGCGAGCATTCCGCACATCTTCATGGGCAAGCCGGGCGAGACCTTCCTGTGCACCAGCGACATCGGCTGGGTGGTGGGCCACAGCTACATCGTCTATGGCCCGCTGATCGGCGGCATGACGACGATCCTGTACGAAGGCCTGCCGACCACGCCGGACGCGGGCGTGTGGTGGAGCCTGGTCGAGAAGTACAAGGCCACCGTCATGTTCAGCGCCCCGACGGCGATCCGCGTGCTCAAGAAGCATGACCCGGCGCTGCTGAAGAAGTACGACCTGTCCTCGCTGCGCGCGCTGTTCCTGGCCGGCGAGCCGCTGGACGAGCCCACCGCGCGCTGGATCAGCGACGGCCTGGGTTGCCCGATCATCGACAACTACTGGCAGACCGAGACCGGCTGGCCGATCCTGTCCATCGCCAACGGCGTGGAGAAGCAGGACAGCCGCTTCGGCAGCCCCGGCTTCGCGACCTACGGCTACGACGTCAAGCTCATCGACCAGCAGACCGGCGAGGAGCTGCAGGGCGGCGACCAGAAGGGCGTGGTGGTGGTGGAAGGCCCGCTGCCCCCGGGCTGCCTGCAGACGGTGTGGGGCGACGACGACCGCTTCGTCAAGACCTACTGGCAGAAGGTGCCGGCGCTCGACGGCAAGCCCGAGCGCTGGCTCTACAGCACCTTCGACTGGGGCATCCGCGACAAGGACGGCTACTACTTCATCCTGGGCCGCACCGACGACGTGATCAACGTCGCCGGCCACCGCCTGGGCACGCGCGAGATCGAGGAGAGCATCTGCAGCCACCCGGCCGTGGCCGAGGTGGCGGTGGTGGGCGTGGCCGACCAGCTCAAGGGCCAGGTCGCCATGGCTTTCGCGGTGCTGCGCGACGGCTCGGCGCTGGGCGACGAGGAGCGGCTGAAGCAGCTCGAAGGCGAGATCCTGAAGACGGTGGACGCGCAGCTCGGCGCCGTGGCGCGCCCGGCCCGCGTGCGCTTCGTCAGCGTGCTGCCCAAGACCCGCTCCGGCAAGCTGCTGCGCCGCGCCATCCAGGCCGTGTGCGAGCAGCGCGACCCGGGCGACCTGACCACGATGGACGACCCGGCCGCGCTCAAGCAGATCAGCGACCTGGTGACCATCAAGTAAGTCACAGGCGAATCCCAAGGCACGACAAGAAGCGCCGGGAGGAGGGGGAAGGGCCGCGTGAGCGGCCCTTTTTCTCTGTGGCGCATGCCACTCCATCTTCAATTTGCTTGTGACATCACCCGTTCGCCCTGAGGTATCGAAGGGCGAGGCCGTCAGGCTGGTATGGAGGCCAGGAACTGGAGGCTCCATGAACCGTTCGGACTGAGGTATCGAAGGCCGAATCCGACAGGCTCGAATGCCCGCACACCGTGCGGGCCGTTCACCCTTCGATACCTCAGGGCGAACGGAGCACTTCAATGGCAAGCGCAGGTTGGGCTCAACAACACTTCCCCGCCCGCCCCCCGTACCGCGCCTGCTGGCGCTCGCGGAAGAAGGCCTCGTAGCTCATCGGCTCCTGGTCGGGGTGGGTGCGCTGCATGTGTTCCAGGTAGCCGCCGTAGTCGGGCAGGCCCACCATCAGGCGCAGCCCCTGGGCGAAGTAGCGCCCGGCCTGGCCCAGGCGGGCCAGGGCGGAGTCCGTCGCGCCCGCAACGGACCCCGCGGCGACATCAGCCGGCTCAGGCATGCGCCGCCGCCTTGGCATCGGGGCTCAGGCGCTCGTACTGCGCCTCGCGCGCCGTGGGCTGGCGGCTGGCGCGCGCGGCCAGCACGCTGCGCACGGCATAGACCAGGATGCTCACCACCACGAACATGAACAGAGCGCACAGCGCCGCATCCAGCCGGTCGTTGAAGATCACGCGCTCCATCTCCGCCAGCGTCTTGGCCGGCGCCAGCACCTGGCCCTGCGCCACCGCGTCGGCGTACCGGCGGGCATGCGCCAGGAAGCCCACGCGCACGTCGTCCGAGAAGATCTTCTGCCAGCCCGCGGTCAGCGTGCACACCAGCAGCCATGCGGCTGGCACGATCGTGACCCAGGCGTAGCGGTCGCGCTTCATCTTGAACAGCACCACCGTGCCCAGCATCAGCGCCACGGCGGCCAGCATCTGGTTGGCGATGCCGAAGAGCGGCCACAGCGTGTTGATGCCGCCCAGCGGATCGACCACGCCCTGGTACAGGAAGTAGCCCCAGGCCGCCACGCACAGCCCCGTGGCCAGCAGGTTGGCCGGCAGCGACTCGGTGCGCTTGAGCGCGGGCACGAAGCTGCCCATCAGGTCCTGCAGCATGAAGCGCCCGGCGCGCGTGCCGGCGTCCACCGCGGTGAGGATGAAGAGGGCCTCGAACAGGATGGCGAAGTGGTACCAGAAGGCCATCATCGCCTTGCCGCCCACCACCTGGTGAAGGATGTGCGCCATGCCCACGGCCAGCGTGGGCGCGCCGCCGGCGCGCGCCAGGATGGTGTTCTCGCCCACGTCCTTCGCGGTCTGCACCAGCACCTCCGGCGTGATGACGAAGCCCCAGGTGGACAGCGTCGCGGCCACGGCCTCGGGCGTCCTGCCCACCATCGCGGCCGGGCTGTTCATGGCGAAGTAGATGCCGGGCTCGATGCACGAGGCCGCCACCAGCGCCATCACCGCCACGAAGCTCTCGGCCAGCATGCCGCCGTAGCCGATGTAGCGCGCGTGCGTCTCGTTCTCCAGCATCTTGGGCGTGGTGCCCGAGGAGATCAGCGCGTGGAAGCCGGAGACGGCCCCGCAGGCGATGGTGATGAACAGGAACGGGAACAGGTTGCCCGCCCACACCGGGCCGTTGCCGGCGGCGAACTGCGTGAACCTGGGCATCTGCAGCGTGGGCGCCACGATCAGGATGCCGACGGCCAGCGCCACGATGGTGCCGATCTTCAGGAAAGTGCTCAGGTAGTCGCGCGGCGCCAGCAGCAGCCACACCGGAATCGACGCGGCCACGAAGCCGTAGCCGATGAGCATCCACGTCAGCGCCTTGCCGTCGAAGGTGAACAGCGGCGCCAGCACCGGGTTCTCGTGCACCATCTGCCCGCCCAGGATCGCGGCCATCAGCAGCACGAAGCCGATGATCGACACCTCGCCGATGCGCCCCGGCCGGATGAACCGCAGGTAGATGCCCATGAAGAGGGCCACGGGAATCGTCGCGGCAACAGTAAAAGTGCCCCAGGGCGACTCGGCCAGCGCCTTCACCACGATCAGCGCCAGCACGGCCAGGATGATGATCATGATCATGAAGGCGCCGAAGAGCGCGATCAGGCCCGGCACCGTGCCCATCTCCTGCTTGACCAGGTCGCCCAGCGAGCGGCCGTCGCGGCGCGTGGAGATGAAGAGCACGATGAAGTCCTGCACCGCGCCGGCGAAGACCACGCCGGCCAGGATCCACAGCAGGCCGGGTAGGTAGCCCATCTGCGCGGCCAGCACCGGCCCGACCAGCGGGCCCGCGCCGGCGATCGCGGCGAAGTGGTGGCCGTAGAGCACGTGCTTGTTGGTGGGCACGAAGTCCAGGCCGTCGTTGTGCTTCCAGGCCGGGGTCTGGCGCGTGGCGTCCAGGCCCAGAACCCGTTGCGCGAGGAACAGGCTGTAGTAGCGGTAGCCGATGAGGTAGACGCACACGGCGGCGACGACGACCCACAGCGCGCTGACGGCCTCGCCGCGCGACAGCGCGACGATGGCCAGCGCGCCGGCGCCGAGCAGGGCCACGCCCGCCCAGGCGAGGTGGCGACGGAGGAAGGACATGGACGGGTCTCCTGCAGCGCGCGGCGCCGGGCACGGCCAGGGTGCGGGGGCCACGCGCAGTGGTGGATTGAGGAAGGGCGCCATGTTCCGCGCCGCCCTCCCGCGCCGCATCCGTCCCGCCCACGGGGCCGGCTGCGTGGCGCCACCTAAGGATTAACCCTGGGTTCAGGGATTGCGCGCGTGCTCCAGCGCGTAGCGCATGAGGTCGGCCGGCGTATCCAGCGCCAGCTTGCGCTTGATGTTCTGGCGGTGGCTCTCGACGGTGCGCACCGACAGGTCCAGGTCGCGCGCGATCTGCTTGCTGCTCTCGCCGCGGGCCAGCGCGCTGAGGATTTCACTCTCGCGCGGGGTCAGGATCGGCTTCGGGGCCTGGGCGCGGAACAGCCGGCCGGCCACGCCGGGGCTCAGGAAGGTGCCGCCGGCGCGCACCGCCTCAATGGCGGCCAGCAGCTCGTCGCCCGACGCGTCCTTGAGCACGTAGCCGCGCGCGCCGGCCTGCAGCGCGCGCTGCACGTACTCAGGGTTGTCGTACATGCTGAACATCAGCACGTGCAGGCCCGGGCGGCGCTGCAGCATCTGCGCGGCGAGGTCGATGCCGCTGGCGCCCTTGAGGCCCACGTCCATCAGCACCAGGTCGGGGTCGTCGCGCTGCAGCGCCTGCAGCGCCGACTCCGGTGCGCCGGCCTCGGCGGTGACGGCGTAATGCCCTTCCGCCTGCAGCCGCGCGCGCAGCCCGTCGCGCACCAGCGGGTGGTCGTCGACGAGGAGGATGCGCAGCGGCGGCAGCGAGGCGGGCGGGGTCATGACGCGGGATTGTCGCGTGCGAGCTGGGCCAGTTGCGCCGCGTCGATGACGGCCTCGACCTGCGTGCCGTGTCCCGGGCGGCTCTGCAGCTCCAGCCGCCCGCCGATGGACACCAGCCGCTCGCGCATGTTGCGCAGGCCGATGCCGGCATCGGCGTCGTCCTCGGCCTCGGGTTGCAGCGCGGCCTGCAGGTCGAAGCCGCGGCCGTCGTCGAGCACGCGCAGCGCCACGCCGCCGTCGGGCTGGAATTCCAGCGCCAGTGCCACGTGCCGCGCGCCGGCGTGCTTGGCGACGTTGGTCAGCGCCTCCTGCGCCACGCGGAACAGCACGGTGTTGACGACTTCGGGCAGCGGCCGCGGCTCGCCCTCGACGGACGCGCCGGCCTGCACCGCGCCGCTGTCGTCGAACTCCTGCGCCAGGTGCGCCAGCGCCGCGGGCAGGCCCAGCGTGTCGAGCAGGGCCGGGCGCAGCCGGTGCGAGATGCGCCGCACCTCGTGCAGGCCTTCGCCCAGGCGCTGCGCGGCCTGGCGCAGCAGCGCGGCGTCGGCGCCCTCGCGCTGGGCGGACTCGACCAGCAGCTTGATGGCCACCAGCCGCTGGCTGAGCCCGTCGTGCAGCTCGCGCGCCAGGTGCGCGCGCTCCTGCTCCTGCGAGCGCACCACCTGGTGCGCCAGCGCGCGCAGCTGCCGCTCCGCGGCGCGCTGGCCGCTGAGGTTCAGTGCCAGGCCGCTGGCGCTGATGAGCAGCAGGGCAGTCAGGGCGATGCCGCCGATGAGCCAGAGCGTGCGCTCGACATTGGCGCGCGCCTCGCGCTCCAGCTGTGCCAGCGTCGCCTGGATGCTGTCGAGGTACAGCCCGGTGCCCAGCATCCAGTTCCACTGCGGCAGCGCCACGACGTAGCCGAGCTTCGGCGCGACGCGGTCGCTGGAGGGCTGGCGCCAGAGGTACTCGACGTAGCCGCCGCCGGCGCGGGCCCGCGCGATGAGCTGCTGCAGCGTCAGCTCGCCGTTGGGGTCGCGCAGCAGCCACAGGTCGCGGCCCACGAGTTCGGGCTGGCGCGAGTGCATGAGGGCGCGGCCCTGCAGGTCGTAGACGAAGAAGTAGCCGTCGGTGCCGTAGTCGAGTTGCGAGATCAACCGCAGCGCCTCGGCCATGGCGGCCTGGCGCGCGGCGGCGTCGCCGGCCTCGGCGCGCTCGATGAGCGGGCGCACGTTGCTCAGCGCCAGCTCGACGTAGTGGCGCAGCTCGTCGCGCCGCGCCTCCATGTAGGCGCGCTGCACCGCCTCGCGCTCGCGCGCCAGCAGCTCGCGCTCCTGGTGCACCACCGCCCAGGCCACCAGGCACAGCGCCGCCACCAGCGGCAGGATCGCCAGCAGCAGGATCTTTAAACGCAGCTTCATGGGGGGCGCAATGTAAGGGGTGGGGCAGCGGCTGCCACAGCCGACCTGTCCCGCCCACTACTTCGTCATTCCCGCGCAGGCGGGAATCCAGGCGGTCCCCAAGCCGGCCGAAGCTGCGATGTCGGCGTACCAAAACGAAAAGGGCTGCTCGCGCAGCCCTTCGATGCAGTCAGCGGCGCAGCCGCCGGCCGCTTAGAGCACTTCCGACGCGAAGTCCGCCAGCCGAGAGCGCTCGCCGCGCGCGAGCATGACGTGGCCGGAATGCGGCCAGCCCTTGAAGCGGTCCACGGCGTAGGTCAGGCCCGAGCTGCCCTCGGTGAGGTAGGGCGTGTCGATCTGCGCGAGGTTGCCCAGGCAGACGATCTTGGTGCCCGGGCCGGCGCGCGTGATCAGCGTCTTCATCTGCTTCGGCGTGAGGTTCTGGGCCTCGTCGATGATGACGAACTTGTTGAGGAAGGTGCGCCCGCGCATGAAGTTCAGGCTCTTGATGCGGATCTTGCTGCGCACGAGCTCGTTGGTGGCGGCGCGGCCCCACTCGCCGGCGCTGGAGTCGCTGCGCGCGAGCACTTCCAGGTTGTCGTCGAGCGCGCCCATCCACGGGCCCATCTTCTCCTCCTCGGTGCCGGGCAGGAAGCCGATGTCCTCGCCCACGGGCACCGTTACGCGCGTGACGATGATCTCGCTGTAGCGGCGCTCGTCGAGCACCTGCGACAGGCCCGCGGCCAGCGTCATCAGCGTCTTGCCGGTGCCCGCCGTGCCGGTGAGGGTGAGGAAGTCGCACTCCGGGTCCATGAGCAGGTTCAGGGCGAAGTTCTGCTCGCGGTTGCGCGCCGTGACGCCCCAGACGGCGTTCTTCTGGTGGGTGTACTCCTTGAGCGTCTTGAGCACGGCGCTCTTGCCGGTGATCTCGGTGACGCGCGCATACAGCGGCGAGGCGCCGGGCGTTTCCAGGTACACGAACTGGTTCACCAGCAGGGCCGGGACCAGCGGGCCGCTGATGCGGTAGTAAGTGTGGCCGCCCTGCTGCCAGCTCTCCATCGTCTTGCCGTGGCGGTCCCAGAAGTCCGCGGGCAGCTGCAGCACGCCGGTGTAGAGCAGGTCGACATCGTCGAGCGTCTTGTCGTTGAAGTAGTCCTCGGCGGCCAGGCCCAGCGCGCGGGCCTTGATGCGCATGTTGATGTCCTTGGACACCAGCACCACCTCGCGCTGAGGCTGTTGCTCGCGCAACGACTGGACCACGCCCAGGATCTGGTTGTCGGCCTTGCCCTGGGGCAGGCCCTGGGGCAGCTTCGTCTCCAGCAGCTGGGTCTGGAAGAAGAGCTTCCCGAGCGCCTCCTTGTGGCCGGTCTTGGCCAGCGGGATGCCGGCGCTGGGGTCGAGCTTGGCGGCATCGGGGCCGCCGGCCAGGGCATCGAGGTCGCGGCTGACCTGGCGCACGTTGCGCGAGACCTCGCTCATGCCCTTCTTGTGGCCGTCGAGCTCCTCGAGCGTGATCATCGGCAGGTAGATGTCGTGCTCGTCGAAGCGGAACAGGCTCATCGGGTCGTGCATGAGCACGTTGGTGTCGAGCACGAAGAGCTTGGCCGGTCCGGTGCTGCGCGGCTTGCGCGGGCGCGGTGCGGCCTTGGTGTTGGGCGAGGCGGGCTGCGCGCTGGGCGCGGCCGCGGCGGGCGGGGTGAAGTCGAGAGGCGGCGCCGCGGCCTCGGCGGCGTCATTGCGCAAGTCCAGCACGGCCGGCTCGGCCTCGGCCGCGGCACCGCGTTTCAAGCCGCGTTTGCCGCCCTTGGGAGCGGCTTGCGACTCGAAATCGACCGGGGCGAGCTGGGCGGCTTTGCGGGCAGGCGGCTTGGGAAGGGGCATGAAGATCCTCTGAGAGATGCGATTGCGAAGGCCACAAAGCACGAAGCCGCACGGCCCGGAGGGACGGTGCGGCTTCGCGGACAGGCGTGCCGGGGACTGCGAGCCATGCGGCGGTGCCGGCCCGCTGATCGGGGGCGGCTGCTGCAACGGCTGAACCTGGACGCCATGTGCCATTTCTAGCATCTTGCATGCCCGACGACGGCATACCCGAGCATGAAACGGACATAAAAAAACTGACACAAAGCGCCGTGGAAGACGCGCAAAAGCCCGAACGGCGACCGGCCAGACGTAGAAAAGCCGGCTCGCAGGCCGGCTTCGGAGCACCTGGCGCACAACGCCGGTGCATGCTGCGGTGCAGCGTCGTCAGCGGGGCGTCAGGACATGCCCCGCGACGGGGATCAGGCGGTGGTCTTGAGGCCCTTGACGGCCTTGAGTACCTCGTCGACGTGGCCGGCGACCTTGATGCCGCGCCACTCAGCGCGCAGCACGCCGCCCTGGTCGATCAGGAAGGTGCTGCGCTCGATGCCCTTGACCTTCTTGCCGTACATGATCTTGTTCTTGACCACGCCGAACATGTGGCAGAGCTTCTCTTCGGTGTCGGCGATCAGGTCGAAGGGCAGCTCCAGCGCCTGGCGGAACTTGTCGTGCGAAACCATGTTGTCGCGCGACACGCCGAAGACGACTGCGCCGGACTTCACGAATTCCTTGTGCTGATCGCGGAACTGCAGCGCCTCGGTGGTACAACCCGGGGTATTGTCTTTGGGGTAGAAATACAGCACCACGATCTGCCCCGCGAAGGCGGCGGGCGTGAATTTGATGCCGCTGGTGGCGAGCGCTTCGAATTCCGGAAGGGGCTTGTTCAGGGCAGGCGTCATGGAGGAGGGTTTCTCTTCTCGCTATGGGGCCGGGCAGCGCCGGAGCAACTGTTTATTATAGATCGGACCGGGTTACGTCTGCTGGCGCCGGGAAATAGCCCTGCGTAAATGCGGCAGCGCAGCAACGCGCGCTGCCGGCATGGCCTCAAGTCGCTTCGAGCAACAGCGCCGCCGTGACGACGCGGCCCTCGCTGGCCAGCACGTTGTAGGTGCGGCAAGCCGCAGGCGTGTCCATGGTCTCCACGCCGATGCCGGCCTGGATCAGCGGGCGCAGCAGCGCCGGCTTGGCGAAGCGCAATCGTGGCCCGGAACCGAAGATCACCAGCTCCGGCTTGAGCGCCAGCAACTGCCTGAAGTGCTCCTCGGCGAGGTCTTCAAAGCGCGTGACGGGCCACGACTGCGGCTCGCCGCGCACGGGCACCAGAACACTGTGCCTCCATTCGGTGGCATTGACCCACAAGCGCTGGGGCTCGTGGCGCGAGATGGCGTTGACGCCTTCGAGATGATCAGGCTGGAACTTCACGTGGATAATTCTAGTTTTCGCGCGCGGCAGCGGGCTGCGCGTTTCGCCGGAGACCCTTCTTGAAGCCGATTTCCAAGTCCAGCAAGCTTGCCGACGTCTGTTACGACATCCGTGGCCCGGTGCTGGAAAAGGCCCGCCAGATGGAGGAGGAGGGCCAGAAGATCATCAAGCTCAACATCGGCAACCTCGCCGTGTTCGGCTTCGACCCGCCCGACGAGATCGTGCAGGACATGATCCGCAACCTCCCCGCCACTGCAGGCTACACCGACAGCAAGGGCCTCTTTGCGCCGCGCAAGGCGGTCGTGCACTACACGCAGGAGAAGTCGATCGCCGGCGTGACGGTGGACGACGTGTACCTGGGCAACGGCGCCTCGGAGCTGATCGTGATGGCGCTCAACGCGCTGCTCGATACCGGCGACGAGATCCTGGTGCCCGCGCCCGACTACCCGCTGTGGACGGCGGCCGTGTCGCTCTCGGGCGGGCGCCCGGTGCATTACGTCTGCGACGAGCAGTCGGGCTGGCTGCCCGACCTGGACGACATCCGCAGGAAGATCACGCCCAACACGCGCGGCATCGTCGTCATCAACCCCAACAACCCGACCGGCGCGCTGTACCCGCCCGAGCTGCTGCGCGAGATCATCGAGATCGCGCGCCAGCACCAGCTCATCGTCTTTGCCGACGAGATCTACGACAAGACGCTCTACGACGGCGCCACCCACACCTCGATCGCCTCGCTGGCCGACGACGTGCTGTGCGTGACCTTCAACGGCCTCTCGAAGAACTACCGCTCCTGCGGCTACCGCGCCGGCTGGATGGTGGTGTCGGGCCCCAAGAAGCACGCCCGAGACTACATCGAGGGCCTGAACATGCTGGCCTCGATGCGGCTGTGCGCCAACACGCCGGGCCAGCTCGCGATCCAGACCGCGCTGGGCGGCTACCAGAGCATCAAGGACCTGGTCTGCCCCGGCGGGCGCCTGGCGCGCCAGCGCGACCTGGCCACCGAGATGCTCGGCCAGATCCCGGGCGTGAGCGTCGTCAAGCCCAAGGCGGCGCTGTACATGTTCCCGCGCCTGGACCCGAAGCTCTACCCCATCGCCGACGACCAGCAGTTCGCCTACGAGCTGCTGGCCGAGGAGAAGGTGCTCATCGTGCAGGGCACCGGCTTCAACTGGGTGCAGCCGGACCACTTCCGGCTCGTGTTCCTGCCCAACTCGGACGACCTCGCCGACGCCATCGGGCGCATCGCGCGCTTCCTCGACAACTACCGCAAACGTCACTCGTTCTGACTGCGTCCTGACTGAAGACTGAAGAGATCACCATGAAACCCATCCAGGTCGGCCTGCTTGGCATCGGTACCGTCGGCGGCGGCACGTTCAACGTGCTCACGCGCAACCAGGAGGAGATCCGCCGCCGCGCGGGTCGCGGCATCGAGATCGCCATGGTGGCCGACCTCGACGTGGAGCGCGCCCGCGCCCTCGTCGGCGACAGCGCCCAGGTCGTGGGCGACGCGCGCGAAGTCATCGCCAACCCCGACATCGACATCGTCGTCGAGCTCATCGGCGGCTACGGCGTGGCCAAGGCGCTGGTGATGGAAGCCATCGCCGCGGGCAAGCACGTGGTCACGGCCAACAAGGCGCTGCTGGCGGTGCACGGCACCGAGATCTTCGAAGCCGCCCGCGCCCGTGGCGTGATGGTCGCCTTCGAAGCGGCGGTGGCCGGCGGCATCCCGATCATCAAGGCGCTGCGCGAGGGCCTGACCGCCAACCGCATCGAGTGGATCGCCGGGATCATCAACGGCACCACCAACTTCATCCTCTCGGAGATGCGCTCCAAGGGCCTGGACTTCGAGGTGGTGCTCAAGGAGGCGCAGCGCCTGGGCTACGCCGAGGCCGACCCGACCTTCGACATCGAGGGCGTGGACGCCGCGCACAAGGCCACCATCATGGCCGCCATCGCCTTCGGCGTGCCCGTCCAGTTCGACAAGGCGCACGTCGAAGGCATCACGAAGCTGCAGGCGGCCGACATCCGCTACGCCGAGCAGCTGGGCTACCGCATCAAGCTGCTGGGCATCGCG
This sequence comes from Azohydromonas aeria, assembly GCF_009760915.1. GTDB lineage: Bacteria > Pseudomonadota > Gammaproteobacteria > Burkholderiales > Burkholderiaceae_C > Azohydromonas > Azohydromonas aeria. The sequence continues at coordinate 46,719 of NZ_VIDQ01000055.1, forward strand.
CGGCGCCAGGAGGGCGGCATCGAGTTGCGCGTGCACCCGACGCTGATCCCGGCCAAGCGCCTGATCGCCAACGTCGAGGGCGCCATGAACGCCGTGGTGGTGCAGGGCGACGCCGTGGGCACCACGCTCTACTACGGCAAGGGCGCGGGCGCCGAGCCCACGGCCAGCGCCGTGATCGCCGACCTGGTGGACGTGACCCGTCTGCACACCGCCGACCCGAACAACCGCGTGCCGCACCTGGCGTTCCAGCCCGAGGCGCTCTCCGACATGCCGATCCTGCCCATCGAGCAGGTGCGCACCGCGTTCTACCTGCGGCTGCAGGTGGCCGACGAGGCCGGCGTGCTCTCGCGCGTCACGGGCATCCTGGCCGAGCACAACATCTCGATCGACGCGCTGCTGCAGCGCGAGTCGGCTGAAGGCGAGAAGGCCACCGACGTGATCATCCTCACGCACGACACCATCGAGGGCCCGATGCGCAAGGCCATCGCGCAGATGCAGGCGCTGCCGACCGTGCTGGCGCCGATCGTGAGCCTGCGCAAGGAAGAGCTGGCCTGACCGGCTCGTCCCGATCGCCCGCCGAGCCCGCGCCAGAGTCCGCGTCCGAGTCCGAATCCGAGTCCCGTATGAAGTACATCAGCACCCGCGGCGACGCCACGCCGCGCGGCTTTTCCGAGATCCTGCTCGAAGGCCTGGCGCCCGACGGCGGGCTGTACCTGCCCACGCACTACCCACAGGTGGACGACGCCACACTCACGCGCTGGCGCGGCCTGCCGTACGCGGACCTCGCCTTCGAGATCCTGGCGCTCTACATCGACGACATCCCCGTCGGCGACCTGCGCGAGCTCGCGCGCAAGACCTACACGGCCGAGGTCTTCGGCACGCACGAGATCGTGCCGCTCAAGGCCCTGGAGCCGGGCCTGGCGCTGGAAGCCCTGTCCAACGGCCCGACGCTGGCCTTCAAGGACATGGCCATGCAGCTGCTCGGGAACCTGTTCGAGTACGAGCTCGCGCGCCGCGGCCAGGAGCTCAACATCCTGGGCGCCACGTCGGGCGATACCGGCAGCGCCGCCGAGCACGCCATGCGCGGCAAGAAGGGCGTGCGCGTGTTCATGCTCAGCCCGCACGGGCGCATGAGCCCGTTCCAGCAGGCGCAGATGTTCAGCCTGCAGGACGAGAACATCCACAACATCGCCATCGAGGGCGTGTTCGACGACTGCCAGGACATCGTCAAGGCCGTCAGCAACGACCTGGAGTTCAAGCGCCACTGGCGCATCGGCACCGTCAACTCCATCAACTGGGCGCGGCTGCTGGCGCAGGTGGTGTACTACTTCGCCGGCTACATCCAGGCCACGAAGTCCAACGACGAGGTCGTCAGCTTCACGGTGCCCTCGGGCAATTTCGGCAACATCTGCGCCGGCCACGTGGCGCGCATGATGGGCCTGCCCATCGAGCAGCTGGTGTGCGCCACCAACGAGAACGACGTGCTCGACGAGTTCTTCCGCACCGGCACCTACCGCGTGCGCAAGGGCGCCGAGACGCACGAGACGTCGAGCCCGTCGATGGACATCTCCAAGGCGTCCAACTTCGAACGTTTCATCTTCGACCTGCTGGGTCGGAATGCCGATCGGACCCGGCAGCTGTTCAAGGACGAGATCGACGCCCACGGCAGTTTCACGCTGTCGGACGAGGAGTTCCGCCGCATCGCCGAGTTCGGCTTCGTCTCCGGGCGCAGCACGCACGCCGACCGCGTCGCCACCATCCGCGACACCTTCGAGCGCAGCGGCGTCGTGATCGACACCCATACCGCCGACGGCGTCAAGGTCGCGCGCGAGCACCTGAAGCCCGGCACGCCGATGATCGTGCTGGAGACGGCGCTGCCGGTGAAGTTCGCCGCCACCATCGTCGAGGCCCTGGGGCGCGAGCCCGAGCGCCCGGCGGCGCACGTGGGCATCGAGGCGCTGCCCAAGCGCTTCGTGGTGCTGCCGGTGGACGTGGCGCGGGTCAAGGCGCTGATCGAGCTCGAGTGCGCGGTCGATTGACGCGGCGGTTGCGGTAGTCGTGATGAAGGTCGTGGGTTTCTGCGGCCCCTCCGGCGTGGGCAAGACCACGCTGCTGGAGGGCGTCATCGCCGCGCTGCGCGCGGCCGGGGTGAGCGTGTCGGTGATCAAGCACACCCATAAACGCTTCGACATCGACCAGCCGGGCAAGGACAGCTGGCGGCACCGCCAGGCCGGCGCCGGCGAGGTGCTGCTGGCCTCCAGCCAGCGCCTGGCGCTGCTGCGCGAGCACCCGGTGGACCACGAGCCCGGCATCCACGAGCTGGTGGCCGAGCTGCGCCCGGCCGACTGGGTGCTGGTCGAGGGCTTCAAGCACGCGGCGCTGCCCAAGGTCGAGGTCTGGCGCGCCGCGCTGGGGCAGCCGCCGCAGTTCCCCGGCGACCCGCACGTCGTGGCCGTGGCTACCGACGACCCGGCCGCGCTGCCTCAGCTCCCGGGCGGGCTGCCCGTGCTGCCGCTCAACGACGCCGCCGCGGTGGCCGCGCAGCTGCTCGCCTGGGGCGAGCGTTTCAACTACGCAGGAGGAGACATCCATGGCTGACAGGCCCCCGCTGCTGAGCCTGGACGAGGCGCAGTCGCGCCTGGTGCAAGGCGCGCAGCCGTTGGCGATCCGGGAGACGCAGGAGCTCTCCACCTTCGACGCGCTGGGCCGCGTGCTGGCGCAGGACGTGTTCTCGCCGCTGGACGTGCCCCCGGCCGACAACAGCTCCATGGACGGATACGCCGTCCGCGCCGCTGACGTGCAGCCGGGCGTGGCGATGCCCGTGTCGCAGCGCATCCCGGCCGGCCACGTCGGCCAGGCACTGCAGCCGGGCACGGCGGCGCGCATCTTCACCGGCGCGCAGCTGCCCGCCGGCGCCGACGCGGTGGTGATGCAGGAAGACGCCACGGCCGGCGAGGGCACGGTCAGCTTTGCGGCCACGCCGGCCGCTGGCCAGTGGGTGCGCCCGCGCGGCGAGGACGTGCGCGTGGGCGCCGTGGTGCTGCCGCGCGGCAGCCGCCTCACGCCGCAGGCGCTGGGCCTGGCCGCCACGGTCGGCGCCGCGCGCCTGACGGTGCTGCGCCGCCCGCGCGTGGCGCTGCTGTCCACCGGCGACGAGCTGGTCATGCCCGGCGAGGTCGCGCCGCAGGACCTGCCGCCCGGCGCCATCTACAACTCCAACCGCTTCACCTTGCGTGGCCTGCTGCAGGCGGCGGGCTGCGACGTCACGGACTTCGGCATCGTGCCGGACAAGCTCGACGCCACGCGCGAGACCATCCGCCACGCCGCCGCGGGCCACGACCTGATCCTCACCACCGGCGGCGTGTCGGTGGGGGAAGAAGACCACGTCAAGCCGGCAGTGCAGGCGCTGGGCCGGCTCGACATGTGGTCCATCGCCACCAAGCCCGGGAAACCGCTGGCCTTCGGCGCCGTGCGGCGTGAGGGCGACGGCGCCGGCGAGGCGCTGTTCCTGGGCCTGCCGGGCAACCCGGTGTCCACCTACATCACCTTCTTCCTGGCCGTGCGCTCGGTGCTGTGCGCGCTGCAGGGGCTGCCCACGGCCTTCCCGCGCGGCATCGAGCTGACGGCGGATTTCGACCTGCCCAAGCCGGACCGCAACCGCCGCGAGTTCCTGCGCGCGCGCGTCGGCGAGGATGGATTGGTAAAGCTCTTTCCCAATCAAAGCTCGGGCGTGCTGACTTCCGCCGTGTGGGCCGACGGCCTGGTGGACAACCCGCCGGGCACTGTGATCCGACCTGGCGACCGGGTGCGCTACCTGCCGCTGTCCGGGCTGCTTGCTTCCTGCTGAAACGAATGAACGTCCAGATCCGCTATTTCGCCTCGCTGCGCGAGGCCCTGGGCCCGGGCGAGTCCGTGGCCGGCCTGCCCGAAGGCAGCACCCTGGCGTCGCTGCGCGATGCGCTGATCGCCCGCGGCGGGGCGCATGCCACGGCGCTGGCGCGCGGCCGCAGCGTGCGCTGCGCGCTCGACCAGAAGATGAGCGACGAAGGCGCCGTGCTGCGCGACGGCGCCGAGGTCGCCTTCTTCCCGCCCGTCACGGGCGGGTAGTTCTCGCCGGACACCCACCCGTCCGGGGCAGTCGCCCCCGCGGCGACACCCTTTGCAACACCGCCGCGGCCGGCGGCGGGTCAAAACCTCGGGCATGAAGTTGCCCGACGCCTGCGCGCCTTTTCCTGACGCTTCTCCTGATGCCTCCACGGCCGACACCCGCGCGGTCGGCTCCAGCGTGGACGGCTGCACCATCGAGGCCGTGTTGCACGCCGGCCCGGTGTGCACGCTCTACCGCGTCGCCTGCGACGCGCTGGGCGCCGGGCCGTTCGTGCTCAAGGAGTACTGCCCGCCGTCGCTGTGCGGCCGCGCCGCGGACGGCTCGCCGCAGCTGCGCCGCCTCGACAGCGAGGCGGATCGCGCCGCCTTCGCCGCCGGACGCGCGGCCTTCCTGGACGAGGCGCAGCTGCTGGCGCGTTGGCACCTGCCCGGGCTGGTGCCGGTGCTGCGCGTCATCGATGCCGATGCCGGCCCGGCGCTGCTGATGCCGCTGCTGCCCGGCGCGACGCTGGACGATCTGCCTGCGCCGCACGACGACGTGGCGCTGCACGCGCAATTGAAGGCACTGCTGGAGCCGCTGGCGCAGCTGCACGCCGCCGGTCTGGTGCATGGCCACCTGCACGCGCGGCAGCTGCTGTGGGCGCCCGGCCAGGCGCCGGTGCTGCTGGGCTTCGGGCTGGCGGCGCGGGCGCTGGGCCTGGCCGAGGTGCCGCAAGGGCTGCCGCCCGAGCTGCGGCCCGCGGTTCCTGCCGAATCGGAGGCGGCAGCGGCCGCGCCGCGCCCTGGCGCCTGGACCGACGTGCACGCGCTGGCCGCGATGCTGCTGCACCGGCTCTCGGGCCAGCCCTGGGTGGCCGCGCCCGGCGCCGAGGCGGACACGGTGTCGGCGCGCCTGGCGCAAGCCCTCGGGCCGGCACGCGTGGCCGAGCAGCGGCGCATGCTGGTGCAGGCCCTGGCGGCCAGCCTGGCGGCGTCCGTGGCGCAGCGGCCGACGCACGCGGGCATGTTGCACGTACTGCTGGGCGGCGGGCCGTCGGGGCCGCGCCTGGGGCAGCGCATGGCGCCAGGCGCGGACGCCGCGGCCGATGCCCCGGCCGGACA
>NZ_VIDQ01000056.1 GCF_009760915.1 Azohydromonas aeria
GGCGGGCAGTACGCGGGTCGCGGTGATCCTGGGCGCGGGCAGCCCGGTGCGCTTGATGCCGCGACCAACCAGCCACTTGCGCAGGAGATTGACGTTCAGGCCGTGGGCCAGCGCGATGGCCGCCACAGATGCGCCGGGCTGCTCGCACTCGGCCAGAACCTGCGCCTTGAACTCGGCGCCATGAACACGCCTCTGGGATTTGGGTTGCATAGGTGCCCACCTGTTCGGAATTGGTGGGCACCATCGTCACGAGCGCTTTCGCGCCATTCAAGATGGAGCGCCTGGACGCTCACCGGCCAGCCCCTGGCGGTGCGTGATGGCCAGGCTGGACTTGACGCCGAACTCGTAGCGCTGGCGGGCCTTGCCCTTGGAGATGCACTCCACCTCGGGCGCATGCAGCGCATAGAGCTTGTTCTTGTCGTTCTTGCGCTGGGTGTGGATGCGCTGGGCGCGCTCAATCCAAACCTGCAGCGCGGCGCGGGCCTTCTCGTCGAGGTGGACCATCTTGCGTTGCACGTCACGCAGCAGCGCCCCGAGGATGGTGCGCTGGCGCCGCAGCGTGCGACCCAGCCGCCGGGTCTGCTTGGCGTGCGCGTAGCCGCTGGCCTTGCGCCGCAGTTCGCGGCCCTCGCGCTCGTAGCTCTGGCGCAGCTTGAGCCCGGCGCGCCGGGCCAGCCGCGCGATCTTCTCGCGTGCGACTTCGAGCAACCGGCTGTCGGTAGGGAAGGCGATGGCCTTCTCCTGAACGGTGGTGTCCACGATCACCATCTCCAGCTCGGCCTTCTTCACCGCCTTCATCGCCACGGCGGCCTCAATGGTGGACTTGAGCAACTGCTCCACGCCGGCCTCGCCCAGCACGCGGCGGAATCGCCCGATCTGCGTGGCGTCGCACGGCAGCCGCGGCTCGTAGTACTGCATGCCGCTGAAAAACTGCCAGTAGACGTTCTCGGCCCAGCGCTCCACGACCGATTCGTCGCTCTCGTTGTAGGCGTGCTTGAGGTACAGCAGCGAGACCATGAGCCGGATAGGCAACCGCGGTCGCCCGGCGTTGCTCACGCCCGCGCCGGCCACAGCCAGCGTCGGGCCGAAAAGGTCAGCGCCTTCGATGCCGCGGCCCGCACGGTCCTTGTGCGCGAGCACCGGCGCCAACGCGGCTTCGATCTCCTTCCACGGCATGCGCGTGGCCAGCACGGCCAGCGGGTGGCGCATGTCGATCATGGTCTCCAACCGGGCACGGAAGAAGTCGTCGGTGCTCATCAAGCGGCCTCCAAAACTCCCAGGAATCGAATACCGATAAGGCGAATTCTGGCAGCTCCAATTACTGTCGCATACCCTGAAAAGTCAATGGCAGCGCGAACTTACAGCGTTTTGCAGGCCCGACTAAGTAAGCTTGTCTGCGCTTTGACGCTATTAGTTGCGCTTAAGCCTGCTCACGAAGCGCACGATGTGCACATGTTGGTAAGCGTGGCTGTCGCTAGAAGTAAGCCATGTTTTCGCTCACCTCAACCGGTGCCAGCGTCATGCTGTTTCAGCGCAGTTGCGGCGCCAGGCCGTGACGGTGGCGCGCGCCTGGTCCATCAATCTGTCGTCGTGGCCATCGCTGCATCCGCACGCGGCAGCGTGCCAGTCGTCGGCTCGTGCGACCGCGTTTTCAAGCAGGGGCAGTAGCTACAGTTCGTGAGCCGGCAGCTCGCGCAGTGCCGCAGACAGCTGCTCCTGCTGAAGCATCTCTGCCACCAGAGGCGCGACGGTGTCGACCAGCGCGATCCGATCGTCGAGCGACAGCCCCAGCCGGCTCGTCAGAACACGGCCGATCTGAACAGCGATGGCTCGGCTCGGGCTCAAAGCCGCCTCCAGCTGCTGGGCCTGTTCCTCATCGACCTTATCCATGGTGAATCTTGGGGTCCAGGCCGCAGGTCAGGGCGCGGCCTTCCGTGGCCGGCTGCGGCGCTTCGGTGTGGGCTCGATACCTAAATCCGCAGGCGTGAGCTCGAAGGCGCGCATGAGGTTCCTGATCTTCACCAGTGCTTCCAGGCGCTCGCCTTCTTCAATCTCGCGCAGCTGCGCCTCGGCTTCCGCAAGCTCGGCGCGCAGTTCGGCTACACGAGCCTTCAGCGAATCACGGGTGGGCTTAGCAACCGGCTTGACCCAACCGGTCGGGATTTCGTCGTCTCTATACATGCGACAAGTCTCACAATAAAAATAGAGTAAATTTCAGCTACTCAGCCAGTCTTTCTTTCGGCGAGGAGCTGTGCGGAAAAACTCAACAGCTCGTCAGACGTAGGTTCGCCCCATGTTTCGCGGGCCAACCAATCCATGAAAGCCACTTCGGCAGCCTTAGTCAACCTGGACTTGACCTTGAACTGAGGATTAGCCTGCTGGTCGTTATATCTGGACGAGAATTCGCTCTTTTCTTCAGGATCGAACTCCGCATAGAGCTTGCGTGCTTTCTCACGCTGCTGATCGCGGAATGCCTCCCGAATATCAAATTCCTGCACGGGCTTCTTGCTCTTGGACGGTGTACTTTCAGCAGCGGTATTGACCACTTGGCCATAGCCCATTTCCAGCGCCTTTCTGAAGTACGCTGCGGAATTTTCAAGGGGAGTTTGCTGGACGTCACCCATCCTGCGTTCCGTATACGCCAGTGCAGCGTCTATCTCGGCAACTGAGTGCTTGCGCAGCAGCCTCTGCGCCTCCGCCTTTGGCACGCCGATACGGCCAAGGCTGCTGACCATCTGCAGCGTCTTGGCATCGCCCAGCGGAGTAGGCCCATCCTTGCGTCGTACCTTGAACTGGATTGCCGCGATCCGTCGCCCCTCCTTGAACTCGACCAGATCGATCTGGTGGGCGGTCTCCCTGTTGATTTCAGCAATCGCCTTGGACAGGACACGCAATTTCAAGGTCTTGTATTCCTTGAAAGAAGCCTTGTCGCCGCTGCCAAGCACTTTGTCGCGGAATTCCTCCCACTTCATTATTTTTGTCTGCCCGATATTCTCGAATCGAACACAGTATTCCCATATTTGCAGGCTAGCCGTGGTGCTGAGTTTGCGCATCACCGCCATGTCGATAAGCCCGTAAACCTCAGGACGGCGGATCTCACGAAATATGTCTGAACCGATCTGGAACTGGATATAACCTTCAGCAATTGCCACTGAAGGGAACAGTGTCTGTGTGATCCACTTAACGCGTTTGCTTTCAGGCGCCAGAACGTCCCATTCAAAGGCGATGCGTTGGATCTTGCGGGCTGCGTCACGCAAGTGCGCAATATTGTTGGAGCCGAACCCGATGTCCTGCCGCAGTCGTGCCATGGGCATGGTCCACCAGCCGCTCTCATCCGGCTCTTCCTCGATGGCGTACTTGAGCCAGGCGTTGGCCAGGCGGCGCTGCACAAGGGTGAGCTCGGCGCTGGGCGTGCTGTGCAGCACGTAGACCGTCTTGCGGAAGAACTCCTGCTGGCGTGACTGCTCTGCCGGCACAAGGCTGCCTTGCCTGTACAGCACCTCATCGTCAGGGGCATCGTTCACCGCACACTCCGCTATCGGTTACGAGAAGACGGATCAGTGTAACCGGTCAAATTCACCTTTCGGGTTCGGCCGGCGCGCGTACGCGACGTGTTTTTAACCTTTAAGAACCTTTTTTGTTTAATACCTTTCGGCTCGGAATTCTTCAACGAAGACAAGGACTTGGACGCGTTTGGGTGACACCTTTTGTGATGAAGAGGTGCAGGATTTGGGAAGAAAAGGTTGTGGATTTGGGAGGAAAGGGTGCAACGTTTGGGAGCAGGGGGTTGTGGATTTGGGAGACAGGTGAGCTTTTTTGGGGGCTGTGGTGTGGGGCAACTGAAGTGACAGCGGCCGGGACCGTTCAGTCAGTTCGTTGCCGTGGGCAAGGCTCGGTAGAAGGCCGCGCTGGCTCTGGCACCAGGCCTGGTGCCTCCCAAATCCTGACACTCTTGAGTATGAGGCGCCATGTTTCGGTGACACAGGAGAACCAAGTTGTAGCCGCTGCAGGCCCGGCCAGCCTGCCCACATCACAAAAGCTGCAACCTTGAGACGCATCAAGGGCAGTGAGGTGACATCGCTGGTGTGTGCATGTCACCGTATGCGGCGTGTTTGATGTTGCCTCCCAAAACATGACACCGTTAGAGGGCGGCCACCAACAACACGAGGACGCCGACGCAGCGGCAACACTCTGGAATGCGCATGGCTACGATGAACAGCGCCAGAAGCGGCTGTTTGGGGATCAGGCATGGCTGCAGAGCAGGCCGGTCTCTTGTTTGGCAGGCGGGCCGCGACAGCGCCAAGAATTGGTGGCATCACAAAACCTGTCACCGCTCGCGATTCAGCAGGTCAACCGTGACACCTTTTGGGAGAGACCGAAGTCGTTGCAGTCCGGCTGCATCGTCCCTCCCAAAATCTGTCACCGCTTGATCAGAGACGCTGCTGGATCGCCATTCGATGTGATGAAAGTCCGGTCTGGCTGTCTGCCGTGTCAGAAGTACTGTGCTTGCCCGTCGCGCGCGTTCCACAGCTGCATTGGGCGGCACCGAACTGTCGGCCGACATCGGGCCATCCTGAACGAGAGGCTAGGTCGTTAAGTGGCCAAGCCAGCCCATCGCCGACAACATACGAGGTTCAGCCTCTGCCAAGCTTTGGTCCCGCCTGCTCCGGCCGCGTTGAAGGGGGGAGAAGGGGGAGGGAGGGAAGGGGAGTTGGTCAGTGGGTGGGTAGTGGTTTCTGGTATGTTGTGCCGTTGGTTTCGAGTCATTGCGCAGGGCTCGGCCAAGACCGCGCTGAACCCGTCCACCGACGTGCTGCTTACTACGGCGGGCTGTCCTGACGAGTACCAGTTGCCATAGCTGTGGTTGACGCATAACAGCATGCCGGCGCCCCTCCGCCTGCATGACCTGCCGAACCGTGCGATCGACCTTTTGTCCTATGTGTCACGTGAGCCGTGACCACGTAGGCGAGCATGGGCGATGCGTTGATGCGACAGATCTTGTCGCACCTGGATGCCACGATGCCTGCATTGCAATCGAGCGGGAGTACGGATGGAACGGGACGGTGCGCAGCTGGGCTGGAATTTCACTGAAGCGGATCCCACGGCAGCCGCCGACGCGCACACCGCCTGGGCGCTGCTGCGCTGCGTGCGGGGGCTGCCTGGGGCACTGCCGAGCCACAACCACGACGATCTGGGCAGCTGGATCGCTCCTGCCGTGGCGACCTTTCCCGCGGAACTCGTGGCGGCGCTGAGCGGCCACGATGACCCCGAGTGCCGCGAGGCGCTTGCGCAAGACACCGACGTTCATGCGCTGCTGGGTCAGCATGCCGTGCTGCTGGCGCTGGGCAGGGGCGCGGCCAAGGGGCTGCCGCACTTTCGTGGCCTGCTCGATGCCTTGGAACAGCGGCTGCTGGACTTTGTCGCACGGCATCCGCAACGCTATACCCGCAACGTCCAACTCCTGGCCGAGCTCCTGGGACTGCCTGCCGCCGAAGCCGAGTTCCTGCGCCTGGCCGCAGCCCTGAGCCAGGGCACCCTGGCGCGAGCCAACTTCACCTTCGTCGACACGCCCGCGCGCATCGCACGGGCGATGACGCTCATTTCCGGCGCGCGGGGCCTGGCACTGGCCCGCATGTTCGAGAGCAACAGCCCGCTGGGGCAGGCCGGGCTGCTGGCCGACATGCGGGCCTCGCGCCCGGTGCGCGACCTCGATGACCTGCTGGCGCTCAGCGCCGTGGGCGAGGGACTGCTCTCGGGCTGCTTCGACAGCACCGAAGACATGGCCGCGGCGGTGCTTCGCAGCTTCGACACGCCGGCGCTGGGGCAGCGGCTGGCGTGGCCGCACCTGCAGCAGGCGCAGGCCCTGCTGGTGGCCACGCTGCGAGCCGCCGTGGCGCGCGGCGAGCGGGGCGTCAACATCCTGGTGCACGGCGAGGCCGGCACCGGCAAGACCGAGTTCGTGCGGCACTTGGTGGCCGAGGCGGGCGTGACGGCCTTCGCCGTGGATCACCTCGACGGCCATGGCGGAGAAGCACGGCGCGAGGACCGGCTCGCCAGTCTGCGCCTGTGCCAGACCTTTGCCGGGCGCCATGAGCGCGCCGTGCTCGTGCTCGACGAGGCCGAGGACGTCTTCCGTGATGAGTACGGCTCGCCGTTGGCGGGACTGCTGGGCCGCCGCAGCGAGGGCAAGGCCTGGATGAACCAGCTGCTGGAGTGCAACCGGCAGCCGGTGGTGTGGATCAGCAACCGCGTGAGCCACCTCGATCCGGCCTATCTGCGCCGCTTCACGTTCTGCCTGGAAGTGCCGCGCCCGCCGCTGGCCTTGCGACGCGAGATCACCCAGGCGCGGCTGCAGCCGCTGGGCTGCCGGCCCGAGACGGTGGAGGCGGTCGCCGACAGCGCGCTGATGACGCCGGCGCCGCAGCGCGCTTTGCCCTGCTCAGCGCCGGCAGCGGGCTGGGGCCCGATGCCGCCGTGCACGCGCTGGTGCAGGGGCACGGCACGGCCTGCGGTCACACGCAGCCGCAGCGCAGTGCCGCGACGGCCATCCCCTTCGACACGCGCCACCTCCACCTCGCCGGGCCGCTGCGTGCCGAGGAACTCATGGAGGTGCTGCGCCGCGAAGGGGCGGGCACCGTGCTGTTCTCCGGCCCGCCGGGCACTGGCAAGACGCAGTTCGCCGCCGAGATCGCGCGCTCGCTCGGACGCCGCCTGGTGGTGCGCACGGCTTCCGACATCAACTCCAAGTGGTACGGCGAGTCCGAGGGTAACGTCGCGCGCATGTTCCGGGAGTGCGACCCGCGCCAGGAACTGCTGTTCCTGGACGAGGCCGACGTGCTGCTGGGCGCGCGCGGCGGCGGCGCACACCGGGCCGACCGGGCCGTGACGGCCGAGTTCCTGCGCTGGCTGGAGGCCTTCGAAGGCGTGTTCGTCTGCGCGACCAATCATCCGCAGGATCTGGACCCGGCGCTGGCCCGGCGCTTCGTGCACCGCGTGGCCTTCGCACCGCTGCAGTTTCTCCAGCGCGTGGCCCTGTTTGCGGAGCTGGCGCTGAGCGACGCCCAGGCCACCGTCGACGCACAGGCGCAGGCCCGGCTGCAGCGGCTGGACCGCCTCACGCCGGGTGATTTCGCCAACGTGCAACGCCGGCTGCGCTGGCTGGCGGCCGACGCGCCGCGCTGGCTTGACGAGCTGGAGGCCGAGCAGCAGGCCAAGCCCGGCGCGCAGGCCGCGGCCATGGGGTTCCTGTAGCCATGGACCGCAACTTCGCCCGGCTGGTGGACCTGCTTGCGCTGCTGCCGCGCAAGGGGTCGCTCGACACCACGCAGCTGCGCCAGCGGCTCGCGGCCCGTGGACACGACGTGACGGCCCGCACCGTGCAGCGCGACCTGGAAGGCTTGGCGCAGGTCTACCCGATCGAGTGCGATGCGTGCGTGCGTCCCTACGCGTGGCATTGGCGGGCCACGGCGCCCGGGCTGTCCGTGCCGGGCATGGACTGGCCCGAGGCGGTGAGCTTCCACCTGCTGCACACCTATCTCGAAGGCATGCTGCCCGGCAGCGTGACCGAGGCGCTGCAGCCCTACCTGCAGGAGGCCAGGCGGCTGCTGGCCCAGCGCTTCCACGACCTGCCGCTGCGCCACTGGCCGCAGCGGGTACGGCTGCTGCCGCCAGGGCCGCCGCTCATCCTGCCGCGCGTGTCGCGTGCTGTGCACGAGGCGGTCACCGAAGCCGTGCTGCTGGGCCGGCAACTGCGCCTCAGCTACCGTGCCTTCGACCGCGAAAAGGCCCGCTCCTACGTGGTGTCGCCGCTGGGCTTGGTGCAGGTCGTGCAGGGGCTGTACGTGCCCGTGCGCTTCGAGGGCCATGACGACGTGCGCACGCTGCGGCTGCACCGCGTGCAGCGGGCGGAACTGCTGCCCGGGCCGTCCGGCATCGAGCGCTTCGACCTGCAGGCGTGGATCGACGCCGGCGCGCTGGGCTTCGGCGGCAGCGAGCGCATCCGGCTGGTGGCCCGGTTCTTCGACAACGCTGGCGAGTTGGTTCGCGAGGCCGCGCTGTCGCTCGACCAGGTCATCGAACCCGATGGCGAAGGCCGCCACCGGGTCGAAGCCACGGTCGTGCTGACGGCGCAGCTCAAGCGCTGGCTGCTGGGACTTGGCGCCCGGGTGGAGGTGCTGGAGCCGCCGACGCTGCGCCGCGACATGGCGCAGTCGCTCCAGGCCGCTGTCGCGCGCTACACACCCCTGGAATGACCCACCGACGATCGGGACGGGGCAGGAGAACGAGCGTCGAGGCAGGCGCCCTGAAAGCACCAGCGATATGCCCAGAAATTTCCTTCACAAGACCCTGGAGGGCTGGCTTGCCTGCAATCGCACACGCTTTCGCTTTCCTCCGTATCGGATGCTGCGGCGCAGAGACGAGATCGTCCTGGGGTTTGCCGGGATCACCCCCAAGCTCCAGTTCTGCATCGGCACTCGGGGCGCTGCCGGAATCATGGTGCTTCACGAAGGCATCGTCTGGGACATCCTGGTCGATTTCGACGTCATCGAGCAGCGCACGGCCGATGGACGCTACCGCTGCCGGCTGTGCGAGCCGGCAGACCTGTTCCCGTCACGCGAGGCCTTGTGGACCTCGCATTGCCTTGAACCCATGCTGGCCTGGACCAACGAGCATTTCGATGCGTCGCGGTCGCTGCTGCTCTTCGGCCAGGAAGGACACACCACCTACGCCCAAATCAGGCAAACCCCGGACGTGGCCGTTGGCGGCCCGAAAGCGGGTGCCGTCTACTACTGTCCGCTGGTGCAACAAGCGGGGACCACCTGATGGTTTCCGCCGCTGCCCGCAGCATGGACAGGCTCGCTTCCCTGTCGCGTGTTGGAGTTTCAGAAAAACGAGCAGAAGCGGCGTGCCCGGCGGTCAAGCCGATGCCATACTGGACGGGTCCTGCGTGAGCCGGTAGCCGTCGAAGGCTTCGAAGAACAGCTCACCCTCAGGATGGTGCAGGGTGCCGTCCTCGTCTGTCAGCCACTGCGCATCGGTCCAGAAACGTGATGCGGTGCGCAAGGCCTCCTTGACGCGCGATGCATCAGGCAACTCGTCGAGCACGGCCTCGGTTTCCTCGCGTGCCAGCGCCGGGGCGTACAGCGGTGCAGCCACGCGCTTGGCCTGCAGCGGCGCGTCGATCCAGGACGCTGCGCCCAGCAGTTCCAGCAGCATGCGCGGCAGCGCCTTCACATCGGAGTGGAAGCGCGCATCGGCCACCGCCAGCTGCACCATGGCGAAGCGTCCCGGGAACTGAACGCGAGCCACCACGTACTGCGAACGCTGCGAGGGCCGCACGCTGGCGCCCTGAAGCGCCAGTTCCGGCGTCGGGCTGGCATAGGCCGCATGCCGGCGCGACGGGTAATTTTGCGGGCGCAACCATTCCCACAGGTTGTCCACGACGCAGGGCACGTTGGACGGCACGCGCCGCGTGACAGGGTGAGGCTTGAGGACGCCGTCGCGGAACCCCGCGGTGGGCACGGCGCGGTAGAGAACGAGTTTCATCAGCTGGGCATGGACAGGTTGCGCATGTCCCCTATCGGGCACATCGCTGGGATTCTTGAGGTCGCGGTGCCGCATCGATGCAGTGCTTGCGGCCTGGACGGCGTCCGATCGGCGCTGTCTGTGAAAGGCTGCACGCTCCTGGCCCCCCATGACCTGCAAAGCGCAACTGATTCACGCAGGAAGCGTGGGGCGCTGACCGTGCCGGCGAGCACTGCCATCGCGGGCCACCCCCTGTCGAATTGATGTGCATCAACGAACTGGCAGATAGGCCGGGCCGCTTGCACTTCCTGGCGACGATGCACGCGCCGTTTTGTATCTGCGTGTTGCAATGCCTTATATCTGCCGATGGCAGACCGATCACGCTCCATCCACCCCAAACGCCCCGCCCATGCCGTCTTCCCCGCCCGCAGGCCTGATGTTCGTTCACGGCAACCAGCCCGAGGAGCTGTTGCAGGTACTGCTGGCGTGGATGCGCAGCCATCCGCTGCCACTGCTGGAGATGGAAACCGTGCTGGTGCAGAGCAACGGCATCGCGCAGTGGCTGCGCCTGGCGCTGGCGCGGGATGCCGAGGGACTCGATGGGGAGGCACCGGGCTGCGGCATCGCCGCCGCGCTGGAGCTGTCGCTGCCGGCGCGCTTTCTCTGGCGGGCCTACCGTGCGGTGCTGGGCGCGCAGGAGGTGCCTGAAGAGTCGCCCTTCGACGAGGCGCGGCTGGTGTGGCGGCTGATGCGGTTGCTGCCGCAACTTCTGGAGCAGTCCGAGTACGCGCCACTGCAGCGCTTCCTGGCCGCGGACGCCGACCTGCGCAAGCGCTTCCAGCTGGCCGGGCGCCTGGCCGACCTGTACGACCAGTACCAGGTGTACCGCGCCGACTGGCTGGCCGCCTGGGAACAGGGCGAGGACGTGCTCATCCGCGCCGACGGCAGCTGCGAGCCGCTGGCCGAGGAGCAGCGCTGGCAGCCCAGCCTGTGGCGGGCGCTGCTGCAGGACGTGGCCGGCGACGGCAGCGCCGCGCCCAACCGCCAGGGCCGGGCTTCGGTGCACGAGGCCTTTTTGCAGCGGGCGGCACAGTGGCCCGACGGCACGCGCCCCGCGGGCCTGCCACGCCGGCTGTTCGTGTTCGGCATTTCCTCGCTGCCGCGGCAGTCGCTGGAGGTGCTGCACGCGCTGTCGCGCTGGACGCAGGTGCTGGCCTGCGTGCACAACCCCTGCGAGCACCACTGGGCCGACATCGTGGCCGACCGGCACCTGCTGCGCGCCACGCGCAGCCGGCAGCAGCGCCGCGCCGGCATGCCGGCGCAGCTGGAAGAGAACGAACTGCACCTGCACGCCCATCCGCTGCTGGCGGCCTGGGGACGCCAGGGGCGCGACTTCATCGGCCTGCTCGACGAGTACGACAGCGACGCCGAGCGCGCGCGCTACCGCGTGCACTTCGAGGCGCTCCAGCAGCGCATCGACCTGTTCTCCAGCCCCGGCCAGGACTGCCTGCTGCACCAGCTGCAGGACGACATCCGCGCGCTGCGGCCGCTGCGCGAGACGCGCGCGCGCTGGGCGGCCGTGCCGGCGCAGGACGACTCGATCCGTTTTCACATCGCGCACAGCCCGCAGCGCGAGGTCGAGGTGCTGCACGACCAGTTGCTGGCCGCGTTCAACCGCGACGCCAGCCTGCGCCCGCGCGACGTCATCGTCATGGTCCCGGACATCGATGCCTACGCGCCGCATATCCGCGCCGTGTTCGGGCTACCGGCGGTGGCCGATGCGCGCCACATTCCCTTCCACATCGCCGACCTGGGGCGCCGGCGCAACGACCCGCTGGTCGATGCGCTGGCCCGGCTGCTGGACCTGCCCAACGCCCGCGTGGCCGCCAGCGACGTGCTGGGCCTGCTCGAAGTCGAGGCCGTGCGCCGGCGCTTCGGCATCGGGGACGACGCCCTGCCGCTGCTGCAGCGCTGGATTCACGGCGCGGGCGTGCGCTGGGGCCTGCATGCCGGGCATCGCGGCCAGCTCGGCCTGCCTGATGGCGCTGAGGCCAACACCTGGCTGTTCGGGCTGCGCCGCATGCTGCTGGGCTACGCGGTAGGCGCCACCAGCAGCGCCTGGCGCGAGATCGAGCCCTTCGACGAAGTCGGCGGCCTGGACGCGGCGCAGCTCGGCCCGCTGGCGCGGCTGCTGGAGCGGCTGGAGTTCACCTGGCGCGGCCTGGCCGAGGACGCCACCGCCGCGCAGTGGTGCCGGCGCCTGCGCGCGCTGCTGGCCGACTTCTTCGACCCCGGCGAGGGCGAGGACGCCTACACGCTGCAGCAGCTTGGCGCGGCCCTGGAGCAGTGGCAGCAGGCCTGCGAGGCGGCGCGCCTGGACGCGGCGCTGCCGCTGTGCGTGGTGGCCGAGCACTGGCTGGCGCAGATTGAGGAGGGCGGGCTGTCGCAGCGCTTCCTCGGTGGCGCCGTGACCTTCGCGACGCTGATGCCCATGCGCGCCATCCCGTTCCGGCAGGTGTGCCTGCTGGGCATGAGCGACGGGGACTATCCGCGCACGCGCGCGCCCATGGACTTCGACCTGATGGGGCGCGACTACCGCCCGGGCGACCGCTCGCGCCGCGAGGACGACCGCTACCTGTTCCTGGAGGCGCTGCTGTCGGCGCGCGAGCGGCTGCTGGTGTCGTGGGTCGGGCGCAGCGTCAACGACAACACCGCGCGCCCGCCCTCGGTGCTGGTGGGGCAGTTGCGCGACCACCTGGGCGCCGGCTGGCGCCTGAGCAATGCCGAGGACCGGCCGCAAGCGTTGATGCAGGCGCTCACCATCGAGCACCGGCTGCAGCCCTTCAGCCCCGACTACTTCACGCCCGATGCCGCGGCCCGGCATTTCACCTATGCCGGTGAATGGCGCCTGGCCGACGCGCGGCCCGCGCCGGCCGGCGCGGTGCTGCCGCCGCTGGCGCGCACCGACTCGCTGAGCCTGGCCGAGCTGGGCGGCTTCCTGCGCCACCCCGTCAAGGCCTTCTTCCGCGAGCGGCTGAAGGTAAGTTTCGACATGGAGGAAGCCGCCTGCGAGGACCAGGAGCCCTTCGAGCTCGACGGCCTGCAGCTGTGGCAGCTCTGGGACGAGCTGATCGAGCTGCAGGCGCGGGCGGTGCGCGACGGCATGCCGCGCCAGGCAGCGCTGGACGAGGGCCTGGCGCGGCTGCACCGCCGCGGCGTGCTGCCTTGCGGGCCGTTCGGCGCACTGCTGGCCGAGCGGCTGGTCGAGCCGATGCAGGACCTGTTCGGCCGCTACGAGCAGGCCCTGGCGCGCTGGAACTTGGCGGCGCCGCACGACGAGGACGTGTGCTGGCGCCACGAGGCCACCGGGCTGGTGGTCGAGGACCGGCTGCACGGACTGCGCGTAGATGCCGGCGGCCAGCGTGCGCGCGTGGTGCTGCAGACCAGCGACGCGGTCAAGAAAGGGCACTACCAGCACCACCAGCTCATCCACGCCTGGGTGGCGCACCTGGCGGCGCACCTGGGCGGGCAGCCGCTGACCACGCTGGTGGTCAGTAAGGTGGGCAACGTCGAGTTCGCCCCGCTGGAGGCGGACACGGCCCGTGGCCACGTGGAGGCCCTGCTGGGCGCCTGGCGCGACGGCATGTGCCGGCCGCTGCCCCTGGCGGTGAAGACGGGCTTCGCCTGGCTGACCGACGCCGCCGCGGGCGGCGAAGGCGACAAGGCGCGCCTGGCCTACGAAGGCAATGGCCGACGGCAGGAAGGTGAGTCGTCCTGCCCCTACCTGCAGCGGGCCTGGCCCGACTACGCGGAGCTGAGCGCCGGGGGCGAGTTCCAGCGGCTCGTGCGCGTGCTACTGCAGCCGCTGCATGCGGCCACGCCGGCCGGCAAGGACAAGACGAAGAAAGCAGCCGCCCCCGCGGCCGGAGCCCACGCATGAGCGCGACCGCCCTTGAAGCCCTGCGTTTCCCGCTGCGCGGCAGCCGCCTCATCGAAGCCAGCGCCGGCACTGGCAAGACCTTCACCATTGCCGCGCTGTACCTGCGCCTCGTGCTGGGCCATGGCATTGGCGACGACGCCTTTGGCCGGGCGCTGACGCCGCCGGAGATCCTGGTCGTCACCTTCACCGACGCGGCCACCAAGGAACTGCGTGACCGCATCCGCGCGCGGCTGGCCGAGGCGGCCCAGGCTTTCCTGGCCGACCCGGCACAGGTGGCGCCGCGCGCGGCGGGCGAGGACCTGCTGCACGACCTGCGCGCCGAGTACCCGGCCGCAGACTGGCCGGCCTGCGCGCGCCGGCTGCAGCTGGCCGCGGAGTGGATGGACGAGGCCGCGGTGTCCACGATCCACGGCTGGTGCAACCGCATGCTGCGCGAGCACGCCTTCGACAGCGGCAGCCTTTTCACCCAGCGCCTGGAGACTGACCAGTCGGCGCTGCTGGCCGAGGTGGTGCGCGACTACTGGCGCTGCTTCATGGTGCCGCTGGACGAGGACGCCGTGCGCCGCGTGGCCCAGTGGTGGGGCTCGCCCGCGGCACTGCAGGCGGCCATCGCCGGGCTGCTGCCGCACGTGGGCCGGCTGGCCGCCGCCGCCGCGCCACTGCAGGCGCTGGCCACAGCGCAGGCCGCGCACGCGCAGCGCCTGGCCGAGCTCAAGGCACCCTGGCGGGAATGGGTGGATGAGCTGCAAGCGCTGATCGAAGAGGCGCGCGAGCAAAAGCTCTTCAATGCCCGCTCTCTCAACCGCTCGGTCAGCGCCAACTGGCTGGCGGCCCTGGCCCAGTGGCGCGACGACCCGGCCCAGGTGCAGCCGGCACTGACCGACACGGCCTGGGAGCGGCTGACGCCCGAGGGGCTGCAGGCGATCTGGAACGCGGGCGCGGAACCGCCCCGGCACCCGGCGCTGGAGGCGCTGCGCGCCTTGCGCGAGGAGATCGGCGCGCTGCCCATTGCCCGCGATGACCTGCTGCGCCACGCCGCGCACTGGATCACGGCCCGGTTCGACGTGGAATGCCTCCAGCGGGCCGAGATGGGCTTCGACGACCTGCTCAAGCGGCTCGATGCCGCGCTGGCCGGCCCGCACGGGCCGCGCCTGGCCGCCGTGATCCGGCGCCAGTTCCCCGTGGCGCTGATCGACGAGTTCCAGGACACCGACGCGCTGCAGTACCGCATCTTCGATGCCGTCTACCGCGTGCGCGACAACGCCCCGGACACGGCCGTGGTGCTCATCGGCGACCCGAAGCAGGCCATCTACGCCTTCCGCGGCGCCGACATCCACACCTACCTGGCTGCACGCGCCGACACGGCTGATCGCCACTACACGCTGCGGCGCAATTTCCGCTCCACGCACGCGATGGTGGAGGCGGTGAACCACTGCTTCGACATCGCCGAGCAGCGCCAGCCTGGGCCGGGGGCGTTCCGCTTTCGCACCGCCACGGACGACCCGGTGCCGTTCCTGACGGCCACGGCCCGCGGGCGCGACGATGCCCTGGTGGTCGAGGGCCGCGAGGCGCCGGCGCTGACGGTGTGGCGCCTGCCTGACCCCGATGACGGCACGCCCTGCGGCAAGGGCGCCTACATCGACGACATGGCGCAGGTCTGCGCCAGCGAGATGGTGCGCCTGCTCAACCTGGGGCAGCGCGGGCAGGCCGGCTTCGCCGGCGCGGACGGCCGCTGGCGCGGCCTGCAGCCGGGCGACATGGCGGTGCTGGTGAACAACCGCGACGAGGCCGGCGCCATCCGCGCGGCGCTGTCCGCGCGCGGGGTGCGCAGCGTCTACCTCTCCGAGCGCGACAGCGTCTACCAGCGCCCCGAGGCGCTGGAGGTGCAGCACTGGCTCGCGGCCTGCGCGGCGCCGGAGGACGGCCGCGCGCTGCGCGCCGCGCTGGCCACGCCGACGCTGGCGCTGGACTGGGGTGAGATGGACCGCCTCAACCGCGACGAGGCGGCCTGGGACGAGCGCGTGCTGCAGTTCCGCGGATACCAGGAGGGCTGGCGCCGCCAGGGCGTGCTGCCGATGCTGCGCCGGCTGCTGCACGACTTCGGCGTGCCGGCCCGGCTGCTGGGCGACGGCACGGGCGGCGAGCGCCGCCTCACAGACCTGCTGCACCTGGCCGAGCTGCTGCAGCAGGCCAGCGCACAGCTCGACGGCGAGCACGCGCTCGTCCGCCACCTGGCCGAGCAGCGCGGGCAGCCAGGCGCCGCCGGCAGCGGCGACGCGCGCCAGCTGCGCCTGGAAAGCGATGCCGACCTGGTGCAGGTCATCACCATACACAAGTCCAAGGGGCTGGAATACCCGCTGGTGTTCCTGCCCTTCGCCTGCAGCTTCCGCGCGGCCAAACCCACCGACACGCCGCTGAAATGGCACGACGAGGAGGGCCGCCTGCAACTGGACCTGGGCGGCTCGGCAGCAGCGGTGGCGGCCGCGGACGAGGAGCGGCTGGGGGAGGACCTGCGCAAGCTCTACGTGGCCCTGACCCGGGCGCGCTACGCGACCTGGCTCGGCACCGCGCCCGTGGAGGGCCTGGGCCGCAGTGCCTTCGGCTGCCTGATCGGCGGCGACCTGCGTGCGGGCGTGGACGCCCTGCAGGCCGGTTGCGCTCACATCCACGTGGACAACGACCCGCAGCCCGGCGAGGACCGCTTCGCCGGCCCGGTGCAGGTCCCTGCTGCGGGCGGCGCCCGCTTGGCTGAGCGCCGGTTGCGCGAGCTCTGGTGGGTGGCCAGCTACTCGGCGCTGCAGCTCGCTGCCCGAGAGGGCGGCGCCACGGCGCAGGAGGAGGTGTTCCGCGAGGCGGCGGCCCATGCCTTGCCGGCCGTGCCGCCGCTACCGGCCGTGCTCCCGGCCGCAGCACCCTCGGCCGGCCTGCTGCACGGCTTTCCGCGCGGCGCGGCGGTGGGCACCTTCCTGCACGAGCTGCTGGAATGGGCTGCCAAGCAGGGCTTCGCGCAGGTGGTGCAGTCACCCGCGCTGCTGCGCGACGTGGTGGCCCGGCGCTGCGCGCTGCGCGGCTGGGAGGCGTGGATCGAGCCGCTGTGCGCCTGGCTGCAGGACCTGCTGGTGCGGCCGCTGCCCGTGCCCGGCGCGCCACCCCTGACGCTGGCCGGCCTGGGCGGCGCGGTCGCGGAGATGGAGTTCTGGATGGGCGTGCGCGAGGTGGACGCCCTGCGCCTTGACACCCTGGTGTGCCGCCACACCCTCGGCGCCTCACGGCGCGCGCCGCTGCAGCCGGCGCAACTCAACGGGATGCTGCGCGGCTTCATCGACCTCGTGGCCGAGCACGACGGCCGCTACTGGGTCATCGACTACAAGTCCAACTGGCTGGGGCCCGACGACGGCGCCTACGGCGCCGAGGCGCTGTGCCGGGAGGTAGCCGGGCGGCGCTACGAGTTGCAGTCCGCGCT
Organism: Azohydromonas aeria; assembly: GCF_009760915.1. Taxonomy (GTDB): domain Bacteria; phylum Pseudomonadota; class Gammaproteobacteria; order Burkholderiales; family Burkholderiaceae_C; genus Azohydromonas; species Azohydromonas aeria. Next base: position 16,929 of record NZ_VIDQ01000056.1, read on the forward strand.
GTACCTGCTGGCGCTGCACCGGCTGCTCCAGTTGCGCCTGCCCGACTACGACTACGAACGCCACATCGGCGGCGCGCTGTGCCTGTTCCTGCGCGGCAGCCAGGCCGAATGCGCCGGCGTGCATGCCGAGCGCCCGCCGCGGGCGCTGATCGAAGCCCTCGACCGGCTGTTCAGCCGCCGCACCGCCCTGGAGACCGCATGACTTCCGCCATCGCCACCAATACCGTCGCCGAGGCCGCCGCGCCGCTGGCCGACACCGCGGCCCTGCTGAGCGTCATAGAGCGCTGGGCGCGGCACGGCTGGCTGCGCGAAATCGACGCGGCCTTCACCGCCTTCCTCGCGCGCGAGGTGCCGGACGCCGCGCCGCTGACGCTGCTGGCCGCGGCACTGGCCAGCCACCAGCTCGGCCACGGCCATGCCTGCCTGGACATCGAGCAGGCGCTGCGCGACCCAGGCCGGGCACTGTCGCTGCCGCCACCAGGCGACGACCTCGCGCAGGACGAGGCCCCGCCGCGGCCGGACGCCGTGCTGCTGGGCGTCACGGCCACCGACTGGTGCCGGGTGCTGCACGGCCAGCCGGCGCTCGTGGGCAGTGCCGCCGGCGACACGCCGCTGGTGTGCGTGGGCCGGCGCGTTTACCTGCGCCGCTACTGGAGCTACGAGCGCGGCGTGCGCGCCGGCATCGAGGCGCGGCTGGGCCGCGTGTTGCCCTTCTACAGCGCTGCGCTGCGCGAGCCGCTGGCGCGGCTGTTTCCGCATGATCCGGCCGCGTCCGGCCCGGACTGGCAGCAGCTGGCCTGCGCCCTGGCCGCACGCAGCGCCTTCGCGGTGGTCACCGGCGGGCCCGGCACCGGCAAGACGACGACCGTGGTGCGGCTGCTGGCGCTGCTGCAGGCGCTGGCGCTGGCCGAGCCCGGCGCCCGTGCGCTGCGCATCCGGCTGGCCGCGCCCACGGGCAAGGCGGCCGCGCGGCTGAGCCAGTCGATCGCGGGGGCAGTCGCACGGCTGCCGCTGGAGGGCCTGCCCCAGGCCGAGGCGGTGCGCACGGCCATTCCAAGCCAGGTGACCACGCTGCACCGGTTGCTCGGCAGCCGCCCCGACACGCGGCGCTTCAAGCACCACGCCGGGCAGCCGCTGCCCGTGGATGTGCTGGTCGTGGACGAGGCCTCGATGGTGGACCTGGAGATGATGTCGGCGGTACTGGACGCGCTGCCGCCGGCGGCGCGCCTGGTGCTGCTGGGCGACAAGGACCAGCTCGCCTCGGTGGAGGCCGGCAGCGTGCTGGGCGAGCTGTGCCGCCGCGCCGAGGCCGGGCACTACACGCCGGCCACCGGGGCGTGGCTGGCCGAGCTAACCGGCGCGCCCATCGAGCCGCGCCTGGTCGATGCCCAGGGCACCGCACTGGACCAGGCGGTGGCCATGCTGCGCCACAGCCATCGCTTTGGCGCCGACAGCGGCATCGGCCGCCTGGCCGCCGCCGTCAATGCCGGCGACCTGGATGCCGTGCAGCGCGTGCTGGGCCAGGGCCATGCCGAGCTCGCGCGCGTGGCGCTGACGCCCGGCCAGGAGGCCGCCCTGCGGTGCCTGGCCATCGAGGGCGGTGGCGACGAATCGGCGCGGGGTTATCGCCACTTCCTGCAGGTGCTGCACGAGCGCCAGCCCGCGCCCGGCGCCGGCCGGGAAGAGCTGGACGCCTGGGCCGCCGCGGTGCTGGACGCCTACGGCCAGTTCCAGCTGTTGTGCGCGTTGCGCCGCGGCCCGTGGGGCGTGGAAGGCCTCAACCGGCGCGTGGCTGACTGGCTGTGCGAGGCAGGGCTGATCCCGCGCGCCGAGGGCTGGTACGCGGGGCGGCCGGTGCTGGTAACGCGCAATGACTACGGCCTGGGACTGATGAACGGCGACATCGGCATCACGCTGGAATGGCCTGCGGCCGATGGTCCGGGCGTACTGCGCGTGGCCTTCGCGGCGGAGGACGGCACGGGCATCCGCTGGGTGCTGCCGAGCCGGTTGAGTGCAGTCGAAACTGTCTTCGCCATGACCGTGCATAAATCGCAGGGCTCGGAGTTCACCCATGCCGCGCTGGTTCTGCCGGACCGGGGCAGCCCCGTGCTCACGCGTGAGCTGGTCTACACCGGCATCACGCGTGCCAAACGCTGGTTCAGTCTGGTGGAGACCGGCGACGCCGGCGTGTTACGGCAGGCGGTGCAGCGCCGGGTGCAGCGATTCGGCGGCCTGCTGGCTGTAGAAGAAAGTGTTCCTGGGCCGGAAGTTTGAGCATAATTTTTCCACCGCATAATCTGCAAAAAATCAAAAACCCCAAGAGCGAGATGACCGTTTGCTTGCGATGTATCACGCACGATAGTTCTACATCCCTCTTAGCCCTCCTTTCTCCATGTCCCGCACCTTCTTTGCCTATCACCTCACCCATGTTTTCGGCCCGTTCACTTTGGACAGCTATCACACCAACAGTGACAAGCCAGTAGAAGGTGACTTGGTCTATGTGCTTTCGGGCGACAAAGAGCCTGAAGTGCCTGGAGTGGATTACTTCCTGGAAGGCATCTTTCGAATTCACCGCCGCCACCTTGGGCCGTGGCCGCTGAAGACTCTTCGCGGTGAGGTAAAAAACTATCAGTTCCGTCTTTCGATGGAACCAGTTCGACGTCCGGATGTGCCGATTGCCCTCAACTTGGCAGCTTGGTATTCGCGAGAAGACACGCACCGGTTTTTTTCGAGCGGGCAGAATTTCAACCCGTTGCCAACTGACCCCGACTACAAGACCCGGTTCGACGAACTGCTGGCAGGCTTCGGCTCAAGCGAGGCAGACGACCTCACGGCAGACTTAGCCGAACTTGCTCGGGATGTGCCCGACGAAACCGAGCGTCAGGTACTGGCAAAGGCACGAATCGGCCAAGGGAAGTTCCGGGCCGACTTGGTGGCGAATTGGAGGAAAGGGGAGGTGTGTGCACTGACCAAGCTAGCCATTCCCGAAATGCTTATCGCCTCTCACATCAAGCCGTGGCGTGAGAGTTCAAACGAGGAACGCCTTGATCCAATGAATGGGTTGCTCTTGGCGGCTCATGCCGATAAGTTGTTTGACCGTTTTTTGATGAGCTTCGAAGAGTCGCGCGCTGGATTCACCACCGTACTCCACCCGCGTGTTCGAACCGCAGTCTCGAAGCTTGGCTTGAACTCGGGGATGGTACTTGACACCAGTCACCTCGGATTTGCCAACGAGGGAAGATTTAGGCGATATATGGAGCAGCATTTTCGTCGCCACCGCGCTCTCGTTGAACAAGACAAGCCGACTCACTATTAATTAGGCCGTTTTGCGAGCTCCACCAAGCCTGCAGACACTCGCGGCCATGGCTGCTGCCCGAATAAAAAAGCAAGTTCGCCGGCATCTCTGCTGAGGGCTGATACCCGCAACTCCAAGAACTGTGATGGTACAAACCGGATCGGGACGAGATGGATCTAATTCTCAACTGCCTCACTCAAGGCGCAGCACGAAGTCCTTGTTTCGGAGTTGCTGCTGCATCTCACCAATGTCTTTGAATGGCGAGGTCTGGATGGTTTTTACCATGGCATCCAGTACTAAGTGCAGCGCGGCAACATTACCGCTATCCAGTGCGCGATCCATGGCCCTGATCTGAGCTGCCAGACCAGTTTTTCTCAATTCAAAGGTCTCGGTAAGCGCCTGCTTGATAACATCTCTCTGCCCTTTCAGCCGCTCAATGCTCACATCGCGGTCAGCCAGAATGGCCAGACGCTTGGTGCGTTCCTGCTCACGCAGTTTCTTGTAGTCGGAGCGGGCCTTGTTCATCTCTTTAAGACCGTCCAGCAGTGGCGCCAGTGGGGCAGCCTTGGCCGCCCTTTTAGCACCCGCCTTAGCGACCGCCTTCCCAGCCATCTCGATCATGGCACCTTTCCTACTCATGTCACCTCCAGCAGTTCCGACATCTGTTTTACCGATTTCCCGCTTTCCCTGGTCAGGCCGCCCTTGGTATTGAGGATCTTGACCTTGGCCATGTTGAACAGTGCGGATCCCAGCACGATCAGCATGTGGTATTCGTTTTGCTCCTTGCCGCTAAGCGAGTCATACTTTAATTTTCTTTTCGCCAAGCTGTCGGGAATTGTTTTTCCCGCATTGATATACTTTTCACTGCGCTCGCGCCGAATACGCGCTAGCATGCGCCCGAAACGATCAGCGCACCTCTTGAATCGCAAATCCAGTTCGCTGAGCACCCATGCGACTTCCTGTGTACGCAGGCTGATGGCATCCAGCGCAATCCCTGCGTTCTCAAGCTGCTCCGCAGCCACTTCCAGCTTGGCAGAATGGGCACACGCTTGGGTCAATGCTTGCTCGGATTTTCCGGCAGCGAGATAGCCCATCACGAGCAGCATTGGCCCGGCAATGGCCCCACCCAGGACGGCCGTGCCGCCGGCCATGCCCAGTCCTCCCGATGCTAGCGATCCGCCCCCCAACCATGCTAGCGTCGCATTGGTGGCCGCAGCCCCGGATAGACCCGAGATGGCAGTGCCAGCCGAAGTAGCACCCAGCATGCTGACAGCTTGGCCGATACCGACACCCACCATAGCGCCAGCCGACGCACCCTGCATGCCATGCTGAAGGAAGTCAGTTGCCTCGTATGCCGAAGCAGAGACGTCCTCAACCTGCACCGTGTCAATGGACAGTTCATACCCTTCCACGGTGATCGAGCCGATCTCCGCACCATTGACCTGGTTCATGAGATGCACGAGCTTGGAAAGACTCTTGCTCTGGATTCTCAGTCGCAGCGTGCCGAGTTCGGCCAGTTGCTCGCTTACCGCCTTGCGACGGATTTCCAGCGCCCGAGACGCCTGTTCAAGTCGCCGTTCGGCATCCTTCGTCCATCGCTCGGCCGTGGCAAAGTTTTCCTTGGCATCCCAGGCTTTTTTCAAGCCAGCCACTGCACTGGTCAAGGCAGCAGCACCCATGGCAAGTGGAATCAACGGTAAAGGCAACTCTCCCTCCCTACGACTGCGGTTCAAACTTTTTATTGCAGCTAGGATGACAGCTTAACGAGTTTTTTGAAAAAAATCACTGTACTCGTGCCTACCGGCATCCCAGGCATGTCGGTAGACGTCAGGCTCCTGGATCTTTCAGTACCGATGGTTGCGTACAGATCGCTCGCTTCCGCACGCCACCCTGCTTCCCCTTGTCTGCATCGATTTCCACCGCACAGCACGAATCGCGTTTTCCAAGCGCGTGTCCTGCAATCAAACTTGAACTTGCGCTACAGAAGCTGCGATGCGGCGTCTCGGTCGGCGGCAAGGCTGTTGACTGATATGTTCACCATTTGGTCTTCAGCAGGACGGTTCGCCGCGTTAGCTGCACCGCCGTGAGCGTGTCCAAGGCATCGCCAACAGGACAAAACTACTAGTCCGCCCGGGACAATCCTCCCGGAAGGATTTTTTGCTTGAGGTACAGAATCTTCTGCAAAAGAACAGATGCCAAGCTGTGTCCCGGCTCCCCTTCTAGCCAAACAGGAAAACAAAATGCTGCACAGATTTCCTCCCATCAAGGATCACGTGCTGGAGTCATCGAGTCAGCATGCCAACGCGGCAAGGCTTAAGGCCAGCTCATTTCTTGATCAGAACTGGTCCCGGGTCGAGCGTGCGCTTGTCGATGTCCTCATGCCGCTGACCAAGGAAAAGCTCAAGGATGACAAAATCTTCTCGGTTGCCGTAGAAGCAGCCTATGACCTCTTGCCTGTAGCCGTCAGACTCGTAGTGCCTCGCGGCGTCCTGGTACGGTATGCGCTTGAGAAAAGGGATGCGCTGTTGCCGTCAGTTGATGCCATCAGGGCCTTGCGCGAGGGCGACGAAACGGCTGCCCATAATTCGGCGCCAGTCATTCGCCGCCCTGCGCTGTTCTCCTTTGGCCTGAGCCAGGAATTCCTGCAAAAACAAGTTCAAAAGGAATTTCCTGCTACCTTTGAAAAACCGATGGGAACCTTGACCCTTGCCAATCCTTTGCTCCACATTGAAAAGGACAGCACAAGAATTGGCATCAGGATGGACGTTACAGCCAAGGCCCCCCTTCTGGGTCCAAAGATTGGAAGCGTCAAGCTGACGGGGGAACTTGTGTTTCCTGAAGGTTCACGAAAGCTGTATGTCGGCGAGCCGGAAATATCCATACTAAACATCGATGGGGTTTCGACAGGGAAAACCGAGTTTCTGGCAAAGCTTGTTCACCCTGCGCTGGAACATGCGCTCAAAAAAGTGCCTGTCTACGAGATTCCTGAAGGCGTCACGGCGAAGGTCATCAAGGACATTTACGTGGCCGACGGCAAGCTGCGTGTTGCCTTGGGTCTTTAATGTCCAGCAGTCCTGGCAGCCGGAAGGCGTGCGCACTTGGCCTCCACTGCCGAGTTGGTCGAGTGTGAACCTGCACGGGTGGCAATCAGGCGCTCCTGGCTTAAGCCTCCAGCCGCTTCAGCCAGCGCCTTTGGCTTGCGCCATCAGCGCTCCTTCGGTCGTGGCGGTCATGACGATCTCCACATGCATGCGCGCGCGCGTAAGGGCCACGAACAGCAGCCTGCGCTGCAAGGACCCCAGTTCGTCGAAATCCACCTCGGTGAGCACGACGGCATCGGCCGACTGGCCCTTGAAGCGGCGCACGGTTTCGATGCGCAGCTCGCCGTCGCTCCACACCGGGCGGCCGCGCTCGTCGTAGGCGCCACTGAAGCACGCAAGCCTCCAGTTACCCAGCCGCTCCAGCGCCAGCAGGGCCGAGTTGTCACGCCCGCGCCAGCACAGGACCGTGATGGCGTCGAGCGCGAAGCCCTTGTCCAGGCAGCGCTGCACCGCTCGGGCCGTCTCGCGCACCAGGCTGCCGCCGCCGTCGGCCTGGTAGATGGCCGGCTCCAGGTGCTCTCCCTGGTACGGGCCGCAAGCCAGCACCGGCTCGGGTGCCAGGCGCAGCAGGTTGATCGCCTCCACCACACGGCGTGGGCTGCGGTAGTTCTCCTGCGAGCGCACCACCACGGCCTGCGTGATGTCCATCTCCTGCCGGTCGGTGTAAAGGCACTGCGCCGGGTCCTCGAGCAGCACCGCGCTGGCGCCGTCGCGCAGCCGGTCCAGCAACGCCTGCACCCAATCGGGCTGCAGATCCTGCAACTCGTCAATGACCAGCACGTCCCAAGCCGGCTCGGCCACGGCGCCGGCCTCCACGAACTGTCGCGCCTGCGCGGCGTAGTCCTGCTGCGCCCCCAGCGGCGAGCCTGCGGCTTCCCAGCACAGCTGGTGGAAGGTTGCCACCCGGCTGCCCGCCGGGGCGATGTCGCGCATGTGGTCGGCCAGTGGCCGGTTGAAGCAGACGTAGGCTGCTGCGCGGCTGGCCGCGCGCGCCCGGCGCAGCAGCCGCATCGCCAACTGCGTCTTGCCAGAACCTGCCGTGGCCTGCACGCGGATGACGCCCGAGGGAGACTCGATGCGCGGTACCCAGTCCGCCAGGCCGCCGGCGATGCGCGTCACGCGCTCCCGCAACGCCCCGGCCAGGATGGAGACGTCGGGCTCCAGGCCCAGCCGGTCGGCGAAGAAGTCGCACACGCTCGCCTTCACCGCGGCATCAGGCCGGCCCGCTCCCAGCGTGCGCTGCAGGCAGCCGCATAGGTCCACGCAATCCGCGGCGTCGAGGATGCGGTCCCGCGGGAACGCGATCGTCCCGGGCCCCTCCACGCGCTGGTCGGGCAGCACCAGCAAGTGCAGCAGCCGCCCACTGCCCAGGCCCTCGCTGCGCAGCCGGTGCAGCACGGCGTCGAACTGCGTCCTGGCCTGCCGCGTCACGTCCTTGGTAGAGGCGCCGTAGCGCTTGAAGATGCCCTGCTCATCCATCGACACGGTGCCGGCCTTGACCTCCAGCAGCGCGACGTCACCCGCGTCGTTGACCACCACGATGTCGATCTCGCCGTGTAGGTCCGCACCCGGCCTTGCCTCAGCCCAGTTCACGCCATGGAACAGCGCATACGCCTGGGGCAGCCCGCGCGCGAGCGTCTGCAGGACCTGGAACTCGGCATGCTCGCCGGGCGACAAGGGCCGGATGCTTTCCAGCGGGGGATGGACCTGGACCATGGGATGTACGCGCCGTGTTGCTTGGGAAGTCGTCACCCCGGCGCGGACCAGCCCAGTCGGTCCACCCACTGCAACCGGGTGTTACGGCGCCAGTATGACAGCCCGATGCCGTGGCTTCGCTTACGCCGCGCCAGCGCTGCGCTGGCCGTGAAGCGCGTACAGCGCCTTGAGCACCTCGCGCATGTCCTGGGGCAGCCGCGCCCACACCGCGCGTGCAACGTCCTCGGGCATGCCGAAGCGCGCTTCGGCAATGGAGCCCGCGATTGCCGCCAGCGTGTCGCTGTCGCCGCCGATGGAGATGGCGTTGCGGATGGCATCCTCGAAGCCCGTGGCCTCCAGCGCGCACACCAGGGCCTGCGGCACCGAGCGCTGGCAGCTCTCGTCGTGGCGGTAGGTCGGGCGGATGCTGTCCACCGTCATGGCGAGGTCGTACCCGAAGCGCGACGAGATCTCGCGCCGGATGTCGTCCGCCGCGGCGTCCTGCCGCGCCAGCCAGATGGCCGCCGCGGTGGCCGCGGCGCCCTTGAGCCCCTCGGGATGGTCGTGCGTCACGCGCGTGACGTGATCTGACAGCGCCACTGCCTCCTCCAGCGACGTGGCCAGCAGCGCCGCCGGCGCCACGCGCATCGCGGCCCCGTTGCCCCAGCTGCCATAGGGCTTGGGGTCGTTGTCGGCCAGCCACAGCGCGAAGCGCTGGCCCCAGCCGCCGTTGTCCCAGTAGCGCCGGCCCCAGTCCTGCAGCGCCCGGGCTGGGTCGCGCTCGTTGACCAGCGCGTCGGCCACGGCCACGGTGCACACCGTGTCGTCGGTGAAACGCGAGCGCTCGTGGAAGAGCGGGCCGAAATCCTTGGTGCGGCGGTTGGTGAACTTGCGGGCGGTGTCTGGCGATGTCGCCGGCGGCGGTACCCAGCATGGGAAGAACTCCAGAAGCGTTGTGTTTGATGCGTTGGCGACTTTTTTTGCCGTGCCGGCCGCGCTGGCTCACGCCATGAGCCTCGCGCCTGTCAGGCTATCGAGCCATGGGGATGCGCTTGGGTGCCAAGCGCTGGAAAATCTGATTTACAACACTTGTTTGCGACACTTGACTGCCATATATTGCAGCCATGAGCACGCAAGCCCAGGCCGAACCCGAGCGCTACTCGCTGGACGAGGTCGCCGCACTCGCCGGCGTGACGGCTCGCACGGTGCGCTACTACATCGCGCAAGGCCTGGTGGACCGGCCCGAAGGAGAGAAGCGGGGTGCGCACTACCTGCGCCGCCACCTGGAGCAGTTGCTGCTGGTACGGCGCTGGAGCGACGCCGGCCTGAGCCTGGAGCGCATCCGCGAGCTGCTGGCCGGCGCACCCGAGGACCCGCCGCCGCGGGCCGTGCAGCCGGGGACGGTGGAGGTCTGGAGCCGCGTGACGCTCGCCGACGGGCTGGAGCTGCACGTCGAGCCCTCGCGCGCCGGGCTGGATCCGCAGCAATTGCGCGATCTGGTGCGCGAGGTGACACGGCTGTACCGCACCCTGCGCGGCACGCCCGACGAGCCGCCACGGGACTGATCTAAGCAGCTCACGCAGGACATCAAGGGAGGGAGGACGACATGAAGACCATGAACATCCACGCCGGCGCAGGCCGCGCATCGACGATGCGGCCGGCCCTGGTACGCGCCCGGGCTGACGCGCGCATCGAGGGACTGCTGTTCGAGACGGTCCTGCAGCAGACCTATGCCAACCCGGGCAAGAGCCCGCTGGAGGTGGTCTACACCTTCCCGCTGCCGTCGCAGGCGGTGTTCCTGGGGCTGCAGACGCAGCTGGGCCAGGAACGCCGCACGGGCACCATCCTGGCGCGGATTGAGGCCGAACGCACCTACGAGGAAGCACTGCAGGACGGCGACACGCCGGTGATGCTGGAGCTCGCCGACGATGGCCTGCTCACGGCCAACCTGGGCAATCTGGCGCCGGGCGAGCAGCTCGTCGTGACGCTGCGCTGGGGCCAGTGGCTGCAGGAGGAGCAAGGCCGCATCCGCGCCGTGCTGCCCACGGTGTTGGCGCCGCGCTTCGGTGCCCCGTCGCTGCAGCCTCAGCAGGTTCCCGAGCATTCGATCGATGCGCAGTACCCGCTGGAGCTCACCCTCGACATCGTGGGAGCCCTGGCCGCTGCACCGGTGCGCTGCGAGACGCACCGCGTGGCGTCGCAGCGGATGGAGGACCGGGTGCGCCTCACGCTGTGCGACAGCGCTGCCCTGGACCGCGATGTGGTGTTCACGCTGCAGCCCGCGCCTGAAGCCACCCTGGCGCTGCACGGGCTCGACAGCCACGGTGGAAGGCAACAGCACGTGGCGCTGGCAGCACTGCGGCTGCCCATGGCCGCGCAGCGCGGCGGCGTGACGCTCAAGATCCTGGTGGACTGCTCGGGCTCCATGAACGGCGACAGCATCGCTTCGGCGCGGCGGGCGCTGGCGCAGGTGGTGCAGCGCCTGGGTGCCGAGGACCACGTGAGCTACAGCCGCTTCGGCTCAACGGTGGCCCATGACCTGGCCACACCCCGCTGCGGGGACGAGGCAACCCGCCAACGGCTGGCGCAGCTGGTGGCGGCCACCGACGCCTCGCTGGGCGGCACCGAGATGCAAGCAGCGCTGGAGGCGGTGTTCGCCCTGCCCGGCAAGAGTGATGGCGCGGACGTGCTGCTCATCACCGACGCGCAGGTCTGGGAGGTGGAGGCCATGGTGGCCGCGGCCCGGCGCTCGGGACACCGGATCTTCGCCATCGGCGTGGGCTCGGCGCCGCGCGAGGGGCTGCTGCGCCAGCTCGCCGGCGCCACGGGCGGCGCGTGCGAGTTCGCCACGCCGGGCGAAAGCCTGGAACAGGCCGTGGACCGCGCCTTCGGCCGCATCCGCCAGCAGCCCTGGCAGGATCTGCGCTGCGTCTGGGACGTGGAGCCCCAGGACGCGAGCCCGCTGGCAAGCAGCGCCTTTGGCGGCGACACGCTGCTGGTGCAGGCACGCTTCGACCAGGAGCTGCCACGCCAAGTAAGGCTCTTGGGCCGCAGCGCGGACGGGCGCAGCGTGGAGATCGCCAGCGCAGCGGTAGAGCCAGCTCAGGAAGCCGCAACGCTTGCGCGCATGCTGGCCGCGCGGCGGCTGCAGGACCTCGACGACGTGCCGGCCGCCTCGCGGCTCGCACTCGACTACCAGCTGCTCACGCGCCATACCTGCTGTGTCGTGGTCCACGAGCGCGCCGCTGGCGAAAAGATCACCGACGTGGCCGACCTGCATGTCGTGCCGCAGATGCTGGCGGGTGGCTGGGGCGGCATGGGCATCGTGGCGGGGGCAGCGTCAGTCGCTGCGGGACTCACCGCCTGTGCACCGGTGTTTGACGCGGCTTTCAAGGCAATGGACTCGGGCGTGCCGATGTATTCCCGCTGGCGCAGCAGCCGCGATCCGGTGCGGTCATCGCCGGGGATCCGATCCAGCAAGGCGCGCATGGCGCCGGACGTGGAGCCCCCCGCCCTGGATGTCGCACAACTGCAGACCTTGGCGCAGCGCGTGCTCGATGCCTTGGCTGCAGGAGCACCGCCTCAGAGCCTTCTCGAAGCCGTCGATCAGGAAGGCGTGCCGGGCGAACTCGAAGCGGTGGTCAGTGGCTTGAAGGCCCTGGGCATCACAGCGCTGGACGCCTGGCTGGTGCTGACGCTATGGGTGAAGCGCGGCTCTAGCGCTGGCGCTCCGCACGGGAGTGAGGCTGCACTGCAGGCACTGCTGTCCGACCACACGCAGTCGCGGCTGCGCGAGGCCCTGGCGATGCTGGAGCGCGAGCTGGGCTCGCGTCTCGCACCGGCATCGACGCCTTCGTCTGTACCGGGGCTATCGGCCCGGCTGCAGCGGCTGCTGTCACGCCGGCGCGTGTGAGGTCCGTCCCTGGGCTGCAGACAGACTGCAGCCCAGGATGGTTTACATTCTGAAATGTCGGGGCGCAGCGGCCTGAGTGCTGACTGCCGTCTTGACATGCAGACGGCGACAAGAACATGGAGGGAGGCGCCGTGAACCTTGCGGACAATGATCCCCTGGTGCTGCTGCAGGCCGAGCGCGATGCAAATCGGGCACGCCAGCTCAAGCGCATGAGGGTGATAGCGACCGGGCTCTTCGTGGCCATGGCAGGCCTTTTCCTGGCTGCACGAAGCCTACGTGAGGACCATGCCGCCTGGGGCTTCGTGGCGGCCTTTGCCGAGGCGGCCATGGTGGGCGCGCTGGCCGACTGGTTCGCCGTGGTGGCGCTGTTTCGCCATCCGCTGGGCGTGCCACTGCCGCACACGGCCATCATCCCAGACAGCAAGGACGACATCGCGCGCAACCTGGGCGAGTTCGTCGAAACGCACTTCATCACCGTGGACGCCGTCGTCGCACGCATTCGCGCCTTCGACCCGGCACACAAGCTCGCGCAGTGGCTGGGCCACCAGGCCAACGCCCAGCGGCTGGGCGTGGTGCTGGTGGAGGGTGGCCGGCGGCTGCTGGCGCAGATGGACGACCAAAGGCTGCGCGCCATGCTGCAGGCGGCACTCGTGCAGCGCCTATCGGCCTATGACCTCAGTCAGCCTGTAGCGCAGTTCGCCGAGCAGCTCGTCACCGAACGGCGTCACCACGAGCTGCTGGACTGGGCGCTCAAGGAATCAGTACTGTGGCTGGAGTCTGAAGGCGCCCAGGGGCACATCAACAGGATGATCGACGAGGCCTTGGGGGTGGAAAACGCCTGGCTGCGCACGCTCACCAATGCGGGTGCTGAACGGCTGCGCGGGTCGGTAAAGGCTTCGCTGGTGGCCGCGCTCGACGATCCTGAACACGCGCTGCGCCAGCGCTACGAATCCCACATCCGCGACTGGTTGGTTCGCCTTCGCACAGATCCCGGCTTGGCCGAGCGCCTCCACAGCTTCCAGCTCGGTGCCCTGCAAAGCCCGCAACTGGCGGCCTGCCTGGAAGGCCTGTGGAACGACGCACGGGCCTGGCTGGAGCATGACCTGGCGCAGCCTGAGTCTCGCTTGGCTGGCCACGCCGCCGCGCTAGCGCTGGGTTGCGGCCGCAAGCTCGACAGCGACGCGGCCTTGCGCCAGTGGATCAACGATGCCGTGGTAACCGCAGCCACACCGCTGGTGCGCGACAACCGCGGAAAGGTCGCCGCCTTCATACAGGCCCAGATCGACGCCTGGAGCAAGACCGAGATGAGCCGCCGCATCGAGCTCGCCGTAGGACGGGATCTCCAATTCATCCGCATCAACGGCACGCTGGTAGGCGGCCTGGTTGGATTGCTTATTCACCTCTTGGCTTCCCTGCAGTGAATGCATGAATTAGCTCCGTTTGCTCACCGTCATACCAGAATACCGTCAGTTACCGCGTGGCCCGGGCGAATCCATCCTGAGCTCCAACGCAAAAAGGCAGCCGCGACTTCGACCAACCCCAACGCTTACTTGAATACAGAGGCAGCCCTTCGGCAATTCCAACGTTTTTACCCACCACCCTAAAAGGACAGTTTATCTTGGCCTATCGACACGACCCTGATCTCGAGTTCCTCAGGAGCTGCAGCAGCGACGACCTGGACATCCTGGTGCAGATGCTCACCAAGGATAAGGATGGCACCATCAGGCTGACAGAAGAACTCACAGGAACCGACCAGTACAAGCGGTATAGCCCGGACCACAAACGCTACTGGGACCTGATTGCAGCGGAGCTGCAATGCTTCGGCGGCAACACCTTTGCCACGATCTTCCGGGGCGGCAAGGGCGTGTCGTACAAGGAAGTGCTGACCGATGTCTGTGACAAGATGAAGGTCAATTACAACGAGAAGGCGTCGGTTGAGACGATTGAGATGAATCTTCTGATGAAGATTCTGACCGACTCCATGGCCGACATGACGCCTGCACAGTTGCGAGACGTGGTCAAGGATCTGGACTTGAAAACCACTGATATGACCAAGCAAGGCGTCATCGCGGCCATTCAAGGCGGTGTCGTCATGAGCGGCTTCATGGCCTACAAGATCGCCGCGATCGTCGCCAACGCGGTCGCCAAATTCCTTATTGGGCGAGGTTTGACCCTCGCCGGCAATCAAGTGTTAATGCGGACTATTGGCACGTTTGCTGGCCCAATTGGTTGGGCGCTAACTGCCTTGTGGACAGCGTTCGATATTTCTGGCCCGGCCTACCGCGTCACCATGCCTTGTGTTGTGCAGGTAGCATTCCTGCGAGCCAAGACGAAGTACGGCAGCACGAGCCGCTAAAGAAACTGCTTGCTCAAAGCATCACCGCCTATCATGCCTCGCAAGGCCATAGGCGGTGCGTAATCTCACTAGAGTCTTGCAACATTACGAAGACAAATCATGGGAATACTTGACGGCATGCTTGGCAATGCCTCCAAAGTCGACACCGCCAAGATTCAAACTGAGTTCAGTCGAATACTAGCGTCTAGCGAACGAGTGGAGCAAGCATACCAACTTATCCGCGACTACTTTGTCTTTACCGATAAGCGACTGGTGCTCGTTGACAAGCAGGGGGTAACCGGCAGTAAGGTGGAGTACCACTCCATACCCTATAAAAGCATCACACATTTCAGCGTGGAAACTGCGGGTCATTTTGATCTTGATGCAGAACTGAAGATTTGGATTTCAGGCAACCCTACGCCAGTCCAGAAACAGTTCAACAAAAGGCTTAACATTTACGAGGTTCAAAGTGTACTTGCCGAACACGTATTGCGATGAACAGCAGCAAGAAAAATTATTTACCATATGCAATCGTGGAATAGCTGCGTTGCGAATCTAGGGTAGTCGGACTTTTTGTGCAGACAGGTGGACCTGAAGTCAAAAAAAAACAGAGCGCATCAAAAATTTGGTAAACCACCTACTTGGCCGTCGCATGAAATTTGCAAGTGTCTGTCTGTCAAAGGGAATTTTGGTATAGCCGTACCAATCCGCACGAAAAATCCGCCTACCCCTAAGATGGGCCGCAACAGCGGCAGCGCACCGGAATCAATAAACCCTTCGGACCCTTGATCCCGGCCAAGCACTAGTGGCCTTGCATATCGTTAAACGCACGTCGGTGCACCGACACCTGACGCAACACCAGCAAAGCATTATGCGCGCAGAAGAGTCGTACAACCAAGCACTGCACCAATGCAAAAAGATAGCCAAAACGGAGTTGTCCGTCGTCGTTGAGCATCTTGAGCGATGCGACGATTCCATCGAGCAGCTGAAATCGTCCTTGTCTTCCATTGTGAGGGAAGGAGTTTCCACCTTCTCAAAGGAAAAACTTGTCCAGGACGGCTTGGCCACCATGGTCGAACAACTGAATATTGACCATGCACGACTCCTGGAACAGCGTCATGCCAGCATCAGGAAACACAAGAATTGCCTGTCCTACTTTAACGTCATGTTGTTTGGAAGGACAATGGCAGGGAAAAGCACACTTCGTGAAGCGCTCACTGGAGGCGACGGCTCGACCATAGGTCGGGGTGCGCAACGCACCACTCGCGACGTAAGGGAATATGTGTGGAATGACCTCCGTGTCATTGACACGCCTGGCTTCGGTGCGTTTGAGGGGGGTGAAGACACTGCCATGGCCCGGGAAATACTAGAACAGTCTGATGTCGTCTTGTTCCTCCTCAACAGCGACGGCATCCAGGAATCTACTTTCAACGAGTTGGTCCACGTGCATCGCTTAAACAAGCCTCTTATTTTTCTTCTCAACATCAAAAAGGATTTGAGCAATGAAGGCACAAGGCGCCGCGCCCTGAAAAATCCCGAGAAGTATGTGTACAAGGAAGAGGACATTGCCGAGCATATCGGGCGTCTCCGGT
The DNA here is from genome assembly GCF_009760915.1 of Azohydromonas aeria. Classification (GTDB taxonomy): domain Bacteria; phylum Pseudomonadota; class Gammaproteobacteria; order Burkholderiales; family Burkholderiaceae_C; genus Azohydromonas; species Azohydromonas aeria. The sequence goes on from NZ_VIDQ01000056.1 coordinate 32,860, forward strand.
TCCTTGCCACGCGAGCAGGCATGCAGCCTGACATCAAAGTCATTCATATACATGCACAAGCCGCTTTCCTGGCCACCCAGGAAAGCGGAGAAATGGCTGCCGAACTACACACCTTGAGCCGCATCGGGCACTTGATTGATGCGCTGAGAATAGAAGTGGAAACTCGTGGTGCTATTAGAAGAGTTCAAACTTTTCTGGACTCCGCCTTGTTTCAGATTGAACAGCAGGACCAATTGCTGCATGAGCAGCGCGACCGGATGCGGAGCTTGCTGCAGAACTATGAAAGCATACTGAACCGGGTCCGGCGTTGGAAAAGCAAGTTGCTGCATGACTTGCCTGCCACGATGGCTGACTTGGTGGACAAGGCTTTCAAGCCACTGCAGGATTCAGTGTCCGACTTCGTGGATAATCACGTAGAAAATGCCAATGCCGAGTCGGCATGGAACGCTCACGTTAAGCAGTACAAGGTTCAAGAGAGCATCCAAGATGCGACTTGCGAGTTGGTTGAAAGGGTCATGGATGAGTTGAGGGATTTCAACCAAGCCCTTGAGGATTCCATCACGATCGGCATGGGATTGGACGCACTGCATCCGGGTGGCAGCTTTTCGGAATTTGATTACAAACGCATCAACGGATGGGGATCGGCGATTGCCGGCGTGCTCAGCGCCATTGCCTTCTATAACGCCTGGAATCCAGTTGGATGGATTGCGGCAGGTGCAAGTTTGTTGTTTGGAATTTTCTCGTGGCTCTCTGACAGCCGCAATCGCAAGTTAAATGAAGCAAAGCTGAAGCAGCGCAAGGAATTGGAAAAGCAGCTGAATCAGCAAAAATTGAAAATCAGAAAAAATCTTGAAGACTGGTTTGACAACAAGATCACCCGCGCCACCTTGGTACCTGCCGAAGCCAATCTGATTTCTTTGTGCATCGCGCTCACCAAGTTCTTGAACAGTGTCGAGCAGACCAAGGATCAGTTGCTGAGCGTGGAGCACGAACTCAATAGCCGGCTGCTGCACCGTGTGGCGGCATTGGTCATGAAACGCCACTTTGCATTACCTTCTATGTCACGCATCGTCAGGAGCCGGGGCTATGCATGCTATTTTTCGACCCATGCATACTTTCGTGATGGCGAATTGCTAAGGCAGATTGGTGATGCCTTGAATGAAGACATCAAGGTGATCTACGAAGGCAGTATTGAAAATAAAGTCATGCACCTATACCGAGGGCTGATCGAGCGCGTGGAGAATATTGGTAACAACGTAGTTAAGATATTTGTTTCAAAAGAAAAGCTTGGCAAAGTTTACGGGAAAGACCACAGAAAAATTAAGATGGTTGCTGGAATTTGCCGGGTTGAAATCAGGCCCATTGCATTGTAAAGGAGAAGCGAATGCAAAACGTTCAATATGACTTGTTTAAGCGGAAGATTGAGGAATTCATTCAGGAGACCACACAAGCTACCGGCTCGATGGCGCCAACGCCGTCTTTTCAAACGGATATGGCCATCGCACCCCTGCGGATTGCGTTCATTGGTCAGTATAGTGCGGGAAAATCGTCGTTGATCAAGATGCTCACAGGTTTTGAGCATATCAAGGTCGGTGCGGGCGTTACTACGTTCCGTGTGGATGAATACTCCTTCGGCTCAGTGCAGATATGGGACACGCCCGGCATTCTTGCAGGCGTGTGTGAGGAGCACGACGCCGACGCGCTTGAAGCCATTAAAAACGCAGACCTGCTGGTGTTTGTCATCACCAATGAATTGTTTGACGACGTGGTGGGCCAAGCCTTCCGCCGTTTGTGTTTTCAACAGGGACGCGCGAAGGATTTAATGATCGTTGTCAACAAGTCTGGCAATGATTCCGGTAGCCGTGATACGAAAATATCGGGAATGTCGGCGGTGTTGGAGCCCAGAATCCCGGAAGACTTCAAGATCGTGTTCACCGATGCGCAATCATATTTTGATGCCCTGGATGAAGACGACGAGTTCGAAAGGCGCGAGTTGGAAGCATTGGCAAACCGGTCGGGGTTCGTGAAGGCTATCGACGAATTCGTGGCCGAGCGCGGCATTGCTGCCAGACTGACGCAGCCGCTATCCGAGCTCCAGGATCGGCTGGAATCCATGATCGCCAGCCTTGATGTTTCCGACCCCAAGACGGCTGGATTGATCAGCATCTTGGAGCAATTCAGGAAAGCGTTTCGCAACCGCCGGCGACATGTCAAGGAGCGCGTGGAAGGACTGCTCGAAGAGATGGTTACGAAGATGGAGGCCCAAGGCAATGAACTTGCGGACTGTGTCGGTACGGAGATTTCACAGCATGAATTCGAGGCGACGCAGCAGCGGGCCAACGACCAATGCGGCAAAAGCTGCAGTGCGGCGCTGAAGTCGATTGAAGGCGTCTTGGTAACTTGTCAGGAAGATCTTGAACAGGAGCTTGTTGCCATCTCAGAGTCTCCCTTGGCCCGGAAAGTCAAAGCGGCTTTCGAAACCATAGAGATATCCAGTTTACGCCATGACTTCACGACTGAAAGTCAATTTTCAGTCGATGGTCCGGCGGCCATTAACACGGCGTTCAATCAGACACTGCTGAGCGGTGCAAAGAGAGGCTGCTCTTGGATTACGGAAAATGCCGTCGGCAATGCATCCAAGTCAGGATTGACTAAGGTGTCCGGTAGTCCGGTTCATTCCGCCGTCAAGGAATTGGGAAACTTTTTCGGGCATAGTTTCAAACCTTACGAAGCCATCAAAATAGCGGACGGTATCGGCAAGGGCGCCAAATTCTTGGGTCCGGCTATGGCTTGCATCGGCGTGTTGATGCAGTTTTACGATGACTACCAACAGAGTCAACGAGCGAAGCAGATACTGGAAGCCAAGAGGGAAATACGAAAGGCGTACAAGGCCCATGCAGACTTCGTTCGCGCGGCTCTCAACAAGGAAATGAAAGCCATGCTGACGACTGCCTTTGATACACCGTTGGGTGAATTGGACGGCGTATTGAACCAAATTCGCGAAGAGACCGTTTCCAAGTCGGATCAATCCTTGCTGCTTAAGAAGCGTCTGGGGGCGCTGATGGCGCTTCGCGACGAAATTCAAGCAGCTTGCTGAGCGCTTTGCGGCGCTGTCTTGAGTTCGTATTTTTCAGGATGAATGATGCGTTTCTGGCCAATTTATCCTTTGTTGACAGGCATTTGGAAAGTGGACTGGGCCACCGTTTGCGCGGATTACCTAACCTCTTGATTCGCTTGCGCTTCTCGCCGCAAAGCGCACCATTTTCTGGAAGAGTACGACATGCTCGGACGCCGGATCGGCGGGCCCATCGCGTGGGAGGGCGACTTGTTCACCCGGCTGAGTGAGGCCGTGGAGCTTACCGCGCTGCAGCTCAGCATTGAGCGCTGGGCTCCCTCAGCACGCGGACCGAAGGAAGAAGGAGCGGCTGCGTGACGCAGCACGACACTGAGGACGCCTTGCTGCGCCGAGCCGCCTTCGACCACGTGCGCGCCCTGCAGGAGCGCCACGACGCCTTAACTTCGGAGCACCTGAAGGCCATGAGCGGGCGCCGCGCCCGGCCGACCTCGATGTGGCCCATGTGGGCCCACTACGCCGAGTCCCCGGGCATGCCGAGTAGTTCCGGTGACATGACGACATAGGACGACTGCAAGCGTCGCTTTACTCGGCATTGCATTTTCCTCCATGGTGTTCATCCCCTTCATGGAGGATCAAATGGAACGATCTGAAGTCAAGATATGGTCACTGCTGCATGCTCCTACAGGTCCAATTGCAATTTATATCGATGCGATAGCAAGAGATCTGTTAGAGCAAGGGTTCACGCGGCGATCAATAGCCCCACAAGTGCGCCTTATCGCGAAGTTCAGCGGATGGTTGGAGACAAATGCCATCACATTGACCTCGCTATCAGATGAGCACGTTGGAGTCTTCATGCGTGCGGTCGAACGCCCGCAATCGAAGAGAATCGGAGACCGACCATGCCTGCAGAGGCTAATGTGTTTCTTGCGGAGCTCTAACTTAATCCAGCAGCCTGCCATTAATAATTCTGTTGACGCTTCGGCGATCCAGCAGGCAATGTTCAATTATGGTGCGTCCCTTCTCAAGGATCAAGCATTGTCGCGCTCAACGTGCGCTCAGTATATTTCCTTCGCCGAGCACTTCCTGAGCGAACGATTTGGAAGTGGTGTCCTTAACTTCGATGAGCTACGTGCTGCAGACGTGGTGGAATTTATAAGGAGACAAGCTTCTCGATACAGCCCTGCCCGAGCGAAGAGCGCAACCATTGCGCTGCGGTCGTTCCTACGCTATTTGCGCATGCGCGGTGCGGTTTCATTGAACCTCGCCGCAGCGGTTCCTACCGTGCCGAACTGGTCAATGACAGGCATTCCAAGGGCTATTTCACAGGATCACGTGGAGGCTGTTCTTGCAAGTTGCCGACGTGACACAGCCGTTGGCTGCCGCGATTACGCAATATTGTTGCTTTTGTCCCGATTGGGTCTGCGCTCCAGCGAGATTGTCGCTCTTACCCTCGACAGTATAGATTGGGAGCAAGGAAGTCTTGCAGTGGTTGGCAGCAAAGGCGGACAGCGCTCAGAGCTACCATTGCCCGCTGACGTGGGCAGCGCAATTGTGGAATATCTTCAGCGAGGTAGACCGCGTAGTGCCTGTAGAAGCCTGTTTCTCCGCGTGAACGCTCCTATCGCTGGGCTTGGATCACAAACCAGCATCGGATCAATTGTCGTCGCAGCCATTGCTCGGGCAGGTATTCATCCGCCCCACGCAGGAGCACACCAATTTCGTCATGCGCTGGCTTGTCAGTTGCTGCGGCAAGGCGCCAGCTTGACGGAGATTGGCAGCCTGCTGCGACATCAGCATCAAAAGACAACATCCATCTATGCAAAGGTTGACTTTACCGCTCTACGTTCAATAAGCCTTGCATGGCCGGGGAGTGCGCAATGAATACTTTGCGATCTCTATTGCATGACTACCTTTCCATGCGTCGCGCACTGGGATTCAAACTACAGAGTGAAGGAACCGGGCTGGCAGCCTTTGTGACCTATATGGAGGGCGAAGGTTTGGACTACATTACTAATGAATCTGCGCTGCGGTGGGCTTTGCTGCCAAGTTCAGTTCAGCCTATTCGGTGGGCCCGACGGCTAGGATTTGTACGTCTGTTCGCAAGGTACTGCAGTGCAATCGATGAGCGAACGGAGGTTCCGCCTCCTGATGTCATTCCTTGCAAGAAGCTTCGCAACCCCCCGCATTTCTTTACCGATGGAGAGATTGAGCTATTGCTGCGTGCTGCCTTGACGCTCCCTCCAGAAGACAGCCTGCGGCGCTGGACGTTCCACTGCCTGTTCGGTTTACTGACCGTGACAGGGCTCCGTATTGGCGAGGCACTTGCGATGAATCTCGGCGACGTAGACGTTCACGAGGCAGTTATTACTGTCCGCTCATCCAAATTTGGGAAGTCGCGCTTGGTTCCACTGCACCCCACCGCGATGGATGTTCTTGCGGACTATATATGGCGCAGACAATCATTCCGTGCTGCATACACAACGGAGCGTGTATTTGTAAATGATCACGGGACTCCCCTGTCATATGAGCAGGCGCACGATACCTTTCAACGCTTGCTCAAGAGCATTGGTGTTGCCAAGCAGCGTGACCGACGACGTCCCCGACTGCACGACCTTCGTCACCGATTTGCTATCCAGACCCTGTTGCGCTGGTACCAAGATGGCAAGCATGTCGATCGAGAATTACCCATTCTGTCGGCTTACTTGGGTCATACTGAGACTCGCAACACGTATTGGTATATCTCCGCCTGCCCAGAGCTGATGAACCTTGCAAAGGATCGGCTTGAACGACATTGGGAGATGACGTCATGAAGCCGGCAGTGAGTTTCGCCGCCATCTTGACGCGGTTTTTCACTCAACGACTCATGCAGCAACGTCATGCCAGCCCGCATACTGTGAGCTCGTATCGCGACACATTCCGCTTGCTGCTGAGATTTTCAACCGATCGTACCGGCAAGTCTCCCTCCAGTCTGGCATGGCAGGATATCGATGCTCCACTTATTACCGAATATCTTGACCATCTTGAGAATCATCGTGGGGTATCTGCGCGTTCACGCAACTTGCGTCTGACGGCAATTCGATCACTATTCAAGTACGCTGCTTTTGAACTGCCTGAACACGCTGTGCAGATCCAGCAAGTCCTAGCGATACCGTGCAAACGCTGCGTTCATCGACAGATTGGTTACCTTGAACGCAAGGAGGTCGATGCGCTCCTTGCGGCTCCCGACCAAGGCGCTTGGTCTGGGCGGCGTGACCACGCATGGCTATTACTTGCAGTTCAGTCTGGTCTACGGCTATCTGAGTTGACAGGACTAACTCGGAACGACGTAGATTTAGGTTCTGGCGCTCATGTTCGTGTGATAGGTAAAGGTCGCAAGGAGCGCTGCACGCCTCTTACGAAACAAACGGCCGCAGTCCTACGCGCATGGCTTGCAGAACCAGTGCGTGGTACTAGCAATGTTCTCTTCCCTAACCGTGAAGGTGGTCGGATGAGCAACGACGGCATTCAATACCTGCTCGCAAAGCACGCCAACAAGGCGCGGCAGAACTGCCCGTCATTGGGCACCAAACGCATATTTCCACATTTGCTGAGACATACCGCAGCGATGAACTTGCTGCAGGCCGGTGTCGACACATCAGTGATTGCCATGTGGCTCGGCCATGAATCAGTAGAGACTACCCATGTCTACTTGAATGCCGACTTGGAACTGAAGCGACAAGTGCTGACCACGACCGCGTCGCCAACTTCTGTCGCATCGGCGTACAGGCCAGATGATGCCCTGCTCACTTTCCTGAAGAACTTGTAGAGCAAAAAGATATGCCGAGTTTCTGGGGTCAATTTCAGCGTACGACGATCTCGATTTGGAGGAAGGTCATTGCGCAAATACCCAACTACTCGGCATGCCCGGGGACTCGGCGTAGTGGGCGCTATGCCGATCTCGGCATAGGGCCCAGTCCACCTGGGCCTGCTCACCGGGCAGCGTGCGAAGCCGCAGGTAGGCCTGTGCCGCGGGACGCGGCCGCATCCCGGCCACCAGTTCCCGGAAGTGACGCTGACAGCCTGCATAACCGCGCTCGCACACCATCACGTAAAGCCGGCTGGCCGTGAGCGTCGGGTACTTGACCAGCGTCTGCAACGAACAACAGGAACGTCTTCATTCAGCCATTGTGCTGAGGGGCGGCTTGCGTCCAAAAGCACCGGGGCGCGCGCCGTTCGAGCGCCGCCTCCACTGGAGTTTCGGCTGCCCAGCGCGGTGCTAAGACCGCCGCGCCGGCTGCCAAGAAGGTTTCTGGGTCCGTGAAAGCGGCTGAGACTCTGGCACCAGCTCCCGCAAAGAAGGCTGCCGCCAAGAAGGCCCCGACCAAGAAGATGCGCGCCCAGGCCGCGCCTGCGGACGCTGCGCCGGTGAGCGAGGCCGCCGACACGGCGGTGCCCGCGGTGAAGAAGCACGCCGCGAAAAAGGCGGCGGTCAAGAAGGTGTCCGCCAAGAAGGCCGCTCGCAAAACGGGCCCTGCCAACGGCGTGAACGCGCCTGGGCGTGCAGCGGCTCCTGATGCGACATCGGCCACCGACACCCCGGGCGCTGACGCCGCCGCATCCTGACGCGCAAGGCGCTCCAGTGCCTGCCGGTGCCGCCACTGTGCGGCATTCAGTCCCCACAGGGCAGGGATTTCCATGCCTGCGCAGCCCAAAGCAGCGGCGAAGGGCGAGTATCCCGGCATGGCAACACTTGGGAGGAGCGACATGAGACGGCTGCGCGTGACCATCCCTGAGGGCGTCGAGTTCGAGGACCTGCGCCTGACACGCGACGTGGCCAATGGCCGGGTGCGCTTTTCCATGGCACCCATCGCGGCGATCTGCGAGGCGAGCGACCTGGACCTCGACGAACTGGTTGACGGCCCGGAGCCGCTGGTGGTGCCGCTGATCGCGGCCTGGTACGCGGCGCACGTGGAGGAAGGCGGCGCGCCGGACCCGGTGCAGGAGGATCTGCTGGAGGAAACCCGCCTGGAAATGGAGCGTGGCGGCGGCTTCTTCTACCCGCCAGGACATGCCTGACGCTGTCATGCACGGCCCACCGTATCGCTGCAGGGCTGGCCGGATATCACGCGCACCCGCCCGCTTGGTGTGACGGTGCTGCAACATGGGCCCTGGCGCGGACGGACCGGCTGGCAAAGTGCCGCGCCATGTTTTCCACGCTCGACCCGCAACCGCCGCAGCTGCTCCACGCTGTCTACGCCCGGCTGTCGCGCCGCTACGGTGCGCCGGGCGTGCGCCTGGCTGACTTCGCCGGCCGCTGGCTGGTGTATCGAACCGTGGACCTGGCGGCGGGGCTGGAGCGCGCCGTCATCGACGTGGAGCCACCACGGCACGACACGGTGGAGGGCCTCGCGGAGATAGAGTCCAGGGCAGAGTTCGCCGTGGGCGAGGACCACGACGCGACACTGGTGCTGATGGAACTGACTAGCAGGCCACGGACGGGCCACGGCCCGCATGCCGCGCCGAACCCGCCGGTGCTGACCATCACGGTGTGGAGTCTGGCGCACTCCATGGCGGTGACGGGCGACATCGAGCTTGACGTGGCCGGCACGCCCGTGCGCATTGGCACTGCCGCCCTCCTGCCTCGCGCCAACGCCAGGCGCTGAGCCGGCCAGCCGCGAGCGTGCCGGCACGTTGGCTCGTCGCGGCTCTATTACAGGCGGCGCCTGGACGCTCCTGGAGCGTCTCAGCGTTTGCGCCGGGTGGCCGCTTCCGCGACGCACTCGACCAGGTTGAGCCCGGTCAGCACCAGGTGCTTTTGCGTGTCGTCCTTGATGCCCAGCCAGCCCTGGCACCGCATCGCGTCCACCGCGTAGGCCAGCAGCGGCGCTTGCGGATGTCCGAGCGTCGCGTCCTTGACGGCGGCGTCGACTTGCGGTGCGTCGAGGCCTTCGATGAACCTGGCGCGCCCCACCACACGGGCCAGGCAGCGCTCCTGCAACTCCTCGGTGATGACGGGCCACTTGCCGCCGGCAACCTTCATCGCCGTGAACACCACCAGCAGCACTTCGATGAGCACCTCGATCTGCGCCATCGTCGCCCCAAACCGCTGCATCACCAGCACCGAGTACAGCAGCGTGGGCTGCTCGGCATGAACCCGGTCCGCCAGATCCAGGCGTTGCTGCAAGCCCATTGCCGCGACGGCCCGGATGGCGTCGGCCACGATGGGAATCGACAAGGCTGTCACGTCCGTACTCTCCTGTTGTGCTGCGCGCCGCGCGGGCCGCTGGCGGCTCCAGCGGCAGGCAGCCGCGCCGGGGTGATGGTGGGCGGGATTGTGGCGTAGCCGTCTTTCGAGGCAGCGCGCCGTGCGCCGGCCATGCCCTTGAAATCTCCTTGACCGGCGCCATCTGACCCAATTCTTCCGCCCCGGCACGACATGAGCGCACGCGAAACCGACACCAAGACGAAGATCTCCAATGACGGGCTGCGGTACAGAGCCAAGAAGCCCGGTTCGGCCTTCGGCTCGGTCACGCTGGGCGGCGCCTCGACCACGATGTCGTGCTTCAAGTGCGGGCAGCACCGGCCGCTCTCCGAGCTGGTGACCAAGAAAATCCTGGGAGGCAACCAGAAGGTCTGCGCTGAGAGCTGCCAGAGAAAGCCCTGAATCCCCGGGCTGCGGCAGAACGCGGCAGGAGCGCGCGGCATCGTCCCGGGGCTGCGCGGCGGAGTTTGATTTTCAGCGCAGCCGTGGGTATCGCCAGCGAGTCCCGCCGGGGAAGACGCCCTGAGCATCCCGTACGCGCAGCACGGACGCCAGGTGAAGAACGGCTCGAGCCCAGTCTCGCGGACAGCAGGCTCCACCGAAAATCTGCGCTTCGCCTCGTCACTGAACATCGATGACCATCACCGACGAGGATGCCCGCGTCCTGCGCGAGGCCGCGTCCGAGGCTGACGCGCTGGGCTGCCTGGCACCGGCGCAGCTCACCCTCATCGAGCGCCACGACTGGTTCCGGCTGCTGGCGCCGCGCTCCTTGGGTGCCATGGAGCTGGTGTGCCGGACACGCAAGTCTTCGACATCGAGCCTGCGGCGGCAACGCACCTGGGCATGCTCTACCGCTTTCCCTTCGGCGCACTGGCCTGCGTGACCCTAGCAGTCAACTTCGGCGGCATGGCCCGCGGTTTCCTATGCTTGGTCACGCCACTGGTGCTGGAGCGCCCAGTCGGGCCGGCGCGGCAGCCCCTGGGGGCACGGCTGCAGGTACGTGCCCAACTGCAGGCAGGCTGCCGCGCCAACTCCGGCACCAGCAGCTCGGCAAAGTCCCCTGCCGTCACCGGCCGCGGCCGAGGCGGACGGCTGGCCAGCGTCGGACCAACCTTGGAACTGACCCGCGGCCTCCGCTTGGTGGTCTACCAGCACCGGAGCGTTTCACTGGGAAACCCGTGAGTGCCCCGGCTGGCGTGCTGAATTACACCCAGACGCGGGGCGTTCTAATGTAGTTCTATGAACTAATTTTCCAAGTCGCTTTAGACTGCGCGCCACCCGGTGAGGTGTGTCGGCGCGGCGGGGATACCGCGCCACTGGGCATGGCCCCGAATAGCGCGCGGAATAGGGCACTCGCTACGCAACAGCGCACCGCACCTCACCACCTATTTCAACGCCGCCAGCAGTAGCGGGCGCAACTCGGCGTCAAGGGGTGTTCGGCTCGCTGGACGCGCGGCAAGGCGCGCAAGCTGAAGTTGACCCGCCGCGGGTTGGCCTCCTGCTTGTCGGCAGTTGGCAGCGCCTGCTCGGGTGCGTCGTCGGCATAGCGGGTGACGCGCAGCGGCCCCATCCCCTGTGCCCCTTGCAGCGCTTCCACCGCGGCACGGGCAGCCGTCACGCTCAGGAACGGGGCGCTTTCGAGCGCGGTCCATCGACGCCCTCGCCGGCGCTGCTCGATGACGTAGGTCACGGCCACGTCGGCGCTGGCCGAGCTGCGCCGGCGCAGCGCTGTCGTGGGTTCGGGAATCGGTGCGCCCAGACGCGGCGCCAGGACAAAGGTGGGGTGCTGCCCTGTGGCGATGCGGAACACGAACCAGCGCAGCGGGTCCATGGTCGCCTTGGGTGTGCCGTCCGGCGCGCGACGCTCGCAATTGCTCCAGCTCATCACCTCCCGGAAACCGACGATCTTGCAGGCTTGCGCTTGAGACAGGTTGGCGCGCATGCGGCCGTCTTTGACTTCTTCAGGCGTAGGCACTGGCAGGCGCTGCTCGATGGACCTGCTCGTAGTCACGGGGGCTTCCCTCTTTAGTGGGTTGTTGATGGGGCACCGGACAAAGGAAGCTGAAGCGTCCCGAGCACGCGCAGGAAAAGCAGGTTTTGTCCTGTGTATTTGAACGAGACTTGACGTAACTTGTGTCCGGCACATACAAACTGGCAATATAGTTTTAGGAACTACAAGCCAAGCTGTCTCACCGGGCGCAGCACTTCTATATGCAGTCCCGTTATCAAGTCGGCGCGCATCATGAAGTGTTGCGCGCAACAGGTCAACTTGCGATCCAGCCATCATGAATCCCGACGACCCCTCCGCCGCAAAGGGACCGACGCGCCGGTCGCGCAAGCTACGCCAGGCGCGGGCCGCCGAAGGCCAGGCGGAACTTCGCGGCGTCTATGTGCCGTTGGCGCTGCATGCCGAAGCCAAGCAGGTCATCAAGGACTGGCTCCAGCGCCGCGGCGAGGAAGGCAGCGCGGCCCCGACGCTCCAAGGGTCCTGAGCGACCCCGATGACTTCCCGTTCGGGGCGCAGCATGAAGTCCGCGAGCGTGCGGACCAGCAGAGAACTTGCCTACGCAGGCCCTCGACCCGCCTTGGTCCGCAGCCGCGCCAGCAGTTCTGTCACGGAGGCATTCGCGACCGCGCGTAGCTTGCACTCCTGCCAGTACGCCCCTTCCAGATCGCAGGCGCAGCGGGTGCCGTTGTTGCCGTGGGCGTCTTCGTAGAACACGGCAGGTCCACTCGCGCCGGCGCCGATGTAGACCGCATCGGTAGAGCAGCCCACATCTACCGCAATCACCTCCAGCACGGCGGCGTGCTCCGCGGTGAGTGCTTCGTCGATGGGGAAAAGCCGATCCACGGGAACACCTCTGCAGCTGCTTGCCGGCAACGCATCGCCTGGAGCAAGCTTTGTCGAACTCATCCCGGCAACGGCTGCTCGCTCGGCTGCTCTTGGTCAGCCGGCACGAGCTTCAGAGTGGGATGGCGCCTGGCGGCCAACAGCATCACCGTCCACCGTGCGTTCGTCATCTTGCGGTCGCCGCGCTCGATCTCGTTGATGGCCTGCGCATCGCTCAAGCCCACCAGGTCGGCCACCTGGCCCTGCGTCCAACCCATGGCCTGGCGCACTTCCTTCACTTCGTCGCCGGAGGGAGTCGGCAGCCTGGGGAAAATTTCCAGCGGCGGCGCCTTGCGCGAGGGGCGGGCTGCCCGCTGCGGGCTCGTCGGGGTCATCAATATCTCCATCACGTCCTGCGCTCACTGTAGGTGATTTACCCATCGGGCCGCCGCTCGCGCGCCCGCCGCTTGACCATGGAGCTGATGCACGGGCCGTTGGCAAGCCGAGCCCCGCGCCTGCCAAGCCGCCCCGCTCTGCAAGATCAGGCAGGAAGGCCCAGCGCCTCACGCCGGCCGGCTTCGTCAAGGACCGTGCCGATCAGGTCGTTGCTCGTGTGCGCCTCAACCGGGGTGTCGATGCTCCACGCGAGCCCGTACTTGCGCACCAGCACCCGGAACGCCTCTTGTGCCTGGTCGCGCGTCATCGGCGGCGCCCAATCCAGCGCGAGCAGCGCCAGCACCTCGGCCACATGGCCCCCCTGCACCTGGCGAAGGCCGCAGCGGTCCGCCACGCCCTGCCGGGGAGAGAACGTGACCGTGTGCCGCCGGCGCTGGCTCCCCGGCACCGGCTCTGTCGTCACCGTTCCGATGACGGCGCTGTTGGCTCGGACGTAGGTGGTGCCGCACGCGGACCACAGCGTAAAGGTGGTTTGCATGGGTGGTGCTCCCGGTTCAGGCGTTGCGGCTTGCCGCGGCCATGCGGCGCAGCTTCTCGGCGAGCTTGCTGCTGGCCTTCAGCCGGGCGCTGTGGTGACGCTGCAGCGCGGAGCCTTCACGGGCCTCGCGGCAGCACTCGACGTCGCGGCTGTCGCGCGTGTTCAAGGCATCGAGCAGGATCTGAAAGTCGGTGCCGGCGAGTTGCTCGCTGTCGATCAGGTCGTCGGCGTCCAGGGAAGGGGAGATAGCGATACCGGGCATGGTGGTGTGTCTCCGGGGAACGGTGTTGCGAAGGGGCAGTGGTTCAGCGCGACGTGCAGGCGGCCTGCAACTGCGCCTGCAGCTCGGCGCTGCGGCGGCGCTCAGCCGCCAGCTCGATCCGCAGCGCCTCGGCTTCGGCCTCGGCCTGCAGCGCGCGCGCGTGCCAGGTGTGCAAGCCCTCCCGCCATCACTCCTGACCGGCGGGAACAACGGTCACAGGGGGGGGCAAGCGGGGCAAGGGGGGCAGTGCTCATGGCGGGCCTCAAGCTGCCGCGCGCGCGGCGCCGGACAGCAGTTGCTCTGGGGTGAGCCGGCCGATGCGGTCGAGCTCGTTTCGCAGCGCGATCAACGCGGTGTCGCAGCCGGGCGAGAAGGGGCCGGCGGCGCCGGCGCGGCAGACGGCATCGGCCGCGCGGGCACGTGCAGCCTGCGCCAGCAATGCGCGCTGCGCCTCTGCGGGGTTGGCGGCGCTCACAGCCTAGCCTCGCTGCCGATGCCGACGGCTGGCCTGACCAGCTCGGCGGCGATGTGCTCGGCCTGCTGGCGCTGGGCGATGACCCGCTCAGCCCGCTCGCGCCAGCCGCCCGGGCGCGAAAACTCATGCATCCCCGATGCCACCCGGCACGGCCGCCTGCTCCACCAGCGCCAGCAAGGCGGCGTTGTACGCCTGGAGTTCCTTCGAGCGCCCCTCGGCCGAGCGCAGCTTGTCTTCCGTGCGCAGCAGCGAGCGCGACACGTCGTGCAGTTCCCGCCGCAAGCCCTCCAGCATCGGGGCCTTGAACAGCTCCGCCGCGATCTCGGCCACGGTGAGCCCGGGCAGGGCCGCTGCGCTGGCGTCGCTGCCGATGGCCTGCCACCCCTCGCGCCCTTGCGCGCAAGCACGTGCACGCATCGCGAGCAGGCCCAGATCCATCCTGCGCAGGCCCTCGCTGGTGAGGTTGAGGACGCCCGGGCACCTGTCCAGCACGGCATGCCCGTAGCACTCGGCCATGCGGTACTTCGAGCAGCTGCACCAGTCCGTACCGGGTGTGAAGGTGCCGAGCGCCTTGGCGATGTGCGGCGTGTCGATGCCGCGCACGGCGGCCATGAACTTGTCAAAGCCGGTCAGTACGGTGTCGGGGTTCATTGCTGGTCCTCGTGGGCAGGGATGACGGGCTGCGCCGGCGCGGCGCAGGCTGCAACGCGGTCAAGTTCGGGCGGATTGAGCAGCGCCAGCAGTTCGCGCGCTGCCTGGTGATGGGGCTGCGTGCCATCGCGCACCAGCGCCCGGGCGTCGTCGTTCGACAGCAGCGCCGGCACTGCGAAGGGCAGCCCCCATGCGGCTTGCAGCCCGGCCGCGTCGGCTGCGCGCTGCACCTGCAGCGGCTCCTTCCCGGGGTCGTCACTCGGCGTGAGAAACCAGCCCTCCATCAGCGCCGCGTCGTCGTGGTCCAGGTTGAACCAGCACTCGACCATGACGGCGTACACATCGGGCTTGTCGTTGCCTTCGCACATTTCGGGGCTCCTTGATCGGCCAGATGAGCGGGAGCCCTGGCCGGGCTCCCTGCCTTGTCAGGCGGCGACGGGCTCGGCGGCAGCCGGCACGTCCCCGGGGACCGGCTCGCCGGCCTTCAGGGCACGCATGCGCTCGGTGAGCAGCCACAGCGCGCGGTTAATCCCCACGTCACGGTCCATGCCCTGGACCGGGCGGGTCTGCATGGGCTTGCCCTTGGCGTTGCGGCCCTGCTGCGCGCCCTTGATCGCGTTTTCCTGCAGCCGGTTGAACGTGCGCCACAGATCGTTGCCCCGGTCTTCCCAGCGGCGCGCCGTGTTGATCTGCGAAGCAGTCACGGGAGCAGGCGTTGCCGGGTCGTCGAACCGCACCGACAGGGCGGCCTCGGCCAGGATTTCCTGCTCCGTGTCGTCCAGGGTGATGAGGCGCATGTCGTCCACCTTCTCGATGACGCGGGTGAAGCCGTCGAGCACCTCGAAGGCGCCTTGCAACACGCGGTCGCGCACGTCGCCCTTGTGCGGCACCCGCACGTCTCGCACGGCGCCGTCCTGCACAGTCATGCCGTTGGTGCAGATCAGGCGGTACATGCCTGAGAGCATCTGGTACGCGCTCGTGCCGTCGTGCGAATTCAGCAGCAGCATTTCCGGCACCGAGTCGCCGATCTTGAGGGCCTTGAACTGGCCGTGGTCGAGCTGGCTGGTGTGGCGCAGCCGCAGCATGTGCTTCGTGTACGGGGTCTTGTCTTCCCGCAGGCAGCGCGACTGCATCGCCGAGTACGGCATGAACCCTTCCTTGCGTAGCGCGTCCAGCACCGCGATGGTAGGGATATAGGCGTAGCGCTCCGACCGGCTGGAATGCGCCGATTCGGCGAACAGAGAAGGAACGTGGTGCTGCAGTTCTTCCGTCGTCAGCGGGCGGTCGCGGCGGATGCTGTTCACATTGCGACCGAAGCGAGTAGCGAGCATGTGGTCCATCAGTGACTCCAGGGTTCGGGGCGCCGCTTTATTGCATCGCCTTGAAGTCATTTTCGGTGTTTCACCCATATCAAGCAAGCACTACACATTCTCCATAATCGACACGCGGATTATTGGTGCGCTTGCTTGCAATGAGTGTTTGGACTATTATTTGCCATCGCATGCAGCGATCACGGCGCCTCCCGCATGAGAGGCAGGAGCTACAGATGAACTTGTCTGAACAATCGCAGATCGTCGAAGCAGCCAAGCGGGTGCAAGGCCGGGAAATAACCGTGCCGCTGAAGCACCTTTTCCGTCACGCCCTCAACGTAAGACGCAAAGCCCCGGCACGCAGCGTCGAAGAACTGGCGGCGCTGATTTACTCCCAGGGCTTGCTGCAGAACGTAATCGTGCAAGCTGAGGTGTCAGGCAAGAAGGCACCCAAGCCCACGGGGCGCTACGGCGTCGTGGCTGGTGGCCGCCGCCTGGAAGCACTGAATTTTCTGTTCACACAGGGCAAGGTGACGGCTGATTTTCCGGTGCGCTGCCTGGAAGTTTCTCAAGACGATGCCGTTTCGGTATCCCTGGCTGAAAACTGCGGGCGCGAACCTCTCCACGGGGCAGACCAGCTTGATGCTTTCGCCGCCTTACTTGAATTGGGCAAGACAGTCGGGCAAATCGCCGACGCTTGGGGCATCAGCCCGCTTACTGTGGAGCGCCGGCTGAAGCTTGCCAAGATCAGCCCGAAGCTCATGGCACTGTACCGGGACGACAAAATCGAACTGGAACAGTTGATGGCCTTGACCCTCACGGATTCGCACGAATTGCAGGAAACCCTCTGGGAGAACACCCCATCCTGGGAGCGGTCTGCGTATAACTTGCGCCGCAAACTGACTGAGTGCGACGTGCCGTCAAATAATCCGCTGGTTCAGTTCGTAGGATTTGCCGCCTACGAGGCGGCGGGTGGGAACGTGCGCCGCGATCTTTTCTCTGAAAATGAAAACGCGCCGGGGTTTATGACTGAACCGGCTCTGCTCCAAAAATTGGCGCTGGATCGCCTGGAGCGCGGGGCTGAAGCCGTGCGGACGGAAGGCGGCTGGCAATGGGTGGAGGTTCGCACCAGCCTGAGCTACACCGACCGGCAGGCGTTCGCCCACTACCGCACGCTCGATGTAGCCCCGAGCGATGGGCAGCAAGAGCGCCTGGATGCTCTTGAGTCCCTGCTGTCGGAACTGGAGGCCAAGATTGACAACCTGAACCCGGAGGATGACAGCGCAACCATTGACCTGCTGGAAGGGCAACAGCGGCAGGCAGAGGCAGAGCGTGAGGCGATTGAGCAGACCTTGCAGCAGATCGACCCCCGCGACCTGCCGCTGGCCGGCGCGGTGGTGTACGTGGACCAGCGCGGCGAACTGGCCGTGCTGCGTGGGCTGGTGCGCGCGGAGGACCGTAAGGCACAGGTGGCGCAAGGCGACACGGCAGCAGCACCGGGCAGCGCAGGTACGGCAAAGGCCAAGGCACCCAAAGCTGACTACTCGGAAAAGCTGCTGCGCCAGTTGACCGCGCACCGCACGGCGGCGCTGCGCGCAACGCTCGCGGACAGCCCGGCTATTGCGCTGCGCGTGCTGGCCTACCAGCTTGCTGTGCAGACCGGCCTGTCGTCGCGCTGTGGCTCCGGTGATCGCCCGGTCGAGATTCGCGCCGACACCGCCGATGTGCGCAAGGAAGGCGCCGATCTGGCCGAGTGCAAGGCGCAGCAGGAAATGGAAGCTCATGCCGAGCGATGGGGCCAACTGCTGCCCGGCGACCAGCGCGCACTGTTGGCCTGGGTGCTCAAGGCCGACGACTCCCAGGTGCTGGACCTGCTGGCCGTCTGCACCGCGAGCACGCTCAACACGGTGCAGGGCCGCGAGGCGCCGCAGCCCATTGCGGACGCCATCGCCGCCGCCGTGGGCCTCGACATGTCGGATTTCTGGCAAGCCGATGCCCATTACCTGGGCGCCGTGCCCAAAGCCAAGATCATCGACGCGGTGCGCGAGGGCGCAGGCGCTGAAGCGGCGGCGGGCCTGGAAGGGCTGAAGAAGGGCGAGGCCGTCGCGCTGGCGCAGCAGCGGCTGCAGGGCACGCGGTGGTTGCCGCCCGTGCTGCAGGCCAAGGGCTGAAGCTGCAACTGCCTCGTACCGGCCTCTGCTGCAAGGGCAGGGGCTGCGACACGGACCGCAGTGCTGTGCTGTTGGCGGCGTTGGATATCCCGTATCGCCGGTCGCCATGCGTTCAGCGCACCGCGAAAACCGTCGGATGCGAGAGCAGGAAGCTTCAGGTTGCTGAAAGGCCTGTGGTTATCCTGACCCAGTGCTCGCAAGGGAAAGGGAATCGAATGGCAAGGCTGGTTGTCACCCTGCTGCTGCTGGCCTATGTCGGCGCCGGCATCGCCTCGGCTTACTTGCCGCCGCAGCAGATGCCGTGGCTGGTCGGGATGGCCAGCGCCGTCCTGGCAGCAGCCGCGGCCGTGGGCATCGGTGCCCAGCTTGGCAAGCAGGCCGGACGCTGAAGCCCGGTCTGCCGCACCGGGCGGGCGCCGTCGCACGCGAGCATCCGCTCCCCTGGCCTGGCGGCCTGATCGGAGACAATCAGCCGCTTTGTGCTCGACATTCAAACAGCCTTCGTGACGATGCTCGCTGGCGTGTTTGCCAGTGCCGTCGCGATGCCCATCCTGGTGGGCTGGCGCGGCAGCACGGCTGTAAGCGGCCGCTGCGCGGCGTCCTTGCCTAAACGCTCACGCCGTGCAAGGCCGAACGCAGCGGGCTGGCGGCGAAGTGCTGCTTCCACAGCCGTGGCGTGAGCTCGGCCACGCGTGCTGCCGGGTG
>NZ_VIDQ01000057.1 GCF_009760915.1 Azohydromonas aeria
GCCGCCAGCCCCGTGGGCGCGCCCCAGCTCAGCGCCGCGGCGCCCAGCTCCGGCGCCTCGGCCGCCACCCGCGCGCGCAGCGCCGCCGCGCCGCCGAACAGCCGCAGGCTCGCGCGCAGCTCCAGCAGTACCGCCTCCTCGACCTGCGCCACGCGCGGCGTGAACTGCAGCGCCCAGTGCGTCAGCGCCTGCAGCGCCGGCAGTGCCGCCGCCTCAGTGGGCGGCGCGGGCGTGCAGGCGGCGGCCCACAGCATCGCTGCGCTCCAGGACGGGAGAAGACGAAGGCTCCGACGCGACGCCCTGCGGCTGCGGCAGCGCCGCCGCCGCCTCGTGCCGCGCCGGCACGGCGCCCGGCCGGCGCGTGCGCGCGGGCAGCACCGCGCGCAGGCCCTGCGGCACGCTGGTGAGCTCGATCTCGCCCTCGTGCGCCGGGCCGCGGCGCTTGAGCAGGCGCACCTTCAGCGTCCAGGGCGTGTCGCCCGGCGCGGCCAACAGCCGCAGCGGCGCGGCCGAGGGCTCGTGACGCGCGGCGGCCGGCCGGCACACGAAGGCCGGCAGCGCAGCGGCGTCATCGCCAGGCCCGCCACCGCCGCCCTGCGCGCCCAGCTGCAGCCGCCGCAGCTGCTCCGGCCGCGCCTGCGGCAGCCAGGCCACCACCACGCCCTCGGCCGAGCGCAGCAGCTGCTCGGTGCACCACAGCTGCTGCGACGGGCTGTCGGCCCGCACCCAGACCAGCTGGTGCGGGTCCAGCCCCGACTGCAGCAGCCCCGGCGCATGCGGCGGGCGCGGCGGATTGACCAGCACCACGCGCCGGCCCCGCGCCGCCAGCGCCGCCAGCGCCGGGCCCAGCAGCCGCCACTCCAGCACCGCGGGCTGCGGCTGCAGCAGCTCGGTCAGCGCCCCGCCCGGCCAGCCGCCGCCGGGCAGCTCACCGTCCAGCGCCTCGAAACCCGTGGCCCAGGCAGCCACCGGCGCCGGCCCCAGCTCGCTGCCCCGCCACAACCCGGCCGCCACCGCCGGCGGCAACGCGGCCAGCGCGGAATTCGAAGCATGGGAGCGAGGCGGCGGGATGTCGGGCATGGGCGAGTTTTGAATACTGTGTTTCCATACAGTATCCAACACGTCCGGCCGGATTGGGAACCCGGTGGTGCGGGCGCAACAACATTTTTTTCAAAGCTGACGGCGCGCGGGTACAGCCGGCAGCGGCGGCGCGGGCATTTCGCCATTCTGGGAACGGCATTTGCTAAATAGCGCCCTTTCCGATGTTGTCAAAGCCGAAAAGGTCCGCTCCGGTCGTTTTCGGAGCCATGCCGCCTCCCAAAGGAGCGGGATGCGAGCGGGCAGGCCGGTAACTAAGGTTGCGTGCGCAGACAGGAAACGTCTGCCTGGAGGAACCCATGCGCCGCATCCATTTCCTGGCCGCGCTGGCCGCGACCGCTTTCGTGAATACCGCCTTCGTGAGTACCGCGCTGGCCAACCGGGCCGACGATCTGGCCACCGCCCACGGCGCGCTGCATTTTCATGGCACGCAATACAAGGTGTACAACCTGGGCAGCGTCCAGGGCGGCAGCAGTTATGCCAAGTCGGTCAGCAGCAACGGCAAGGTGGCCGGCTGGGTCAGTTTCAACATCCTGGGCGGAAAGCGCCCGGCGATATTCGCCGCCGGCCAGATTCCCAAGTGGATCGCCACCGACGGCCGCGGCGAGGCCACCGGCATCAACGCTTCGGGCCAGGTGTCGGGCTGGTTCCTGCAGGGCACGACGCGGCGTGCCTTCCTATGGACCAACAACGCCATCGTGCAGATACCCTCGCCCTTCAGCGGCGCCAACCATGCCGCGGCCATCAACGACAGCGGCGTGGTGGTGGGCTATTTCGAAACCTCGCCCGGCGTCACCCGGGCATTCAAGTTCCAGAATGGCCTGCTCACCGACCTGGGTAATTGGGGCGGCATCTCGGCCCAAGCCACGGCCATCAACAACAGCGGCGTCATTGCCGGCTTCAGGCAGAAATGGGTCAACGGCAAGCTCGTGAAGCAGGCCGTGCGGCTGGGCAGCGGCGGCTTGATGCAGGTATTCAGCCCGCTGGCCGGTTTCGACAATATCGTGCCCACGGAAATCAACGGCAACGGCGACATGGCCGGTTCGCTGTCGGTGGAGGCCAGCAATTTCCCGATGGATGCCGCCTCGTTCATCGTGCAGGGCAACGCCGTCAAGCGCATCACCGCGGCGGGCTGCTGCTTCGGCAGCGTGGGCCTGTCGCTCAACAACAGCCGCAAGGTGGTGGGCTTCATTCACGACCGGCTGGGCGACCCGGCCAACAACGCCTGGGCCTGGGACGTGCCGGCCGGCGCGGTCACGAACACGGCGCTGTCGGTGCTGCCCGCGGCCAAGGCCGCCGGCTGGTACCAGCTCACCGAGGCCGCCGACATCAACAACAACGGCGTGATCGTGGGCCAGGGCGCGATCCGGCCCGCGGGCGGCGGGCAATTGATGCGCGCCTTCATGCTGGTGCCGGTGCCGGGGCTCACCACCAGGGCGGCGCAGTGAGGCGTTGAGCCCGCGGCGCCGCCGCGCCGCCCTGCCGCGATGCCGCTACGCCTGCGCGCCGTAGCGCTCCTGCAGGTAATTCGACGCGTCTTCGAGCACCGGCAAGGCCTGGTTCCAGTACCCGCTGGCGAAATGTCCCCGCTCCTGCGCCGAAAGCAGTGAAGTCCAGAGCTGGTGCAGATTCATGCCGCCGCCGACATGCGCCAGCCCGGGGCAGTAGCGCAGGTGCTTCCTGCCCACGTTGAGCAGGGTGGTGTTTTCCGAATGGGCCAGGTGGAGGACGAAATAATCCTCGATCCGGTGCTCTCCCAGGAGCATGCCCGTGGTTTCCCTGGCCAGCAGCGTGGTGCGCAGCAACTGGTACAGGGGTTCATAGGAAAAATCGGCCAGCCCGCGTCCATCCTCGGCATCGAAATCAAAGGGGAAATTTTCAGAACGCTGCCTGGCCAGGATGTCCGCATAGCGCCGCAGCCGCTCCACGCCCCGGAGCCCGCCGAAGCGGTGCAGGAAATTGCCGCCTTCGTAGGTTTCCGTGAATTTCCACTCGATCAGGACCTGCGACACCTTGCCGTTGACCCGCGCCAGCATGAAGGCATCGACGCTGGTCTTCAGGTAGCCGCGCGCGCCGCCTTTTTCATTGATGGGAGAATTGCGCGGGCCGATCCATTCGAAAACGATGGGGCCGCGGTCGTCATACACTTCCCCGCCGAAATCCACGCCCGAAGGGAACCCGATGACCTCCTCGATTTCCAGGCCGAAGCTGTGGAAAAACGGCTGGATGAAGCCTGGATTCTGATTCAGATAACCCAGCACATTCAGGCAAGCGGCTGCGCTGCTGGCCGGATTGTCGATGGCATCGTGCAATTTCACGTTGCGTGAAATGCCGGCCTTGACGTGCTCGTTGTAGAACTGCCGGTCCCGGTAGGACTGCTGGCGTGCAATCAGGCTCTTCATTTCACTCCTCCCCCGTCGAATTTCTCGTCACGGCGGCGGTGTCGAGGCCGAAACCGGCGTGTCCGCCAGCGCCAGCGACTCCTCCAGCGTCACCACGCGGTTGCGCCCGCCGCGCTTGGCGGCGTAGAGGGCGCGGTCGGCCCCTTCCACCAGCTCCGTCACGCTGGTGCCGGGGCCGGGCAGCAGGCTGTGCAGGCCCACGCTGAGCGTGACGCGGCCCGTCTCGCCGTGGCGGTGCTCGATGGCCAGCAGCTGCACCGCGCGGCGCACCAGCTCGGCCACCACGCGCGCGCCTTCGGCGTCGGTGCGCGGCAGCAGCAGCGCGAACTCCTCGCCGCCCCAGCGCGCCACCAGGTCGCCCGGGCGGCGCGAGACGCCGCGCAGCGCCATGGCCACGCGGCGCAGGCAGGCGTCGCCCGCGGGGTGGCCGTAGCTGTCGTTGAACAGCTTGAAGCGGTCGACGTCCATCATCAGCAGCGCCAGCGGCTCGCCGTCGCGCCGCGCCGCGCGCAGCGCGTCGTCCAGCGCCTGGTCGAAGCGGCGCCGGTTGGCCAGGCCCGTGAGCGGGTCGAAGGCCGCCAGCCGCGCCAGCTCCTGGTTGCTGCGCGCCAGCTCCTCGTGCGCCGTCTCCAGCTCCAGCTGCGTGCGCCGCAGCTCGGTGATGTCGGTGCGGATGGCGATGTACTGCCAGGGCTTGCCGCGCTCGTTGAGCAGCGGAACGATGGTCGTGTCCACCCAGTAGGTGCTGCCGTCCTTGGCGCGGTTCTCGATCTGGCCCTGCCAGATGCCGCCGCGCGCGATGGTGCGCCACATCTGGCGGAAGAACGCCGGCGGGTGCCGCTCCGAGCGCACGATGCTGTGCGGGCTGCCGACGAGCTCCTCGCGGCTGTACTTGGACAGCGCGCAGAAGCGGTCGTTGACGGAGACGATCACGCCGCGCACGTCCGTCACCGCCACCACCGCGTGCACGTCGATGGCGCGCTGGATCTCGGCCAGGCGCCGGTGCGAGCGCTGCAGCTCGTCGGCCAGCGCCTGCTGCTGGCGCAGCGCGCGCAGCATGCGCACGCCCGCCAGCAGCAGCCCGGCCACCACCGCCGCCACCGCCAGCGAGCTGACCGCCGCCGAGCGCTGCCACGAGGCCAGCACGTGCCGGCGCGACATCGCCACCACCACCGTGAAGCCGTAGCCGCGCGAGCGGCTGAAGCTGTAGAGGCGCTCGATGCGGTCCAGCGGCGACACCGCCATGTAGCTGCCCGAAGCGGCCTTCAGGTCGGCGCGCCGGTACAGCGTGGCGTCGCGCTGGCGCAGGTCGGCACCCATGGCGGCCTCGCTGAAGGGGCGGCGCGCCAGCACCTGGGCCTCGGCGTTGTTGAGCGCGATCAGCGCATCGGGCCCCAGGTCGAAGCGGTCCAGGTAGCGCTGCAGGTGCGCCATCGACAGCGCGCCCACCACCACGCCGGCGAAGCTGCCGTCGGCGTAGGCCAGCCGCCGCGTCAGCGGGACGACCCACTCGCCGTGCGGCTCGACGCGGTAGGGCGCGCCCAGCATCAGGTCGTCGCGGGTGCTGGCGCGGTGCAGCTTGAACCAGTCCCGCTCGCGCGCGGAGACCTCGTGGCGGCGCGTGGCGTAGGAACTCGCCACCAGCGTGCCGCTGCTGTCGTAGACGTAGACGTCGTGCAGCGCCGGCTGCTCGCTCAGGTGGCGCAGGATCTCGTCGCGCAGCGCCTGCGTGGCGCCGCCGCCGTCCTCGTAGGGCAGCAGCACCGAGCGCGACACCAGCGCCATGAAGTTGTCCGACTCGCGCAGCGTGGCGTCCATGTGGTCGAGCAGCGTCTCGGCCAGGTTGGACGTGGTCTGGCGCGCCTGCGCCAGCGTCGATTCCCGCGCCTGCCACAGGAACAGCACCGTCGCCGCCACCAGCGCCAGGCAGGCCGCCATCAGCACCAGCTCCACGCGCAGCCGCGCCGCCGCGTCGGGCGCGGCCAGGCTCGGCTCAGGCAGGGGCTGAGGCTGAGTGGGGGCTGAATCGGAATTCGGGGCGCTCATGGCAGGGAAAACATGCCGCAGCCGCGATGGGGCGGCCGGCAACGGCGTCAGGACGGAGGCCTTGGCGACGCAGCCCCGCTGAGTCGCGATCGGCACGGCGCGCCGGAACTTGAGGGTACACGGCAGAAAAACCGTGTCGATTCGCTTCCGGCGCGCGCGCCGGGGGCGGGCACGGCGTTTTTCAAGGCAGTGTGCCCCCCGGAAATGAGCCCCGTGATTCTCCCGGGCAATGGGTAAGCGGTTTGCTGAGGTACCGGGTAACCCCTGCCGCATTGCCGCCCCGCACCCAAGCCCTTGCCGCCGCCATTCGCCCGCTGCCGTGCCCCAGCCGCCCGAACGACCTTCGGCGGCGGTCGCGGCGGCCCGCGGCAGGCACCGGGCCTTGCCGTTTCCGGTGGCGCGACGCAGCGCGGCGCCGTGTTGAAGAGTCACCGAGATGCAGGAACCGCCATGTCCAACCTCCGACCCCGCGCCCGCTACCGGCCGCCCTCTACCTCCTTCCTCAGCGCGTTCGGCGGCCCGGGCCCGACGCGCCTGCGCCAGGACGAGGCGGCGGAGCTGGAATCGCTGGCCGACCTGCTGCAGCACTTCTGGATACAGCTCAACCGCGCGCGCATCCAGCACCTGTGCCAAGCGCTGCCCGGCGAGCGGCTGGAGAGCCTGTGGCGCGACCGCATCCGCGAGATCCAGGCGCTGATCGAGCGCGCCGGGCTGCTCACCCAGGACCACGCCGTCGAGGGCCTGGAGCGCGCGCGCAGCGCCGTCGACGACTGGGAGCAGCAGGTGCGGCGCTTCATCCAGGGCCCGGCGCGCATGGCCGACTACTGCATCCTGCAGAACCGCCTGGAGACCATGGCGCGCGCCATCGACCTGTGCGTGCGCATGTGGCAGCTGGAGCAGCGGCGCGACTGAAGCGCAGGCCAGGGCCGAGGTTGCGGGCGCATCGGAGTGCGCGCCTATGATCGGGCGCACCTCCACCGCCCGCGAAAGCCCGCCATGACGCTGCTGCTGCTCGGCCTGATCCTGTTCCTCGGCACGCACTCGGTGTCGATCCTCGCTCCCGAATGGCGCCGCGGCTGGATCGCGCGCCACGGCGAGGGGCCCTGGAAGGGGCTGTACTCGCTGGTGTCGCTGGCGGGCTTCGCGGCGCTGATCGTGGGCTACGGCTGGGCGCGCCAGGACCCGCTGGTGCTGTGGACCCCGCCGCTGTGGACGCGCCACCTGGCGCTGCTGCTGATGCTGCCGGTGTTCCCGCTGCTGCTGGCGGCCTACCTGCCCGGGCGCATCAAGGCGGCGGCGAAGCACCCGATGCTCGTGGCCGTGAAGCTGTGGGCGCTGGCGCACCTGCTGGCCAACGGCACGCTGGCCGATCTGCTGCTCTTCGGCGGCTTCCTGGCCTGGGCGGTGGCGGACCGCATCTCCGTCAAGCGGCATCCGCGCGGCCCCGTGCCCGGCGCCCCGCCGCGCGCGGCCAACGACGCCATCGCCCTCGTCGCCGGGCTGGCGCTGTACGCGCTCTTCGTCACCCGCGCCCACGCCTGGCTGTTCGGCGTGTCGCCGCTGGGTTGAGCCCCCAACCGGCCGGGGAACCCGACTTGAGCCTTCGCTTTCGCATTCGTCTCCTTCCCTTGCTGCTGGCCTGCCAGGCCGGCGCCCTGCAGGCCGCCGCGCCCGCGGCCGCCTCCCACGACCTGAGCCTGCGCCTGGACCCGGCCGCGCACGCGCTACAGGGCGAGGACCGCATCACGCTGCCGCCGGGCCTGCGCGGCAGCGTGACGCTGACCCTGGCCGAGGCGCTGCGGGTCGAGCGCGTCACGGCGCGCGGCCGCGCGCTGCCCTTCACGCGCGAGGGCGAGCGGCTGCGCATCGCGCTGCCGCCGGGCACGCGCGCGCTGGCGCTGCGCTACGGCGGGCGCCTGGCCGGCGACGAGCCGCCGCGCGTGGCGCCCGAAGGCACGTGGCTGCCGGGCGAGGCGGCCTGGTACCCGCGCCTGGCCGAGTCCGACACCGTCGCGCTGCGGGTACGCACCCCCGCCGGCCAGCAGGCCGCGCTCACCGGCGCGCTGCGGCACGAGCAGCGCGAGGCCGATGGCGGCAACCGCGCCGACTGGACCGCCTACCCCGGCGAGCCGCCCACGCTCTTCGCCGGGCCCTGGACCTGTGAAACCCGCCCCCACCGCGGGCTGCGCCTGCGCGCCTGCTTCCATGCCGAGGTGGCGCGCCTGGCGCCGGACTACCTGGACGACGTGGCGCATCACATCGACCGCTACGCCGCGCGCATCGGCCCCTACGCCTACGCCGGCTTCGACGTGCTCACCGGGCCGGACCCGGTGGGGCTGGGCTACCCGGGGCTGACCTACGTCTCGCGCGCCATCGTGGCGCTGCCCTTCATGCGCGCGCGCTCGCTGCCGCACGAGGTGCTGCACACCTGGTGGGGCAACGGCGTGCGCGTGCGCGCGGGCGGCGGCAACTGGGCCGAGGGGCTGACCACCTACCAGAGCGACTACGCCCTGGCCGACGCCGCCGCCCAGGCGCGCATGCGCCGCGACTGGCTGCTGGACTTCGCCGCGCTGCCGGCGGAAGGCGACACGCCGCTGGCCGCCTTCGTCACCAAGGCGCATGCGCGCGACCAGGTCGTGGGCTATGGAAAGGCGGCCTTCGTCTTCCACATGCTGCGCCGGCGCATCGGCACGGAAGCCTTCGACGCGGGCTTGCGCCGCTTCTGGGCCGCGCGGCGCGGCACCGAGGCCGGCTGGGACGATTTGCAGGCCGCCTTCGAGGCGGCTTCGGGCCAGCAGCTGGGCGCCTTCTTCTCCCAATGGGTCACGCGCGCCGGCGCGCCGGCGCTGGGCCTGCGCGACGTGGCCTGGCGCGAGGACGGCGTGGGCCTCACGCTCACGCAGTCGCCGGACGGCGCGCCCTGGACGCTGCAGGTGCCGGTGGTGGTGGACACCGAGCGCGGGCCCGAGGCGCACGTGGTGGCGCTCGACGGCGCGCAGGCGCGCGTGGACATCGCCACGCGCTCGCGGCCGCTGGCGCTGCGCGTCGATCCGGAGGGCGACGTGTTCCGCCGCCTGGCCGCGGGCGAGCGCCCGGCCGTGCTGCGCGGGCTGCTGCTGCAGCCGGCGGCGCAGGCCGTGGTGCCGGACGCCATGGCGGCCGAGGGCCGCGACGCGGCGCGCGCGCTGGCCGCGTCGCTGCTGCCCGGGGCCGGCGCGCCGGTGCCGGCATCGGAGTGGGACCGTGCCCGCCCGGCGCTGCTGCTGGGCCTGGGCCCGCCCGAAGCCGTGGCCGCCGGCTTCGGGCTGGCGCCGCCGGACGGTGCGGCGATGGGTGCCGGATCGGCCCTGGCCTGGGCCGTGCCCGGCGCCGCCGCGCCCACCGTCGTGGTCGCCGCCGCCGACCCCGGGGCGCTGCAGGCGCTGGCGCGCTCGCTGCGCCACTACGGCGCCGAGAGCTGGGTGCGCTTCGACGGCGCGCGCCTGGCCGGCAAGGGGCTGTGGCCGGCGGCGGCGGACAATGCGCTGTCGGCCCGGCGCTGAACCAAGCCGAGCGAAAAAGGAGCAACCCATGACCACCATCCAGATCGACCTGCCCGATGCGACCGTGCAGGCGGCCCGCGAAGCGGGATTGCTGACGCCACAGGCCCTGGGACAGTTGCTCCATGACGCGCTCGAACGCCGCCGTGCGGCGGACGCGCTGCTGTCCATTGCCGACCGCGTCGAAGCAGCCGGCATCGAGCCCCTCTCGATGGACGACATCCAGGCGGAGATCAAGGCGGCACGTGCCGAGCGACGCCAGCGCGGCCCGGCGCCGTGAGAGCCGTCATTGACACCAATGTGTTGAACCTCAATCCCGCCGAAGCCCTGCGCCGCCTGGGTTGAAACCCGATCTGTCATGGCCCGATAAGCCGGCACACCGCTTGCCGATACTGGACATCCATCCAGTCAACGGAGATGACCATGACCGACAAGCACCTTCAATCCGAAGCCGAGCAGAGCAACATGCAGAAGGACCCACAGGACTGGGTCACCGGCGACGAGGCCATGACCGGGGCACAGAAGTCCTACCTCAAGACGCTGTGCGAGGAGGCCGGCGAGGACTTCGACGAGACGCTGACCAAGGCGCAGGCCTCCGAGCGCATCGACGAGCTGCAGCAGCGCACCGGGCGCGGCAGCCATGGCGGCGGGCAGGCCGGCAGCCACGGCCAGCAGCAGCACGGCCAGGGCCGCCGGCACTGAGAGGCAGGAGCCCGCGCGCGGCCCGGCCTCCGGGCCGCATGGCGCCGCGCCGGGCGCGCTGCCGGTCCTCTTGCCTGCGGCACCGGCGGCCCCATCTGCAAGGTTCCTTCGCCTTGCCCGCCGTGCCGCCCGGACCAGACCGCGGCCCGGCTCCCGTCCCTGACCGGCCACGGCCGCGCCGGGCGGCCTTCCCCGCAGTGCCATGCCCGCTTCCGACACCCTTGCCCGCCGCCTCGCGCTGCTGCTGGTGAAACTCAACCACGGCGAGCGGCTGGCGCCCGCCGCGCTGGCCGCGGAGCTGGGCGTGAGCGCCGCGACGCTGCGGCGCGACCTGGCGCGGCGGCTGTCGTTCCTGCCGCTGGAGCGCGAGCGCGGCGCCTGGCGGCTCGACGCCGCCTTCGCCGGGCGCCTGACCACGCGCGACATCGAGCACCTGGCCGCGCTGGCGGCGGTGCGCGCGCAACTGCCCGGCGACGACCTGGCACGCGAGCTGTTCGAGGCGCGCGTGCAGCGCAGCGTGCTGGCCGGCCCGGCGCCGGCACCCGATGCGCGCCCGGCGCTGGCGCGCACGCTCGAGGACGCCATCGTCGCGCACCGGCGCATCGGCTTCGAGCTGCGCAAGGACGAGGGCCGGCTGCAGGCCTATGCCGGCGTCGAGCCCTACCGGCTGCTGCGCCACAAGGGCGCGTGGTACCTGGCCGCACGCGACGCCGGGCAATTCAAGACCTTCTCGCTGTCGCGCATGCAGGCCCTGCGCGTGACGGACAGCGCCTTCGAGCCCGACCCCGGCACCGAGCGCGCGCTGGCCGACGACGACACGCTGTGGCAGGCGCGCGAGCGCGTCGTGCTGCGCATCAGCGCCGAGGCGGCGCCGCATTTCAGGCGAAGAAAACTCATCGCCAGCCAGAAGATCGAGCAGGCGCTGGAGGACGGGGCGCTGATCGTGTCGATGCAGGCCGCGCACGCCGGCCAGGTGCTGCCCATCGTGCGCTACTGGATGCCGCACCTGCGCATCCTCAGCCCCGCGGCCTGGCAGTCGGAGCTGGAAGCCGGGCTCGCGCGCTACCTCGGCGCGGCCCCCGGCGGCGTGGCGGCGGATGCCGGCGGCGACGCGCCAGACACGGACTGAAGCCGGTCCGGCGCGCCTGGCTTCAGCCCGCCAGGGCGGACAGCAGCGCCATGCCGTCCTCGCCATGAAACCGCGCCGCCGCGCCATCCCCCTCCGGCGGGATGGACTGCTCCTGCGCGGGCAGCGCGCCCGGTGCGCCCGCAACCGCGCCGGCGGCACCGGCGGCATCCTTCAGCCGCGCCTGCGCCGGCCGGCCCGGCCCGCCGACGTCGAGAACGTGCAGGAAAGACGGCAGGGAACGGGCATGGAGCAGCATGGCAAGGATGTCGGGTGAGGAAACGACCCTGGATCGCGGGACGCGGCTGCCGCGACGGCGGCGAGAACGCGTTCCCTCCAAGGGGGTAACAGGATGTGCATTACAGGGGTGCCGCGCGGGCCTGGCCATCACCCGTTGGAGGGGGTGTTGCCGCCGCGCCTTGCTCTAATGGCGGGATGCATGACACGGCAACCGCATCCCGGCCTGGCGCGGCCCGCGACCCGGCCCCGGCTTCGGTGCTGGCGCTGCGCTGGACGCTGGCCGTGCTGGTGGCGGGACTGGTGGCCGCCGGCGCCACCGGCTGGGCCCAGCACCGCGCCAACCAGGCGCGGCTGCAGGCCGAGCTCGACGCGGCCGCGGCGCAGGTGGCCGCGCAGCTGCGCCAGCGCATGCGCTCCTACGAGTACGCGCTCTTCGCCACGCGCGGCGCGGTGCGCGTGGCCGGCGGCTCGGCCGAGCAGCTCACGCGCGAGGCCTTCCGCCGCTTTGCCGGCTCCTTCGACCTGCGCGAGCGCTTCCCCGGCGCGCGCGGCGTGGGCTTCGTGCGCCGCATGCCGCGCGACCAGGACGAGGCCTTCATGGAGGAGATGCGCCGCAAGGGCGAGCCGGGCTTTCGCATCCGCGAGCTCAACCCGGAAGGGCTGGACGCGCGCGAGCGCTACCTGCTGATGTTCCTGGAGCCGCCCACAGCCGGCGCCGCCGCCGTCGAGGGCCTGGACCTGGCCACCGAGCTGCGCCGGCGCGAGTCGCTGCGCGCCTCCATGCTCAGCGGCGAGCCGCGCATCTCCGCGCCGCTGGCACTGGCGCAGGACGGCACGGCGCAGCCGCGCAGCTTCGTGCTGTCGCTGCCCGTGTACGCACGCGGCGGCAGCCTGCGGCCCGAGGAGCGCGCGCAGGCGACCTACGGCTGGGCCGTGATGCCGCTGGTGGCCGACGAGGTGATGGCCGATTTCGACAGCCGCGACGGCGCGCTGGCGCTGGCGCTGGGCGACCTGCGGCCCTGGGGAGAGGCCGAGCGCTTCTTCGCCTCGGCGGGCTGGCGCGAGGCGGGCTCCCGGGGCGTCAAGGCGCTGCGGCTGGAGGTGTTCGGGCGGGAGTGGGAAGTGCGGGTGCAGGCGCTGGCGCCGTTCGCGCAGCGGCTGCGCCTGCCCTCGCCGCTGGCGGCGGCGCTGAGCGTGGCCAGCGGCTTCGCGGTGCTGGCGCTGCTGCTGCACGCCCTGCTGCGCGCCGCGCAGCGCCAGCGCCACGAGCAGACGCTGCGCCGGCGCACCGAGCAGGCCGAGGCCGCCAACCACGCCAAGAGCGCCTTCCTGGCGCACATGAGCCACGAGATCCGCACCCCGCTCAACGCCGTCATCGGCCTGTCGCAGCTGCTGCAGCGCATGGCGCTGCCCGACAAGCAGCGGCTGTACGTGGACCACATCGCCAGCGCCGGCACGCAGCTGCTGGCGCTGGTCAACGACGTGCTCGACGTGAGCAAGATCGAGGCGGGCGAGATGCGGCTGGAGGACGTGGCCTTCGAGCCGCGGCCGCTGCTGCACGACCTGCGCGCGCAGGCCGAGGTGCTGGCCGCGGGCAAGCCGTTGCGGCTGCAGCTCGACGTCGCGGACGACTTCCCCGAGCGGCTGCGCGGCGACCCGATGCGCCTGAAGCAGGTGCTGCTCAACCTGCTCAACAACGCCGTGAAGTTCACGCCCGAAGGGCTGGTGACGCTGCGCGCGCAGGCGCTGCACCACGAGGACGGCCGCAAGGGGCTGCGCTTCGACGTCAGCGACACCGGCATCGGCATCGCGCCGGAGCAGCAGCAGGCCATCTTCGAGCCCTTCACCCAGGCCGACGCCTCCACCACGCGCCGCTTCGGCGGCACGGGCCTGGGACTGGCCATCGTCAAGCGGCTGGTGGCGATGATGGGCGGCGAGCTGGCGCTGCAAAGCCAGCCCGGCGCGGGCAGCACCTTCAGCGTGACGCTGCCGCTGCGCGCGGCGGAATGAATTTCGTGTACTGAATGCCCGAGATTCTTCTCAAATAACCGCCAGGAAAGGCGGCGCGCCGAGGCAAACAGCATTCCCAAATTGTTGCTTCACCCGCCGACAAGGCCAGCCGTAAAACTCTGATACCAAATATTCGGCAGTTTTCACGGCCGCAGGCGATATGCAAACTTATCCGCCCTGCCATCAATGGCCCGTGTCGGGGGTTTAAAAAGAGTTTTGCGTTGCTAGGCTCCACCCCGCATGACGAATTTGCGTGCTTATTTTCATGGAGGGGTCCGTGAAACCCATGATGATTGCCTTTTCGCTGCTGGCAGCCGGTTTCCTGCAGGGCGCCCAGGCCGCCAATTCCTCGGGCGGCGCTGAAAACGCCACAGGCGCCGCGGACACGGCAGCTGCGGAAGCCACCGGCAGCCGCGGCTACCGCACGCTGCGGCTGGGCACGGTGCAGGGCGGCAGCAGCTTCGCGCTGGCGCTGAGCCCCAACCACAAGGCCGCGGGCTACGTCACCCTCAACATTGCCGGCGGGTACCGGCCGGCGCTGTTCATGCCCGGGTTCGCGCCGCGCGTGATCCACACCGACGGCCCCGGCCAGGGCACCGGCGTCAACGGCCTGGGCGAGGTGGTGGGCTGGTTCCAGCAGGGCACGCTGACGCAGGCCTTCCGCTGGAAGTTCGACCACATCACGACGCTGCCCTCGCTGGGCGGGGGCAGCTCCTACGCCGCGGCCATCAACCATTTTTCGGAGATCGTGGGCTGGTCCGAGGTCGCGCCCGGCGTGCGCCACGCGGCGTACTGGAGGGGCGGCACGGTGGTGGACCTGGGCGCCTGGGGCGGCGTGGCGGCGCAGGCCACGGCCATCAACCGCCGCGGCGACATCGTCGGCTGGCGCGAGCTCGACGTGGCCGGCGAGCGCGTGCGCCAGGGCGTGCGCCAGCTCAAGGGCCAGCGCCCGCAGCTGCTGCGCATTCCCGCGGGCTTCGACAACCTGGTGCCCAGCGCCATCAACGACAACGGCGACATCGCCGGCCACATGTATCCCGCCGGCCAGGAGCTGTTCGCCTCGGTGGGCTTCCTGCTGTCCGGCAACTTCTACAAGCGGCTCACGGCCGAGCCCGGCTTCCCGACCTTCGGCCTGGCGCTCAACAACCTCAAGGAAGTGGCCGGCTACAAGTTCGAGGGCACGGCCGACCCGCGCGCGCGGGCGCGGGTCTGGCGCAACAGCGGCAACACCTCCGTGGCGCTGGACCGGCTGCCCTCGGCCGTGAACACCGGCTGGTGGGCGCTGGGTGACGCGCACGGCATCAACGACAGCGGCGTGATCGTGGGCGTGGGCCAGTTCAATACCGCCGGCGGGGGCCGCAACATCGAGGCCTACATGCTGGTGCCGCGGTAGCGACCGGCAGACAGGCTCGGGTGCCCACGCGCAGTGCGGGCCGTCCACCCTTCGATAGCTCGGGGCGAACGGAATACTTCACCGGCCATGGCCAGTGGACATCACTCCTGGTTCGGATCGATCCACACCTTGGGCGCCATGGGCCCGCGGTCGCCCAACACGAATTCGTAGGACACGCGCATGCCCGGGCGCAGGCGCTGGGCGTCGCCCGGCGGCAGCGAGCTGAACGGGAAGAAGACGTTGTCGCCGCCGGTGTCGGGCGTGATGAAGCCGTAGGTTTCCTTGAGGTTGGCGATGCGGCCATGCTCCAGGGTCTCGGAGTCGGGCGGCGGCGTGGGCGCCCAGTTGCCGGTGGGCGGCGCGGTGAGCACGGCCGCCGGCAGCGCCGAGCGGTAGTCGGGGCGGAAGTCCGGACGCCCCTCGCTGCGCCCTTCGGGCCGCGCCTCGATGCGCCCTTCCATGCGCGTCTCGGCCCGGAAGTCCGGCCGGGCCTCGGAGCGTGCCTCGCCGCGCGGCTCCGCCGAGCGCAGCTCGGGCCGGTAGAACAGGCTGTTGACGGTGGCGTCGTCCTCGCTGCCGGGGGCGTCGATGATCTCGCCCATGCGCAGCGGATAGGTCACCTCGTTGTAGAGCAGCTGCGAGGTGCGGGTTTCGCGCAGGTTGCCGGCGTTGTCGGTGAAGGAGAAATCCCAGCCCAGCAGCATCACGCGGGTGCCCAGGGTATTGAGCTTGCGCACCAGCGGCAGGAAATCGCCGTCGGCGGCAATCAGCGCCAGCACGTCGAAACGCTTGTAGATGGCCATTTCAAAGGCTTCGAGCGCCAGCCAGACGTCGATGCCCTTTTCCCCGTCCCGGCCCATGAGCAGGTAATGGGTGGTGATGCCCTCGTGCATGAGCACGTCCTCGAAGGAGCGCTCCTGGTAGAGCATGTCGCGCTCCTCGGCCTCGCGCGCCTTGACGCGGCCACGGAAATAATGGGCATCGACGATTTGCGTGAATTTGACGTCGGTGCCTTCCTCGGCCGCCACGCGCGAGCGGATGTAATTGTGCAAACCCTCGATGCTGATGCGGGCATGCCGCGGATGCTGGGCCGAATAGAAATTGCTCACGCGCCGGAAGAAATTGCCGTCGTAGAAGATGCCGATGCGCGAGAGTTTCGAGTTGCTGGGTAACATGATTCAAATACCAAATTGTTGATTTCTGGTTGCCGGAAAGGTGTCTGCATCCAGGCCTGCGCGCCGCCGGGCTTGCGGACCCCTGGGCCCGCAGCCTTCCTGGCTCGTGTCGCGCCCCGCTGGCGGCCGCAGGCCGGCCTCGGGTGCCGCGAGCCGGGGATTGTCGCCTGCAGCGCAGGCACTGCGCCGCCTCTTGCCCGGCAGATCGCATTTTTTGCGCTCGACGCCGGCCCGCCGCAGCGGCGCCGACGCCTGCGCTGCCGCACCGCGGGTATCGGCACGGGTCCAGGCCGGGAAGGCGCGAAGGCGGGAACGCGCGGTCCGGGCGACGGGGATCGGGGCGCAGCGGCCGCCGCCCGCACTGCGCCGCCCCCGAGCCGGCCTCAGTCGCTCGTGCCCTGGTGCACGATGTCCACGGCGAACTGCACCTTCGAGATGCCGCCGATCCGCTGCAGGAACGCCTGGTACTGGCCGGCATCCGCGAACTGTCCGCGGTTGAGCCACAGCGTCAGCTGTGAAAAGGCCGATGGCATGTACTCGGTATATTTGAGGCTCAGGCTTTCGCCGAATTCCTCCTTGAGCAGGGCATTGGCCGCATCCTCAACGTCCTCGTTCTTGTTGATGATTTTCTTGCTGAAATACGTCCAGACTTCTTCCTCGTCCTTGACCAGCCGCAGGTACACACCATGGCTGTACGCGAAGCGCCAGACGATGGGCTGTTCAGCCGGCGCCTTCTGGAACTTGAAATATTTCCTGTCTTCCTTCAGCAGTATCGACGTGCCGGCGTGCACGAACTCGATCCGGACATTGAGCTTCTGGTCCTGGCTGTCGATCAGGAAAACTTCGAGATTCACGTCCGCGATCGTGGCATGCACGTCCTTGAGGCTGACCACCTGGAAATCGTCCACGAGACTGAAGGAAACCTTGCCGTCCCGCGCCAGGCAAGCCAGCTGGGCCTCCGAGAGCGTCAGGTCGAAACGTTCGCGCTGCCGCCCCGGATGGTGCTGACGCTGGTTCAGCAGGTTCCTGACCAGGGACAGCGACTGTTCCTGCCGCACGGACTCGCCAATTTGCGCAAAATCATCCTCAGTCAGGAAGGTATTGATCACCTTGTCCTGGTCCTTTTCGTCCAGCTCATCGAGCTTCTTCTTCGTGTTGGCAATGCCGCTGCGCAGCTTCTCGAACTCCAGAAAGCGGCTGACCCAATGCTCCAGGTTGTAGAAGTCGTCGCCCACGTCAGCCAGGTATTCGTACTGCCAGGCCTTGACGAAGTGGTACTGGGCCCACAACAAATGGGCGCGGGCCCTTTCCTGCATGCCGCGCAGGTACGTCTTCATGCCGGGGTCCAGCACGCCGTCCGCCACCTGGCGCTGGCTGGTCAGCGCATTGAGCTCCAACATCGCGGTCGAAAGCCGTGCGCTGTAGTTCACGACCAGCTTTTGCTGCAGACAGAATACGCCGGCCGCCGATGATTTCCTGGCATTGAGGTCCTTCACGTCGGCCAGCAGTTTCAGGTATTCAGCCTTCAGCTCGCTGCCGGCCAGGATCTTCTCCGCCTGCCGATCGACCTCCTGCTCATCATAGGGCGCGCACATGGCCACGATGCCCTGACCGACCCTGGAAATACCATCTCCCAGCCCGGACAGGCTGCTCAGCAGGTTCTTCGTCTTTTTCTCCGCGGCCTTCTTGTCTTCCGCGTAATTTTCCAGCTGGTTTGCGAAGTCGGCCTTGCGGAGCTCCAGCGCCTTGACTTTGTCCAGAAGTTCCTGCTCGTGCAGCATCTTGGCCCTGGCGCTGTCCTTGACGCTCTTGTTCAAACTCTGGAGCTGGTCTTCGAGTTTCTTGCGAGCGCGGTCCATTCTCAGGCCGGCCTTCCATGCCAGTTCCGCCTCGAATGCCGTAAGCTCCTCGCCCTTGGCCTTGGCCTGTGCCGCATTGCCATTTTTCTGCAAATCGAGCATGGCCTTGCGGGCCAGATCGATCTCACTCACCAGCCGCTCGCGTTCGCCCACGAGCACGTCGGTCCATTCATTTTCCACTGCGGCGCTGAGTTTATCGGCCTTGCCTTCTATGGCTTCCACCGCGGCCTGGGCCTGCTTGATCTGGGCTTTCAGGTCATCGGCCGACCCGGCGGGTCGGGGTACGCTGGAGCCGCTGAGAGAAACCAGCAGATCCTCGTTGTTCTCCAGGAAATCGCCGGCCTGCTTGCCCAGTTTTGTGAACAGCGAAGCCAATTGTTTGGAGGAGTCCGGCTGGGTCCAGTCATGGTCGCCGACCGTGGCCAGCGACTTGCCCGCCAGGCCCAGGAAGGGCTGGCCCAGGGGGATGATTTCCGCCAGGCCGCCGACGAGTTTCATCATGCCACTGAAGATGCGTTGCTCTTCGATTTTCGTCCGTGCCAGTGCCGCGGCCTTCAGGCGCAGGGCGTCCACATCCGCCTGCCTGGCCTGGAACTGCTCCTGCAACCGGTCCAGGTCCTTCTTGGCCGCTTTCAGGTCGGCATAGGCCGTGCCCAGGGCCGCAGATACGGCGACCATTTCATTTTTTACGGCACGGGAGGTCTGCGAAATGGCCTGGCTTTTGTCGTCGAGCCGGTCCCAATGGTGCTCGAGCTTGGAGGCAAAATACAGCACCCGCGATGACTGGATGCTGAACCAGTGCCAGATCTGGTAATTGCTCTTCAAATCCAGGCGGGGCACCCAGCCGGCGGGGTTGCCGTAGAAATCGAGGTTGTTGTCCAGGTTGCTGCGCATCGCCACGATTTCATTGAGCTTGCCGCTCAATTCCGGGCCCAGCGGTTCGCCTGAAAAGGCCAGCGCATGGTAGTAGGGACCGATCATCTGGCGCGCCGTCGTCCGGTGGCCGTTGCGGTAGGCGTCCTGGGCGTAGGCCACCACCGCTTGCACGGCCTGGGGATGCAGCCAGCCCCGCGGCGGGCCGGCCCGGGTTTCAACCGCACCGCGGCCGCCGTCCACGCCCTTTTTCGCCGCTGCGCCGGCACCGGGCTTGGCATCGACCCGCGTCAGCGTGAAGGTCGGGTTCAGCGGTGCCTCGATGACGCCGTCGCGCTGTATCGCGTACATCTCGCCCCAGTACGCCGGCAGGGGCGTGCCTGGAGCGCCGCCCGCGACCGCCGGCGTTTCCGGGCCGCACGCACCGCCGCCGACCTCACACAGCGCCGGATCGGCCGGCATGCCGGCGATCCATGAGATGACCGATCCGCCCTGGCCGCCGTTGCCTGGCCTGCCGCCGGCATAGGCATCCTCGCCGTCGCCGGGGCGCTGCCGGCTGCCATCGACATGTGTCTTGTACTTGGCCAGCTCGCCCTCGACGCAGCCGATGCGTGCCGGATTCGGAAACGCCCCTGCCGGCACCAGGAATTCGCAGCCCAGGGTACGCATCGTGTCCAGGCTGGGGAAGAACGTGCGCCGCGCCCGTGCAATGTACGAATTGCAGTTGTGGAGTATGAGGCGCAGGTGCACGACCTTGTCGTTCTTCAAGGCGAAATCCTGGCCGGAAACCCCTTCCAGGCTGCCGGCGCCAAAACCGCCGTCGGGCCAGCGCCAGCGGCCCTCGCTTTTTTCCTCCACGCCGGACAAATTGCCCAAGTGGTCGCGAATGTCCTTGATCTGCACGGGGCGCAAATTCTTGCCCTTGTCGGCACCGGGTTGATCGGCCGATTTGGGCTCGTAGGGCTTGAGCCCACCCATTTCGCCGGCCTGGCCCGGACTTCCATTGCAGATGAAGCGCTTGCGGCCATTGCCCTGGCACCGGATCCGGCGCACGTACAGATGGACGTCACCGGCCTTTTCGCCGTGCCGGCCGTCGGCCGCGATGAAAGTGGGCTTGCCGCTGCTGTCGGCGGGATGGTTGCCTTCCTTGCTGCGGGTCGGGCACAGGGCTGCCTGCACGAACGGCAGCGGCGTGGTGTCGATGCATGCGAATTCATCGCCCGAGTCCTCGAAAATCAGCTCGCGCGCATGAATGCGCACATCGGTACCCGGGAACCGCAGCGGCACGCGAATGATGATCTGGTCCGCGCGCAGGTCGAGGGATTTCAGGTCCAGGACGTCCTTGCCCTGATAGG
This sequence comes from Azohydromonas aeria, assembly GCF_009760915.1. GTDB lineage: Bacteria > Pseudomonadota > Gammaproteobacteria > Burkholderiales > Burkholderiaceae_C > Azohydromonas > Azohydromonas aeria. The sequence goes on from NZ_VIDQ01000057.1 coordinate 19,819, forward strand.
CCATCTGCTTGAGATAATCGTCGCCCCGATCGAACACCAGCCTGACGCCGGACATTGTCACCGACCGGGTGCTCCTGTTTTCCACGGTATTGAATTGCAGTTCGACGCCTGGATTCGCATGCGCCGCGATCTGCACGTAGCCACGGTCGTCGGGGTCCGGAAGCTTGCGCACCGGGTCGATGAGCAGTGGCCTGCGGAAACTGCCGTCACCCAGGGCCGGCCTGGTATCGACGACGGGTGCGGCCATCAACTCCAGCCCCAGGGCCACGAGTTGGCGGCTGTCCATCGCCTGCAATTCCGTCAGGGGCATGTCGGTCACGGCGGCATGGCGATTGACGGCATCGATCACGGCCTGGCGCTGCTCGGCGTCGCTCATGCACGCCAGTGCGGCGCGGTCATGGGAGCCGGCACGCAGCAGGAAAACGACCACGGCACCGCGGCCGACCAGCGCCTCGTTGCCTAAACCCTGAAAGTACCCGCCCGACTGGTTGGTATGGCCGGCCAGCTCGACGATCAGGGTATTGCGCTGGTCTTCGGAGCTCATCCGCTCCAGTTCCGCCGCCGACCGCCAATGGGCAGCTTCCAGGAGGCCCCGAACGGTCATCGTGACGATATCGGTCATGATCATGTCCTCGCGCTTGAGCGCATGCCGGCCCGGGTTTCTACTTTTCGAGAGAGAGCATCATTTTTTTCAGCTGGCTTTTCGCGATGGTTTCGTAGAGATTGCTCTTGGCATCCTTGTCCGGCTGGTATTTGTACATGTATTCCTCGCCGATGGTGCCCACGCTGTCCGAATTGGCCGGCGTGATCATGATGATCTGCTTGGTGGCCAGGCCCATGCGCACGCCCACGGTGGAAACGAATACGGCCAGTTTCCTGGGCTTGTCGCAGCGGCTCTGGATGATGAATGCCTTGCGGGTTCCGTCGAAGGCCTCCTTGAGCGCCTTGCGGCCGCCATAGAGAAACAGAGCCTTGCCGCAGTCGAGCACCACGTCGCCCTGTGCCGTGGTCATGCTGTCGAAATCATCGGTGCCGTGGGCCTTGACCTGGTCGGCAAACTTGCTCTTGTGAAAATCATTGTCGGCGAGCGCCACCCAGCCATAGGCTTCCATGGCGCGCACCGGGGTGCAAAGCAGCGTCGAACCCAGGACGGAGAGTGCAATCCGGTACTTTCTGTCCATGGCGATACCTCGCTTGCCTGAATCGCACACAGCGACCCCAATCCCGTTCGAGACGGGCGTGACGGTGCGGCAGCCTGGTTTTTCACCATGCCGGACGCTGCACCGTAAACTGCGAAATGGCCACAACGGTAATCCTGGCGGCCGCTGCCCGCAGTGTCACCAATTCAAAAATGGGGCAACAACGAGCAAGCGTTGCTATTTTTCAATACCGGCACGGCAATCGGGTACGTGGCTTTGGTTTTCCCGGCCCTGCGGACGGCGTTTTTATTTCCGGGGCGGCTTGCCGCGTGGACTCGGCGATGGCCGGCGGCCCCGCTGCCGCCTGACGGAAGCCGCCGGCGCGCCGGTGCATACTGGCTGCCCGCGCCGCCCGCCGAGGAGCGCGGCCACGAAAAGCCGCCCGGCACCATGGCCTTGGCGGACAGCTGCAGGGAGACGCGTTCTTGAAAACCATCGGCCTCATCGGCGGCATGAGCTGGGAATCCACCGTGCCCTATTACCGGCTCGTCAATGAAACCGTGAAGGCCCGCCTGGGCGGGCTGCATTCGGCGAAGGTGATTCTCTACAGCGTCGATTTCCACGAGATCGAGCGCCTGCAGCGCGAAGGCAACTGGGCCTCGGCCGGCATGCTGCTGGCGCAGGCCGCGCGCGCGCTGGAGGCCGCGGGCGCGGACTTCCTGGTGCTGTGCACGAACACCATGCACAAGGTGGCCGCGGACATCGAGGCGGCGGTGCGCATCCCGCTGCTGCACGTGGCCGACCCGTGCGCCGAGGAGATCCGCCGCGCCGGCATCACCACCGTGGGCCTGCTGGGCACGCGCTTCACCATGGAACAGGACTTCTACAAGGAGCGGCTGCGCCAGCGCCATGGGCTGCAGGTGCGCGTGCCGGAGGCGCCGGACCGGGAGACGGTGCACCGCGTCATCTACGAGGAGCTGTGCCTGGGCCAGGTGCGCGCCGAGTCGCGGCGCGCATTCCGCGGCGTGATGGAGCGGCTGGTCGAGCACGGCGCGCAGGCCATCATCCTGGGCTGCACCGAGATCACGCTGCTGGTCGGGCCGCAGGACGCCTCGGTGCCGCTGTTCGACACCACGACGCTGCACGCGGTGCGGGCGGCGGAGCGGGCACTGGGCGCGGATTGACCTGACGTGCCCAGCGGCGGCTTCACGCCGCCGGCAGCGCCGACGTCAGGCCCAGGTGCTGCACGAAAGGGTCGAAATCCCGGTCCGCATACAGCAGCACATGGCCGCGCTCGATGCAGCAGGTGGCGATCAGCGTGTCGATGGTCTTGCGCACCGTCACGCCCAGCGCGCGCAGGGAGCGGAAGTTGCGCGCGGCCTGGATGGCCAGGTCCGCGCCCACCATCTCCACCACCTCCAGCGACAGGAGCAGCTGTCGGGCGCGGTTGAAGTCGCGCTCGCTGGCGAAACCCTGCAGCACCTCGGCAAGGATCAGGTCACCGGTGGCCAGCAGCTCCCGGCCCAGCAGCCGGTCCAGCTCGTCGGCCTGCGCCGTCGGCGTGCCGCGGAAGTAGTCGATCCAGACGCTGGAATCGACCACGATCACCGGTCGGTCCTCATCCGCTCCAGGTCGCCCTGCCAGTCGAGCTGGCCGCGCAGCTGGCGCAGCTCCTCCTGCCGCCGCAGCCGCACCAGCGCGCGCAGCCCCTGCTCCACCGCCTCGCGCTTGGTCTTGGCGCCGGAAAGCCGCAAGGCCTCTTCCATCAGCTGGTCGTCGATCTCGATATTGGTGCGCACGATGTGTATCCTTTTCCCCAACTCTACACATCACGGGCTCGGCACGGCATGGAGCACCTTCTCGCCAACATCGTCTGGCATGCCCTGTCCGGGCCGCAAATCAGGTACTCGGTGGGTACCGCCACGGCCCGGCGCTACGCCCCGGGTTTCTCGCCCATCGTGGGTTTCGCCGACCAGGACCGGCCGGATTTCGACGCGCTGCGGCCTTGTTGCGAGCCCGGCGAGCACTTCTATTGCGACGGCTGGTCGGGCCCGGCGCCGGCGGGCTGGCACATCGAGGCCGAGAGCACGATGTTCAAGATGATCTGGGACGGCGGCCCGCCGCCCTGTAGCGACGACGGCGCGGCCGACATCGTCGCGCTCGGCCCGCAACATGCGCAGCAGGCGCTGGAGCTGGCCACGCTCACGCGCCCCGGCCCTTTCGGGCCGCGCACCATCGAGCTGGGCGCCTATTTCGGGATATTCGACGGCGAGCGGCTGGTGGCCATGGCGGGCGAGCGCATGGCGGCCGGGCCGTTGCGCGAAATCAGCGGCGTGTGCACGCACCCGGATTTCCAGGGCCGCGGCTGGGCGCGGCGGCTGATGCTGCACGCCATGCGGGCGATGCTGCGGCGCGGGGAAACGCCGTTCCTGCACGTCATGAGCGAAAACCACGGCGCGCACGGCCTGTACCGGCGCATGGGATTCCGCGACGCCAGGGAATCGGTGGTGCGGGTAGTGGCGCCTGCGTGAATTTGTCCCGGTTCGTCCCGGTTTTTCCGGCCGGTTGTCGGAACTCAAGCCGGACGGGAAGGTGCTTGGGCATCCTTCGCGCGCCGGTGCAAGGCGGTACGTGCCGGCATTTCCGGAGATTCCCTGCCACGGTCCGCGCCGCGCGGAGCGTGGATGGATTCCGTTCATGACGACAAAAGGTCTTTCGATGAAATCCAAGTTCCGTATGAAGCAGGTTCTGATCGGTGCCGCCGTGCTGGTGGGCGTGGGCACGGTGCTGGCGCAGGCCTCGGGCCTGACGCGCACGCTGGTGGCGCGCAACGACGTGTCCTTTGCCGCCAACCGCGAAGCCGTGGTGGTGCGTGTGGACGTGGCGGCCAACGCCGCGGCCGGGCGCCACACGCACCCGGGCGACGAGGTGGCCTACGTGATGGAAGGCCAGCTGCAGCTGACGGTGGAAGGCCAGGCGCCGCGCCTGGTCAAGGCCGGCGAATCCTTCACCGTGCCGGCCGGCGTGCCGCACGACGCCCACAACGACGGCGCCGGCACCGCCAAGCTGGTCGGCGTGTACCTGGTCGAGAAGGGCAAGCCGCTGGTGGCACCGGCGCCGAACTGACGATTACGGTTTCCGGGAGCCGGCCGAGGCGCCGGCTCCCTGCTCCGATCCGACACCGCGATGTCGCAAACCGACAAGACGGTGTCGCCGACGCACATCCGCAGGCGAGCACCGCTTCCTATATTTTGGGCGTGGATGTCGTAAATATCAGCGCGCGACGGCATTCATGATTTGAACCAACGGAGTTGAACCATGACCGTCATCGCCGAATCCGCGTTGCGAATCCTGATCCCGCGCAGGAATTCTCCCGGGCATTTGCGCCACGCCACGCGGCAACTGATTCGCCAGGCGATTGCGCAAATTCATGCCGAATCCCGCGCCGGCAGAAACCCCGGCTGAAATCCCCGTTGAATTGCCGGCGCGGCAACCGGGCCGGCTTTACAACCCCAGCCGCGGCTGCAGCCCGCGCCCGCGCTGCAGCCACTCGGCATCGAAGGCCTCCAGCGCCTCGCGCGCCGCCTCCAGCAGCGCCGCCGGCTCCAGCGCCGGCACTTTCAACTTGCGCACCGACGTGGGCACGGCGGTGACCAGCACCTCGTCGAGCAGCGCCACGCGGATGCCGCGCCGGGCGTAGATCTCGACCAGTTCCTCCCAGCACGCGCCATCGGCCTCGAACTGGCCGATGAGCAGCACGTTGCAGCGCTTGGCGCGCATGGTGCGCAGCACCGACGGGTAGTCGTCGCCCAGTTGCGCACGCAGCTCGATGCGCACCTCGTCATGGAATTCGAAGTCCACCAGCGCGCCTTCGCCCGGCGCGGCGTCGTCCACGCGCACGCGGCACTGGGCACGGGCCGTGAACTGCACGTGCGCGCCGTCCACCTCGAACAGCGCCTCGTCGAGCTGCAGCACCGGCTCCCACCAGCGCTCAACGGGCGCGCCGTCCGCCGGCACGGCCGGCACCGCGTCCAGCGGCGTGCCGGGACACTCCACCAGCAGCCGCGGCAGCTCGCGCTCCAGCGCCTGCAGCACGCGCGCCTTGTGGCGGCGGTGCGATTCCGGCGGCTCCTGCCCCTCGGCCAGCGGCGCGGCCAGGCCGTAGTCCTGGTAGCGCTCGGCGATGCGCGCCGGCAGCCGCGCCTGCCAGCCGCGCACGATGTTGTCCTGCGCCACCGTGGCGGCCAGCTGCGCCGGCAGGTCCGGATTCACGCGCAGCAGCAGCCGCAGGCAGAAGTCGGGCTGCAGGAAGCGGTTCTGCAGCCGGTTCTGCTCCGGCGTGCTCGCCGGCGGCCCGAAGTGCTTGTGCAGCCACTGCAGCAGCTGCGGATGGTGGCGGCGCAGGTGCGCGTGGCGCGCGCCCATGAGCCACAGCGCGTACTCGGCATGCACCAGCAGCAGCGACAGCGGCTGGCCCTGGTACTTGCCGTAGGGAATCAGTTCGAGCGCGGGCGGCGGCGCCTTGCGCCGCGACGGGGCCGCCGGCTTGTCCGGGCCGGACGGCGACTCCGCGTCGAAAAGACCATGCTGCATTCCCTCTGACTCCCTGACCAACCCGTTTGCCCACTGCCGCGAGGGCGGGATTGTGCGTGAGCCGCGCGCAGCCCCGCCCCGGGAAGGTGGCCGGACCGTGACGCAGGGCCCACAACCGGGCCGGCGCCGCGGCGGCAGGCAGCATCCCACCGGCACCGGCGCCCGGGCTCCAGGACGCCGCCCCCGATCCGGCCGGCATCCGCGGCGCCCATGGCTTTCCCGATTCATCGCCCCGGAATCTCGACCATCGAATCAAATTTCCCAGGCCCGGCGGCTACATCGAAATTCACCTCCAAATGTCATGGCATTGCAAATTCCACGGTATGCGTGACGGCCACGCCACGCGTCTGCCCGAATACTCCAGATGTCAGCAGATACAGTTATTTGGCAATATGTCGGAAAACTTGACAAAGACGGGCTTCACGACATTACAAATACCGCAAGCCATTGAAAGGACTGGAACTCCGGGGCATGGCATGCAAACTGCGTTTGAGTTTCCAAGGCCTGTCGCCGGCCCTTCATTTCGGAAAACTACAAAGGTCCACATATGTCCAGCAAGCCCCTGAAAACCCTTTTCAAGGCCGTTGCCGCCGCGGCGACGGCGGCGTCGCTGCTGAGCGGCGCGCATGCGGCGCCGGTGTCCTTCACGCTGACGAACATCGCGTTCGTCCACGGCGGAAGCTCGTCGTCCTACGGTTCAGGCAGCACCAACCAGCTGGGCGTCGATTTCCTGGCAGCGACCGGCCCCGTCAATTTCAATACGGACTTCGGCGTGGCGGCCCCATTCAGCGTCGGCAGCATCCGCTTCAACGACAGCGAGCCCAGCAAGATCAAGGGCACCGGCAAGGACAAGGGCAAGGAACTGGACGGCCCGCCTGAAATCACCAAGGCCGAAACCAACAAGCTGGAGCTGAGCGCCAGTTTCACGCTCCAGCTGGCGGACATTTCGCAAGCCTTCACCGTCACGAGCATCGTGACCGCCGTGGAAGGCCCGATCGGCGATGCGGAAGCGGATTACTCCATCGACTGGATCGATTTCCTCTTCAATGACACGAAGGGCCTGTCCTTCCGCGTTTCGCTGGCCGACCAGTCGTTCACGAACAACAGCCTGAATTTCTTCGAGCAGCTCGCGACCTTCACGCTGCTGTCGGCGCCCGCCGCGGTTCCCAACACCGGCACGCCCGGCACGCCCGGCACGGAGCTGCCCGGCACCAGCACGCCCAGCACCGGCACGCCCGTGAACGACGGCGGCATGGCCACGCCCTCGACGCCGCCCAACGCCGTGCCGGAGCCCGACACGCTGGCCCTGGCCGGCCTGGCCCTGGGCCTGGGCGCGCTGACGAGCCGGCGCCGCCGCCAGGCCTGACGGCGCCGGGACGGGACGGGCTTCAGGGCCCGTCCGCCGCGGCCTCGCCCGCCACCCCCTCCTCCAGCCGCCGCAGCGCCTCGGCCGACGCGGCCGGCGCCCGCCACGTGCGCCGCTCCACCAGGTTCATGGGCACCTGCGCGCCGCCCAGCGGCTCGATACCCAGCTCGGCCAGGCGTTGCAGCAGCTCGGCCAGCACCGCGTCGCGGTGCAGCGTCCAGGTCGAGGCGAAGCAGCGCCAGAACACCCAGCCGGCGCGCTCCAGCACGCGCTGGCGCTGCACGTCCTGCTGCCAGCGCTCGGGGCCGTGGAAGGCGTCGCCGTCGCACTCCACCGCCAGCCGCGCGTCATGCCCGCCCTCCACCACCAGGTCGATGCGCCAGGCCCCGGCGCGCACCTGCGGGCGCACGCGGTAGCCGCGCTGCACCAGCGCGTCGAACACCTCGCGCTCGAAGCCGGATTCGCACAGCGCGCGCAGCGGTTGCCCCGCCTCGTCCGCCGCGTCGCCGGGCAGCGGGTTCTCGAAATGCGCGAGCAGCGTGCGCCGCAAATCCTTCTCGGACAGGTCCTCCATGCGCAGCGAGCGCACCAGCACCATGCGGTCGCGCGCGCGGCTGGCCGCGACGTTGAAGCGCTGCTCCGCGCCGTTGCCCGACAGCGCCCGGCACTGCCGCGCGTCCACCACCAGCGACAGGAACATGATGTCGCGCTCGCTGCCCTGGAAGGTGCGCGCGTCGCCGCAGGTGAAGTGCCGGCGCAGCAGCTCGGCCGCGTCGAAGCGCGCGCGCACCACCGTGTCGATGTGCCGCGCCTGCTCCAGCCCCAGCAGCGACACCACGCCCAGCGTGCGCCCGGCCAGGCGCGGGTCGGCCAGCACCGCGCCGATCTCGTCGGCAATCGCCTGCGCCTCGGCATCGTTGCGGTCGCGGTGGTCGCGGCGGCCGTCCTCCACGAACAGGTCCACCAGCGGCGGGTCGATGCGCTCGCCCTCGCGCGGCACGCGCAGCGGCTGCACGCCGTGGTCGTAGAAATTGCGATTGGCGTACTCGATGATCGGCGCCACGCATCTGAAATGCTCCCGCAGCATCACCTGCTGCCCGGCGAACACCTGCGCCGCCAGGTCGTACAGCGATTTCTCGGGCGTCATGGCCGCGGCAAAGGGCTGCTCGGCCAGGAAGCGCTGGCGCAGGTCGTCGATGCGGGCGCTGCTGATGAAGCCGCTGTCGGGCGAGACCTGCTTGTGGTCGCCGACCACCAGCACCTTCTTGCCGCGGGCGATGGCCGGCAGCGCCCACAGGTCGGACTGGCTGGCCTCGTCCACGATCACGAGGTCGAAGGCGCCGATGTCCGCCGGCATCGATTCCGACACCCGCGCGTGGCTCATGATCCAGCACGGCACCGCTGGCGCCGCGTCGCGCATGGCGGCCTGCGCGTCGCGCCGGTAGCGCGCGGCGTTCGGCCCCGTGCCCTGGCCGATGCGGTGGATGGCGTTGGCATAGCCGGCCAGCGCGGAGAGCACCTTGAGCGAGGCGCCGGACCGCGTCGCCAGCCAGGCGGCGCGGGCCACCACGCCTTCATAGAGCTTCGACAGGCCCTGCTCCAGCTCGGCGCGGCGCGCCCACAGCTTTGTGAGCTCGGCGCGGGCCTCGATGCCCTCGACGTGCGCGCGGGCGCGCGCCCACGTCCAGGCCTCGCGCCAGTCCGGCGGCAGCACGGCGTCTTCCTGGCCCGGCGCGGCCGGCACGCCGCGCAGCCGCTGCGCCAGCCGCGGCGCGCCGGCGGCCTCGAAGCGGTCGGCGCCCTCGCGCACGGCGGCCAGCGCATCGGCCAGCGCCGCCACGCGCTCACCTTCCAAACGCAGCGCGGCCTCGCGCGCGGCGAAGTTTTCGGCGTCGATGCCCGCGCCGCCCAGATCCTGCGAAAGAAAGTCGCGCCAGCGCTGGCCCAGCGCGCCGCCGCGGACGAGGCGCTGCAGCAGCGCCTGCCGCTGGCGCGGCGCCGAGGCCAGGGCCTCGTGCGTGAGGTGGCGCTTCAGTTGCCGGTGCAGCCGCTGCAGCTGCTCCACCGACACCATGTGGCCGCCGCCCGGCGCCGGCAGCGGGTTCACGGCGAGCAGCGCCTGCGCGCGGCGCGGCAGCGCGGCGTCCACGTCCTGCGCCAGCCGCAGCGCCAGGCCGGCGATCAGCGCCAGCCGCTCCAGCTTGCGCAGCGCGCCCGCGCCCTCGTCGGCCAGCGCCGGCAGCCCCAGCTCCGGCGCCAGCCGCTGCCAGCGCAGCAGCAGCGATTGAAACGCCGACTGCAGCGCCATGAAGCGCTGCACCAGCGCCCAGTCCTCGGCCGTGGCCGGTTCGCGGCCCTCGACCCGGATGGCGGCCACGCGCCGGCGCGCGTCGCTGTCGCCAAACGGCAGCCAGCCGAACGGTTTTCCATGGCGCGCCGCGCGCTCCACCGCCTCGCGGGTGCGGGTGCAACCGAGCGCGTCGTTGGGCACATCCACCGGGCGCTGCAGGAACTCGCCGCGGCGCTGCGCCAGCGCCGGCACCTCGGCCAGCAGCTTGGCCAGCGCCTCGCGCTCGGCCTCGAAGCCGGGCTCGGCCAGGCGCGCGCGCAGCGTGCGGGCCCAGTCCTGGCCGGTGTTCTCGAAGGCCTGCGCCGGCTCCAGCGCCGCTTCCACCGCCGCGAGCAGCGCGCGCGCCTCTTCCGGCTCGCCCTGCAGCGCGGGCAGCGCGCCGCGCGCCAGCTCGCCTTCGATGCGCCGCAGCCGCTGCAGCGCCTGGTGCAGCTGCGCCAGCGCGGCCGACTCCGGCAGCGTCTCCATGGCCGGCGGCGGCTCGGCCAGGTAGGCCAGGTCCACGCCCAGGCGGCGGCGCGCCTCGCGCAGCGCCTGGGCCGCGGCCTCGTCCGGCGGCGGTGCCGCGTCGGCGCCGATGCCCAGCGCATCGTCGAACCAGCCGAAGCGCCGCTCGCCCTCGCGCACCAGCTCGGCGAGCTGTTGCGGGCGCAGCGAGCGGCCGTCGATCTCCACCGTGGACAGCTGCGCGCGGGCGATGGCGTCCACGCGGCGGTCGATGCGCGCGAGCTCCGCGTGCGCGAGCTCGATGGCCTCGTGCGTGGCGGCGATGCGCCGGCGCGCGTCCTCGGGGTCGAGCTGCGAGACGCGGTGCTGGATCGCCTCGATGGCGCCCTGGAACTGGCGCAGGCCCTCGCGGTCGCTGGACAGCAGCGCCACCGTCAGCGGCCGCACTTCCGCGGGAATCTTGTCCTGCAGCACCTGCAGCGCCGGCTCGCCGCGCGAGGTCACCAGCACGCGCCGGCCCGTGGCCAGCCAGTGGCAGATGATGTTGGCAATGGTGTGCGTCTTGCCCGTGCCGGGCGGGCCCTGCACCGTCACGCCGTCGCTGCGCTCCAGGCGCTGCACGATCGTGACCTGCTCCTGGTTGTAGGGCAGCGGGAAGTACAGCTCGCGCACCTCGCCGCTGCCGTCCTCATCGCCGCCGCGGCTGGAGAGGCCGCGCAGCCGCGGCAGCGGCGCGGCGTCAGCGGGGGTGTCGGGCGGCGGCGTCACCAGCGCGGCCGGGCCGCCGGGCAGGTCGGGCAGCGCCTCCAGGCCGGCGCGCAGCCGGCGCAGGTCGTCGATCAGGTAGTTGTTGGACTGCGGCCGGGCCAGCAGCGCCCAGCCGTCGGTGACGGCCAGGTGCTCGCCGGCCGGCGGCACGGCGCCGCCCGCGGCCAGCACTTCGAGGTAGCGGCCCTGCGGGTCGAGCGTGCCGGCGATGCGGCGCAGCAGCGGCTCGATCGCCTCGGGCTGGAACGGCGACGGCGCCAGCGGCTGCTGGCTCAACCATTCGCGCCCGGAGATCTCCAGCTCCGCCGCGCCCGGCACCTGGCAGGCGATGAAGGCATCGAGCTCCAGCCGCGGCGCGGTGCTGCGCGGGCGCAGCTCCAGCGCCAGGGTGTCGGCATCGAGCGTGATCTCCAGCGCCTGCGTCAGCAGCGGGCAGCGGAACGTGAAGGGCTTGTCTTCCCACTGCAGGCGCCAGGTCGCCACGCCCAGGCCCCAGACCAGCTCGACCGGCTTGCTCGTCTGCTGGGCTTCGAGCTGGTGCATGAGCGCGAACAGCTCGCCGTAGAGCGCGATGCTTTGCCGACGCGGCGTTTCAACGTCGGCCCAGGCGCGCCAGCGGGCGCTGACGTCGTCCAGCGCCCGCTGCAGCGCGGCGCGGAAGCGCGCCTGCGCCTGCTCGATGCGCTCGCGCAGCTCGTCGTCCAGCGCACCCTGCGCCGGCACGGCCAGCGCGCGGCTGTCCGACGGTGCGGCTTCGGCGCCGGCCGCGGGCGCCAGGCGCAGCGCGAAGCGGGCGATGTCGTTCAGGGCGTGGTCGAGCTGGGACTGATCGACGGACGGCGGCGGCCCGGCCGGGTCGCCCGGGACGACGAGGAGCTTTCGGAAGCGCTCCTCGGCCGGCGGCGGCGCGACGGGCTCCAGGCGCGGCACGCGCAGCCACAGCGGCGCGCCGTCGGCGTCGAGGCGGTCGAACTCGAGGCCGGGCAGGCCGAGCAATTGGGCCGGTTCGCGCAGGAACAGCGACGCGAAGCGGGAGAGGTCGAAGGCGCGCGGATCGATGTCGCGCGCCTGTTCAGCGATGTATTCGAACAGCCGGCCGAGGAGTTCCCGGGGTGTCGGCATGCGTGCGTGCTCCAAGACTGCAGGCTTTCTGGTTCGGGGGACTGGGCGGCCGGCGCGGGACGGCGGGCAGGCGCTGGAGCGGCGCTGGCACGCCCGCGGCGGCGCGGGGTGGAATCGTCAGCGCCCGGCGGCGCTGGGGCCGCCGGACGAATGGGGACGGTAGCAGAGCGGATGGCTCATGGCGTGAGCCAGCTGAGAAAAAAAACAGTAAGCGGAGCGGGAACGCAGTGGAAGGCAGGCAGCGGCCGGCGTCTGCGGACCTTGAGAGAAGGAGACAGCGTCGAACCCGCCGATCCGGCTCCATTCGCTGGCCTCAAACCGCAACCGCTCCTGGATTGCCACTGGACCAAGGTCACCATGACGGCCGCATGAGAGCGATTGCGCTTTCGAACCGGATCAATATGGCGGACGACCCTGCACCGTGGTGGCTGCATGATTTGTCGTGTTGTCTCCGCAAATGCCGGGTCGCGCAAACTTGCTCCAGCACGCCGTTTTCCGGCCTCGAACAGGAAACGGCAAAGCTGCCCGAAACCAGGAGACACTCATGAGACGGCTTGTGATCTGTGCGGACGGGACCTGGAATGCACCGGATGGCGACGACGATGATGTGGACGTTTCAACCAACGTGCTGAAGATTGCAAGAACCCTGTGCCCGGTGGCAGAAGACGGGGTGTCGCAAATAGCCTATTACCTGAAAGGCGTGGGCACCGGAAATGCCCTCGACAAGGCCGTCGGCGGCGCCACGGGACGTGGTATCGACGACAACATCATGGATTGCTATCGATTCCTGGTGCATAACTACACGCCTGGAGACCAGTTGTACTTTTTCGGATTCAGTCGCGGTGCCTATACGGTGCGCAGCCTCGCCGGATTGATCCGCAACAGCGGCCTGTTGAAATTGCAGTTCGAAGGCATGATCGGGCAGGCTTATGAGTTGTATCGGGACCGTGATCCGGAAAAGAGCCCGACCTCCGAAGCCGCGAAGATTTTCCGCAACAACTATGCCCACGAAGGCGTCGAGATCGAATGCGTCGGTGTCTGGGATACGGTCGGTGCGCTCGGCGTGCCCGTCGGCCTGCTGAATCGGCTGTTGCACAAGCGGTACGATTTCCACGATACCCAGCTGAGCAGCCATATCAAGAATGCGTTTCACGCCCTGGCCATCGACGAGAAGCGCAAGCCCTTTGCGCCGACGCTTTGGCAGCAGCCCGTGCGCGACAAGGACAGGAACTGGCTGGAGCAGGCCTGGTTTGCCGGAGCCCATTCCAATATCGGCGGAGGCTATCCGGATACCGGGCTATCCGACGTGGCCTTCCGCTGGATGATCGAGCGCGTGCAGGACCGCACCAGGCTGCGTTTCGACGACAATCTCGTCAATCTGTCCACGCGCCCGAAGCCGACCGGAAGGCTGGTCAACTCCATGTCGCCCGCATTCGAGGTCATGGGCCGGTATGAGCGCATGCTGGATGCGCACCGCGCATCGGGCAACTCGGATGAATTCAACACTTGGGAATATGTCCACGAGAGCGTGTTGCAACGCCAGAAGGAGCTGCAACGTGATCCCTACCGGCCGGACAATCTTGTCGCTTACCTGCGGCTGAACCCCTGTTATGTCAGCACGCGCTGGCCGGCAAATGCTTATCAGCTGCTGGAGTGAATATGTCAGCGGCCTGTACCATCCAGCAAACCATTCTGGTACAGGTAGGGCCCCAATTTAGCCGGTGAATTCAATACCGCAGTCTTGATGGCGGCGGGCACCGTCCGGCACAGGACCGCGAGCGGCTGTTGGCCGCAGCCGCCACGGCTTCAGCCGTGGCGCGCCCGAACGCTGGATCAGCCGCTCAATGCCGGCTCTCCGACAACCCCGCCGCTGGGCTCTGCCCTCCCAGGCCCGAGCCGGTGCCGCCCGTCAGCGGCTGGCCCAGGGTGCTGGAGCCGGAGCCGGAACTGGCGCTGGAACCGGTCCCGGCGCTGCTGCTCCCCGAGGGCGTCCCGTCCCCCGCGTTGACCGAGGACACGTTCTCCGAGCGGATGGGCGACTGCGCCGCGCTGGAAAACTCGTCCACGCGCCCGCCCGAGGCCGCGGTCTCGCGGTAGGACTTGCCGCCGACGCCCAGGGAGGACAGGGACGGCAGCGACGACATCAGCGACGCGCCGCCTTTCTTCTTCGAGTACGCGGACATCGCAACCGCGCCGATGACGAGGCCGACCAGGAATCCAGGCATGGTGCTCTCCAGAGGAATGATGGAACCCGAAGGTCGGCAAGTCGCATGCCCTGCCGGCGCCGATGTCCGCTGCCTCAGCCCGACACCCGCGCGTGCTGAGCCAGCAGCGCGCGCAGCGCGTCCAGCTCCACCGGCTTGGTCAGGTGCCCGTCGAAGCCGGCCTCGGCCGTGCGGCGCCGGTCGCTCTCGGCGCCCCAGCCGGTGAGCGCGACGATGGCCGCGCCCGAGGTCTGCGGTTCGGCGCGCAACCGGCGCGCCACCTCGTAGCCGTCCAGCCCCGGCAGGCCCAGGTCGAGCAGCACCAGCTGCGGGTCGAAGGCGCGCGCCTGGCACAGCGCCGCGGGGCCGTCCGCCGCCCAGGCCACGCGGTGGCCCAGCGCCTGCAGCAGCGCCACCAGCATGGTCAGCCCGTCCGGGTTGTCCTCCACCACCAGCACGCGCGGCAGCGCCGAGCGTGCGCCTTCAGAGCGTGCGGGCGCCATCGGCACGGGCGGCCGCGCCACGGGCGCCAGCGGCAGCTCCACCGTGAACGTGCTGCCCTCGTCCAGCCCGTCGCTGTGCATGCGCACGCTGCCGCCGTGCATCTCGGCGAGCCTCTTCACCAGCGACAGGCCGATGCCCAGTCCGCCCTTGGCGCGCGCGGCGCTGTGGTGCAGCTGCGTGAACATCCGGAACAGCTTGCCCTGCTGGTCCGGCGGCACGCCGATGCCGTTGTCCACCACCTCCACCACCGCGCGCGCGCCCGCGCTCCAGCCGGCCAGGCGGATGTCGCCACCGTCGGGCGTGTACTTGGCGGCGTTGGTCAGCAGGTTGCCGATGACCTGCACCACGCGCGCCGGGTCGGCGTCGAGCAGCACGGCGTCGTCGGGCAGCTGCAGCGCCAGCCGGTGCTGCGCGGCCTCGATGGCCGGGCGCGCCGTCTCCACCGCCTCCTGCATCAGCCGGCGCAGCGGCACCACCTCGCGCTGCAGCGTGATCAGCCCGCGGCTGATGCGCGAGACGTCCAGCAGATCGTCGATGAGCCGCGCCATGTGCGTGGCCTGCCGGTCGATGATGTTCTGCGCCTGCGCCTGCCGCCCCGGGTCGGCCGACATGCGCAGCAGCGCGATGGCGTACTTGATCGGCGCCAGCGGGTTGCGCAGCTCGTGCGCCAGCGTGGCCAGGAACTCGTCCTTGTGCCGGTCCTGTTCGCGCAGCAGCGCGTCGGCGCGCACGCGCTCGATGTGCGCCCAGCTGCGCTCGACCACCTCGGCGATCACGGAGATCTCCGCCTCGCTCCAGCGCCGCGGCCGCGCCTGGTGCACGGCCATCATCGCCACCAGGCGGCCGCCCTTGACCAAGCCGGCGCAGACGATGGCCTTGATGCCGATGGCGTTGAACATGCGCCCGCCGCCGTCGTCGCCGAGCTCGCGGTCCACGTCGTTGACGACCAGGTGGCGCCCTCGGCGCAGGTTGAACGTGGCCTGTGGCCCGAACAGGTCCAGCGAGTACACGCCGGCGCTGCTGGGCACGCCCGGGCGGGCCCAGTCGCTGCGGATGGTGAAGCGGTCGTTGTCGGGCTCCACGTCGGCATAGGCACAGCGCGTGGCGCCCAGGTGCTGGCCAAGCATGCGCGCGGTGACGGCCATGATCTCGGTGGCGTCGTTGAGGCCGCGCACGGCCTGGCCGATGCGGTCCAGGAAGCGCAGCCGCTCCTCGCTGGCGCGCAGCGCCTCCTGCGCGCGGCGCTCGGCCGTCACGTCCACGCAGGTGCCCACCCACTCGCGGATGCCGCCGTCCGCGGCGAACACCGGCGCGCCCTGCGCCATGACCTCGCGGTACTCGCCGTCGAAGCGGCGCAGCCGGTACTGCAGCAGCACCACCGCGCGCGCGGCCAGCCCCTGGCGCCAGCGCGCCGCGACCTCGGCCCGGTCGTCGGGATGCACGGCCTGGCTCCAGCCCCAGCCGCGGTACTCGTCGAAGCGCTGGCCGGTGAAGGCACTCCAGGAGGGGTTCTCGATCTCGATGCCGCCGTGGGCGGCGGCGTGCCACACCACGGCGGCGGGCGCTGGAGCCGCCGCGCCGGACGGCCCAGCGGCAGCCCGGGCGGCGAAGGGTTCATCATCGACAGGCACGGCGGGAAAGTTGGCGTGAAAAGACAAGGCAGGTCAGCAATTGGCCGTCCCGGGACAGTCCCGGACCCCACCGGAAGAAGGTCCGGCAGGCCCGGGTTCGCGGCCCGGCCTCAACCCTGCGGCTTGCCTCCCGTGCTGCCGAAGATGTCGCCGCTGGTGAAGGGCGACGCCGGGTCCGCCAGCAGCACGTACAGCGGCGCGATCTCCGCCGGCTGGCCCGGGCGGCCCATGGGCGTGTCGCCGCCGAAGTTGGTGAGACGCTCCATCTTCTGGCCGCAGCTGGGCTGCAGCGGCGTCCAGTACGGCCCCGGCGCCACGGCGTTGATGCGGATGCCCTTGGGCGTGAGCTGGCGCGACCAGGATTTCGTGAACGACGTGATCGCCGCCTTGGTCGCGGCGTAATCCGAGATCTCGGGCGAGGGGTCGTAGGCGTTGATGGACGCCGTGTTGATGATCACCGCGCCAGGCTTCAAATGCGGCAGCGCCGCCTTGGTGATCCAGAACATGGCGTAGACGTTGGTCTTGAAGCTGGCGTCGAAGTCCTCAGTGGTGATCTCGGCCAGCGAGTCGCGCGCCTGCTGGAAGGCGGCGTTGTTGACCAGGATGTCGAGGCCGCCGAGCTGCCTGACGGCCTCCTCGACCATCTGGCGGCAGAAGGCTTCGCTGCGGATGTCGCCCGGCAGCGTCACGGCCTTGCGCCCTTCGGCGCGGATGAGCTGCACCACCTCGCGCGCGTCTTCCTCCTCGGCCGGCAGGTAGCCGATGGCCACGTCGGCGCCCTCGCGCGCGTAGGCGATGGCCGCGGCGCGGCCGATGCCGGAATCCCCGCCGGTGATCAGCGCCTTGCGCCCAAGCAACTTGCCGGCGCCGCGGTAGCTGCGCTCGCCGTGGTCGGGGCGCGGCGTCATCTTGTTGGTCAGGCCCGGGCGCGGCTGCTCCTGCTTCGGAAACGGCGGGCGCGCGTAGGCGCTGCGCGGGTCCTGCGGCGGCTGCGCCGCGGCGCCGGGCGCGGGCGCGCCGCCGGCCGGGACGTTCTGCGCGGTGGCCGTGGCGCCGGTGCCCAGCAGGGCCAGGCCCGCGCCCAGGCGCAGGGCGCCGCGGCGCGGCGGGATGGCGGAGTCGTCGGGGGAATCCATGGAATGCTTCCTTCACTGCGGCCGCCGGAGGGCGGCGGAAGCACGGCGGTCGGCAACGCCCATTCCCGGGTGCGCGCTGCGTGCGCAACCACACCTTGGCCGGGCCCGTCAGGCGCCCCGCGCCAGCGCCTCCAGCACGCCCGGCTCGAAGTGGCCGTCGATGAAGTCCGCCAGCCCGTCGAACACCGCGTCCAGCGGCCGCACCCGCGCGCCGAACAGCGCGTGCAGCACGTCGCCCGACTCGAACAGCCCGTGCGCGTACAGGCCCAGCACGCTGCCACGCTGCCAGCCGATGGGCTCGCCGGCCTCGTTGCGCAGCGCCACGGCGCAGCCGTCCACGGCCTGCGTGCGGCCGTGGCGGATCTCGTAGCCCTCGAACGCGAGGCCGGACAGCGCGCCCCAGGGCGCGGGCAGTGCCTCGAAGCCGACGCGGCCCGGGCGCAGCAGCTTTTCCGCCGCGAAGGTGGTTTCCAGCGGCAGCAGGTCCAGCCCCGGGCCGGCGCCGTCCACGCCATGCGGGTCGTGCAGCGCGCGGCCCAGCATCTGCAGCCCGCCGCACACGCCCAGCAGTGGCCGGTGCGCGGCGGCGTGGCGGCGGATCGGCGCCTCGAAGCCCTGTGCGCGCAGCCACGCCAAGTCGCCGCTGGTGTGCTTGGAGCCGGGCAGCACGATCCAGTCCGCGCCCGCCAGCTCGGCCGGCGTGCGCGCCCAGGTCAGGCGCACGCCGGGCAGGCGGCGCAACGGCTGGAACTCGTCGAGGTTGGAGATGCGCGGGTACGCCACCACGGCGACGTGCAGGCCCTCGCCGCGCGCGCCCTCGGCGTCGTGCAGGCCGTCCTCCTCGGGCAGGCCATGCTCGCGCCACATCGGCAGCACGCCGACCGTGGGTACGCCGGTGAGGTCCCGCAGCTGCTGCGGTCCCGGCGCCAGCAGCGCCGCGTCGCCGCGGAAGCGGTTGAGCACGAAACCGCGGATCAGCGCGCGCTCCTCGGCCGGCAGCAGCGCGTGCGTGCCGTACAGGTGCGCGAAGGCGCCGCCGCGGTCAATGTCCGTGACCAGCAGGCAGGCCGCGCGCGCGGCCAGCGCGGTGCGCATGTTCACGTAGTCGCTGGCGTGCAGGTTGATCTCGGCGGGCGAGCCCGCGCCCTCGATGACGACCAGGTCGTTCTCCGCCAGCAGCTCCTGCAGCGCCTGGCGCGCCGGCGGCCACAGCAGCTCGCTGCGGTGGCGCCAGGGCACGGCCATCAGGTCCGGCCGGGCCTGGCCCAGCACGACGACCTGGCTGGCGGTGTCGCGCTCGGGTTTCAGCAGCACCGGGTTCATGCGCACCTCGGGCACGGCGCGCGCGGCCAGGGCCTGGAAGTACTGCGCGCTGCCGATCTCGCCCGTGCGGCCGTGCAGGCCCGGCACCACGCGCGCGTTGTTGCTCATGTTCTGCGCCTTGAAGGGCGCGACCTTCAGGCCCCGGCGCGCATACCAGCGGCACAGCGCGGTGGCGAGCCAGCTCTTGCCCGCCCCGCTGGTGGTGCCCAGCACCATCACGGCTTGTCCCAATCCGTCTCCTCCGTTGTCGGCGAAGACGGGATTGGACACGAGCCTCAGCGCATCGCTTCCTGCGCCGCCTTGGCGAGGAACCCGGAGCGCGTCATGTGGTGCGCGTCGGCCCACGCGTCAATGCGCTGCACCAGGTGCGCCGGCAGGCTGATGTTGAGCCGTACCGGCCTGGCGTCGAGGCGGCTCAGGTCCACCTCGGCCAGCAGCCACACGCCGCCCTCGTATTGCGGATCGCGGGCCAGTTGTTCCAGCGGGGTGGGCGGCGGCACCGCCTCGGGCTCGTCGTGAAAGTGTGCCTCCACGGCATCCTGGATCGCGTTGGGCAATCCCTCCCAGTCATCGGCCGCGGCGAAGCAGCCCGGGAAGTCTGGAAAGGTCACGCCGTGCGCGTGCGTGGCGTCACCCATGTGCACGTAGACGGGATACAGCATGGCAACTCCTGGCGGGAAGCTCAATATACACACGAATACACAAATTCCAGGCGAGTACCGTTTTGTCAATGCACTCGCCGCCGATGCCGCCGCCACAGCCACACCAGCAGCGCCGCGCCCAGGAGCGAGCCCATCAGCGCCATCTGGTAGTGCTGCAGTTCGCCCAGCAGCGCCTGCGCCGCGGCGCCGAAGACCCAGCCGATGCCGCCCACCAGCACCGCCCAGATCACCGCCCCGATGCCGTTGAACAGGATGAAGCGCCAGGCCGGCAGCGGCGACGCGCCGATGAACAGCGGCCCCGCGATGCGCAGCCCGTAGGCGAAGCGCAGCCCGATGATCAGCGGCGCGTGCCAGCGCTCCAGCAGCACGTGCACGCGCTCGGCCTTGGCCGCGAGCTTCGGATGCCTTTCCAGCAGCTGCGGCCCGCGCCAGCGGCCGAGCCAGAAGTAGATCTGGTCGCCCACCATCGCCATCACCGTGGCGATGGACAGCACCGCTTCCGGCTCCAGCCGCCCCTTGTGCGCAGCGAATCCGGCCAGCACCAGCACCGTCTCACCTTCGAGCAGGCAGCCCAGCGCCAGCATCCAGTAGCCGTGGGTTTCGATGAGGGTGCCCAGGTTCATCGCTCCTCCTTGCGCGGCCGGGACCCAACCCGGGCCGCCCGGTAGCAATCGGTAAGCCGCGTGCCGCCGCGGCACCGGCCGTGACTATCCTCGACCGGCGCCCGCTGGGGCATCACGACAGGAGGCTTCCTTGAGCAACGACGCCACGACGTCCGGCCGCGAGGGCTGGGCCTGGACCCTGCGCTGGCCGCCCGGGGGCGACGGCGGCTGGCTGAAGTTCGCCCCGGACCAGCTCTGGCAGCCGGTCAACCCGGGCTGGAGCTTCGGCAACGTCACCGTCAACCACGGCAACTCCTCGGCCCCCGAAGTGGAGCAGGCGGTGCTCGCCCGCTACAGCTACGGTCGCCAGATCGGCCGATTGATGGACGCCGTGGAAGCGCTGGTGGACGCGCTGCCGCCCGCGCAGCAGGAGCAGCCGGCGCTCAGGCGCTTCAAGCAGCTCGCCCAGGAGGTATGCGAGCTCAAGAAGGAAAACCGCGCGCAGCGCCTGCGGCGGCTGCGCGCGGAACTGGCCGAGCTCAGGAGCAGCGACCCCGAGGGCTGGATCGCCCTGATGCGCGAGCGCTGATCAGCCCGCCGGGGACATGGGCCTCACAGCCGCTCGAAGATCCCCGCCGCGCCCTGCCCCGTGCCCACGCACATCGTGAGCAGGCCGTAGCGCCCGCCGCGCCGGCGCAGCCCGTGGATCAGGTTGGCAGCGCGGATGGCGCCCGTGGCGCCCAGCGGATGCCCCAGCGCGATGGCGCCGCCATAGGGGTTGAGCTTGGCGCGGTCGATGCCGACGCTGTCCACCACCGCGATGGCCTGCGCCGCGAAGGCCTCGTTCAGCTCGATCCAGTCCATGTCGGAGAGCTGCAGCCCGGCGTACTTCAGGGCCGCGGGAATCGCCTCGATCGGGCCTATGCCCATGATCTCCGGCGGCACGCCCTTGACCGCGAAGCTCACGAAGCGCGCCAGCGGCTGCAGGTTGAAGCGCTTCACCGCCGCCTCGCTGGCCAGGATCAGCGCGCCGGCGCCGTCGCTGGTCTGCGAGCTGTTGCCCGCGGTCACGCTGCCCCTGGCGGCGAACACGGGCTTCAGCTTGCCCAGGCCTTCGAGCGTGGTGTCGGGGCGCGGGCCTTCGTCGGTGTCCACCAGGCGCGTGGTCTTGATGACTTCGCCCGTGGCCAGGTCGGGCCGGCGCTCCACCACCTCCACCGGCGTGATGGCGTCACGCACCTCGCCGCTGGCGATCGCCGCGACGGCCTTCTGGTGCGAGGCCAGCGCAAACTCGTCCTGCGCCTGCCGGCTCACCTTCCACTGCGCCGCCACCTTCTCCGCCGTCAGGCCCATGCCGTAGGCGATGCCCACGTTCTCGTCGCGCGTGAACATCTCCGGGTTGAAGGACGGCTTGTTGCCGCCCATGGGCACCAGGCTCATCGACTCGACGCCGCCGGCGATCATCACGTCGGCCTCGCCGACGCGGATGCGGTCCGCCGCCATCTGGATCGCCGTCAGGCCCGAGGCGCAGAAGCGGTTCACCGTGGCGCCGCCCACCGACGACGGCAGCCCGGCCAGCAGCACGCCCAGGCGCGCCACGTTCATGCCCTGCTCCCCTTCCGGAAAGGAGCAGCCGACGATGGCGTCCTCGATCGCCGCCGGGTCCAGCGACGGCACCTGCGCCAGCGCGCCACGCAGCGCGGCCACCAGCAGGTCGTCCGGCCGGGTGTTGCGGAAGTAACCGCGGCCCGACTTGCCGATGGGCGTGCGCGTGGCCGCGACGACGTAGGCCTCCTGAACTTGCACCGTGCTCATGTGGTGTGTCCTCGTGTTCGGTGTTCAGTTGCGCACGGGCTTGCCGGTCTGCAGCATGCCCATGATGCGTTCCTGGGTCTTGGGGTGGCCCAGCAGCGCGCAGAAGTGCTTGCGCTCCAGGGCCATCAGGTATTCCTCGGTCACCGGCGTGCCGGCGTCCACGTCGCCGCCGCAGATCACGTCGGCGATCATGCGGGCGATGCGGTAGTCATGCGCGCTGATGAAGCCGCCGTCGCGCATGCCCACGAGCTGCGCCTCGATGGTGGCGATGCCCGAGCGGCCCGCCACCGGGAAAGCCTTCTTCAAGGGCGGCCGCCAGCCGGAAGCGGCCAGTGCCTTCGCCTCGTTGAGCGCCACGAACAGCAGCTCGTCCTTGTGCGGCACGACCACGTCGCCGTCCTGCAGGTAGCCCAGCTTCCTCGACTCCAGCGCGCTGGTGCCGACGGTGGCCATGGCTGCGGCCGTGAAACCGTCCTTCAGGAAAGGCAGTAGGTCGGTGTTGGGTGCGGCGGCACCCTTCTCCGCGGCGCGGCGCGCGATGTAGGTCAGGCCGCCGGCGCCGGGGATGAGGCCCACGCCGACCTCGACGAGGCCGACGTAGCTCTCCATCGCCGCCACGCGCCTGGCGCAGTGCACCGCCAGCTCGCAGCCGCCGCCCAGGGCGATGCCGCGCATCGCGGCCACCACCGGCACGCCGGCGTAGCGCACGCGCAGCATCATCTGCTGCATCTTCTGCTCTTCGGGCCCGATGCCGGCCGGACCCTTGGCCATGAACACCGGCATCAAAGACTCCAGGTTCGCGCCGGCCGAGAACATCTCGTCGGGCGACCAGATCACCAGCGCCTTGAACTGCTTCTCGGCCAGCTCCACCGCCTTCACCAGCGCCGCGGTCACATCCGGGCTGATCAGGTGCAGCTTGGAGGTGATGCTGGCGATCAGCACCTCGCCGTCCAGCGTCCAGGCGCGCAGCTCGGGCTCGCGGAACAGCTCGGTGCCGGACTTCAGGGCATCGGCGCCCAGCCCCGCCACGGTCTCGGGGAACAGCTGGCGCTCATACACCGGCAGCTCGCGCCGGGGCACGAAGCGCGCCTGCGAGGCGCTCCACGAGCCCTCCGGCACGTGCACGCCGCCGCGCTCGGCCACGGACCCCTCGAACACCCAGGCCGGCAGCGGCGCATTCGACAAGGCCTTGCCCGCCTCGACGTCCTCGCGCACCCACTGCGCCACCTGGGCCCAGCCCGCGGCCTGCCACAGCTCGAAGGGGCCCTGGCTCATGCCGAAGCCCCAGCGCAGCGCGAGGTCCACCTCGCGCGCGGAGTCGGCGATGTCCTGCAGGTGCACCGCCGCATAGTGGAAGCCGTCACGCAGGATCGCCCATAGGAACTGCGCCTGAGGGTTGGTCGATTCGCGCAGCAGCTTCAGCCGCTCCGCCGGTGCCTTCTTCAGCATGCGGCCGACGATCTCGTCGGCCTTGGCGCCCGAAGGCACGTACTCGCGCTTGGCCGGGTCGAGCCGCAGGATGTCCTTGCCCTGCTTGCGGTAGAAGCCCGCGCCGGCCTTCTGGCCCAGCGCGCCCTGCTCGATCAGGCCGGCAAGCACCGGCGGCGTGGCGAAGTGCTCCTTGAACGGATCGTCGGGCAGCTGCTCGCGCATGGTGCGGACCACGTGCGCCAGCGTGTCCAGGCCCACCACGTCGGCGGTGCGGAAGGTGCCCGAGCTGGCGCGGCCGAGCTTCTTGCCGGTGAGGTCGTCCACCACGTCGTACGTCAGGCCGAAGCGCTCGGCCTCCACCATCGTGGCCAGCATGTTCATCACGCCGACGCGGTTGGCGACGAAGTTGGGCGTGTCCTTGGCGCGCACCACGCCCTTGCCCAGGCCGGTGGTGACGAAGGTCTCCAGCTGGTCGAGGATCTCGCTCGCCGTCTGCGGCGCCGGGATCAGCTCGACGAGCTGCATGTAGCGCGGCGGGTTGAAGAAGTGGATGCCGCAAAAGCGCGTGCGCAGGCCTTCGGGCAGCGACTGCGCCAGTTGCGTGATCGACAGCCCCGAGGTGTTGGAGGCGACGATGGCGTGCGGCGCCACGTGCGGCGCGATCTTCTCGTAGAGCGCCTGCTTCCAGTCCATGCGCTCGGCGATCGCCTCGATCACCAGGTCGCATTCGGCCAGCAGCGCCAGGTCGTCGTCGTAGTTGGCGGCTTGGATCAGCGCGCCTTCCTCGGCCAGCGCCAGCGGCGCGGGTTTCAGCTTTTTCAGGTTGTCCACCGCCTTGGCGACGATGGCGTTCTTGGGCCCCTCCTTCGCCGGCAGGTCGAACAGCACCACCGGCACGCGCACGTTGATGAAGTGGGCCGCGATCTGCGTGCCCATCACGCCGGCGCCGAGCACGGCGGCCTTGCGGACCTGGAATCGACTCATGGAAAAGTCTCCTTGGAAAGCTTGGAGAGGAAATCGAGGGGCAAGCGACCAGGAAAGGCGCGCCGCGGCGCCGCTATTCCACGCGCTGCCAGGTCTGGCTGCGGCCCAGCGCCGGCAGCCCGATGTAGCCGCGCACGCCCAGGCGGCTGCCGCCGTCCTCGGGCCGCAGCCGCACCTTGTAGACCTTGCCGTTGTTCGGGTCGAGGATGTCCCCGCCGCCCCACTGGCCGGGCTCCTCCTGGCGCACGTTGCGCAGCACCGTCATGCCCAGCACGGGCTGGCCCTTGCGCTCGTCGCTGCAGGCGTCGCAGCGCGAGTCCGCCTTGGCCGGGTCCAGCACCTGCTCGACCCGGCCCGAGAGCACGCCGCCGGACTCGGTGATGCGCACCAGCGACTTCGGCTGCCCGGTGGCGTCGTCGATGGTGCGCCACAGGCCCACCGGCGTGGCCGGCTGGGCCCAGGCGGCCGCCGGCACGGCCGCGACGGCCAGCAGCGCCGCGGCGCCAAGCAGTTGCGCGCGCATCAGAACAGCGCCTCGTCCAGCGCCATCAGCGGCTGCGCGCCGCTGCGCGCGCGGCGGATGAGCATGGCCGTCTCGGGCAGCAGCTTGGCGAAGTAGAAGCGGATGGTGGCGAGCTTGGCGCGGTAGAACGCGTCCTCGTCCTGCTTCTGCAGCGCGATGCGCGCCTGCAGCGTGAACAGGTAGGCGAACACCAGGTGCCCGCACACGCGCAGGTAGTCCACCGCCGCGGCGCCGACCTCGTCGCGGTTCTGGAAGGCCTTGAAGCCCAGCTCGGTGGTGAGCTTCACGACCTTGTCGCCCAGGTCCGCCAGCGGGTTGACGAACTCCTGCATCGCCTCGTTGACGCCTTCCTCCTCAATCAGCTCGCGCACCTTGGCGCCGAAGATCTTCATGCGCCGGCCGTTGTCGGCGAGCACCTTGCGGCCCAGCAGGTCCAGCGCCTGGATGGTGTTGGTGCCCTCGTAGATCATGTTGATGCGCGCGTCGCGCACGAACTGCTCCATGCCCCACTCGGCGATGTAGCCGTGGCCGCCGAAGACCTGCAGGCACTCGGAGGTGGCGATCCAGCCGTTGTCGGTGAGGAAGGCCTTCACCACGGGCGTGAGCAGCGCCAGCAGCTCGGCCGCCTCCTGGCGCTCGTCCTCGTCCTCGGACGCGTGCGCCTGGTCCAGCAGCAGCGCGCTGTACATCGCCAGCGCCCGGCCGCCCTCGGCATAGGCGCGCGCCGTCAGCAGCATGCGGCGCACGTCGGGGTGCACGATGATCGGGTCGGCCGGCTTGTCCGGCGCCTTGGGGCCGGAGAGCGCGCGCATCTGCAGCCGGTCCCGGGCATAGGCCACGGCGTTCTGGTAGGCCACCTCGGTCAGGCCCAGGGACTGCATCCCCACCCCCAGCCGCGCCGCGTTCATCATCACGAACATGGCCTGCAGCCCCTGGTTCGGCTCGCCCACGAGCGTGCCGTGCGCGCCTTCGAGCACCATCTGGCAGGTCGAGTTGCCATGGATGCCCATCTTGTGCTCCAGGGCCGAGCAGAAGATGCCGTTGCGCTCGCCCAGGCCGCCGTCGGCCTGGGGCAGGAACTTGGGCACCACGAACAGCGAGATCCCCTTGCTGCCCGGGGGCGCGTCGGGCAGCCGCGCCAGCACCAGGTGCACGATGTTCTCGGCCAGGTCGTGCTCGCCGGCGGAGATGAAGATCTTCTGGCCCGTGAGGCGGTACGAGCCGTCGGGCTGCGGCTCGGCCTTCGTGCGCAGCATCCCCAGATCGGTGCCGCAATGCGGCTCGGTCAGGCACATGGTGCCGCTCCACTCGCCGCTGGTGAGCTTGGGCAGGTAGAGGGCCTTCTGCTCCTCGGTGCCGTGCGCGTGCAGGCATTCGTAGGCGCCGTGCGAGAGGCCGGGGTACATGGTCCAGGCCTGGCTGGCGGAATTCAGCATCTCGTAGAGACACTGGTTGAGCACGATGGGCAGGCCCTGGCCTCCATGCCCGGGGTCGCACGACAGCGCGCCCCAGCCGCCCTCGACGAACTGCTGGTAGGCCGCCTTGAAGCCCGTGGGCGTGCGCACCTCATGCGTGTCCTTGTCGAGCGTGCAACCTTCGCGGTCACCCACGGCGTTGAGCGGCTGCACCACCTGCGCGGCGAACTTGCCCGCCTCCTCCAGCACGGCGTTGATGGTGTCCGCGTCGGCATCCGCGTGCCGCGGCATGGCCTTGAACACCTCGGCGACCTGCAGCATCTCGTGCAGCACGAACTGCATGTCGCGCAGCGGGGGCGTGTACTGGGGCATGGGCTTCTCCTCGAAAGGCTGTTGAAGGGGCTCAGCCGCGCGCGGCAGGCGATGGGGAGACGGTGGCGTCGGCGCCGCCGGGCGCCGCGGCCCAGCGCTCGACGATGCGGTCGAATCCGGCGCGCGCGCGGCGCGGCGCGTCGTCGCGGCGCAGCAGCCGCGCGTCGTGGTGCACGGCCAGGATCAGCCCGTGGATCTCGAAGCGCAGCTGCACCGCGTCGGCCTCGGCGCGCAGGTGCCCCTCGTCAAGCGCAAGCTCGATGGCGCGCTCCAGCGCCGCGTGCCAGTCCGCCACCATCGCCACCAGCGCGTCGCGCACGGCGCCGGGGCGGTCGTCGAACTCCACCGCGCCGCTGATGTAGATGCAGCCCGCGGCCAGCTCCGCCGTGACCCGCTCCAGCCAGTTCTCGAACAGCACGCGCAGCCGCGGCAAGCCCCGCGGCACGCGCAGCGCGGGCTCGAACACCTCGGCCGAGAAGCGGCGGTGGTACTCGCGGATGACGGCGATCTGCAGTTCCTCGCGCGAGCCGAAATGCGCGAACACGCCCGACTTGCTCATGCGCGTGTGCTCGGCCAGCAGCCCGATGGACAGGCCTTCCAGCCCCGCGTGCAGCGCGTGCGTCAGCGCCGCGTCCAGGATCACCGCGCGCGTGGCCCGCCCCTTGCCGGAGCGGGCATCGGCGGCAGCGTCGGGAGAGCGCAGGGCTGGGGTCATGGCATCGCCTGGAATACGAACGTTCGTTCTATTCTAGGGACATGAAGAACCCCGGCGCAAGCCGGGGTTTGTGCGTAGCGCGGCGCCGCGCGGCGCGGCGCGGCGCCGGCAGGAATCAGAAGGACTGCGAGTACTGCGCGCCCAGGATCCAGATGCGGTTGTCGTAGCTGCCGGTGACGCGGCCACGGCCCAGGGCCACCTCGTCGTTGTCGATCTTGGGGTCCTTGACGCGGATGTAGGCGACGCCGAAATCGATGCGGCTGTCGGGCGAAAGGCGCCACTGGGCGCCCGCGGTCAGCCACAGGCGGTTGCCATCGGGCAGCGACACCAGCGTGGTGCTCGGGCCGCGCACCGGTGTGCGGTCGTAGGCCAGGCCGCCCTTGAGCGTCCAGGCGCTGTCGAGGGTGTAGTTCGCCCCCAGTGCCATGCGCCAGGAGTTGCGGAAGTTGGCCTTGAGCGTCTGCGCCGGCGGGCCGTTGGCGGCGTCGGGGTTGGCCGCGGTGGGGCCGCTGCGCCGGATGTCCACATCCTGGATGCTGTCCCACCCGGTCCAGGACAGGTCGCCCAGCAGTTCCCACTGCGGATTCACGCGCTGCGCCAGCGACAGGAGCACGGTGTCGGGCAGCTTGATGCGTGCATACGCCGGCCCATTGACGGCCGGAGCCAGCACCCCCCCAGCCAGCCCGCCCGCCTTCAGGTCGCCGGACACGGTGTGCTTGATGGCCGAGCGGTAGGACAGGCCCACGCGGGTGTCCGGCGAAGGCTTGTAGAGCAGGCCCACGTTCCAGCCCAGGGACCAGTCATCGGCCTTGAAGCTCACCGTCGAGGCGGCAAGGCCGGGGGTGGCCACGGACGCCAGGCGCAGGTAGTCCGCGTCCAGCAGCTGGTAGCTCACGCCCGCGCCCAGCGAGAGCGTGTCGTTGACCTTGAAGGCCAGCGACGGGTTGATGTTGATGGTCTTGACGTCGAAGTGCAGGGCATGGGCGCCGCCGACCCACGGATTCCCGTACTCCGTCTTGAGCCCGAACGGTGCGCTCACCCCGATGCCGGCCCACAGTTGCGGGCTCAATTTCCAGCTTAGGTAGGCGTTGGGCACGAAGTTGGTCGTGCCCGCGTTGCCGCCGTTGCCCGCGGCAGCGAGCGCGCCGACCTGGGAGCCGTTGTCACGGAACTTGGCACTGATGTCCACCACCGAGCCGCCCAGCGAGACCTCGCGGTCGCGCAGCTCGGTCATGCCCGCGGGGTTGAAGAAGATGGTGCTGGCGTTGTCGGTGGCCGCGGCCGAGCCGGCGTAGGCATTGGCGATGCCGCTGGCGTTCTGCTCCAGCAGCTGGAAACCCGCGGCCTGCGCCAGCGAGCAGCCCAGCAGCCCCAGCAGCGCGGCGGGCACGGCCTTGAGCCGGCTGCTGTACGGGCGGGCGGGCGTCGAGATCCTTGTCATGCGTTGTCTCCTGCGAAACGAGTCGATCGAGCGGTTGGAACGGGATGCGCGCCGCGCGCCTCCCTCTCAGGTGGGACAGGATGATCCCCATGTCGGGCGGTTTCAGTCCGTGACAACGCCAGCTTGTGGCGTCCGGGCAACGGCCGGCGGCGGCGGCCCGGGGCGCTCACCGTTCCGGCGAATGCGCCTGCGGCGGCGGCCGCAGCCACTGCGCGATGCCCCACCAGGCCAGCGCCCAGGCCGCGCCGATGATCCAGCCGGCGAGCACGTCGCTGGGCCAGTGCACGCCCAGGTAGACACGGCTGGCACCCACCAGCACCGTCAGCACCACGGCGCAGGCCATCACGTGCAGCCGCAACCGCCGCCGTGTCAGCTGCCGCGCCACCAGCGCCGCCAGCGTCAGGTACACCAGCGCCGCCAGCAGCGCATGGCCGCTGGGAAAGCTGGGCGTGAGCACGTAGGCGCCGTGCGGCACCAGGTCCGGGCGCGGACGGCCGAACAGATCCTTGAGCAGGTCCGACAGCAGCGCGCCGCTCAGGCACGCCGCCAGCACCGAGACCGCCGTGCGCCGCCGCCCGGCCAGGAACAGGAAGCTGGCCACGCCCAGCAGCAGCAGGCCCAGCACGCCATGGCTGCCCAGCGCGGTGAGGTCGCGCATGAAGCTCTCGAACCAGCGTGGGCCCAGCGGATCGGCCGGGTCGGCCGGGTTGCGCAGCGCCAGCAGCAGGGCGCGGTCCAGCGCGTGCGTCTCGCCCTCGCCGATGTCGTCGCCCAGTGCCATGAAGAGCCACAGCCCCGCCGCCGCGGCCAGCAGCGCCGCCAGCACGCGCGGCTCGGGCCGCCGGGTCCACCACCTGTCCATGCCGTTCCTTTCCTCGATTGAATGACCGCGCCTGCGCCCCCCGCGCCGCCGCCCGGCATGCCGGCTGCCTGCAGCGGCGCTGCGGGCCGCGATCGCGGGCCGGTGCGCGCGGCCGTTACCTCCTGTGCCAACGGCTACGGCGGCGGTGCTGGATTTGTCGCGAGCGCCGGACTATGCCTGCGCTGTGGCGGGCTGCACCGGCGCGGAGAAGGAATGGCAATGAGCTTGCAATCGGGGATCGGGATGCTGGCGCTGGTGCTCGGCTCGGCCAGCGCGGGATGGCTGCTGCACGGGCTGGCCCGGCCGCCGCAGGCCGAGCCGGCGGCCACCGCGGCAGCCGAGCCGGCGGATGCGGCGTCGCGCGGCTCGCTGCTGGCCTTTCCGCAGGTCACGGGCAGCGGCGCCGCGCCCGATGCCGGCGCGCCGGAGGTGGAGCTGCACGCCGACGGCAGCGCCAGCATCCGCGTGCAGCACCGGCCGCCGGCCTGGGTGCTGGCCGAGCTGTGCCGCCAGGGCGCGCGCGGGCTGCCGGGCTGCGGCCCGTCGGCCACGGCCCAGGCCCAGCCGGCGGCGCCGGTGGCGGCGCTGACCCCCGCCCCGGAGCTGGCCCCGCCCGACGTCTCCCGGCTGCTGCCGCGGCTGCGCGACCCGGCCGAGTCGGTGCGCTACCAGGCGCTGATGCACGCGCGCGCCGAGGGGCTGATGCTGCCCGAAGGCACGCTGCGCTCGCTCATGGAAACGGACTCGTCCGAGCGCGTGCGCATCGAGGCCTACGAGGCCTGGGTCGAGGCCCATTCGGGCACCGACGACGACCTGCGCGCGGCCCTCAACACCGTGCTGCGCATCCCGCAGCCGGCGCTGCAGGCGCGCGCGCGCGAGCAGCTCGACGACCTGGAGGAAAGCCTGCGCCAGGACGCCGCCTCGGCCCAGCAGCCGCCGCGGTTCTGAGCCCGAAGGCAGCGGACCTCCGCGCGCCCGGCGCAGCAGGCGGCCGGCTCGGCCAACCCCTCGCGCTTTCCCGCCCCCGCTTCCGGGGGAGACCTGGCCGCACCGCGCCTGGCTCCCCTGGGCGGGGGCTTGCCTCCATCGGAGCCATGCGCCGCGGGTTCGCACCTAGACCTCCCTGGGGAGGCGGCGGCCGCGCGGCGCGCCTACCTTGTGTGCAGGTGCATGAGAGAGGCCCGCCGGCAGCGGGCGCGGACGGCGGCCCGGTTGCGGACGCATCGTCCCCGGGCAACACGAGGAGATGGCGATGAGGGGAGTTCAAGGTCTGGGCGTGCTGGCGCTGACGGCGCTGTCGGCCACCGCCGGCTGGATGCTGCTGGTGCCGCGGCCCGTCGCGCACACGCCCGTGGTCGTGATGGCGGCGCAGCCCGGCACGGCGGCGCAGGCACTGTCGGTGATGGCCTGGCCGCGGCCGGCCGCCGAAGCGCCGGGCGAGGCGGCCGCGCCGGCGCAGCCGGCAGCAACGCCGGCCGGCCGTGCGCCGGCCGCGGGCGGCA
>NZ_VIDQ01000058.1 GCF_009760915.1 Azohydromonas aeria
GCGGCCTGCGCCCGGCGCCCGTGCCCCGCCCGCACGGGCACCCGGCGGCGCCCTTCATCCCCTCGCTGCATCCGTGACGGCCTGACGCCGTGCCGCGACCTCGGGCGCCGCCCCGTCGCGCCGGTGCCCGCGCCGTGCCCATGCGCGGGCGTTGCGCACGCACCCGGGCAAACGCCCGGACAAATGCGCCGCGGGCCAGGACATTTTTGTCCTGCCGTCGCCCCCCGCCTTCGCGGGGGCCGGCACGGCGGCGCGGGCCGGGCGGCGTCGGGACGAATCCGTCCACCCCGCCGCCGTTGCCGCTCCAGAAAGGCCTGCGGCGACAGGCACTTGCCGCTCTTCGTTGCGCTGGCACCGCTCTTGCGCTGTAGCGGCACCGCCAGCGAGGTGACTGGTATGCCTTCTGACCCGGACCTCATGACCCTCGTGCAATGCCTCAGCCGCTACCTGCGTGAGCACCCGGACGCCTGCGACACGCCCGACGGCATCGCGCGCTGGTGGATCGCCGCGGAGCTGCCGGCCGCGCCCGTGGCGCTGGTGGAGCAGGCCCTCGACGGGATGCAGGCCTGCGGCGCGGTGGAGTCCTCGCAGGCGGCCGACGGGCGGGTGCGCTTTCGCCGCGCCGGCGCGGCCGCCGGCATCGAGGCGCGGCTCGACGCGCTGGCCGCCGACCCGGGCCCGCTGCTGGAAGCGGCGGCGCGGCGGCCCGGCGGCAAGCGTGGAGGGATGCACTGATGGCCACCGTCTCCGCCATCCACGCGGTCGTCAGCGGCGTGGCGCAGGTGCTGTCGCGGGCCTACCAGCTGCGCCCCATCGCCGGCATCAGTAGCAAGTTCGAGCCGGTGGGGGTGTCGGACTTCAAGAAGCTCGACGGGCAGGACACCAAGGTCACGCTGATGCTTTACCGCGTCAGCCACAACGAGCACCTGCGCAACCGCCCGCCCGCGACGCTGCCCACGGGCCGCGCGGTGCCGCTGACGGTGAACCTGCACCTGCTCGCGACCGTGTGGGCCGACACTGCGCTCAAGGAGCAGAGCCTCGTGGCCTGGACGCTGCGCGAGCTGCACCAGCGCCCGGTGCTGGACCGCGGCAGCTTCGCCGACAGCGGCGGCTTCGGCCCCAACGACCTCGTCACGCTGTTCCCGGAGGAGCTCTCGCTCGATGACCTGAGCAAGCTGTGGCAGGTGCTGACGCCGCCGCTGCGCCCCTCGCTGGGCTACGTGGCGCGCAACGTGATGATCGACCTTGACAGCGCACCCGACGCCGAGCCGGTGGTGGCCACGCGCTTCTCGGTGGGCGACGCCACGGCCAGCGGGGAGGGCGGCCGGTGATCGAGCACGTGGAACGCCGCGTCTTTGGCGCCATCGAGTTCCTCGACGACGTGACCGGCGCGCGCGTGCTCGCGCCGCTGTCCGTCGCCGGCCCCGGCCTGCGCATCGTCCCCAACCATGGCGGGCTGTACGTGCTGCGCGCCTGGGCCGGCCACGACGACTACACCCGCGCCTTCGACGGCGCGCCCGCCGACCCGCCGCGCAGCGAGGTGGCGCTGAGCGTGCACGACCCGGCGCGGCGCTACCTGCCGCGCGCCTTCAGCCTGGCCTTGCCGCGGCGGCTGCCCACGCCCGGGCAACCCGTGCCCGATGCCGACAACGCGCTGCGGCCCGTGCCCGTGCGGCTCGCGCCCGCGCCCGCGCTGCCGCTGCGCGGCAGCTGGGCGGTGCTGCGGCTGCAGGTCGTCGCGGACGGCAGCACGCCGCCGCTGGGCCTGGCCAACGTGCTCGTGGAGGCCACGCCGGCGGTGGCGGGGCTGGCCGTGCAGCGCACGCTCACCGATACGCGCGGCGAAGCCCTCGTCGCAATCGCCGGCGTGCCGCCGCTGCTGCCCGATCCCGGCCCCTCCGGGCTGACGCGCGAGTTCGGCCTGGCGCTGCGGCTCGTGCTCGACCGCGCCGTGGTGCGCACCAGCGCCGAAGCCGCCGATTCCAACCTTCCGCTGGCCGACCCCGACCTGATCGCGCGGCGGCTCGCCGCCGCCGACCCCGCCGTGCGCGCCGTGGCCGCCGACGCGCCCCCGCATCTCTCCGCCGGGACGAGCCGGCGCTTCCAGGCGAGGGTGACATGGCCCTAGCCGCCGTCAACCCACAGGAGGTCCACCGTGCCTGAATACCTAGCACCAGGCGTCTACGTCGAGGAAGTCAGCTTCCGCTCGCGCTCCATCGAGGGCGTGAGCACCAGCACCTGCGCCTTCGCCGGACCCACGCGCAAGGGACCCAGCGGCCTCGCGCCGGAACTGCTCACCAGCTTCGCCGACTTCGAGCGCACCTACGGCGGCGTGGACGACCTGGCCTTCGACGGCACCACCAGCGCCGTGCACAACCGCAACTACGTCGCGCACGCGGCGCAGGCCTTCTTCAACAACGGCGGGGCGCGGCTGTACGTGTCGCGCGCCCTGGGCAGCGGTGCCCGGCCGGCCCGCGCCACCCAGGCGGTGGTGGCCGCCGCGGCGCCCGCGCCGGGCCCGGCTCCCGCACCGGCGCCCGGGCCCGCACCGGCTCCGGGCCCAGCACCGGCTCCCGGCCCCGCGCCCGCGCCGGCCCCCGCCGCCAGCCCGCGCGCGCGCTTCGAGGCGCGTTTCGCGGGCTCGCACTACAACCGCGCCGTCGTCACCGTGACGCAGGTCGCCACGCCCACGGGCCGCCAGGGCATGGACAACGCGCCCGACGGCAGCGTGGTGCGCGTGCACCGCAAGGACGCGGACGGCAGCCTCGTGGGCCTGTGGACCAAGGCCAACGGCGCCTGGTCGGCCGTGGCCAGCCCGGCGCCGCCCGCACCCGCCCCCGGACCGGCCCCGGCCCCCGCGCCGGAACCCGCCCCCGCACCGGAGCCCGCGCCCGCGCCCGAGCCCGCGCCCGCGCCCGCTCCTGGGCCTGCACCTGCGCCCGCGCCGACGCTCACGACCCTGCCGGACGATTTCGACGCCCGGAACTTCAGCGCCGTGCTGCTGAGCTTCGACGTGGCGGTGCAGACCGCCTCGGGCGAGCGCACGGTGTACGAGGGCCTGACGCTGGGCCGCGGTCAGCCGCAGTTCATCGGCACGCGGCTGGCGGCGCAGCCCGCGCGCCGCGCCGACGAGCTCACGCAGGGCATCGCGCTGGTGTTCAGCGGCGCGCCCGTCAGCGCCACCGAGCTGCTCGCCGGCCTGGGCGGCGGGCGGCCCGGCAGCGACGGCGCCGAGCCCGTGGCCACCTTCACCCTGGACGGCGGCAGCGACGGCGCCGCGCCGCAGTTCGGCGACTACGCCGACGCGCTGGCGCTGCTCGAAGGGCTGGACGACGTGTCCATCGTCGCCGCGCCGGGCTACTCGGCCTTCATCGACCTCAACAACGGCGTGACCAGCGGCGCCATCCAGCAGGCGTTGCTCACGCACGTGGCCGACCCGCGCCGCTACCGCATGGCCGTGCTCGACGCCCCGCCGGACTACACGCCCAACCAGATGCGCGACGCGCGCGGGCAGGTGGACTCCACCCGCGCGGCGCTGTACTACCCCTGGGTGGTGGTGGCCAACCCGCTGGCGGGCCCCAGCAGCAGCCAGCCCGCGGAGATCGCGCTGCCGCCTTCGGGCTTCGTGTGCGGCATCTACGCGCGCAACGACATCGAGCGCGGCGTGCACAAGGCCCCGGCCAACGAGGTGGTGCGCGGGGCGCTGCGCTTCGAGCCGCCGGTGAGCTTCGGCCAGCAGGAGCTGCTCAACCCGATCGGCGTGAACTGCCTGCGCGCGCTGTCCGGGCGCGGCCTGCGCGTGTGGGGCGCACGCACCATCTCCAGCGACCCGGAGTGGAAGTACGTCAACGTGCGCCGCTACTTCAACTACCTGGGCGCGAGCATCGACCGCGGCACGCAGTGGGCCGTGTTCGAGCCCAACGGCGAGCTGCTGTGGGCCAACGTGCGCGGGACCATCTCGGACTTCCTCTACACCGAGTGGCGCAACGGCGCGCTGCTGGGCACCAAGCCCGAGGAGGCGTTCTTCGTGCGCTGCGACCGCAGCACCATGACGCAGAACGACCTGGACAACGGCCGGCTCATCTGCCTGGTCGGCGTGGCGGTGGTCAAGCCCGCCGAGTTCGTGATCTTCCGCATCGGTCAGAAGACGGCCGACGCGAAGAACTGAAGGAGCGCTTCGCATGATCCAACGCGACACCCCCTACGGTGCCTTCAACTTCCTGGTGGACCTGGGCACCGGCGTCGTGGCCGGCTTCTCCGACGTGTCGGGGCTGGTCACGGAGATGACGGTGGCCGAGTACCGCAACGGCAACGACGCGGAGAACCACGTGCGCAAGATCCCGGGCGTGCACAAGGTCGGCGACGTCACGCTCAAGCGCGGCCTCATGGGCACGGCCGACCTGTTCGAGTGGATCAAGCAGACGCGCACCGAGGGCTACAAGGCCAAGCGCACCGTCGTGATCCACCTGCAGGACGAGGGCCGCAACGGCCCGGTGGCCACCTGGCGGCTGCAGGGCGCCGTGCCGCTGAAGTACACCGGCCCGACGCTGGCGGGCAAGGGCGGCGGCGACGTGGCCATGGAGGAGCTGGTGCTCTCCTGCGAGGGCTACGTCGTCGAGTGAGGCCGCCGGGCCGCCTGCCACCCCGAGCACCCCCATGGCCGATTCCCGCTTCCAGCCGCGCCCGCGCCTGGGCCTGAGCTTCGAGCCGGCGCCCGCGCCGGCCAGCCACCCGCTGCGCACCGACATCGCCTGCTTCGTGGGCACCGTGGCGCGGCGCCGCCGCGCCGCCGTGGCCGGGCTGCAGCCGATGCCCGCGGTCCTGGCGCGCTGGCTCGGTGCGCGGCAGGTGCGGGCCGTGGGCGGCGTGCCGGTGCAGCAGCTGCGCGTGAGCCTGGAATCGGGGCCGCGCTTCGTGGACAGCGTGCTTGCGGCGGCCGAGCCTGGGCCGGAGCACGCGGCGCTGGCCGAGTTCTTCCGCCAGGCCGTGGCGGCCGGCGCCGCGGCGCCGCGCTTTGCCGCGCTGCTGCGCGCCTGCCGCGAGCTCGCGCCCGTGCCCGAGGGCGTGCTCGAAGACCTGCGCCAGCGCGGCCTGTACCCGGGCCAGCTGCTGGCCGGCGACGAGCTGGGCGCCTGGTTGCGCATGCAGCGGCTGCTCAACCTGCCCGTGGCCGTGGACAGCTTCGACGCCTTCGACGCGCTCTTCGCCTGGGAGCGGCGCGGCGTGCGCGACCGCGTGGTGCGCGAGGGCGACCCGGTGGTCGTGACGGCGCTGGGCGCGGCGCTGCGCGCCTTCTTCGGCGAGGGCGGGCGCCGGGCCTGGGTGGTGCGCACGGGCGACCCGAGCGACCTGTTCGACTCGCGCGTCGGCCGCTTCGCCGCCTGCTTTCCCGAGCCCGCCACGGGCGGCACGGCCTACGACCGGGACGGCGACCGCTGCCCGCAGCTGCCCGGCATCGCCCGGCGCGAGCTGCAGGCCGAGGTGCAGGGCCTGCGCGAGCCGGGCCGGCCGGTGGCGTTGTCGGCCGCCGACTGGGTCGGGCTGGAGCACGTGTACGACCTGGGCGACGTGAGCTTCGCGCTGCTGCCCGACCTGGTGGACGCGGCCGCGCGCGCCGTGCCGGCCACGGTGCCGCCGGCTGAGGTGGTGGCCGCGCGGGAGGCCTTCGCCGAGTGCGTGGAGGAGGCCGCGCCGGACACGCTGCCCGTGGGCCGGCGCCTGCCGCCGCCGCGCCTGGACGCGGGCGGGCTGGCGCTGTGGCGCGAGCTGGTGCTGGCCGCGCTGGCGCTGCTGGACAACGCCGGGCGTGCCCACCACCGGCGCGACGTGCAGCTGCTGGCCTCGCTGCCGCTGCTGGGCGACGCGCGCGGGCTGCCGCCGGCGGGCAAGTGGCTGGCGTGGATGGCGCAGCCCGCCGGCTGGCTCGATGCGGGGGGTGCCCGCGCGCTGCTGAGCGACCGGCTGCAGCTGGCCTATCCCTGGGTCGTGAGCCGCGACAGCGCCGACTGCCCGGGCGGCTGCGAGGCGCCGGAGGGCACGCTCGCCGGCGTGCTGGCGCGCAACGCGCTGGAGCGCGGCGCCTGGCGCTCGGCCGCCGGGCGTGCCCTGCACCGCTGGCAGCGCAGCGAGCCGGCGCTGGCCTGGGCCCAGGCCACGCAGCAGTCGCTGTGGACGCCGCTGGGCGCGCTCACGCTGGGCGAGCGGGTGTGCCTGCTGGGGCCCTCGCCGCGCGGGCCGCGGCTGCTGTCGGACGTGGGCTGCGGCGCCGACCCGCGCACGCGCCAGGCCAGCGTGCGGCGCCTGCTCAACGTGGTGCTGCAGGCCGCGCGCGGCACCGGCGAGGAGCTGGCCTTCGAGCCCAGCGGCGAGGCGCTGTGGGCGCGCGTGCGCGAGCGCCTGGCCGACCTGATGCGCGTGCTGCTGGCCGGCGGCGCGCTGTCCACCGACGGCACGCCGTTCACCGTCCGTTGCGGGCGCGACACCATGACGGCCAACGACCTCGACGCCGGGCGCGTGATCGCGCACGTCGAGATCCTGCCGGCGCAGCCGATCCAGCGCATCGTCGTGGTGCTCAACCTGCGCGACGCGGGGCCGGCCTCGGCCTTCGCCAGCGCCGCCTGACGCGAGGACGCCGCCATGGCCGACACCGCAACCGACTTCGATCCCCCGCTGTTCGGCCTGCGCTTCGCGGTGGCCTTCACGCGCGAGCCCATCGCCGCGCGCGGCGGCGGCAGCGGCGCCGGCGGCGAGGAGCCGCTGTGCCGGGGCGCGTTCTCGGAGGTCACGGGGCTGGACGCGTCGATGGAGGCCAGGACCATCAAGGAAGGCGGCGCCAACTACGGCGCGCATCAGCGCGCGGGCCCGGTGAGCTTCGGCACCGTGGTGATGAAGCGCGGCATGACCGCCGAGCGCGACCTGTGGAACTGGTGGGGGCTGGTCGCCGGCGGCGGCACCAGCGACGGGCGGCAGCGGCCCAACGGCGCCTTCGCGTACCGGCTGACCGTGCGCATCACGCTGCTCGACCTGGACGGCACGCCGCGGCTGAAGTGGCGCCTGGAGCGGGCGCTGCCGGTGAAGTTCAAGACGGCGGACTTCAACGCGCGCGGGGCGGAGGTGGGCATCGAGGAGCTGCACCTCGTGCACGAGGGCCTTTTCATGGAAGCGGTGTGACGGCCATGCGCATTCCCGACGAACACAAGGCCAAGCTCTACAAGGTCAACCAGGCCAGCCCGGGCCAGGAGCCCAATGCCGACAGCCCCGACGCGGTGGTGGTGCAGTTCAACCCGACCAGCCTGTCGTACTCGGTGCAGAACACGCTGGAGAAGAAGGGCCGCGACGCCAACGCCAAGCAGTTCGTGGCGCAGACCACGGCCAAGCTGGAGTTCGACCTGAGCTTCGACAGCACGCACGACGGCAGCGACGTGCGCGGCGAGACCGACCGCATCAAGCAGTTCCTCAATCCCGGCGACAAGAAGGGCAACAAGGACCAGGCGCCGCCGCTGGTGGGCTTCCGCTGGGGCACCTTCCAGTTCAAGGGCATCGTCGAGTCGTTCAAGGAGAACCTGGAGTTCTTCTCCGCCGAGGGCGTGCCGCTGCGCTCCACGCTCAAGATCGGGCTGTCGGCGCAGGACCCCAAGGACGTCTTCGCCGCGCTGCCGCCGGGACACCCCGATGCCGACGCCGCCGCGGGCGCGGACGTGCGCCTGGCCGCGCTGAGCGAGCGGGGCACCAGCGGCACGGCGGCGCAGGGCGGCAATCCCGGCGCGGGCCGCGCGCTGGCCGCGTCCAACGGCTTCGAGAGCATGCGCAACCCCGGCGCGGGCTTCGCCGCCGTGGCCGGCGCGGGGGTCGAGCTCAAGGCGGCGGCGAGCTTTTCGGCCGGCGTGTCGGCGAGCGCGGGCGTGGGCGCCGGCTTCGGCGTCGGTACCGGAATGGACCTGGGCGCAGGCGTGTCGGCCGGCGCCGGGTTGGGCGGGGGCCTGGGCGGCAGCCTGGGTGCCGGCGCAACGGCCGGTGCCACCAGCCTGCAGGCCTTTGCCGGCCTGGGCGCGAGCCGCACGCCCACGGCGGTGCGGCTGGATGCCGCGAAGCTGATGCCGCCGCCGCGCGCGCCGTCGGTGGCGGTGGGCAGCGAGTTCGCGCTGGGCGGCAAGGCCGTGGGCGCGGGCTCCGCGGGCATGAAGGCCGACGTGGGCGTAGGCGCCCGCATCAAGTTCGACTGACACGCGAGGAGGCACGCCATGCCGGTGGAGATCCAGGAGCTTGAAGTCCGCGCGCAGGCGGAGCCGCCACCCCCGCCGCCAAGCGGCGCCGCGGAGTCGGCCGCCGCGGCCGCGGACATCGACGAGCACGCACTGCGCGCCGCGCTGCGGCGCGAGGCGTGGCGCCAGGAACGGCTGCTGGCCGACTGAAGCACCGGGAGCGCTGCACCGTGGGCGAGATGAACCTGTCCCCGCTGGCCTACTACTCGGCGCGGCCGACGCTGCGCATCGACGGCCAGGACCACGACATGGCCGCCACGCTGCTGCAGTCGCTGGTCATGCGCGAGCAGGAGGGCGGCCTGTCCTCGCTGGAGCTGGCCTTCGTCAACTTCGGCGCCCGCGACGGCGGCGAGGTGGGCCTGGCCTTCGAGGACGAGCGCGTGCTGCGGCTCGGGTCGTCGCTGAAGGCGTACGCGGGGGAGGCGGCGGCGCCCACCGAGATCTTCGCCGGCGTGGTCAGCGCGCTGGAATTCGCCTTCGACAGCGAGGGTCCGCCGCGCCTGCTGGTGCAGGCCGAGGACGCGGCGCAGAAGGCGCGCATGGCGCGGCGCATCGCGGTGTACGAGCAGAAGTCGGTGGCCGACATCGTGCGCGAGCTGGCCGCGCGCATGGGCCTCACGCCCGTCGTCACCGGCCTGGACGCGGCCTCCGCGCTGGAGGTGCAGGCCGACGAGAGCGACCTGGCCTTCCTGCGCCGGCTGCTGCGCCGCCACGGCGCGGACCTGCAGGTCGTGGGCAGCGAGCTGCAGGTGGCCGCGCGCCGCGACGTGCAGCGCAACCAGCTCACGCTGCGCCTGCACGGCCAGCTGCACAAGCTGCGCGTGGTGGCCGACCTGGCGCACCAGGTCACGCAGGTGCAGGTCAGCGGCTTCGACCCGGCGCAGGGCGCGGCCGTGCAGGGCAGCGCCGGCGGCGCGGCGCCCGGGCCGGGCCGCGGGCGCACGGGCCCGGAGCTGCTGCGGCAGGCCTTCGGCGAGCGCGTGCAGCACAGCGCGCACCGCCTGGCGCTGAGTCAGGCCGAGGCCGACGCGCTGGCGCAGGCCGAGTTCGAGCAGCGCGCCCGCCGCTTCGTGACGGTCGAGGGCGTGTGCGAAGGCAACCCCGCGCTGCGCGTGGGCACGCACCTGACGCTGGCGGAGGTGTCGCCGCGCTTCGACAACACCTACTACGTCACCGCCTGCACCCACCGCTACGACATGAGGCGGGGCTACGAGACCGAGTTCCAGGCCGAGGGTGCGCACCTCGGCGACGCGGCGTGAGCCGGGATGGAAAGACGCCCATGAAACGAGACCTCGACTTCGCCGTTCCCGCCCACGCGCTGGCGCAGCCCTGGCTGGGCCGCGTGGTGGACGTGGCCGACCCGCAGAACCTGGCCCGCGTCAAGGTGGAGCTCTACGCCATGGACACCCCGGCCGACACCGCGCTGTGGGCGCGCGTGGCCAGCCCGTTTGCCGGCGACGGGCGCGGCGGCTTCTTCATCCCGCAGCCCGGCGACGAGGTGCTGGTGCTGTTCGTGGGCGGCGACGCGCGCCATCCCGTCGTGGTGGGCGGGCTGTGGAACGGCGCGGCCGCGCCGCCGGAGACGATCGGCGCCCAGGTGGACCGCTGGTCGATCACGGGCAAGGCCGGCACGCGCATCGCCATCGTCGAGCAGAGCGCAGCCACCGCGGCCATCGAGTGCAGCACGCCGGGCGGCGTCAAGCTCAGGCTCAGCGACGAGGGCGGCGGCAAGGTCCGGGTCGAGTGCGCGGGCAACACCGTGACCATCGACCCGCAGGGCGTGGCCGTCGAGGCCGCGGTCAAGGTCAGGGTGCAGGCCGCGCAGGTCGAGGTCAGCGCCGCCATGGTCAAGGTGGACGCGGCCATGAGCCAGTTCTCCGGCGTGGTCAAGTGCGACACGCTCATCAGCAACACGGTGGTGTCCACCGCCTACACGCCCGGCGCGGGCAACATCTGGTGAGGCCGGCCGTGGCAGCGCTCCCGCTTCCCACGTCGCCTGCCGCCGCGGCCCGCCCGCTGGCCGTGCGCGGGCCCCGCGCGCCGGGTGACGGCACGCCGCACCCGGTGCACCTGTGCGGCCTGCGCCGCGGCACGCGCGCACCAGCGGTGCCGCCGCTGCTGGTCGAGCGCCGCGACCAGGACTTCGTCCAGGGCCTGCTCGACGACCTGGCCGACCCGGCGCAGCACGCGGCGCTGGCGCAGCCGGCGCGCCAGGACGGCACGCCCCGGCTGTTCCCGCCGCTGCAGCGCGTCTTCAACCTGCTGGTGCTCGAAGCCTTCTGCGACACGCCGGGGCAGCCGCGGCTGGACCCGGCCAAGATCGACAGCAGCGGCTTCGTGCTGCGCCGCGTGGACGGCGCGCGCCACCTGGCCTGGCTCAAGGCCGGCTCCAAAGTGTTCGGCTGGGAGGCCGTGGACGAGGACATGGACCCGGCGCAGGAGCGTCGCGCTCGCGCGGTGTCGCTGGGCCATCCGCTGCTCGATGCGCTCGCACCCAGCCAGCGGCGCGTGCGCACCGCCGGCTCGGCGCGGCTGGCGGCGTCGAACGCGGCGGTGAGCGAGGACGTGCAGCCGCTGTTCGTGGCGCCGCCCCAGGTGTGCGCCGGCGCCGGGCGCACGCTGCTGTTCGGCAGCCTGCGCGTGGTGTCCTCGGAGCTGACCGAGGCACCGTCCGCGCCGCCGGCCTTCGGCACCGACGCGGACGAGCGCGCGGCGCTGCGCGCCGACATGGTCAGCTACCTGCTCGAAGGCGGCGCGCGCAGCTTCCCCGTGCCGGGCCTGCGCACGGTCTCCACCGAGCAGGTGCGCCAGGCGGCGCAGACGCCGGCCGACGCGGCGCAGCAGGGCGCGCTGCGCCGCGCCGAGTACGACGCGCTGGAGCGCACGCTCGGGCTGTTGCTGCTGCAACTCAACAACCAGTACGACGCCTTCGGCGCGGGCAGCGGTGCCGTGGCGCTGCAGCGGGCGCTGGCGGCGCTGCAGGTCGAGGAGGACGTGCCCGCCGCCGCCGGCCAGCCCGCGCGGGTGGAGCGCCGCGGCGCGCTGGACTTCCTGCGCGAGGCGAAAGCCGTGTTCATCGACGGCACGCCGGGCGCGAGCGTGCGCATTCCCAACCGCTGGGGCGCGGTGGACGGCGCCACGGCCGCGTCGATCTTCGAGGCGTCCCTGCAGTGCATGCAGCAGCAGTTCGCGCGGCTGCAGCCGGCCTCCGGGCGCTTCGACAAGGGCCGCAACGGCAGCGAGCCGCGGTACGTGGTGCGCGCCTTCGTGCGCCTGAAGCCCGAGCACGAGGGCTGCCCGGGGCGGCTGCTGTGGTCGCCCTACAGCGAGGCGTTCACGATCGCGCCCTGGTTCGAGAGCGCGGGCGCGCCGGTGCCGGTGATCCCGCTGCCCGACCTGATGGACCGCGCGCAGCTGCGGCGCGTCAAGCCTACGGTGGCCTTCGCGCTGCCGCCGAAGCTGGCCCACCTGCTGCGCCAGGACGCCAAGGCGCTGCGCGACGGCGACGGCAAGGACGGCGGCGGCAGCGGCCTGGGCCTCGGCTGGATCTGCTCCTTCTCGCTGCCGATCATCACCCTGTGCGCCTTCATCGTCCTGAACATCTTCCTGACGCTGTTCAACCTGATCTTCTGGTGGCTGCCCTTCCTGAAGATCTGCATCCCCATCCCGAAGGCGAAGGAGTGACGCCATGGCCGGCCCCGTGAACCCCTTCGCCGAGCCCATAGGCTGGCCGCTGCTGCCCGTGCCCGATGCCCAGGGCCGGCTGCAGTACCCGGACCTGGCGCGCAGCGTGCGCGAGATGATCCAGGTGCTGCTGTCCACGCGGCCGGGCGAGCAGCTCATGCGGCCAGGCTTCGGCGCCGGGCTGGAGAACCTGCTGACCGAGCCCAACACGGTGGCCACGCGCGCGCGCATCAAGGAGCTGGTCGAGGACGCACTCAAGCAATGGGAGCCGCGCATCGTGGTGGACGGCGTCGCGGTGGACCCCGTCGCCGACCCGGCCAGCGGCGTGGCCGATGGCGTGCGGGTGGAGATCGCCTACCGGCTCAAGCGCACCGGCACGCCCGCGCGGGTGGGGCTCACCCTGGTGATGGAGTCGCGCCATGCCCATTAGGCCGCCCGCCCTCGACGACCGCAGCTTCGACGACCTCGTCGCCGAGCTGCTGGCGCGCATCCCGGCGCACACGCCGGAGTGGACGCACCCGCGCCCGGGCGATCCGGGGCGCACGCTCATCGAGCTGTTCGCGTGGCTGGGCGACACCATCCTGTACCGCGCCAACCTCATCCCCGAGCGCCAGCGCCTGGCCTACCTGCGGCTGCTGGGCATGCCGCTGAAGCCGGCGCAGGCCGCGCGCGGCCTGGTGTGCCTGCAGGTCAAGGCGGAGCGGCAGGCCGTGGCGGTGCAGATGCCGCCGGGCTCGGCCATCGACAAGCCCGTGCCCTTCAGCACGCTGGGCTTCTGCACCGCCTACCCGGTGACGGGGCGGGCTTACCTGCGCCGCCGGCTCACGCCCGACGAGCAGGCCGACTTCGACGCGCTGCTGCCCGACCTGCAGGCCGTGTACCGCGCCACCGAGGGGCGGCCGCAGGGCTACGTCACGACCGAGGTGTTCGCGCCGGGGCAGGACCTGGCCACGGGCGTGGACGTGCTGCAGTCCAGCGTGGACGGCGCGCTGTGGATCGCGCTGCTGGCGCCCTCGGCCAAGCTGTTGCCCGACGCGCGCCAGGCGCTGGCGGCCGATGCGCAGGGCACGCCGCGCGCGCTCAACGTGGGCCTGGCGCTGGCCCTGGACGTGGCGGCCGGCAGCGAGGCCCTCACCGCGCGCACGCCGCTGCCGCTGGCGTGGGAGCTGAGCACCGGCAGCGACGCCGCGACGCCCGACGTGCCGGACAT
The DNA here is from genome assembly GCF_009760915.1 of Azohydromonas aeria. Classification (GTDB taxonomy): domain Bacteria; phylum Pseudomonadota; class Gammaproteobacteria; order Burkholderiales; family Burkholderiaceae_C; genus Azohydromonas; species Azohydromonas aeria. The sequence continues at coordinate 13,156 of NZ_VIDQ01000058.1, forward strand.
GGTGGCGCTGGACGTGCTGGAGGACGGCAGCGCCGGGCTCACGCGGTCGGGCGTGGTGCGGCTGGCACTGCCGGGCATCGAGCGCATCGGTGCGCCCGTCAACGACCCGCGCCGCAACCTGCGCGCCGGCGTGGGCGACGCGCCGCCGCGGCTGGAAAGCGACGAGGACGCGGCACGGCTCGTCACCTGGCTGCGCCTGCGGCTGCAGCCCGGCGCCGCCGTGGACAGCCTGCGCCTGGCCTGGGCCGGCCTCAATGCCGTGGCCGTGGAGCAGCGCCAGGCGCTGCCCGGGCGGGCCATCGGCGTGTCCGACGGCGGCTCGGACCAGGTCATGGACCTGGCCGTGGGCGCGCTGGGCAGCGCCGACCCCGCCACGCTGCAGCTGCTGGTGCACGACCCCGTCACCGGCAGCGCGCCCTGGTCGCCGGTGGACGACCTGGGTCGCTGCGGGCCGCTGGACCACGTGTACCAGCTCGATGCCGAGGCCGGCACCGTGCGCTTCGGCGACGGCGTGCACGGCCGCGTGCCCAGCACCGGCAGCCGCGTGGTGGCCACGGGGCTGCGCGTGGGCGGCGGCGCGGCGGGCAACCTGGCCGCGGGCACGCTGTCGCGCCTGGACGCCGTGATCGACCTGGCCAGCGGCGCCCGGCGCAAGCCGGAGGTCGCCATCGACGTGTGGCAGCCGCTGGCGCTGCGGGGCGGCGCCGACACCGAGACGCTGGACGCGGCCGAGCGCCGCATCCCGGCGTACTTCCAGCACCGCGACCGCGCCGTCACGGCGGCCGACTACCGCGCGCTGGCGCGCGAGGCACCGGGCGCGCAGGTGGCGCGCGTGGAGGTGCTGCCGCGCTTCAAGCCGCACGAGCGCGCCGCGGCGGTGCCCGGCGCGGTGTCGGTGATGGCGCTGCCCGCGCGCGACACGCAGGACTGGGCCGCGCCGCTGCCGCGCGCGGACCGGCCGCTGCTGGAGGCCGTGCACGGCTTCCTCAACGAGCGGCGCCCGCTGGCCACCGAGCTGTACGTGATGGGCTGCGAGTACCGCGAGATCGGCGTGTCGGTGGCGGTGCTGGTGCGCGAGGGCCATGCGCGCGAGCAGGTGCTGTCCGACGTGCGCCTGGCATTGCGCCGCCACCTCTGGCCGCTGCCCATCGGGCTGGACGGGGCCGACGGCCCCTGGCCTGCCAGCGCCGGCAGCGACGGCGGCTACCCGCTTGGGCGGGCGCTGACGGACCGGGAGCTGGAGGTGGTGGTGGCACGCGTGGCCGGCGTGGCCGGCGTGTCGCCACTGCGGCTGTTCGAGAAGCGCGACGGCGCCTTCGCGGCGCTGGCCGACGACAACCGCGGCGTGACGACGCTGGCGCTCGAAGCCTGGCAGCTGCCCGAGCTCACGGCCGTGCTCGTGGTCGAGGGCGCGGTGGCGCCGGGCTCGATGGACGACCCCTTCGCCGGCGCCGGCGGGCAGGGCGGCAGCGACGGGCAGGGCGGCGGCGGGGCCGCGCTGTACCTGCCGGTGGTGCCGGAGTTCTGCTGATGGACGTCAACGGCCTGCGCTGCTTCGGCCTCTCCTGGGGCGGCGGGGGCCTGCAGGCCTGGCGCGTGCCCGTGCCCGGCGGCGTGCCGCAGGCCACCGTGGAGGCCGCGCCGCAGCACCGGGTGGCGGGCGTGCGGCTGGCCAGCCGGGCGTCCGCCGCGCCGACACTGCAGGAGGACGCGGCCGGCGCGGACGCGGTGGCGCTGCCGCCGTCGATGGCGGTGGATGCCTTCGGCAACCACGTGCAGTGGGACGGCACGGCGCTGGTGAGCAGCTCGCACCTGGCGGCGGCGCACGGGCTGGCGCCGCGCGCCTTCAGCCTGCCCGTGCCGGCGCGGCCGGTGTCGGACCTGGCCGTGGGCGACGACGACGTGCTCTACGTCGCCGGCGGCGGCATGCTGTGGCTGATCGACCTGCGCGGGCGCTTCGAGCTGGCGCAGGTGCAGCCGCCCGCAGGCTTCGTGCCGCAGCGCCTGGCCGCGGCGCCGGGCGGGGGCGTGTGGGTGCTGGACACGGCGCAGGGCGCGATCGCGCGGCTGCGCGGCCTGCCGCTGTTCACCAGCCCGGTGTTCGTGGGCCGCGATGCCGGCGCGCGCTTCCACGCAGCCGACCCCAACCCGCAGCCGCCGGCCTGGCAGGCGTGGCCGCAACGCGTGCCCGCCACCGAGCGCGCGGTGGCGCTGGCCGCGGGACGCCAGGGCCTGCCGCTGGTGCTGAGCCTGCTGCGCCCGGCCGGCGGGGCGCGCGTGCGCGCGCTGCTCGACGGCGGGCGGCTGTCGCTGCCGCTGTCGCTGGCCGGCCCGAAGCTGCCCCACACGTTGGGCTGGCTCGACGCCGAGCGCATCGCCGTGGCCACGCGCGGCCACCTGCAGGGCAGCGGCGGCGAGCGGCGCGACCCGGGCGTGTGGACCTACGCGCTGCCCGCGGCGCTGCTGGAGCGGCTGGCCGCCGCCAGCGCCCAGGACCCGCCGCGGCTGCCGCCGGAGCTGGAGGCGCCGCTGCCGCCCCAGGGCGACTTCTACCCGCTGGCCGGCTGGAGCGGCGGCCCCTTCGCGGCCGGCCGGCCCGGCGAGCGGCTGCACTATCCGCGCGAGGCGGACGGATCGACCGTGCCGGCACGGGTGGCGCGCGTGTCGGTGGCGGCGCGCGCGCGGCGCGGGCTGGTGGTCAACGCGGCGCAGGACCGCTCCGCGGAGGCGCGCAGCCGCGCCGCGCTGGGCCGCCTCGACACCCGGCAGCCCGGCACGGTGTGGCACCGCCTGGCCGTCGAGGCGGTGGTGCCGCCGGGCTGCGCGCTGCTGGTGTGGCTGGCGGCCAACGACACCGACGCCCCCGAGTTCGACCCAGCCTATTCCGAGCGGCGCGCGCTGTGGTTCCCGCACCTCGTGGGCGAGCCCGCGGCGCTGCCGGCCGAGGTGCGCGCGGCGCTGCCGCCCGACCTGCCGCGCGCGGCCTGGAGCAAGGAGCCGACGGAGGTGGCCTTCGGCCAGGGCCTGCTGTGCTGCCCGGGCGGCGCGGCGCAGGCCGGCCGGGCCGGGCTGTTCACGGTGCTGATCCAGCGTGCCGGCACCACCGTGCGCGCGCTGCAGGGCGCGCGGCTGTGGGTGGCGGCCGAGCTGTTCGGCGACGGGCGCGCCACGCCGGAGCTGGTGGCGCTGCGCGCCTGGGCCGGGCGCGTCTCGTACCGTGACCGCTACCTGCCCGCGCTCTACCACGAGCGCGTCTTCGGCGAGGACGCCGAGCGCCCGGGCCCGGCCACGGGGGCGGATTTCCTGGACCGCTTCCTGCACCTGTTCGAAGGCCTGTTCACCGACATCGAGGGCCGCATCGCCGCCGCCGCACTGGCCAGCGACGCCATGGCCTGCCCGGCCGAGACGCTGCCCTGGCTGGCCTCGTGGGTGGGGCTGGCGCTGCAGCCGGGGCTGCCGGCCGAGCGCGCGCGCTGGATGCTGGCCAATGCCGGCCGGCTCGCGCGCCGGCACGGCACGCTGGCCGGGCTGCAGCTGGCGCTGGACATCGCCACCGACGGCGCCGTCACGCGCGGGCGCATCGTGGTGGTGGAGGACTTCAGGCTGCGCCGCACGCTATCCACGATCCTGGGTGCCCGGCTGGAGGACACCACCGATCCGCTGACCACCGGGCTGACGCGCTCGGCCAACTCCGTGGTCGGGGACGCGCTGTTCCTGGGCGATGCCCGGGCCCTGCGCGACGGCGAGCTCAAGACCTTCCTGGCGCTGTTCCGCAGCATCGACGCCGACACGCCGGCCGCGCGCGCGCAGCTGCGCTCGGACCGCGCCGCGGCGCAGCGCTCGCTCTACGACGACCTGGCGCACCGCGTCACGGTGCTGGTGCACGAGAGCCTGGATGCCGACGAGCTGGGCCGGGTGCGGCAGCTCGCCGAAGCGGGCGCGCCGGCGCACGTGCTGGTGCGCGTGGTCGCCGCCGCATACCCGTTCATGGCCGGCGTGGCCGCGCTGGTGGGGGCCGACACGTACCTGCGCGCGGCGCCGGCGCCGCGGCCGGTGCGCGCCGGGCCGGGCCCGGAAACCTCGGCCCTGGGCGGCGTGGACACGCTGCGCGGCGAGGCCTCGCTCGACGCGCATGCCGGCGCCTTCGACGGCGTGCTGGCGCCGCACGTGCCGCATGCGCCGCCGGTGGCGCGCGTCGCGGTGCAGGGCCTGGCCGACGGCCTGCACGCCGGCATCGGGCAGCCGTTCCGCCTCGACGGCAGCGCGTCCAGCGCCGACGCGGGCCTGCGCATCGAGAGCTACGACTGGACGCACCTGCCCCCGGAGTGAAGCCCGGACTCCAGCCCAGACACCCGCAACCCCAGCCCCCGAAAGGAGACCGCCATGGCCAAGTTCGTTCCCGGCGTCGATGAACGCGTCAAGTCCGACGAGCCGCTGCTCGACGTCGCCGTCGATGCCAATGCCCTGCTCAAGCCCGGCAAGCACGTGTTCCAGCTCGTCGTCACCGACGACTCGGGCAACGAGTCGGACGTTGCGAGCGTGACCATCATCGTGCAGGACACCGAGCGGCCCACGGCCGTGGTGGACCTCATCGACGAGCGCGGCGAGCGCCGTCCGGAGCCGGAGCAGACGGTGCCTTTCGGCAAGGGCTTCCGCCTCAGCGGCGAGCGCTCCGTGGACACCGGCGGCGGCACGGTCAGGGTCTGGACCTGGACGCTGCTGCGCGGCTGAGCGCGCGCCGGTGCCGCCATGGAAACGCTGAAGCTCTCCGCTCCCCTGACCACGCGCGAGCCCGTGGTGCTGCTCGACCCGCGCCTGCCGCCCGGGCGCTACCGGGTGGAGCTGGTCGTGGCGTCGGCAACCGGGCGCAGCGAGGTCGCGGTGCTGTTCATCAACGTCAAGGAGTAAGCATGGGAGCCGCCAACAACGGCGTGGCCACGCAGCAGGTGGACGACCTCGTCGCCGAGAGCCTGGCCGTGCGCGGCGTGCCGGAGCGCGTCCACTACGCCACCGGCGTGCTGCTGGACGCGCAGGATTTCGCCGCCGAGCAGCTCTACACCCGCGCGCGCCAGGGCCGCGCGCTGGCGGCGCTGCACGGCTTCGGCACGGTGGCGGGGCTGCGCGTGAGCTGCCCGGCCCACGACAACCCGGAGATCGAGGTGCGGGTGCTGCCGGGCGTGGCGCTGGACCGGCTGGGCCGGCTCGTGGAGGTGCGGCGCACGCAGTGCATCCACGTCGCGCGCTGGCTCGCCGAGCGCGCCGCGCAGGCCGCCACCGCCGCCGAGCGCGTGGCCGTGACCGACGCGGTGCGCGAGGACGTGCCCGGCGAGAAGCGGCTGGTGTTCGACGTGTTCCTGCGCTTCGCGCCCTGCGCGCACGGGCGCACGCCGGCCTTCGCGGCGGGCCCCTTCAACGCCACCGACTACGTCGTGCCGGCGCGGCTGGCCGACGGCTTCGAGCTCACGCTGCAGCTCGCGCACGCCACGGGCGAGAGCGAGTCGGCGCCCAAGGGCACGCTGGCCGTGCCGCGGCCGCGGCCGCCGCGGCTGGAGGCCCTGCGCCGGGAGGTGGAGCAGCTCGCCGACCCGGCCGAGCACGCCGCGGCCTGGCGGCTGTGGGCCCAGGAGAGCGTGCTCGATGCCTGGCCCGCCGCCTCGGTGGAGGACCCCGGGCGGCTGCCGTTGCTGGCCGAGCACGCCGCCGTAGCCGACTGGGACAAGGTGCTGCTGGCGCGCGTGTCGGTGCCGGTGCGGCAGGACAGCCCCACGGGCTTCCCGACGCTGGACGAGGCCGCCATTGCCGCCATCGCCGCGCGCACCAGGCCCGCGCCCGGCGAGGTGCCGGAGTGGCAGCGCCTGGCCGACCAGGACCCGCGCGAGCTGGCCGACAACGGGCTGCGGCCCATCGTCTTCAACCCCCACGCCTGGCGCGGCGCGCCCTGAGCGCGGCGCACCTACAGGAGCGACGCATGCCCATTTCCGACAGCGAGATCACCATCCGCGACGCGCAGGACGACGTGCGGCTGCAGGCCCAGCTGGCCGCGGGCGCGCTGCTGGTGGACCCGGGCCGGCGCCGGCCCTTCTACTTCGACGGCCGCTTCCTCACGGCCGACGACCTGACGGCGGACCAGGACTACATCCGCGCCCGGCAGTCCGGCCTGGCGCAGGCGCTGGGCGCGGGCGTGATCCGCGGGCTGCGCGTGGGGCTGGGCACGCAGGCCGCGTCCAACAGCCCCACGCTGGTGATCGAGCCGGGCATCGGCATCACGCCTTCGGGCGACCTGGTGCAGGTCGGCACGGCGCAGACCCTGTCGCTCGGGGCGCTGCCGCAGGCGGCACAGCTCGATGCGCAGCTGGGCGTGAAGCTGCTGCCCGCGGCCGGCTCGGCCAACCGCAGCGGGCTGTTCGTGCTGGCGCTGCGGCCCGTGGAGTTCAGCAGCACCCCGACCGCGGCCTACCCCACCTCGCTGGACGGGCAGCGCACGGTGCGCGACGGCGACATCGTCGAGGCCACCGCCGTCACGCTCATCCCCTACCCGGACCGCGCCGGCGTGGAGGACGCCAACGCCCGGCGCTCGCGCGTGGCGCGCGAGATCTTCTTCGACGCGCAGCGCCCGGGCGTGCTGCAGGACGCGCTGCCGCTGGCCATGCTGTGCCTCGACGGCGGCGCGCTGCGCTGGCTGGACGTGCACATGGTGCGGCGCGAGGTAGGTGCGGAATCGACGCTGTCGGCCGGGCTGGCGCCGCGCCCGCGCGCGCTGCTGGAGGCCTGGCTCCAGCAGCACCAGGCGCAGCTAGACGACGTGGACACGGCGACGCTGCAGGCCGGCTTCGCCGCGGCGCGCCAGTTCGAGGTGCTGCCGCCGGTGGGGCCGATGCCCGCGTCCACGCTGCGCTTCGAGACGCAGCTCGGGGCGCTGACGCTGCTGCAGTCGTACTTCCCGCCGCTGGTGGACTGCGAGTTCGCCTTCGTGCCCAGCGACGAGCTGGCGGCGCTGGTGCAGGAGTCGCTGGCGCTGCCGCCCATCGACCTGCGCGCCGCCGACGCGGAGCTGGACCACCTGTCGATCCTGGTCGTCGCGCCGGTGACGCGCCAGGAGCTGGAAGCGCTCAAGCGCTCGCTGCTGAGCGTGCGCCGGCCGCTGCGCTCGGCCTCGGCAGCACTCGTCGCCAAGCGCTCGCCGCTGGAGTCGCTGCTGCGGCTGTCGCAGCCGGACTCGCTGGCGCGGCCGCAGGTGATGGACGCGGCCCCGGACGCGCTGGCCCAGGCCTGGCAGCGCGCCATCGAGGCCGTGCGCACGCGCCTGGCAGCCAACCAGGGCGGGCGCGCCACCTTCTGGTACCTGCGCAAGCGGCACCTGCCCTACACCGCCGAGATCAGCAGCGCCACGCTGCGCCTGGCCGGCAACGCGCGGGCGCTGGACCAGGAGGTGGCCGCGCGGGTGGCGGCCGACGGGCTGGCCGAGCGCTTCGGCGGCCTGGTCGCGGCCATGCCCACGCTGGCCCGCGCCGAAGCCGTGAACCTGCTGGCCGCGCCGCGGCTGGCACTGTCGCCGACGGCCACGAACCAGGTGCTGGCCACCTCGGACCTGCTGCGGCGCAGCGTCTTCGCCGCGCTGGCCCGGCGCGCCGACGCGCGCGGCGAGGAGGGCGTGGCCCACGAGGACGTGCTGGAGGTGGCGCGCGAGTTCGGCGACCCGCGCCTGGGCGAGGGCTTCGACGCCGCGGCGCAGGCGGCCGAGCCCGAGGTCCGCAAGGACCTGCAGGCACCCGAGGCGGTGCAGGCCGTGGCCGACAGCGGCGTCGCGCCGCAGATCGACCGGGCGCTGCGCGAGCTGCCGACCACGCAGCACGCGGCCTTCGCGCTGCGGCTGCGCGACGCCGCCCTGGACCCCGACGCCGCGGCCAGGCTGCGCGAGCTCGCGGGCCTGAAGCCGGAGCAATGACATGAAGATCCTGCGCGGCATCGACCACCCCTTCGCCGGCGAGCAGGTGCTGGCCTGCGTGCCCGCGCCCGGGCCCTACGCGCGCGCGGGCGCGGGCGAGCCGGCGCTGCGCAAGCGGCTCAACTTCTTCCCGCAGCGCTCGCTCACGCACACGGCGCTCACCGAGGAGCAGCGCAGCCGCATCGACGCGGTGATGCGCCTGGCGCAGGCCGTGTCGCCCGGCGTGGTGAGCGGGCTGGAGCTGTCCATCGAGGGCTCGCGGCTGGTGGTGCTGCCCGGGCACGCGGTGGCGCCGGACGGCGCGGACCTGGAACTGGCCTATCCGCTGCACATCGCCTTCGACGCCATCAGCGTGATCTCGCCGCGCGTGGACGCCGCGCTCGACGCGCTGCACGGCGCCGACCCGGCCTGGGCGCGCGCAGCCGGCCTGCGCCGCCAGGCCTCGCTGGCCCAGGTGCTGTCGGAGCTGAGCGGCGCGGCCGTCCTGCCGCACGCGATGGTGCTGGTGGCGGTGCCGCGCACCATCGCGCTGGACCGCAGCGCCGCGGCGGACTCGCCCTGTCCCAACGCCACCGACGGCGGCGCCACCAGCCGCGCAGCATGGGAGGACGGCTTCCAGCTGGCCTGGGTGCCCTGGCCCGAGGACCGGGCGCTGCCGCCCTGGAGCAGCGACGGCAGCAGCGTCGATGCGCGCTTTCGCAACCGGTTGGCCTACGCGGTGTTCAACGCCGAGCGCCAGCGGCTGTCCATCGAGCCGCCGGGCTCGATGCGCGCCTGGCTGGAGCGCGCGGGCCTGTCGCAGGCCGGGCTCGACGCGCTGGCGCAGCAGGCGGCGCAGCGCGCGGCGCTGGGCCAGCCCTGGCCCTGGGAGTCGCTGGGGGTGCCGCTGTCGATCGTCGCGTTCGACGGTGCCTTCAAGCCGGTGTTCGCCGACCGCGGCACGGTGGTGCGCCAGGGCGGCGGGCGGCGCAACCGCAGCGCGCTGGTGCCCTCGGCCGGCGACGACGTGCTGTGGCAGGCGCGCGTGGCGCAGTGGCTGGAGCACCTGGCGGAGCTGCCGCCCGCGCAGCGCCAGGCGCACGCGCTGCAGCAGCAGTTCGACTGGCTGCCGCCGGCGGGGGTGCTGCCGCTGTCGGTGGCGGACTTCCGGGCCGCGCGCCAGGGCTTCTTCCCGCCGCACTTCGACGTGCAGGCGCAGCCCGTGCCGCTGGACATGGTGGACGCGCTCATCAAGGAGTCCGCGCCGCTGCTGCCCTTCAACCTGTCGCTGCGCGACCAGGTGCAGCTGCTGGTGCCGGTGCCCGCGAGCCATTACGACCCGGAGCTGCTGCAGCTCGATCCGGCCGTCAACCCGCTGTTCGACCTGGAGATCGCGCGGCTGACGCGCGAGCGGCTGCGGCTGCTGACGCGGCGCGACGCGCTGCGCCGGCGTTTCGACGTGCTGACCCGGGCCGTCGCCGGGTCGTGGCCGCGTTATGCCATCGACGACCCCAACGCGCTGCCGGACGAGGCCGGCGGGCTGGCGGCCCAGGGTTTCGCCCGCATCCACCGCTCCCGCGCGCCGGCCGGCGGCAGCGAGGAACACGGCTTCAGCGGCGCGCAGGCCAGGCTGGCGTTCCAGGCCTCGGACGAGTTCTTCGTGTACGTGCGCCTGGACACCCCGGTGCGGGCCATCGCGGTGCGGCTGGCCGGCAGCGGCGAGCCGCCGGACGCCGCCGTGCCGGAGCGCGCCTTCGCGTGGGGCGATCTGCCGGGCCAGGCGCAGGGCCAGCGCATCGGCGCGCTGCCGCCCGTGGGCACGTGGACGCGGCTGTCGCTGCCGATGTCGCTGGCCGGCCTGGCCGGCTCGCGCATCGACGCCCTGACCTTCGCCGTGCTGGCCGGCCGGGAGCCGGCGCAGGTGAGCTGGGGCCACGCCGGCAGGGCCGGCAGCGGCAGCGAGTGCTACTGGGTCGGCGACGCGCTGCCGCCCGGGGCCCGTCCCGGCTCGGCCGCGGGCTGGGAGTGGGTGGAGCAGGGCGACGCGGCCGATGCCGCCGAAGACCTGGGGCTGGGCCTGCCCATCGTGGCGCCGGCCCAGGGCGACGCCGCGCAGCCGCCGGACGCGCACGCGCGCCGCGTCGGCGAGCTCGACGCGCTGCGCGACAACTGGCGCAACTTCCGCAACGGCGTGCTCATGGGCGAGCTGGGCGAGCCCGCGGGCGGGCGCACCGCCACCACGCCGCCGCGCACCGTGGACGGCGGCCTGGACGAGCTGATCCAGCGGCTCGACGGCCGCATCCGCGCCGCCAACGACCACGTGGACTTCGGCTTCCTGCGCGCGCGCGTCGACCTCTTCCGGGTGCGCCAGAGCGTGCTGGGCACCGACGACGCGGGCCGTTTCCTGACCTCGCCGGCCGCCGCCGAGCTGGTGCGGCGCAACGAGAACCCGGTGGCCACGGAGAAGGAATTCGCCGAGTACTTCCAGCGGCTGAACCAGAAGGCGGCGCCCTCGCCCTATCCCCCGTCGCCCGCGCCGGCGCCCGCGTCCGCGCCCAGCGCCACGCCGGCGCCGAACATGCGCGCCGCCGTGCCGCAGGCCGAGGCCGCCGCGCCGGCGCCCCTGTTCATGGCGGACCGGCTGGCAGCCACCACCTCGCCGCAGGCGTCGGCGCGCCTGGCGCTGTCGGCGCAAGGCGGCGCGCTGTTCGGCAGCACCGTGCCCGCCTCGGCGCTCACGCCCGTGGCCGCAGCGGCGGCGGTTTCCGTGTCGCGGGGCCTGACTGGGGAGGTGGCCATGGCGGGCGCGCTGGAGCGCATCGACCTGGCCGGCCCGCGCGTGGGAGGCGGCATCAGCGGCGCGGTCCTGGGCGAGACGGTGCGGGCCCAGCCCCTGGTGAAGGTGGCCACGGTCAAGCCGGTGCGGCTGAGCGCGGAGGTGCCGCCGGCGGTGAAGGACGTGGTGGGCGCGAGCCTCGTGGGCGCCACCTACAACACCGTCACCGTCGCCGAGCGCTTCTCGCTGCCGGCCTCGGTGGTGACGAGCAACGTGGCCGCCACCGGCAAGGACAACTTCGTGCGCGGCGGCCTGGCCGGGCTGAAGGCCGCGGGGCTGGCGGTGGACGACCTGCCGGTGTACGGCTACCAGAAGGGATCGGGCAGCGACGCCCGCAAGGACCTGACCGCCGCGGAGCTGCTGGCGCAGGACGGCGTGAGCGACACCGACAACGTGGTGGACAACAACGGCGACCAGCACGAGTCGGTGTATTTCCGCCGCAGCGTCGATGCCATCGACAACGCCATCCGCTTCCTGCGCGGCATGGAGCTGCGGGCCGAGGACTACCGGCGGCTGCAGGCCGACGCCAAGTCCGCGCGCGAACGCATCACGGCGGCGACCACGCGGCTGCAGGCGCTGCTGGGCGAGCTGGCGCTGCGGCTGGCCGAGGTGCGCCACGACCTGTCGGTGGCGCGCTCGCTGCGCGAGGAGGAGGCGGCGCGGCTGGCGGCGCTGGTGGCGCGGCGCCGCGCCGTCCTGGAGGAACAGGTGCCCTTCCTGGTGTTCCGGCGCCCGCGCTTCACGCTCACGGCCGAGGACGTGCCGCGCCTGGAGGCGCAGCCCGCCGACGTGGCCGACCCCGTGCCGCGCTGCCGGGGCGACGCGCACGACGCCCCGGCGGAGCTGCTGGCGATGGTGGACACGCTGCGCGACGTGCCCGTGCGCTGGCTGCTGCCGATCGTGCGGGCCTTCCCGCTGCTGGACCGGGTGGCGGACCTGGACCGCGTCATCGTCCAGGCGCAGCAGCGGGTGCTCGGCGGCGGCGCCCGGGCGCAGGCCGCCGCGGCGCTGGTGGTGTCCGAAGGGGCCGGCACCGCCACCGGCACGCTGCTGGGCGCCACCTTCGCGCGCCACCTGCAGCGCCTGGCCGACGCCGACGACGCTGCCGCGGTGCGGATGGCGCGCTTCGACGCCGCGTCGTGGCGCCAGGCGATCGAGCCGGCGCAGCACATCGTCAGCATCCGCGACCTGCTGCAGGCGGGCATGCAGCGGCGCGAGCTGGGCCTGGCCGCCGCCGGGCTGCTGGACGACGTGGCCGGCGTGGCGGCGTGCATGCACGCGGCCTTCTGCACCGTGCCGCCGGCCACGCGGCTGCGCTGGGCCGAGCTGTTCTCGCAACTCGACCCGGCCGTGTCGCTGCGCCAGCTCACGGTGCTGCCCGGCTTCGGGCGCGAGAGCCTGGGCGTGGACTACATCGCCTGGCGCCAGATGCAGCGCATGGTGGACTGGCTGTTCACGCAGGTCAGCGACGACGACGCCGCGCAGCAGGCCGTCAACGACCTGGTGCGCGTGTGCCTGCTGCTGTCCGCGCATGCGCCGGTCCGGCGCATCCTGAGCGCGCGCATCCGGCGTCCCGTGCCAGCCGTGGTGAACACGCGGCTGGACATCGCCATCGACCCGCGCGTCACGCGCATCGGCATGCAGGTGCTGGTGCACGAGCCGCGCACGCAGACGCTGCTGGCGCGCGCGGTGGTGGAGGACCTGGCCGAGGGCGTAGCCACCGCGCGCATCACCCACGCGCCGGCCGGCGCGGCGGTGACGCTGGACGCGAGCCTGAGCGTGCAGGTGCAGGCCGGCCCGCCGCTGACCACGGCGGCGGTGCAGCGGGCGGAAGCCGCGGCGGTGAAGGCCGACGTGCTGCCGGCAGCCGCCCGGGAGCCGGCAGCCAAAGGCGCCACCCCGGTCGCGCAGGCCGCGCCGCGTGCCGAGAAGCAGCTGCAGGCGCTGCGCCAGGGCGCGGCACGCGCGGCGAGGATGCGCTGAGATGGCTGCCGCGCGGCTGTCGGCACCGGAGGGCGAGCGCGAGGCCGTGTCGGGACGGCGCGCACGCGTGGTGCGGCAGGCCGTGCTGTGCCCGGCCCGGGCCGAGGAGGCGGCGCAGATGCGCTTCGCGGTGGAAGACGCCCTGAACACGGCCGACTTCGCCGACTGCGGCCGCCTGGTGCTGGTGCGCCGGCTGCGCCTGGACGGCGTGCCGCCGCGCGCGAGCCCGGCGTGGATGTCGCGTGCGCTGGAGGCCGCGTGGCGCGAGGTGGCGGCGCGCGCGGTGCCGGCCTGGCACGAGGGCGCCGATCGGGCCGAGGCGGTGTTCTTCGCATCGCGCTTCGAGGCCCGGCTGTCGTGGCTGGCGCGCGTGGCCGAGGCGGGCGCGGTGTCCGCCTGGTTCTGGAGCGCGGCGCTGCCGGAGCTGCGCGACGAGGCCTGGCACGGCCGGCCGGCGGCGCTGGCGGCGGTCGTGGCGGCGCTGCTGCGTGAAGGCCCCGCGGCCCTGGCCCATGCGCTCGCGGCCTGGCCGCCGGCGCGGCTGGCCGCCCTGGCGCGGCCGCTGGAGCCCTCGGTGCACGCCCGGCTGGAGGCCGTGCTGGCGCCGCCGTCTGCAAGCGCAGGCGTGGCGGGCGGTGCGCCGGCCGGGCCTGCACCCGGCGCGGCGCACGACGCGGCAGCGCCCGCGGCGGCCTCGGCCGCGCTGCTGGAAGTGGCCAGGCGGTTGCATGCGCATTCGCTGGCGGGCTCGCCGGCCTCGCGCTGGGTGGCGGCGGTGTGGTTGACGGCGCCGGCCAGCGGGCCGGCCGCAGCGCCGAAGGACGTGGCCGCGCAGGTGGAGCGTGCCGTGGCGCTCGCCCGGGCACCGGCCGGTCTCGCGGCGGCGGCTGCGGCATCCGTCGAGCGGCCGGCAGCGGCCCGATGCGATGCCCCCGCGCAACGAGGCGGCGCGGTCACGTCGGGCGCCGCCGTGGCGCAGGAGGCGCCGGGGACTTTCGGTGCCAGGCCCGGTACCGGGTCGTTGCCCGAGCCGGCACCGGACCGGGCGGCGGCGCCGCCGCCTGTTGCCGCCGCCCGGCCCGCGGCGCGGCGCGTGTCCGTGCCATGGCTGCCGTGGCTGGCTGACGCTTCTGCCAGCGCCTGCGGTGGCCTCGTGCTGCTGCTCAATTTGCTGCGCGCGCTGCGCTTCGACGACTGGTGGCGCGCGCAACCGCCGGCGCTCGCCGCGGACGTGGCCGAGGCCCTGCTGTGGCGGGCGCTGGAGCAGGTCGGCGCGCCGCGCGACGACGCGCAGCGCGACTGGTTCCGCGATGCGCCGACCGCGGCCGCGCCGACTCGCGCCGAGGCGCGGCGCTGGCTGGCGCGCTCGCGCCGTGCGCTGCGCCGCCATGCGCACATGAGCCTGCGCGAGCTGGTGTGCCGGCCCGCCTGGGTCAGCGCCACGCCCACGCACATCGACGTGATCCAGGGCCTGGACGCCGCCGACCTGCGCCTGCGCCGCCTGGGGCTGGACGTGGACCCCGGCTGGGTGCCCTGGATCGGGCGCGTGGTGAGCCTGCATTTCATCGACCCGGCGCTGCTGCCGCGCGACGGGGAGGCCGGCCATGGATGAGCGCGTGCAAGCACCACTGCAGCGCCGCGTGCTCGCCGCGCTGGCGGCGCTGCTGCCTCAGGACCTGATCGCGCATCCCGACGCGACGGCGCTGCGCGAGCCGCAGGCGCCGCCGCCCCTGGACGAAGGGCGCCTGGCGCGACTGTGCGCGGCGCTGGCGCTGTCGGAGGCCGAGCAGGTGGCCGTGGCGCTGGCGGCGTGGTGCGAGCTCGATGCCGGCATGGCCGCGGCGCTGTCGCTGCTGCAGGGCAACGGGCCGCGCAGCGGCGGGCCGCGGCCCACGCTGGGCCTGGTGGCGCGGCTGGCCGAGGTGCTGGACGAAGCGGGCGCCCTTGACGCGACGCGGGCCATGGCCGCGATGCTGCGCGGCACGGCGCTGTCGTGCGGGTTGCTGCAGTGGGCGGACCCGGGCCAGCCGGCGCACGCGCGCGGCCTGCTGCTGCCCATGCCGCTGCTGCCGCTGCTGGCGGGCGACGAAGCGCTGGCGCAGACGGTGTCGCTGCAACGCCTGCGACTGCGGCCGCTGCATGCACCGGACTGGCCGCTGCCACGCGCCTGGCAGGCCGCGGTCGCCGACCTGGTGCCGCGGCTGCTTGGCGCGGGCGCGTGCGTGCTGGTGCTGCGCGGGGCCGACGCGCAGGAGATGCGCGCGCTGGCCCGGGCCGTCGCGGTGCGGGCCGGCCGCGAGGCGCTGGAGGTCGAGGGGCTGGACGACCCGGGGGCCGCGCCGGAGGCCGAGGTGGCGCGCGAGGGCGTGGTGCCGGCGCTGCTGCTGGCCGGGGCCTGGCCGGTGTGGGCGGTGCAAGGCGCGCCAGGCAGCGTGGTGCGGCTGTCGCCGTGGCCGCTTTGGCCCGGGCCCTGCGTGGTGCTGGCCGCGCCCGACGTGGCCTTCGACACTGCGTTGCCGCTGTTCGAGTTCGAACTGGGGCTGCCCGACGCGGCGGACCGTGTCGCGCTGTGGGCGGCGCGGCGTGGCGTGAGCGAGGCGGCGCTCGCGCCGCAGGAGCGCGACGCGGTCGCGCGCTCGCGTTGCGGCATCTCGGTGCTGGCGCAGGCGGCGGCGTCGGCGGAGCCGGTGCAGGCGGCCATCGGGCAGGCGGTGCGCCGCAGCGCGCGCGCCCTGTCGGCGTGGGCGCAGCTGTCGAGCGACCGCATCCCGGCCGATGCCTGGGTCGGGCCGGCCGAGGTGCGGCGCGAGCTGGGCCTGCTGCTCACGCGCTGCCTGGCGCGCGCCGATGCCTGCGAATCGCTGGGCCCGCTGCTGCGCGGCCGCACCAGCCCGGGGGTGAAGGCGCTGTTCATCGGCGCCTCGGGCACGGGCAAGACGCTGGCGGCGCAGTGGCTGGCCGACCGGCTGGCCCGCCCGCTGGTGCGCGTGGACCTGGCCGCGGTGGTGAGCAAGTACATCGGCGAGACCGAGAAGAACCTGGCGCAGCTGCTGGCGCGTGCCGAGCACCTCGACGCGGTGCTGCTGTTCGACGAGGCCGACTCGCTCTTCGGCGCGCGCACCGACGTGAAGCAGGCCAACGACCGCTACGCCAACATGCAGACGAACTACCTGCTGCAGCGGCTGGAAACCTTCGGCGGCGTGGCGGTGCTGACCTCCAACAGCAAGGCGCGCTTCGACGACGCCTTCCTGCGCCGGCTCGATGCCGTGCTGCAGTTCCAGTTGCCCGACGTGGCCGAGCGGCGCCAGCTGTGGCGGCTGCACCTGGGCGAGACCGGCGCCCTGGACGCGGCGGCGCTGGGCGCCATTGCGGCGCTGGCCGACCTGCCGGGCGGGCACATCCGCAACGCGGTGTTCACGGCGGCGCTGCTGGCGCGGCAGCGCGCCGAGGAGGGCGAGGGCGGTGCCGGCGCCGGCGCCGCGGCGGTGTGCGCGCAGGACCTGCGCGAGGCGCTGGCGCTGGAGTACCGCAAGCTCGGCCAGCGCGCCCCCGACAGCCTCTGAACCGGGCGCACGGCCGTGTTCGACAGCGCCAGCCCGAGCCGAGCCGACCCGAGGCGGCGCCCGCCGCTGCCGGGGGAGCTGCCGCAGCTTGCCGTGCCGGCCGAGGCCGCCGAGGCCCAGGCGCTGCGGCCCGGGGAAGCCGCGGCAGCGGCGACGGCGGCTGCGGCTGCGGAGCAGCGGGCCTTCGCGGCACCGGGCGGCGCTGCCGCCGGGCCGCGGAACACGGTCGAGGGCGCAACGGCCTCGCCCGCCAGCCGGTTGCCCAACTACCTGCTGGGCCGCCGGGCCGTGGCAGGGCCAGGAGGTGCCGCGCCGCCGGCAGGCGCGCGGGCGGGGATGGCGCCGGCGGATGCAGTCCCGCCCATGCCGGGCGTTCCGGTGCCGGGAGCGCGGGCGCCGGACGCGGCCCTTCCACGGGTGGCCGGCGCACCGGCCACGCGTGCAGAGCTGGCCGACACCGCGGTTCGTACCGCGCCGGGGGCGCCGGGCTCGAAGCCGGCGCAGCCGCCGGCCGCTGCGCCGGAAGCGGCGGCGGCCCAGGTTTCCCAGCGTGGCGGCGAGGCGTCCGGCCCACTGACCGGCCCTCCGGCGCCGAGCGGGCAGGTCGCGCAGGACGCGCCAGTCCTGAAGCCACGCAAGGAGGAAGCGCAAGTCCGGCCAGAAATGCAGCAGGCCGCCGCTGGCCGGGCCGGCAGGGCCGAAGCGCCTGCCAAGGCTGCGGCGGGCGGGGCGGCCGGGGCCGGTGCGGACCAGGCGCCGGCGCGGGGCGCCGCAGGCCCAGCCGGCGCCGCGAAGGATGCCGCGGCCCGGCCCGGTTCGGCCGGCGCCAAGGCCCAGGGGGCCGCGCCGGCGGAGAAGCCCAACGAGGCCGTGCAGGGCGAGCTGGCGGCGTCCGGCGCGACCGCCGGCACGGCCTCCGAAGCGCCGGCGGGCGTTGCCGTGGCGTCGGGTGGCGCCGGGGCTGCCGCCGGTGCGGCCGGAGGCGCGGGCAGCGGTGCCGGCGCGTCCCTGGCCGACGCAGGCGGCGGCGGTGCCGAGGCGGCGGCCGAGCCCGGTGCCGGCGGCGAGGCGGCCGGGCCGGCCGAGCAGGCGCAGGACCGGACTCAGGAGCGCATGGCGGCAGCGGCGCCCGAGGCGGCGGAGGAGGAGGCACAGGCCGAGGCCGGGGAGGCCGGTGGCGGCGTTGGCGCCGAGGCGGGTGAGGCCGTGTCGGGGCAGGCGCCGGGCGAGGCCGCGACGGCCACCGGCGGCGAGGCGTCCGGCACCGCCGCTGAAACCGCCGCGGCGGGCGACGAGGCCGCGGCCGGCGGCGGGGATGCCGGGGAGCCGGGCGGCAGCCCCATGGCTGAAGCCGTGGCTGGGACTGCACCCGCAGCGGCGCCTGACGCGTCCGGCGCGGCCGGGACCGATCCCGAGGCGCAGGAGCGCTCGCAGGCCGCGCGCGTGGCGCGCGAGCAGCAGTCCGACGATCGCCGGGTGGCCGAGGCCGGCAGCGAGGAGCACGCGCAGGAGCAGGCCGAGCAGCAGGCCGACTCCGGTGCCGGCGCGCCGGCCGCCGCCGCCAACGCCGATGCCGAGCTCAGCCCCGCGGAGAAGAGCGCGGGCATCGCCGAGCTTGGCGAGAGCGTGGGTGGCGGCGGCGAGGGCGGCGGTGGCGGGGGAGCCGCGGGTGGAGGAGGCGGCGGTGGCGGCGCGCCGGCCGCCGTCGAGGAAGGGCCGCCGCCCGACACCGCCGCGCAGGACCCGGCCGCGGGCCTG
This sequence comes from Azohydromonas aeria, assembly GCF_009760915.1. Classification (GTDB taxonomy): domain Bacteria; phylum Pseudomonadota; class Gammaproteobacteria; order Burkholderiales; family Burkholderiaceae_C; genus Azohydromonas; species Azohydromonas aeria. The sequence goes on from NZ_VIDQ01000058.1 coordinate 31,220, forward strand.
GGCGCGGCGGCCGGCCTGGGGCCGGTGCAGGCCGGGGCCGCGCTGCAGGGCGTGGGCAGCGCCATCGACCGCAGCGCGGGCGAGGAAGCCGGCGCGCTGCAGGCGCAGATCCCGCAGGCCGAGGTGGGCGCCGAAGGCGCGCCCGCGACCTGCGTGCAGACCCTCGAAGACGGCGCTGCAGCCGAGCGCCCCGCGCCGGTGGCGGCGCCGGCTTCGGCGCCGCTGCCCGAGCCCGCGCCCACGCCCGCGGCGGGGCCCGCGCCCAGCGCGAGCGTGCCCACGCCGGCCGTCACGCCGGGCGAGGGCGGGCAGGTCTCGCAGGCGGACGGCGCGCGCGTGCAGGCCGCGGTGGACGGCATGCCCACCACCGACCCGGGCCTGGACGTCTCGGCCGGCGCCGCGCCCAAGGTGCAGCTCAGCGGCGACGCCGACCCGGCAAGCGCCGAAGAGCAGCGCGCCGAGCTGCAGCGCACCACGCAGGCGCAGGCGGCGCAGGGCGCACTGGATGCGGCCGCACCCGCCGGCGAGAACGCGATCCGCGTGACGCGTCCGCGCGAGACCCTGAAGGCGCCCAAGGTGGCCGAGCCCGCGGCCGGCGGCGCGGGCGGCGCCGGGGGCGCCGACGCGGCAGGCCAGGAAGGCCTGGCCATCATCGCCAACGAGAAGAAGGGCCCCGAGGTGCGCCAGGCGCTGGCGCAGGCGCAAGGCGACATGGCCGCCAGGAAGGGCGAGCACCAGGCCAAGGTGGCCGAGGAGAAGTCGAAGAACGACCAGCAGATGGCCGCGCTCAAGGAGGACAACCTCGCGCAGCAGGAGGCCGAGAAGGCCGGCGCGCGCGGCGAGGTGGCCAAGGCGCGCGCGGACTGGACGGCCGAGCAGCGCCAGGAGATCGCCACCACCAACGAGAAGGCCGGCAAGGAGGTTGCCAAGGGCAACGAAAAAGTCACGGCCGAGCAGGCCAAGGCGGATGCGGACGCGGGCAGGCACATCGAGGAGGGCGAGCGCCAGGCCGGCGAGGAGAAGGCGCGGGCCGAGCGCGAGGCCGCGGCGAAGAAGGCCGAGGCCAGGCAGGAGTCGGGCGGCGTGTTCGGCTGGCTCTCCAGCAAGGTCGCCTCGTTCTTCGACGCGCTCAAGCGCGGCCTGACCGCGATCTTCGACGCGGCCAAGAAGCTCGTGCGCAGCCTCATCGACAAGGCCAAGAAGCTGGCCATGGCCGTGATCGAGGCCGCGCGCAAGGCCATCGTCGCCGTCATCAAGGCCGTGGGCGCGGCGCTGATCCTGCTGGGCGACGTGTTCCTGGCCGCATTCCCGGGCCTGAAGAAGAAGTGGCGCCGCTTCATCGAGAACCGCGTGCGCGACGCGGAGAACGCCGTCAACCGGCTGGCCGACGCCTTGAAGAAGGGCATCACGCGGCTGCTCGACGCGCTGGGCAAGGCCTTCGAGTTCCTGCTAGACGCCTACAAGAAGGCGATGTTCATGGTGCTCGACGCCGCCCGGGCGGTGGTGGACGGCGCCATCAAGTTCGCCAAGTCGGTGGCGGACCTGGTGGGCACCTTCGTCGTGCTGGTCAAGGACATCGCGTCCAACCCCGGCGGCTGGATCGCCAACCTCGGCGCCGCCGTGATGGACGGCGTGAAGAACCACCTGTGGAAGTCGTTCAAGGCGGCGGTCAAGCAGTGGTTCAACGACAAGCTGGAGGAAGTGCTGGGCGTGGGCACGGCAATCTGGAACGTGCTCAAGAAGGGCGGCATCGCCCTGAAGGAAGTGGGCCACATGGCCTTCGAGGCGCTGAAGGCGGCCATTCCCTCGGCGCTGATCCAGCTGCTGATCGAGAAGGTGGTGGCGATGATCGTGCCGGCCGCCGGCGCGGTGATGGCCATCATCGAGGGGCTGCAGGCGGCCTGGGGCACGGTGCAGCGCATCATCGCGGCGCTGGGCAGGTTCGTGGCCTTCCTCAAGGCGGTGAAGGCCGGCGGCGCGGGGCCGCAGTTCGCCGAGCTGCTGGCCGCGGCGGCCATCGTCGTCATCGACTTCGTGGCCAACTGGCTGCTGAGGAAGCTGCGCGGCCCGGCCTCCAAGGTCGGCTCCAAGGTCAAGGCCATCGCGCAAAAGATCATAGCCAAGGTCAAGGCGGCCATGAAGAAGGTGGGCGCGGGGCTCAGGAAGGTCGCCAGGAAGATCGGCGGCGTGTTCAGGAAGGGCAAGAAGAAGTTCGACGACTGGCGCGCGAAGCGCAAGGCGAAGAAGGCTGCCAAGGCCAAGGACCCGGGCAGGAAGAAGCAGGACAAGGAGGCCGCCAGGCGCGAGAAGGCGCGCCGTGCCGTCGAAGAGACCCAGAAGGAAGTGCAGTCCATGCTGGCCAGGGGCACGGGCGCGCTGAAGATGCGCGCGCGCCTGGCCTTCCTGAAGCTGAAGTGGGGATGGAAGCGCCTGGCCCTGAGCAAGAAGGGCGGCGGCAAGTACGAGGTCGAGGGCCGGATCAATCCCGTGATCCAGATCACGGCGAACGTGGTCTTCGACCTGCGCGATCACGCCAACGTCAGCGTGCGCCACGAGAGCGTGGCCCGCGACGCCGGGCAGGTGAGCAAGACCGAGCAGGAGCGCGCGCTGCCGACGAGCAAGCTCGACAAGATGGACCCGGGCTACGACCCGGGCATCGACCCGCACAAGTTCGAGAAGGAGGCGCAGCGTGCGGCCATCGCCAACCAGGGACGCTCGCAGCCGGTGCTCGACACCGTGACCGGCACACCGGGACCGGTGAGCCAGGCTCGCAAGAATGCTCCCCTGGGGCAGGCGCAGCCGGGCTCGGGCGTGGTCCAGCACGGGGCGCGCAGGATCGATGTCCCGGGCATGCCGGCGCCGGGCGGGCGGCTGCCCGACAACGTGCTGGAGCAGCGCCAGAACGGGCAGCTGGTGCGCAGCATCCTGTGCGAAGTCACCGTGGACTCCAGGCTGCAGCAGGCGCACAAGAAGGGCGGCGCGCAGGCCTTCGACACCATCGCGCGCGCCTTCATGGCCTACCGCGGCGCGGGCAACCTGCATCCCGACTTCGAGATCGTGTACCTGGTGCTGGCCAAGGGCAGCCCCGGCGACATGCTGCCGGACCAGCACAGCCAGATCGAGGCCGGCCTGCGCAACATCGCCAGGGACCCGGCCATGCGGGGCGCGCGCGTGCGGCTGGTCTGGCAGTGGATCCCGGTGGCATGAGGGCCGCGGGCTCCAGCACCGGCAGCTGACCTCGACGTTCGTTGCTTCGCTGCCGGCGTCCAGGCGAAGCAACGCCGGGAACCTCCTGCCCACCTTGCCGTCGGCCCCGTCCAGCACGGGCGTCCGGCCGACCTTGCACCGACCGGGGTGCGGCAGCCGCGCGGCATGAGAAGATCCTGCAAGCCATCCTCCAGGACGATGGCGAGGGCGCGGGCGCGGAGGCGATGGTGCCGCCGGCACGTCACCCGGGCCTCCACCGTCATCGTGGCGCGGCCACCGCCGCGACTGCGCCGGGCACGCCCAGGGGCCGCGCCCGGCCGCCGGCCGCAGCGATGCGGCCGTCATGTCCATGTCCATGTCCATGTCCGGCCATCCTGTCCCGGCCTTTGAAAACGAGCGCTGAAAGGGCGCGTGCATGCTTCAGATCCTGGCCGTGACCTTGCCCTTCTTCGCGATCGTGGGTTGCGGCTGGCTGGTGGCACGCAACGGGGTGCTGCCCATGGAGGCCATTCCCGGCATGAACGGCTTCGTGCTCTTCTTCGCGCTGCCGTGCATGCTGTTTCGCTTCGCGTCGGGCACGCCCATCGCGCGGCTGCTGGATGCGAGCGTCTTCGGCGTCTACGTGCTGTGCGCGCTGGCGATGGTGGCGTTTGCGGTCGCAACCACCCGGCGCCGCGGCACCGGCTGGAACGATGCCGCCTTCGGCGCGCTCGTGGCGGCGTTCCCGAACTCGGGCTTCCTGGGCGTGCCGCTGCTCGTGGCGCTGCTGGGCGCGCGCGCGGCCGGCCCGGCCATCGTGGCGCTGGCCATCGACATGGTGCTGACCTCGTCGCTGTGCATCGCGCTCTCGCGCCTCGACGGCGCCGCGGCGCAGGGCGCGGGCCAGGCGGCGGCGCGCGCCCTCAAGGGCATGGTGCGCAACCCGCTGCCCTGGGCCATCGCCCTGGGCTACGCCAGCTCGGCCACGCAGCTCGTGCCGCCGCCGCCGCTGATGCGGGGCGTGGCCATGCTGGCCGATGCCGCCTCGCCGGTGGCGCTGTTCACGATCGGCATGATGCTCGCGCGGCCCCGGCCGCGGCTGGCGCCGTCGGGCACGCCGGGCCACCGGGCCGGCACCGGCGACGACGTGGTGCGGGTGGTCCTCTACAAGCTCGCGCTGCACCCGCTGCTGGTGCTGGCCGTAGGGCATGCGGCCATGGCGCTGGGCCTTCCGCTGGAGCCGTTCTCGCTGACGGTGCTGGTGCTGTCCGCGGCGCTGCCCAGCGCGAGCAACGTGCCGATCCTGGCCGAGCGCTTCGGCGCCGACGCCGGGCGCGTGGCGCGCATCGTGATGCTGTCCACCGTGGTGGCCTTCGTCAGCTTCCCGGTCGCGGTGGCCCTGGTGCGTTGAGCGCCACGATCCCCCTGCCACGCACCGTCGATGCGGCGAAGTCTCCCTGCTTCACGGTCCACGAGGGGATTGCAGCGCCGGTGACGCCGGGCGTTTGACGTCCGTCAACGGTCCTGCCCGCGTGGCAGGCGCTCCGCCGTGCCGGGAAGGGGACGGGCTGCGGCGGTCCGCGCCATGGAATACTGGGCGCCATGACTGCCGCCCTCGACCGCGACGCCCTCCTGAGCACCGTGCAGCAGCGCCTGCCGGGACTGCTGGGCGTCTACGCCTTCGGCAGCCGCATCCGGGGCACGGCCGGGCCCGAGAGCGACCTGGACCTGGCCGTGCTCGTGGCGGGCTATGCCGACCCGCTGTTGCTGTGGGAGCTCGCCGGCGAGCTCGAAGACCTGGCCGGCTGCCCGGTGGACCTGCTGGACCTGCGTGCCGCCTCCACCGTCATGCAGCACCAGATCCTCACCCAGGGTGAGCGCTGGTGGCGGCGCGACCTGCAGGCGGACCTCTTCGAGGCCGCGGTGCTGAGCGAGAAGACCGCCCTGGACAGCGCCCGCGCGGGATTGCTGGCCGACATCGCGAAGCGGGGCCGCGTCCATGGCTGACGACGTGCTCCTCAACAAGGCCGCCACCATCGAGCGCTGCGTGGCCCGCGCGCGCGAGGAATATGCCGCCAACCCGGGTGGCTTCTCCACCGACTACACGCGCCAGGACGCCGCCATCCTCAACATCCAGCGCGCCTGCGAAGCGGCACTCGACATGGGCCAGCACCTCATCCGGCGCGAGCGGCTGGGCGTGCCGCAAAGCGCGCGCGACGTGTTCGCGCTGCTGGCGCGCGGCGGCTGGATCGACACCGCGCTGGCCGAGGCGCTCAAGCGCATGGTGGGCTTTCGCAACATCGCCGTGCACGACTACCAGGCGCTGCAGTTGCCGATCACGGTGCGCATCATCGAGCGGCACCTGGACGAGTTCCTCCAGTACAGCCGTGCATTGCTGCTGCGCGACGCCGGCCAGGGCGGTGCCGGCGGGTAGGGCGGCTGCCTGGCGGCCAGGGGCAGCGTGGCGGTGGTGACTCAGGCGACGGGTGCACCGATCGTCTGCTCGTCGGCCCGCAATCCCCAGGCCTGCAGCATTGAACCCGCCTCCTCGAAGCGGAATCCATAAAGCGCCTGATCCAGCCGGGCAACCGCTTCAACACCGTATCGCTGCGTCAAGACGCTGCGCAGCGTCTCGAAGCGGTCCAGGGCACCAGTGTCACCCTCCCGCACGGCTTCCAGCAGCGCCGCCACGTGGTCGGGCCGCGGCTGCACGGGCGCGGCATCCTGCCCCGTGGCGGCCGAAACCTTCGCGGCCTCGACCCGTGCCGGCATCGCCCCGATCAACAGGCCAAGCGCGTCGCCCACCGCCTGGATCTTCGCGTCGAGCTCCACCGGCTCTTCCGAGCGCAACGCGGCTTCCAGTTCCGCCGCGGCCGCCGCCAGGGTATCGGCCAGCATGATGCCCGCCACGCCACAGAGCCTGTGCACGCGCATGGCGGCCGCAGCCGGCTGCCCTCGATCCACCTCGGCGCGCACGAGGTCGATCACGTCGGCGAACTCGTCGCGCAGTCCCTGCAACAGGCGCAGGAAGAGTGCCCCGTCGCCCATGAAGCGTTGCCGTGCCTTCTGGCCATCGATGCCGGCGATGACCGGAAAGGCTTCCTGCGGCGGCTTCGCCGCACGGGCCGTGGCCGGCACCGGCTCCCGCGCCGCAGGGCGCCGCGGCGGCGCCCACTCCAGGATCGCCGCCACCAGGCCCTCCGCCTCGAACGGCTTGGCGATGAAGCCGTTCATGCCGACGGCCAGGGCCCGTTCGCGCTGATGGGGCAGGACGCCCGCGCTCAGCGCGATGACGGGCAGCCGCGCCAGGGCCGGCTCGGTGCGCATGCGCTGCGCCACCTCGAAGCCGTCGATGTCTGGCATTTGCAGATCCATGAGCACCACGTCCACGCCGCCAGACGCTTGCCGCAGCCGCTCCAGCGCCTCATGCCCATGCTGGGCCGTGATGCAGACCGCGCCTTCCGCCTCCAGGAGCAGCTGCGCCACCTCGATGTTGGCCGCGACGTCGTCCACCACCATTACCCGAACCCCGTCCAGCCGCGGACCGGCCCCGGCAGCGGCCGGCACCCTGGCCCGGGGTCCCTCGACGGGCACGGTGCCGGCGTCGAAGGACAGCCGTACCCAGAACTCGCTGCCGGCCCCGGGCTGGCTGTTCACGCCGATCCGGCCTCCCATCAGCGTGACCAGCTGGCGGCAAATGGCCAGTCCCAGGCCGGTGCCGCCATAGCGGCGGGTGGTGGAGCTGTCGGCCTGCGTGAACGGGTCGAAGATGTGCCGGAGCTGGTCGGCAGCGATGCCGATGCCGCTGTCGCGCACCGACAACAGCAACTGGACCCGGTCCGGATCCTCGCGCAGCTGGCTCACCTCGATGGCCACGCCGCCGGTGTCCGTGAACTTGATGGCGTTGCCCACCAGGTTGTAGATCACCTGTTGCAGCCGCTGCGCATCGCCCACGAGGGGCGGCAGGTCTGCCGGCAGTGGCCGCAGCGTCAGCTCCAGCCCCTTGGCCAGCGCCATCGGCCCGAGAACCTCGACGATGGCGGCCAACTCCTCGCGCAGCAGGAACGGCCTGCGTTCGAGATCCAGCCGGCCCGATTCGATGCGGGAAAGGTCCAGCACGTCGTTGACGAGTTCGAGCAGCGTGCGTCCGGCCGTGCGGATGGTGCCCACGATGCGCCGCTGCTCCTCGTCGAGGGTGCAGCGCTGGAGCACCTGTGCCGAGCCCAGGATGGCGTTGAGCGGCGTGCGGATCTCGTGGCTCATGTTGGCCAGGAACTGCGACTTCATCGCACTGGCCTGCTCGATCTGCCGGGCGGACTGCTCCAGGTCACGCTGCCTCGCCTGGGCCTGGTCCATGTGGTGCTCATGGACCATGGAAAGGATGCAGATGGAGCAGACCACGATCAGCACCACGCCCGGCACCAGCGTGAAGATCTGCGCCACCGACTGCGCCTGAGGCGCGAAATGCTCGGGGCTGCTCAGCAGTCCGAGCACTGCCCGAAGCGCGAATCCGACGGACAGGAGCGCGTAGGCCACCATCGCCGTCAGCACGGCACGGGAGCGTCGCTCCCGCAGGCGCTGCAGCAGCAGCCAGGCCGTCATGCCCAGCAGCGCTGAAAACGCCAGGGAAATGGTGAAGAACGCCGGCGGGAACGGTAAACCCACGTAGCCAGCCGGCAATACGCCGCCGATTCCAAAGGCCGCCAGGCCCAGGGCCCACTTGCGGCGCGGGGCAACGTTCAGCAGCCGGGCGTGCGCTTCATGGCCCCAGTACGGAAGGCCGATGACCAGCACGTTGGCCAGCACGAACGTCACCAGCATCGGTGCTTGCCCGCGAAAGAAATAAAGCGTGAAGGCCGCGCCGGCGGCCGTCATCGCCTTGGTCCAGGCCACCAGTCCGGCGCGGTACGCGGGCATCGCGCGAGCAAAATTCAGGAACACCACGGCCATCAGAAAGCCCAGCATTCCCAGCGAAAACAACAGCGTTTGCGGATCGAGCGTGTACCTGTTCATGGATGGAAATTGATGGGAATATGCTGCCGCGCATGAACGCCCTGTCCGACACCTCACCGGAATTCATGGCGAAACTGTCGCGAATAACCCAGTGAAAAACAACAACCATCGAATGGTTCGACTTGGAATGCGCCTGGAGAAGCCAGCGGCATCGTTATGGCCAAGCCGTCTCCAGTGCCTTCAACGGCTGGATTCGCCCGGGTTTCCCGGTGCGAAGGGCTCGGCACTTCCAGGTTCCTGGAATCCGGGCATCGCGCCAGGGCCTCGCCTTTTCCTAGCCAGGAGAAATCCGCATGTCGGCGCCTGGCGTCCATCCGCGGGAGAATCTACGAGATCACGCTCACTCCAGATTCCTGATCAGCTTTTATTATTGAATCGAATTCCATGAATCCATATTCCGAATCCCCCGCTGGCTGGTCCACGAAGCGTGAACCTTGTCACGGCCCGCGGGGGCTTTGCATTGTAAGAATGCCTACAGAGAAATCAATTCGCCGGCCGCATCAAGCGGGCGCGCCGGAAATACCAGCCATTACAGAAAGATCACCAGCAGGGCATTCACGCCGACAATAATAAAACAGGTTCCAAACACGATCTTTTCGCTTCTTTTCCGGGCCAGTTCCCAGCCATTGTCCGGACGAACCGCTTCAAGGGCATTTCCCATGTTGAGCCACCTTTGTCGCCATTGCATTGCTGCAGTGCAGCACAGAAACCTGCAGCCGGCAACGAAGCGATCTCCTTGACCCATGAAGTCTTGGGGAAAATGATTATTTTGCCGCAAAAGGTATTTATTCAGGAAATTATTTCCTTACTTCAATATGACAAGGCATGGGATGGCGCCATGGTTACTGAAAATGCTTCAGACCTTGGCAAGCCTGGCCTGAGCCCCTCACCGTGGACGCCCAAAACCGCTGACGCGGACCGTGCGCGCCCGATGCCCCGGTCCACCTTGCGCACAGCGCTGCCGAGTTGACAGAGCCGCCACAGAATTCCTGTCCCGATGTCTGAAAGTAGGGATGCCGCACGACATGCGCGGCGCGTCTTGCCTGAGGCGTTTCTGTGGCCTTGGCGCGGAGCGCCAAGGCTTTCCCACTTTGATGAACTCCACCACGTCTCCCACCGGCGCACCGGCCGGCGCAGCTGGGCCATCGCCTGGCCGGCGCCCGCATGCCTGGACGTCGCTGCGCAGCTGGTTCCGGACTTACGACGCCGACGAGGCGCAGGCGGCGGCCTTCCGTGCCCGGCAGATGCAGGCCATGCTGCGCCTCACGCCGGCGGCCATGGTGGTGAACATCGCCAACGTCGCCGTCGTCGGGGCGGTGCTCTGGCGCCAGGTACCGGCGAGCCTGCTGCTGGCCTGGATGGCGACGGTGGCCGTCCTGGCCGGGCTGGGGTTGCAGGGCTGGCTCAGGACGCGTGCCGCGCCACCGCGGCGCACCGCCTCGCCTCGGGCCATTCGCCGGGCCATGGTCCATGCAGCGCTGCTCAGCGCGGCATGGGCGGCGCTGCCCATGACCGCCTACGACGGTCTCGGCCGCAACGAACAGTATTTCCTGGGCGTGGTGCTCACGGGCATGATCTGCGCCGGCGGCTTCGCGCTGGCCAGCGTGCCGGCCGCGGCCACGAGCTGGGTGCTGGTCCTGGGCGCGGGCACGTCGGCAGGGTTGTGGCGCAGCGAGGTCAACGTCACTGCCGGCCTGGCCGCGCTGCTGCTGGTCTACAGCCTGATCGTGGTCTACAGCGTCTGGACGTCGGCCAAGACCTTCGGTGCCCGGCTGGCGGCCGAGGCCCGCGCGGACCGGCAGCACGAGGTGATCGGGCTGCTGCTGCGCGATTTCGAGGACCATGCCAGCGACCTGCTGTGGGAGCTCGACGCCGCCGGTGGGCTGCAGCACGTCTCGCCGCGCCTGGCCGCCGCGCTGGGCGTGCCGGCGGCCTGGCTGCAGGGCCGCCCGGCGCTGCAGCTGCTGCGCCGGGCTCTGCCCGACGACGCGGAGGCCCGTGCCTCGTGGGACAAGCTGCTGCGCCTGCTGGCCGGCTCCGCGGCCTTCAGGGAGCACACCATCGCATTGCGCCGCGGCGGCGCGCCGGGCTGGTGGTCGCTGAGCGCGCGTCCGCTGCTCGATGGCGCGGGCCGCATGGTGGGGTGGCGCGGCGTGGCGGCCGACGTGACCGAGCGGCAGCTGGCGCACCGGCGCCTGAGCTGGATGGCGCACAACGACGCGCTGACGGGCCTCGTCAACCGCCAGCACTTCCGCGAGCAGCTGGCATCGGCCCTGGCCCCGGGTGCGAAGCCGGCGCGGCCCGTGGCGGTGGTGCTGTTCGACATGGACGGCTTCAAGCAGGTCAACGACACGCTGGGCCATGCCGCGGGCGATGCGCTGCTGCGCCTCTTCGGCGAGCGCCTGCGCGGCGTGGTGCGCAGCGGCGATACCGTGGCGCGGCTGGGCGGCGACGAGTTCGCGCTGCTGATGCGTGACGCGGACGTGGCGGCCCTGGAGGCGCTGCTGCAACGGCTCTTTGCCGCCTTGGCCCAGCCCGGCGACCTGGGCGGCAAGGTCGTGGCGCTGCGCGCCTGCGCGGGCGTGGCATTGGCGCCGCGGGACGGCCTGGACGTGGACACGCTGCTGGGCCATGCCGACATCGCGCTCTATGCCGCCAAGCGCGCCGGCGGCAGCCGCTGGTGCCTCTTCGAGCCTCACATGCACGAGCACCGGCGCCGCCATGCCCAGCTGGCGCAGGACCTGCGGGGAGCCGCCGAGCGCGGCGAGCTGTGCCTGGAGTACCAGCCGCAGGTGCAAGCGGGCGACGCCGGCGTGCGAGGCGTCGAGGCGCTGCTGCGCTGGCGCCATCCGCAGCACGGTGCGGTGTCGCCGGCGGAGTTCATTCCCATCGCGGAGGCAGCGGGGCTGATGCCGCAGCTGGGCGAGTGGGTGCTGCGCGAGGCCTGCCGCCATGCCCGGGCCTGGCCTGCATCGCTGCAGGTTTCGGTCAACGTGTCGGCCACGCAGCTGGGCGACCCGCGGTTCCTGGCGCGGGTGGAGGCGGCGGCGCTGGGCCTGCCGGCGGGGCGCATCGAGCTCGAAGTCACCGAGTCGGCCCTGATCGACGACCCCGATGCCGCCGTGCGCACGCTCAACGCGCTGCGTGCGCAGGGCTTCCGCATCGCGCTGGACGATTTCGGCACTGGCTACTCGGCGCTGAGCTACCTGCGGCGCTTCCGCTTCGACACGCTCAAGATCGACCGCAGCTTCGTGCGCGACCTGGCCGTGAACGGCGAATCGCGCGTGATCGTGGACACCATCCTGGCCATGGCGCGCGAGCTGGGCCTCTCCGCCGTGGCCGAAGGCGTGGAGACCGCCGACCAGGTGCGCATGCTGCGCGAGCGCGGTTGCGCGGCGTTGCAGGGCTTCCTGATCAGCCGCCCGTTGCCGCCGCAGCAGTTGCCGTCCTTCCTCGCGGCATGGGAAGGCGGCGCGGGCACGGTGCGCCTTGCGGAGCTGGCACCGCCGCCGCCGGCACGGCTGGCGGACGCATCGCCGCATGGCAGCGTGCGCGCGGCAGCGGTGCCATCCGGCGCGTGACGCGGTTCGGGGCCCATCAAGTCCCGCCGCCGGCGTGGCGCCCAACCGGCTCGCTCCAAAGTGCGAACTTTTGTGCCCCAGGGACGGCTGCGCGCGGCCCTCTGCCGGAAGCAGCGCACGGAAGACGCCTGCAAGCCTGGCCTCTGGCCAACGCGCTGTTCTTCGTGCGACATGAAAGGCCGTGCGGCGCAACTGCGGCAAAGGTGCGAACTTTTGTGCCGCCGGCCTGGTGTCCGTGCCGCCGCCCGGGTGCGGCGGGCCACGCCTCGTGCCGGGCGGCATGGCTGTCAAGGGCCAGAATCTGGACCGGTGCAGGGCCTTCATCCTCCATACCGCGCACAAAACTTCGCACCTTGGGTTCCGCAGGACCGCGCGACGCATCTCGCTGCACAAAACTTCGCACCTTGCCGGCGCTGCCCGGTCAGGCGCCATCGACGCCGCCGGCACGTCCCAGCACTGCCGAAGGGAGAAGCACAAAAGTTCGCACCTTGTGGTGCGGGGCGGACCGCTTCTCACGCCGGCGGCCGGCACCCTCGAGACACAGGTGGCGCGCAGAAGGCGTGCCGCGTCCGCATTCGGCCGCAGCCGGTCGCAGGCCTTCATGCCCGGGTCATTGGTTTTCGTCCGGACCTGAAAAGGACTCCGGCGCAGCCAGCAAGCATCTTAAAAAGCCAGCAAGCATTTCAGGTGCCAAAAAACCTTTTCAAATCAACAGGTTACGTTCGGCAAAGTGCGAACTTCTGTGCCTGGCCGCAGGCAAGGTGCGAGCTTCTGTGGTGGATAACCGGTCAAGGTGCGAACTTTTGTGAGAGCCATGGTGCGAACTTTTGTGAGGCATAGGGTGTGTTTCTGTGCAAGGTGCGAACTTCTGTGCAAGGTGCGAAGTTTTGTGCCGGGGTGCTCCAAGTGACTGCCGTGCAACGGAAATACGGCTTTTCCACAGGAAGGTGCGAACTTTTGTGCTGGACGTGCCGGGCCTTGCCGAGGTCCGCCTGGAAAGGCCGCGTTGTGCCGCTGCCCTGCCGGGCACTGCGGCAAGTCGCGCGGCGGCAACGGCAAGGTGATAGCCGAGTTTGACGGACTCGCACCTTGCCACTACGCTGCCGGCTTCAAGAACCAGCCCGCACGTTGAAGCCATGGCCGAGATCAAGCCCGTCGGGGAGGTGGGCGGCGAGCAGTACGCGCTGCTCCTGTTCGAGGAAACCATCGGCCGCAAGGGGCGCACGGCCACCATCGCCGATGCCGAGAGCGACATCGCCTTCCCGAAGAACAACGTCTTCGTGGACATCTCCGAGGTCGGCGTGCTGACGCGGCGAGGGCTCAACGTGATGCATTACCTGGCGTGCAACGCGCCGCTGGAGCAGATGGAGTTCGATTGCGACATCGACCTCTTCAAGTTCCTCATCAACTACGCCAGCCGCAACCACAAGCATCTCAAGGACGCGCTGCGCGAGGCGCAGAAGACGAGCATCGTCGTGACCCGCGAGAGGGCCGACGGCCAGCCCGGCAACGGCGACTTCGTCTCGATCCCGCTGGTGGGCATGGTGGGCATGGCCAACGGCCGCGTCTACTTCAAGTTCGATCCTGCCATCCGCAAGCTGCACAAGGACCCGCGCGGCTACACGCTGCTGTCGCTGCGCACGACGTCGGCCTTCACCTCGGCCTTCGCCCACAGCCTGTACGAGAAGCTCAAGTCGATGGCCTACCGCGGCTCGCCGACCGAGTGGCTGACGCTGGAGGAAGCGCGGGCCTGGATGGGAGCGCAAAGCTCGAAGTACATGGACGAGTTCAAGCAGTTCCGCCGCTTCGGGCTGGCCGTGGCGCTGGCGCAGATCAACGAGTTCTCCGACCTCCACGTTGAGTACGAAACCAGGAACGTGCCGGGCTCGAAGAAGGTGTCGCACATCCGCTTCGTGTTCCGGGAGCAGGAAGGTTCCATGGTGGCGGCCCAGGCGCTGCACCAGACCGAGGCCCGCAAGACCCTCTACGACATCCTGCGCGGCGAGTTCGGCATCGGTTCGGTCGACATCCAGGCCATCACCGCCAACTCCGAGCAGTACACGCCCGAGCGCCTGCAGGCCGCCATCGATTTCGTGCGGCACCGCATCGCCACGGCGCGTGGCAAGAAGATCCAGTACCCGGGCCGGCTGCTGATGAAGGCGCTGGAGGAAGGCTGGACGGTGCCGACGGCGGAGCTGGCCCATGCAGCTGCCGAGGCGCAGTCCCCGGTTCCCGCTTCAGCCCCGGCGCCTGCCGCCGCCCCGGCAGCGGCAGGCGCGCGGAGGGCTCGTGCCGGTGACGAGCGGGAATCCGCCGCCCAGCGCCACGAGTACGAGCTTGCCGGCGAGGAGGGGTTCAAGCAGTACACCAGGCTCGGCGGCCCGCAGCGCGAGGAGCTGTGGGCCTCGTTTGCGCGCACGGCCCACTTCAAGGTGCTTGCGGCCCAGCTGCAGCTCGACAGGCACACGGTGCCCTACGAGTCGCTGGTCATCAACGAGCGGCTGCGCCACGCCCTGGGCAAGCACGTGCTCGACGCGCAGAAGAAAGCGGCCAGGAAGCCGCGCGCGACGGCCCAAACCGAGCTGGGGTTGGACTGATCGGTCCGCAAGACAACATACCGGCCGGAGGTGCACGTTGGCTGCTTGGCCTTTGCCGGACTTCGGCTGAATGCGCATGGGATGGTTCGGCCTTGTGCCTGCTGCGTGTCTGTTATGTCAGGGCGAGGTAGGTAGTTGCAGGTGGGGTGTCAGGAGAGTGTGGCGGGGTTGTGTTGCCAAATTTCACGGGTATGTTGTTTCTAGTGGCCCAAGACCGGTTGCAGGGCCTGCCGGCTACCGGAAGACCGGCCTTGAGCCAGGGCCAGCCCTTAGCGCCGCCACAGCACGGGCAGCGCCGACGCCAGCAGCGCGATGCCCGCCAGCGTCAGCAGCACCATCACGACGCGCCGGAACGCCGCCTCGCTCAAGCCCACGTAGACGCGCGCGCCCAGCAGCACGGGCACCAGCACGGCGGCCGCGACGAGGGCGAACATCGGCAGCATGCGCGGCGTCACCATGCCGGCGGCGACGTAGCTGGCGAAGGTCATGGCCAGCATGCTCAGGTTGAAGTTCTGGATCACCGCGCGCTGTGCATCCTTGTCGAAGCCGCGCAACGTGCACCACAGCGTCGGGATGGCGCCGGTGAAGCCGCCCAGGGCACCGAGCAGGCCACCGGCCGCGCCGGCCACGCCGTCGCCGACACGGCCACCGGCCTCGATGCGCGGCAGCCGGGCGCCCACCAGCATCAGCGGGCACCAGGTGACCAGCAGCGTGCCGAGCAGCGCCTTGAACAGCGGCACGTCCAGCCGCGGCAGCAGCCACAGGCCCAGCGGCAGGCCGAGCAGCCCGCCGGCGATGAAGGGCGCCAGCCGCCGCCAGTCGAAGCCGCGGCGCACGGTCACCGCCGCGATCACCTGGCCGGTGAGCCCGCCGAACACCGCCAGCACCGCAGCCAGGCGCGGCTCGATGGTCCAGGCCCAGATCGACATCGAGACCATGCCGAAGGCGAAGCCCGAGAGGCCCTGCACGAAGCCGGCAACGACGGCGCCGAGGGCAACGACGAAGAGGGTGGAGTCCATGTCGGGGAGGGATGGTCCATGTTCAGCGCCCCGGCCCGCGCTCGCTGCCCAGGGTGCGGCGCAGGAACTCGAACAGCCGGGCGTCGAGCGACTGGGCGACGTTGAAGCGCATGAAGTGGCTGGCCGACTGCGACGTGCTGAACACGTTGCCCGGGGCCAGGATGATGTCCCGCGCCAGGGCCGCCTGCGACAGCGCGGTGGCGTCCGCACCCGGCGGCAGCTCGCACCAGAGGAAGAGGCCGGAGCGCGGCTGCAGCCAGGGCCGGATGCCCACCTCCCTCAGCCGCGCGATCACCTCCAGCCGGGCGCGCGCCAGGCGCACGCGCAGGCCCTCGACGTGCTTGCGGTAGCTGCCGTCGCCGAGCACGCTCAGCACCAAGGCGGACGAGAGCTGGCCGCTGCCGAAGCTGGTGGCGATCTTCAGGTCCGTGAGGCCCTCGGTCCAGTCGCGGCGGGCCGCGACGTAGCCCACGCGCGCCGCCGCCGACAGCGTCTTCGAGAAGCTGCCGACCTGCACCACCCGCTGGAGGCCGTCGAAGGCGGCCAGCCGCGGGGCGGGCTCCGTTTCCAGGTCGGCGAAGACCTCGTCCTCGACGATGGTCAGGTTCGCCTCGTCGGCGAGTTTCAGCAGGCGGTGGGCCGTGACCGGCGACAGCGTGGCGCCGGTGGGGTTGTGGATGGCCGCGTTGGTGAGGTACAGGCGCGGCGCATGCTCGGCCACGGCCCGGGCGAAATGCTCCACGTCGGGGCCGGAAGGCGTGTAGGGGACGCCCACGACCCGGGCCCGGTGCGCGCGCAGCACCGCCAGGAAGTTGAAGTAGCAGGGGTCGTCCACCAGCACCGTGTCGCCCGGCTCGATCAGGAAGCGGCACACCAGGTCGATGGCCTGCGTGCCCGAGTCGGTCAGCACGACCTGGTCGGCGCCGGCCTCCACGCCGCGCTCGGCCAAGCGGCGGGCGAGCAGTTGCCGCAGCGCCGGCAGTCCCAGCGGCGAGCCGTAGTCGGCGAGGCTGGAAGCCTCGGCCCGGGCCAGGGCGCGCAGGCCGCGGCGCAGCGCCTCCTGTGGCAGCCAGTCCGGCGGCAGCCAGCCGCAACCGGGCTTGAGCATGCGGTCGTCGGCCTGCAGCGACTGGCGCGACACCCAGAACGGATCGACCGCGCGATCCAGCCGCGGGCCGATCTCGGCCATCGACAGCGGCGCCAGCGTGGTGGCGACGAAGAAGCCCGAGCCGGGGCGAGAGCGGATCACGCCTTCCGCGCTCAGGCGCTCGTAGGCCTCGACCACGGTGGACGTGGACAGCCGCATCGACGCCGCCAGGGCGCGGATCGAGGGCAGCTTCTCGCCCGGCGCCAGGCTGCGCGCCGCGATGCGTCCACGGATGGCCTGCATCACGTCGGCGATGCGGGTGGCCGGCCGGATGGCGGCGGCGGCGGCATCGTCCGCCGCCAACTGTAGGGGATCGTGTGGCATCACAGTTTCTTTGAACCGTATGCCATTGTCCCTGGCGGCCGTGGCCGCGCAAAGCCATAACGGAGGCTGTTGAAGGAGCCTCGATTGGAACGGACGACGCGTGGCTGGCTGAACGGCCTGGCGGGTGTGTTGATCTTCAGCGGCTCGCTGCCGGCGACCCGGCTGGCCGTGGCGGGTTTCGACCCGGTCTTCCTCACCGGCGCGCGGGCCGTGCTCGCCGCGCTGCTGGGCGCCGGCCTGCTGCTCGCGCTGCGCCAGCGCCGCCCGGCCCGGCAGGACCTCGTCCCGCTGGCGTTGGTGGCCCTGGGCTGCGTCATCGCCTTCCCGCTGTTCACGGCGCTGGCCCTGCAGCGCATCACCGCGGCACATGCCATGGTGTTCGTCGGGGCCCTGCCGCTGGCCACCGCCGTGTTCGCGGTGCTGCGCGGCGGGGAGCGTCCGCGCCGGGCCTTCTGGCTGTTCTCGGTGCTGGGCAGCGGGTTGATCGCGGGCTATGCCCTGGCCCAGGGCGTGGCCGCGGCGCCGCTGGGCGATGCGCTGATGCTGGCCGCCATCGTGGCCTGCGGGCTGGGCTATGCCGAGGGCGCCCGGCTGACCGCCCGGCTTGGCGGCTGGCAGGTCATCTCCTGGGCACTGGTGCTGTCGCTGCCGGTGATGCTGCCGCTGGCCTGGCTCACGGCGCCGCCGTCGCTCTCCGGCATCCCGGCGCCGGCGTGGCTCGGCCTGGGCTACGTGTCGGTGTTCAGCATGCTCGTCGGCTTCGTGTTCTGGTACCGCGGCCTGGCCCAGGGCGGTGTGGCCGCCGTGTCCCAGCTGCAACTGCTCCAGCCCTTCTTCGGGCTGCTGCTGGCCTCGCTGCTGCTGCACGAGCAGGTGACGTGGCTGATGCAGCTGGCCGCGGTGGCGGTCATCGGCTGCGTGGCCGGCGCGCGCCGCTTCGCGCGCTGACCGGGCTCATGCCGGCTCGATGCTCAGGCAGCCCGCGCCTGCTGCACGGCCGACACGGCCGCGCGCAGCGCGAGCAGGTAGCTGTCCACGCCGAAGCCGCAGATCTGGCCCTTGACGATCTCGGCGAACACCGAGTGGTGGCGGAAGGCTTCGCGCGCGTGGATGTTGGACATGTGCAGCTCCACGACCGGACAGGTCAGGATGGCCAGCGCATCGCGCAGTCCATAGCTGTAGTGCGTCCAGGCGCCGGCGTTGATCAGCACCGCGTCCACGCCGTCGGCGTAGCCCTGGTGGATGCGCTCGGCCATCTCGCCTTCGCTGTTGGTCTGGAAGCTCTCGACCTCCGCGCCCAGTTCCCGGCCGAGTGCACGCAACTGCTCGTCGATCTGCGCCAGCGTGATGGTTCCGTACTGCTTCGGGTCGCGCTTGCCGAACATGTTGTGATTGATGCCGTGCAGCATGAGGACTTTCATCCCGGGGCTCCTGTAGGGAAGAAATGAAAGGGCGGTCCCTGGCAGACGGCCCATGAGGGGTATGCCGGTCTGCTTGCGCAGCCTGGCCATTTCGGCCGGCGGCAGCTCCGTCACCTGCATGCCGGCCTTCTTCAGGTCCTCCAGCGCCACGTCGGCCTGGCGCACTGCGGCGTCAGGCGAGCGGCACGGTGAGCTGCCTGATCAGCGGGGCCGTGTCCGGGCGCACGCCGCGCCACCACTGGAAGGCCTCGGCGGCCTGCTCCACCAGCATCCCGACGCCGTCGGCCAGGCGCTCGACGCCCGCGCCCTGGGCCAGGCGCAGGAACGGCGTCAGGCCCTTGCCGTAGGCCAGCTCGTAGGCCAGCTGCGCGCTGCCGAACACGCTGGCAGGCACCGCCGGCAAATCGCCGCTGAGGCTGGCCGAGGTGGCGTTGAGCACGATGTCGAAGGCGAGCCCTTCGAGATCGCGCAGGCCGCAGGCGCGGACGGCGTCGGCGCCCTGGCACTGCTGCGCCAGCGCCTGGGCCTTGGCCAGGGTGCGGTTGGCCAGGACGAATTCGGCCGGCTGCTGCGCCAGGAAGGGCAGCAGCGCGCCACGCGCCGCGCCACCGGCGCCCAG
>NZ_VIDQ01000059.1 GCF_009760915.1 Azohydromonas aeria
CATGCCGGTAACGCAGCCGGGCCGGTCGTCGCGGCGCCGCCCCTGGCGCTGGTGGCCGATCCGGCGGATGCGGCGGCCGCCGCGCTGGCGCGCACGCTGGCCGCCGCGCTGGGCGAGGCGGACGGCCCGGCCCCGCTGCCGCTTCCCGCGCGCGGCTGGTCCGACATGCTGGAGCGGCTGGACGTGGACCAGCCGCGCCTGGCCGTGGCGCGCTACGACGCGCTGCGCCTGGCGCGGCAGTCCGCGGCTGCGCCGCTGGCAGTGCTGACGCCGCTGTCCATGCACGAGGTGCAAGTGCTCGTGCGCGCCGACTCGCCGCTGCGCCACCTGCACGAGTTGCGCGGGCTGCGCATCAACGCCGGCCCCGGCGCCGGCGCGCGGCGCCTGAGCGCGCGCACGCTGTACGAGGCAATGTTCGGCACGCCGCTGCCGGGCGCGCCCGGCGACGACCTGGACGAGGCCGCCGCGCTGCAGGCGCTGCTGCGCGGCGAGCTCGACGCGGTGGTGCTGGTGGCGCCGCAGCCCGCGCCGCCGCTGGCCGCGCTGCCGGCGGCGCAGGCACGCGCGCTGCGGCTGCTGGCGCTGGATGCGCGGCATCCCACCAGCCGGCATGTCCTGGACACCTTCCTGCCGGCGCGGCTGCGGCCCGAAGGCTTCGCGCCGGGGCTGCTCGACGCGCCGCTGCCGGCGCCGGCGCTGATGTCCTTCCTCGTCACCGGCGGGCGGCGCACGCCGCAGGCCGACGCGGCGCTCGGCCGCTTCGCCGCCGCGCTGTGCCGGCGGCTGCCGCTGCTGGCGCGCCTCGACCCGGCCTGGCGCGGCGTCGACCCGCGCCGGCGCCTGCCCACCAGCTGGCCCAACGCGGCGGCGGCGGAGGCGGCGCTGCGCGACTGCGCACCGGACCCGGACCCGGCGCCGGCCCTGGCGGCGCGAACGCCGGAGCTGCCGCGATGAAGCCCTTCCGACACGCGCCCGGACCCGGCGCGGGCGCCGCCCGGCGGCGGCGCCGACACGGGGCCGTCCCCGGGACGGCGACGCCGTCCGCCCTTCACTGCCTTACCAAGGAGCCGCTTGCCATGCTGATCAACGCTTCCCGCCTGGTGCTCGTCCCGCTGCTGGCCGCGCTGTCGGCGGCGCTGCCGGCCGCCGCGCAGAACGACGGCACGCCCGAAGCGGTGCGCGTGCGCGCCGTGGCGCACTTCGGGCCCGACAGCGTGCGCATGGACCCGCGCGACCGCGACGCCCTGCTGGCCGAGGTGGCCAAGCTGGGCGACGTGACCTGGAAGACCGTCACCGCCACCGGCCACACCGACAGCGCCGGCAGCGACGCCTACAACGAGCGTTTGGGCCGCCAGCGCGCCGACAGCGTGCGCCGCTACCTGGTGGGCAAGGGACTGTCGCCGCAGATGATCCGCACCGCCTCGGCCTCGGAGTCCGCGCCGGTGGCCGACAACGCCACGGCCGCGGGCCGGGCGCTGAACCGGCGTGCCGAGGTGGAGTTCGAGGGGGTGCGAATGATGAAGTGAGGCGGTGTGATGCCGCTGCTGGGCTTCAGCTGGTGAAGCCACGGGTGGCTGGCCGGAGCCGGTAGGAGGCCTGCTTGCAGGCCGAATTCGCGGCCGGGACAGGGTTCGGCCCGCAAGCGGGCCTACCGGCTGATGGCGGCACCTTGTTCCGGCACGACCGCTTCCTCCCCATCCCCAGACTCCAGCAGCGCCATCAGCCGCCGCAGCGCCGGCGAGGCCTCGCCGTGCCAGACCAGGTGCGTGCGGTTGCGCCGCACGCCATCGGGCAGCGGGTGCGCGGCCACGTCGCCCGCGGCGCGCAGCGACTTCAGGACGGAGCGCGGCACGATGGCGCAGCCGGTGCCCGCGGCCACGCACGCGACGATGGCCGGATAGCTGGCGAACTCCAGCACCCGCTCGGGCAGCACGTCGGCGGCGCCGAACCAGTCCTCCAGCCGCTTGCGGTAGGAGCAGCCCTGGGTGAAGGCCAGGATCGTGGCGCGCCGCAAGTCCGCCGCGCGCGTCACCGGCGCGTGGTCGCGGGCGGTGATCAAGACCAGCTCCTCCTCGAACACCGGCCGCGCGCTGAGCCCCGGCGCATTGAAGGGCTCGCTCACGAAGGCGGCCTCCAGCCGGTAGTCCGAGACCTTCTGGATCAGCGCCCCGGTGGTGCCGGTGGACAGCTCGATCACCACGCCCGGGTGCAGCCGGTGGTAGCGCGACAGCAGCGAGGGCAGCCGGCTGCCGGCCGTGCTCTCCAGCGAGCCGAGCCGGAACGGCCCGCGCGCCGGGCCGGTCTTCACGTCCGTCTCGGCCTCGTCGGCCAGCCGCAGCAGCCGCTCGGCATGCACCAGCAGCCCCTCGCCCTCGGCCGACAGCACCAGGGAGCGCCCCTGGCGCCGGAACAGCGCCACGCCCAGGCGCTCTTCGAGCTGCTTGATGCGCGTGGTGACGTTGCTCTGCACGCGGTTGAGGCGCGCCGCGGCGCGGATCACGCCGCCCTCGCGCACGACGGTGCGGAAGATTTCCAGCGATTCGAGGTCGAGGCTTCTCATCCCGAGAATGGTAGTTCTCGATTATTCATTTGTGCGGATGCTTTCCAGCGGGTCCAATCGCGGCATGGACAGCACCGCCACCCGCGCCCCTTCCCTGCCCGCCGCCGAGGCGGCCGCGACGCCGCTGTGGCTGGTGTGCCTGGCCGGCGCGCTGGCGCTGGCGGTGGCGATGGGCATCGGCCGCTTCGCCTTCACGCCGCTGCTGCCGCTGATGCAGCGCGAAGCTTTCATCGGCAGCGCCGAAGGGGCCTGGCTGGCCGCCGTGAACTACCTGGGCTACCTGGTGGGCGCGCTCACCGCGTCACGGCTGGCCCGGCATCCGCGCCGGCTGGTGCTGGGCAGCCTGGTCGGCACGGCGCTGGTGACGGCCGGGGCCGGCGTGTTGCACGGCTTCCCGGCCTGGCTGCTGCTGCGCGGCGCCGCCGGGGTGCTGAGCGCGTGGGTGATGGTGGGCGTCAGCGCCTGGGCCATCGCGGCGCTGGCGCGCGGCGGGCGGCCGGAATGGGGCGGCTGGGTGTACGCGGGCGTGGGCCTGGGGATCATGGGCGCCGGCGGCCTGGGCGTGACGCGTGCCGGCGACGGCGCCGCCGCCCTGTGGCTGGAGCTGGGCCTGCTGGCCGTGCCGGCGCTGGTCGCCGTGGCCTGGGCCTGGAAGCGCGACGCCGCCCCGGCCGCGGCGCCCGCCGCGGCGGCTCCCCAGCCCGCACTGGGCGGCGTGCCGCGCGGCAACCGGGGGCTGGTGATCGCCTACGGCACCTTCGGCTTCGGCTACATCCTGCCGGCGACCTATCTGCCGGCGATGGCGCGCACCCTGGTGGACGACCCGCGCCTGTTCGGCCTGGCCTGGCCCGCCTTCGGGCTGGCGGCGGCCGTCTCGACGCTGGTTGCCGGGCGGCTGCTGAAACGCTTCCGGCTCTTCGACGTCTGGGCCTTCTGCCATGGGCTGATGGCGCTGGGCGTGCTGCTGCCGCTGTTCAGCCTCTCGGGCTGGAGCATCGGCGCGGCGGCGCTGGCGGTGGGTGGCACCTTCATGGTCGCGACCATGGCGGGCCTGCAGCTGGCGCGCGCCCGCGCCGCGCACCACCCGGCGCCGCTGCTGTCGCGCATGGTGGCCGCCTTCGCCACCGGCCAGATCGCCGGGCCGCTGGTGGCGCTGGGCGTGGCCCGGCTGACGGGCGGCAACGGCACCGAGCCGACGCTGGCGCTGGCGGCGCTATTGCTCGTCGGCACGGCCATCTGGCTGGCGCGGCAGGAGGATTGACAGGTGGTCAATCAAACCATGCGAAACAGCCCGTGCTTGAACCGCAGCCTCCAAGATCCGTTCGCCCTGAGGTATCGAAGGGTGAATCCGACAGGCCGTGAATTCCGTTCGTCCTGAGGTATCGAAGGATGAACGCTCCAGCCGAGCAGCCGCCATCCAGGAACCTTCAAACTTCCCAAAACACGCATCCAGGGAAATTCCAACCATGACCGAAACACAACCCGTCCCCCGCATCATTCCCCAGGGCACCGGCCCCGAGCGCCTGCCCCTGCCCCCGCTGGAATCCCTGACCGAGGAGCAGCGCGCCGCCGCGCAGGCCCTGATCGACGGCCCGCGCAAAGGCGTTTACGGCCCCTTCGTCCCGCTGTTGCGCACCCCCGCCCTGCTGGACCGCGTCGCGCAACTGGGCGAGGTGCTGCGATTCAACGGCACGCTGGAGGCGCGCATCCGGGAACTGGTGATCGCCACCGCGGCGGCCGAAGTGGGCAATCAATTCGAATGGGTGATGCACGAGCCGCTGGCGCGCGCGGCGGGCGTGTCGGCCGAGGCGCTGGAATCCATCCGCGTCGGGGCGCGGCCGGAGGGTTTACAAGGCAATGAGCAGGTGGCCTTTGATTTCACCGCGGAACTGCTGCGTCGCAACGGGGTTTGCGATGTGACTTATGGGCGGGCGGTGGAATGCTTCGGCGAGGCGGGGGTGGTCGAGCTTTCCACGCTGATCGGGTATTTCGTGATGGTGTCCTGGATGATGAATGTGGGGAGGACGCCGTCACGGCCAGTTTCAGGAGTGCAGGGGCTGACAGCGCATCCCCTGTAGCAAATGCTTCGCCGATAGGGTGCTAGTGGCGAGAGTCGCAAACTCGTATACCGCTTGACTGGCAGGTTCCGGCCAAATACGGGCGGACAGCCTGCCTTTCCGATCGGCTTTTCAAGACCGGTTGCGGACGGTCGGTCGTCAGCATCACCAGCCCACTCGTGCCCGAGGCAAATATCAGAGATGGCTGATTGTTGATGCGTCTATCGTCTATTTAAGACCAGAAAGCACTGATCTTAAAAACAACTCATCGGAAACAAAAACATAACTCTGATAATTGGATCTGATGGCGTGCGAGCTTGGTTGACAGATCGTCAACCAAGCACTCTAGTCGCCCCTTCCAAGCGCCTCGGTTAAAAAAACAATTAATTTTTCTTTTGCGGCCACCAAGTCACTGCGATCATTAAAAGAAATATAAATGATTCCACCAAAGTCTGCAGGCATCTTGGCGCCAGCCTCTCGAATTATTGCTATGCGGCCTTTTCCATGAGAGCGAGTGAAGAAGCCTGCCTCAAGCAAAACGTTGTCGCGCGGGATGGCGTCAAATGATGCCTTTCCTGTCGATATGTTTTGTATTTCGTCATCCTTTGTAAACAGAAAAATTCCGGAACGACAGCGCTCGGAGGCTCGCTCGATTTCTTCAAGGATCGTGGCGCCTGATGGCTTGAAGTCCCTACTCCAATCAACAACAGAAAAGTTATTATTTTCAAGATAATCTCGAATCTCCATGGCAACTGGGCTTGCCTTGCTGCAGTAGCCTAAAAAAACGTCTCGGCGTCCGCACACAACCGCCGCCCATGCATTAAAGTGATTCGTGAAACTGGACGAATTTACCCATTGTTCGGCCACGTTCTTTGGGATAATTGATGGTTTGATTCCGCTGGCAAAGAGCCCGCTTCGATCCATGTCTTCCTCAAGTAAGATCAGGACAGGGAGGCCAAGAGAGATGGCGAGCCCACCTTCAAGGTGATTGTATGGTGTTGGTTGAGGTTGAGAGATTAATGTTGTTTTGCTTCTGGCTTTGATGCCAGGTTTTAAAACATGGACATGTGACCGTGCCAAACCCAGCACTACCGCTCCATCGCACCGCCGCAGTAAAGCTGATGCTCGCTCCACGCTCCAATCGTTCAATAAAGGCGGTGTAGTCACGCCCCACTGCTCTGATTCAAAGCCGATAACTTCAAAACCGCTGTCTTGAATGAAGGCGATTATTGAGCGTTTCAGTGATTGGCGACGACTATCGAGATGCCGGTCATCCGGCACGCTGATAAAAAGCTTTGCCTTTTTGTTCACGGCTAACCCCTCCGTCAATAAGTCTTAAATACCTGCTTCAAAACTACAGCATAACAAAGATTTCGATGAGAAAAAGATATAAGAGCGATTGTTTTTGCTGGAAACATGGTTGTTTATTGTTGGACGGCAGAGGTTCGCGTGCATTGCTGACGGTGCGAACGAAATTTCTTATGACTGTGCGCCAATTGTCTGATATGGGCGCGGAGTTCCAGCAGCAGTCGCAACGTGAGCAAAGCGCAACAAAGCTCGCTGCCGGCCGAATTTTGTAATTCATTAGCCGCTATTGGACAGCCGGTTTCGCTGCTGACCGGATGCCGGCGAAACTGAGATAACTGTCGGCAATGGGCACGAATCTGCCATTCAAGCAATACAGGATCGTGTGACTCGCACCACTAGGCGGCCTTTTACAGTGGCAGATTATGATTGAGAAGAAATAAATCCTTCAATATCTCTGCCGTCAGTTCAATGGCCCCTAATACCTGTCGTGACAGCATCGGGCTGCCATGTGAAAGCTCGTTTTGTAAATGAGGCCAAGGTGCTCATGATTGGTCAATATGCGTGCTCATGAAAGTGCAGGCGTGCTGCAGAAACAAATGTTTTGATGCCCATGTTCAAGCAACGGGTTCAAGTAGGTGCGTGTCGGCAGCCGTCAATGAGAAGTGTTTGAAAGTCGCCCAAATGCCCTTTTGTCACGAGATCGATGCCGCAGCCCGCGCGATCTGCCAAAATGGCAAAATGGCCATCAAGAATTCCGCTTTCAACATGAGATGCGACACCAACCGTCCCATCCACCTCGCAGCTTTTCACCACCACCAACCTCTCCGCATTCAACCTCATCGCCAACCACAGCGCCAAACTGTCCGAAGTGACATCCCAGGAAGTCAGTTCGTCGGGTTGCTCTCTCAATAATTCCAGCGGCATCCACAACGCCGTCTTCCCCGCCCGCAACGCCCGCCGAATATCCGCATCCCGCCCCGCCAGTTGCAGTGAGGGATAAAGCGAGCGCAAAAGCAACGCGCTCTGCCCCATCCCCAATATCGCCATGTTGTGCGCGCACAAATCGTCGAATCCCCAGCCGGTTTGCGAGGCGCGCACCTGGTCCACGAACGGCCCGCCGCCCGGGACGATCACCACCCGGCCACGCCCCAGCGTGCCCAGCAGTTCCAGCCAGCGCCGCAGCAGCGGCGGGTCGGACTGCAGGCTACCGCCGAGCTTCACCACCCACATCTCAACCGCGCTCCTGCGCCAGCAGCAGCCCCACCGCCACGGCCGGGGCACACACCTGCGCCTGACGCACCAGCCCGGCGTCGGATGCGCCATCCAGCCGCACTGCCCGCGCCGCGAAGTGCTCGCAGGGCCGGCCGCGCAAGGCCGCCAGCTTCTCCACCAGGAAACAGCCGCAGCCGGCCGACACCAGCGGTGCGTCCAGCGGCAGCCCGGCCTCGCGCAGCACCTTGTCGAGATTGCGGCCGATCTCCAGCAGCTGCTCCGCGCGCCAGGCGCGCGCGAAGTCCGCCCAGGCCTCCTCGCCGCCTTCGTCCGCGTCGCGCCCCACCATGCGCGCCAGGCGGCGGCGGGTGGACAGTGCATCCTTGGGGCCGTGGTCGGCGGCGGGGTGCTGGTCGTGCGCGGGGTCGAGCTCGCCCAGTAGCCGGTACACGTCCGCCGTCGTGGCGAAGAACTCGTTCATGACGTTGTGCGGCACGCCCTCGAAGTCGATGCGCCGCGCCAGCGCGCACAGCGGCGTGCGCACCACGCCCTGGTAGACCAGCTCGCCGTGCACCAGCCGCTGCGCGTCGCTGCGCCCGCGCGCGGCGGGGCGGCGGCCCAGCAGCGGGATCAGGTCGCAGGTGGTGCTACCGATGTCCACCAGCAGCCCGTGCCCCACGCTGCGCGCCGCCAGCGTCGCGGTGGCCAGCCAGTTGGCCGAGGCCACGTCCTCCCAGCGCGCCGACACGTCGTCCGACTCGATGAAACCGTCCTCGCCGGCCCAGAAGCCCACGCCCGCGCCCGGCTGCTGCGCCAGCCGCTCGGCGATGCACGCCACCCCCTCGGCGCGGCTGGCGAACAGGTCGGCCATCTCGCCGGTCATGGTCACGGCGTGACGCGCCTGCGCCATGCCGGGCCAGCGCGAGCGCGCCTGCGCCAGCACGGCATCGAGCCGGTCCAGCCCCTCCCACAGCGGGCAGGCCCACTGCACCGCGTCGCGCAGCCGGCCGCCCACGAGCAGGCTCGCCTTCACGTGCGCGCCGCCGATGTCCCAGCCGATGACGGTATCCCGCAGGGCTTCGACAGGCTCAGCCCGAACGGAATCGGATTGGGATGCCATGGCCCCGGCCGAAAAGGGCTCAGGCCGCATGGCGCAGCTCCGCGCGTGAGGAGAACTGCTGGAGCGCCTCCAGCGCGATGCGCCGGCCCAGCTGCTGCGACAGCCCGACGAAGGCGGTCGTGTAGCGCGGGTTCACCTCGATCAGCACCGGCCCGCGCGCCGGGTGCCAGACCAGGTCGATGCCCACGCAGCCGCGCAGCCCGGGGAGCGCCAGCACCACGTCGCGCGCCAGGCGCTGCAGCGCGGGAGCGCGGCCGTCGTCCAGGGCGATGGCGCCGGTGGCGACGCCGCCGAAGCACAGCGCGCCGTCGGCCGCCAGCGTCACGTGCTGGCGGTTGATGCTCAGCAGCTCGGTGGCTTGCGGCCCGCACAGCAGCGACAGGCTCAGCGCCTCGCCCTCCACCCACGGCTCCAGCGTGGCGCTGGCGTTCATGCGCCGGCGCTGGGCCAGGTCGGCCCGGGCCTCGGCCACGCCGGCGTGCACGCGGGCGTGCAGGCCGCCGGCGCCGTCGTCGGGCTTCACGATCCAGCGCGTGGCCTCGCCGGTGCCGCTGAGCGCCAGCGGCGTGGGCAGGCCCAGCCGCGCCAGGTGCTCCAGCGTCGCGAGCTTGCTGCCGGCGACGCGGATGGCGGCGCTGTCGCAGCCGATCCAGCCCAGCGGCCCGACCAGCTTGCGCAGGCAGCCCAGCAAGCCCCCGGTCTCGGGCGCGACGATCCAGCTCGCATCGTGCGCGCCGGCCTGGCGCAGCACGAAGTCGTGCGGCGACTCCTCGGGGCGTGGCCGCACCCAGCGCAGGTTCGGCGCCTTCGTGAAACCTTCGGGCCCGGATGTTGCGGCGCTAATCTGAACGCCCGGCACGCCGGCCAGGTCCGCCACCAGCGCGTCGCGCATGGCCGTGCCCTGTTCCAGCAGATCCTCGTCGTCGCCGTCCTCGCCGCCGACCAGGCCGCCGCCGCTGAGAAATTCGTAGATGAACACACGCTGCTCACGCAGGGCTGGCATGACTGACTTCCTTCTCGTTCCCGTGATCGATCTGCTCGATGGCCAGGTGGTGCGCGCCGTGCGCGGCCAGCGAGAGGGCTATCGGCCCATCGAATCGGCGCTGTGCCCCGGCAGCAGCGAGCCGCTCGCCGTCGCCCGCGCGCTGCGCGAGGCCGCCGGCGCGGACCTGCTCTATGTGGCCGACCTCGACGCCATCCTTGGCCGCGCGCCGCAGGTGGCGCTGCTGGCGCGCCTGCTCGACGGCCTGCCCGGCCTCACGCTGTGGCTGGACGCCGGTTTCAGCGACTTGCCCTCGGCGCGGCGCGTGCTGGCCGCGCTGGGCGAGGCCGCGCCGCGCGTGCGGCCGGTGTTCGGCACGGAGTCCTTGGGCTCGGTGGACGCCTTGGCCGAGTGCTTTCCCGGCGGCGAGGCCGCTCCCGCGCTCGACGGGCTGCTGTCGCTGGACCGCCGCGGCGAGGCGCCGATGGACCCGGCCGGCGCCTGGGACGAGCCCGGGCGCTGGCCGCGCGAGCTGATCGTGATGACGCTGGACCGCGTCGGCGCCGACGCCGGGCCGGACCTGGACACGCTGTATGCCGTGCGCGAGCGCGCGCCGCGGGCGCGGCTGTTCGGCGCGGGCGGCGTGCGCGATGCCGCCGACCTGGAGGCCGCGCGCGCCGCCGGCGCCGCCGGCTGGCTGGTGGCCAGCGCGCTGCACGACCTGAAGCTGAAGCCGCGCGGGCGCTGAAGCGGCGGCTCCGAGGGCTCGCCGGCAAGGGGAAAGGGGCGCTGACGGCCGGGGTTTCATGGGGGCGGTGAAACACGATCCGTGCCATGGCTGTCCGGGATAAGTTGAGGGCGACGAGCATCCCGACAGCACGGGTGCCCCGCCTCATGCTTCGTCATTCCGGCGAAAGCCGGAATCCACGAACGCCGCCATGTCTCGCTGGTCAGCGCACGTACGTGCCCGCGTCGGCCGTTTCGCCGTAGCAGTGCGCGTGGATTCCGGCTTTCGCCGGAATGACGGATCGGGGTGCGGGCCGCCCGTGCCAGCCGGCTACCGGCAATCGCCTGCTTCGCTCGGACAGGCTGGGCCGCCGCTGACCGCCCCGCCCCTCCCCCCGCAACACTGTGTCCCACCCCCGGACCACAGTGGGACACACCGGCGCAGCCGCCGCCCCGGTGCTGCCCGGCGCATCCCGGCGCATGCCCCGTGCCGCGCCGCAATGGCATGCCCCTTGCGGACATGCCGCCCCATGGATGACGCCCGCGCCACCGGTTCTCCCCCTGACGCCGCCGCAGCCGCCGCCCCCTGGACCTGCCCGTTCTGCACCCTGCTGTGCGACGGCTTCGGCGTGGACGCGCAGCCCGACGGCAGCCTGCGCCTGTCCGGCAGCGACTGCCCGCGCGCGCGCGCCGGCCTGGCGCAGTTCACGGCCACGCCCGACACGGCCGCCACGCCGCGCATCAACGGCCAGCCCGCCACGCTCGACGCCGCCGTGGCCGCGGCGGCGCGGCTGCTGCGCCGCAGCCGGCTGCCGCTTTTCGGCGGCCTGGGCACCGACGTGGCCGGCGCGCGCGCGCTGTATCGCCTGGCCGAGCGCAGCGGCGCCGTCAGCGACCATGCCAACGGACCAGCCCTCTTCACCGCCGCGCGCGCGCTGCAGGACCGCGGCGGCTTCACCACCACCCTCGCCGAGGTGCGCACCCGCGCCGATCTGCTGGTCTGCCTGACGCGGCCCAGCGACAACTTCCCCGAGTTCTTCCGCCGCTGCGGCGTGGGCGACACCTCGCTGCTGGCGCAGCGCCGCATCGTGTACCTGGGCCTGGAGCCCGAAGCCGCGCTGCAAGGCCTGCCGGGCGTGAGCGTGGAGACGCTGCCGCTGCAAGGCGGCGACCTGTTCACCACCCTGTCCGTGCTGCAGGCGCTGTGCGCCAACCGGCCCGTGCCGGGCGCGGACGCGGCGCTGGTGGACTTGTCAGAAGCGCTGGCCGCCGCGCACTACGCCGTGCTGGTGTGGGAGCCGGCGCGGCTGGGCGGGCACGGCGCGCTGGCGGCGGAAAGCCTGCACCAGATCGTCAACACCCTCAACCACGCCACCCGCGCCGCCTCGCTGGCGCTGGGCGGCAACGACGGCGCCGGCACCGTGCAGCAGGTGTTCACGTGGCTGTCCGGGCTGCCCACGCGCACGCACTGCTCCCCGCTGGGCCTGGAGCACGACCCGCTGCGCCACGACGCGGCACTGCTGCTGGCGCGCGGCGACGTGGACGCGCTGCTGTGGGTCAGCGCCTTCCACCCGGTGGCGGCGCCTGATGCCGGGCTGCCGACGCTGGTGCTGGGACACCCGGACACGCCGGCCTGCGCCGCCGAGAGCGTGTTCATCCCGGTGGCGACGCCGGGCATCGGCCACGCCGGGCACCTGTTCCGCACCGACGGCACGGTGCTGATGCCGCTGCGCGCGCTGCGCGGGGAGTCGCTGCCGGGCGTGGCGCAGGCCGTGGCGGCGATCACGGCGGCATTCGAGTCGGTCGAAAGGGTCGAGACGGCATGACGACGCTGGTCATCAGGAACGGCCACCTGGTCGATCCGGCCTCCGGCCTGGACGCGGTGGGCAACCTCTACGTGCGCGACGGCCGCATCGTCGCGCCCGACGCCGCGCTCGATGCCGGCGCACCCGTCTTCGACGCCTCGGGCTGCGTGGTAATGGCCGGCGGCATCGACCTGCACACCCACATCGGCGGCGGCAAGGTCAACCTGGCGCGGCTGCTGCTGCCCGAGGACCACCGCCGCGGCCGCGACCCGGTGCCGCGGCCGGTGAACCCGCTGGAGCTCGACGCCTGCGGCACCTGCGCGCCGGGCACGCTCTACACCGGCTACCGCTACGTCGAGATGGGCTACACGGCCGCCTTCGAGCCGGCCATGGTGCTGAGCAACGCGCGCCACGCGCACATGGAGATGGGCGACGTGCCCATCCTCGACCACGGCGCCTACGTGATGCTGGGCAACGAGGAGCTGCTGCTGCAGATGCTCGCCGAGGGGCAGCCCTTCGAGCGCATCCGCGACTACGTCGGCTGGGCCGTGGACTCGTCCAAGGCCATGGGCGTGAAGGTGGTCAACCCGGGCGGCATCTCGGCCTTCAAGTTCAACCAGCGCCGCCTCGACGTGGACGGCACGCACGCGCACTGGGGCATCACGCCGCGCCAGGTCATCCAGACGCTGTCGCGCGCCGTGCACGAGCTGGGCATGGCGCACCCGCTGCACATCCACTGCAGCAACCTCGGCGCGGCCGGCAACATCGCCTCGACCTTCGCCACCATCGACGCGCTGGAGGGCCGCCCCGGGCACCTGACCCACGTGCAGTTCCACAGCTACGGCACCGAGGGGCCCTACAAGTTCTCGTCGGCGGCGCGGCAGCTGGCCGAGGTGGTGAACGCGAACCCGAACGTCTCCATCGACGTCGGCCAGGTCATCTTCGGCCAGACCGTCACGGCCTCGGGCGACACCATGAGCCAGCTCGCCACCGCGGCGCTGGCGCATCCGCGCAAGTGGACCGGCGCCGACATCGAGTGCGTGGGCGGCTGCGGCGTGGTGCCCTTCAGGTACCGCGAGCAGAGCTACGTGAACGCCCTGCAGTGGTCGATCGGGCTGGAGCTGTTCCTGCTGATCCGGGACCCGTGGCGCGTGGTGCTGACCACCGACCATCCCAACGGCGGTCCCTTCACCAGCTACCCGCACCTGATCCGGCTGCTGATGGACAAGGCCTTCCGCGACGAGCAGCTGGCGAAGCTGCACCCGGAGGTGGCGGCGCAGTCGGCACTGAAGGACATGACGCGCGAGTACACGCTGCAGGAAATCGCCATCGTCACCCGCGCCGGTCCGGCGCGGCTGCTGGGGCTGAAGGACCGCGGCCGGCTGGCGCCGGGCGCGGCCGCCGACATCGCGGTGTACCGGCGCGAGGCGGATCCGGAGGCCATGTTCACGGCGCCGGCGCTGGTGTTCAAGGACGGGCAGCTGGTGGCGCAGTCCGGGCGCATCGTCTCGGTGCCCACCGGCGGCACGCACTTCACGACGCCCGACTACGACCGCAGCATCACGCAGGTGATCGGGAAATGGTCCGAGCGCCACGGCAGCGTGCACCCGCGGCACCTGGGCATCGGGCGCGACGAGCTGTGCGCCTGCTGCAACGGCGGGCGGCTGCTGCCGGCGGCGTGCTTCGAGACGGAGGGGCAGGCATGACGGCGGCCGTGCAGGTCAACGGCATCCAGGTGGACGACGAGTTCGCCGAGGCCTTCCCGATGAAGGGCACGCGGCTGCTGATCACCGCGCACAACGTCGAGTGGGCGCGCCATGCCGCCGTCACGGCCACGGGCTTTGCCACCTCCGTCATTGCCTGCGGCTGCGAGGCCGGCATCGAGCGCGAACTGGTGGCGGAGGAAACGCCGGACGGGCGCCCGGGCGTGTCGGTGCTGATCTTTTCCATGTCCGGCAAGGAGCTGGCCAAGCAGGTCGAGCGCCGCGTCGGGCAGTGCGTGCTGACCTGCCCGACCACGGCCGTGTTTGCCGGGCTGGACGAGGGCGAGGCCATCGCGCTGGGCAGGAACCTGCGCTTCTTCGGCGACGGCTGGCAGACCAGCAAGGTCATCGACGGGCGGCGCTACTGGCGCGTGCCGGTGATGGACGGCGAGTTCGTCGCGCAGGAAACCACCGCCGTGGTCAAGGGCGTGGGCGGCGGCAACCTGCTGCTGATCGCGCGCGACACGGCCGCGGCGCTGGGCGCGGCCGAGGCCGCGGTGGCGGCGATGCGCGAGGTGCCGGGCGTGGTCATGCCCTTTCCCGGCGGCGTGGTGCGCTCCGGCTCCAAGGTCGGCAGCAAGTACAAGACGCTGATGGCCTCGACCAACGACGCCTTCTGCCCGTCGCTGGCCGGCCTGTCGCCGCGCAGCCTGCTGGCGCCGGGACAGGACTGCGTGATGGAGATCGTCATCGACGGGCTGTCCGAGGCCGACGTGGCCGCGGCCATGCGCGCCGGGCTGCAGGCGGCCACGGCGCGGGGCGTGGAGAGCGGCCTGCTGCGCATCTCCGCGGGCAACTACGGCGGCAAGCTCGGCCCCTTCCATTTCCATTTGCACAAGCTGCTGGGGGAGACGGCATGAGCTGGGTGCTGAGCCTGATGCAGCCGCCGCCGCTGCGGCTGGACCTGCGCTCGCTGCTGCCGGCGAAGCTGGCCGGGCTGAGCCCGGCGGCCGTTGAAACCCTGCCGCTGTGGCAGGGCCGGCAGGCGCTGCCGCTGGCGGAGTTCTTCACCGTGGCGCGCGGCGACGGCCCGGACGATTCACTCGTGTTCGAAGGCGACTGCTCGCGTTGCGACCGCATCGGCTGGCAGCTGCAGGCCGGGCGCATCGAGGTGCACGGCGACGCGGGCGACCTGGTCGGCACCGGCATGGGCGGCGGCGAGATCGTGATCGACGGCAGCGCCGGGCTGCTCGCCGGCTGCGAGATGCAGGGCGGGCGGCTCACGGTGCTGGGCGACGTGGGCGACTTCG
This sequence comes from Azohydromonas aeria, assembly GCF_009760915.1. Lineage (GTDB taxonomy): Bacteria > Pseudomonadota > Gammaproteobacteria > Burkholderiales > Burkholderiaceae_C > Azohydromonas > Azohydromonas aeria. The sequence goes on from NZ_VIDQ01000059.1 coordinate 14,784, forward strand.
CCGCCGCGCCGCTGCCCGGCAGCATGGAAGGCGTCAAGGGCGGCGTGCTGCTGGTGCACGGCCGGGCCGGCGCGCGGCTGGCCGACCGGATGCGCCGCGGCCTGGTGCTGGTGCACGGCGGCGCGGGCGATTTCACGGCTTCACGCCTGGTGGCCGGCACCGTGGCGGTGGGCGGCGCGCTGGGCGCGCATCCGGGCTTTCACATGCGCCGCGGCACGCTGCTGTGCCTGGGCGCGGCGCCGGCGGCGTCGCCCGGCTTCATCGAGACGCGCCACGACGCGGGCGTGATCTGGCAACTGCTGGCGCGCTCGCTGGCGCCCTACGGCGGCGCCTTCGCCGGGCTGCCTTCGCGGCGCGCGCGGCGCCTGGCCGGCGACCTCGCCATGGGCGGGCGAGGCGAGCTGCTGCTGCCGGCCTGACTCACTTTTCCCCTTCAAACCAACTCAAGGAACACGCGATGAGCAAGGACTATCTCTTCCACGCCGGCGAGGCCACGGTGCTGGCCGCCGAGGGCCAGTTCACGGACGCGATGCCGGAAATTCTGATCGGCCGCACCGACGGCCCGGTGGGCCAGGCCTTCGCCAACATGATGGCCCAGAGCAAGGGCCACACCGCCATGTTCGCCATCCGCGCCTGCAACCAGCTCGTGCGCCCGGCGACGATGCTGGTCCCGAAGGTCACGCTCAAGGACACGGCCAACATCGAGCTCTTCGGCGGCGTGGTGCAGTCGGCCACGGCCGACGCGGTGGTGGACTGCCTGATCGAGGGCGTGATCCCCAAGGAGCTGGCCAACGAGCTGTGCATCATTTCCCTGGTCTGGATCGACCCGCGCTGCGCCACGCATGCCGAGCTCGACAAGAAGGACATGTACCGCACCAACTACGACGCCACCAAGCTGGCGATCCGCCGCGCGCTGGCCAACGAGCCCTCGGTGGACGAGCTCATCGCCAACCGCAACACCATCCGCCACGACATGGACGACTGGAGCTGATCGGCGCCAGACTGCGCCTTGCGGCGGCAGTTGGAGCCCGCGATTCCCGCGCGTGCAGCGCGCCGCATGGAGGGATGTGCGATGACGCAATGGCGCAAGTCCACGGCCGACACGGTCTACAGCCCCGAGGAAATCGAGGCGCGGTTGAAGGAAGAGCTGCCGCGCTGGTACTACGAGGACGGCTGGATCCGGCGCAAGTACAAGACCAGCGGCTGGAAGTCCACGCTGATGGTGGTCAACACCATCGGGCAGCTGGCCGAGGCCGCGTGGCACCACCCGGATCTCACCGTCTCCTACGCCTTCGTGACCGTCAAGCTCATGAACCATGCCGCCAAGGGCGTGACGGACAAGGACTTCGCGCTGGCGCGCAAGTTCGAGGAGGTGCTGATGTGGCAGCCCGGCGCGGACGAGGACTCGCCGCTGGAGGGCACGCCCGACGATCCGCGCTTCAAGCACATGAAGTACGACTGATGCCCATGGCCGAGAGCAACCGGCGCCTGGCGCTGTTCGACCTGGACCACACGCTCATCCCCTTCGACAGCGGTCGCGAGTGGCTGCTGTTCCTGGCCGCTCGCGGCGCGGTGGACGAGGCCGCGGAAGCGCGCTACCTCGACGCCTGCCGCGCACTGGTGAGCGGGCGCGGCGGCATCGAGGCGCTGCACCGCGCCGTGGTGGCGCCGCTGGCCGACGTGGCCGAGGCGCGGCTGGCGCAGTGGGTGGCCGAGTTCGAGGCCGTCATGGCGGCGCGCGTGCCGCGCTCGGCGCTGGCGCTGGTGGCGCGGCACCGCGAGGCCGGCGACCGCTGCGCCATCGTCACCACCACCACGCGGCTTGTGGCCGCGCCCTTCGCGCGCATCTTCGGCGTGCCGCACCTGCTGGCCACCGAGCCGCGCCGCGCGGGCGGCCGGCTCAGCGGCGAGATCGAGGGCGAGCCCTGCCACCGCGCCCACAAGGTGACGCACGTGCGGCGCTGGCTAGCGGCCGAGGGCCTGTCGCTGGGCGATTTCGCGCGCAGCTTCTTCTACTCCGACGCCCACGGCGACCTGCCGCTGCTGGAGGCGGTGACGGACCCGGTGGCGGTGCGCCCCGACGACCGGCTGCGCGCCCTGGCGCGCGAGCGCGGCTGGCCGGTGCTGGGGACGGCGGATGTGGCGGTTTGAGCCCGTGTCGCGCGCACTGACGAGTTCCGTTCGTCCTGATGCTTCGATACCTCAGCACAGGGCACGCCCTGCGGGCGTGTCGAAGGATGAACGGCCCCGGCTGTGTGGCGGACCGCAAGAGCCTTGCGGATTCGCCCTTCGATACCTCAGGGCTTACGCATCAGCTTGCCAACGGCTTCCGGCCACCGCTGCAGCCTGTCGGATTCGTCCTTCGATACCTCAGGACGAACGGGTTGGTTGGCAGGCTGAGAAGCCATGGTGCATAGGCTTGGCCGCCGCGGCGCTGGCACTGCTGCTGTCCACCGCCGCCCACGCCGCGCCCGCGCTGGCCTACATCACCAACCAGGGGAGCCACGACGTGAGCGTGGTGGACGTGGCGCAGCGCCGCGTGGTGGCGACCGTGCCGGTGGGGCGCTCGCCGGCCGGGGTGGCGGTGGCGGGCGAGCGCGTCTTCGTCACCAACCCGGACAGCCGCGAGCTGGCCGTGATCGAGCCCGGCAGCAGCGGCGGCGCCGGCGCGCGGCTGCTGGCCACGCGCGCGGCCGGCGAGCAGCCGCTGGGCATCGCCGCGGCGCCGGACGGGCGCAGCGTCTGGGTCGCGGACTGGCAAGGTCAGCGCCTCATCGGCTTCGACACGCGCACGCTGGAGCGCATCGGCGACGTCGCCGTGGGCCGCACGCCGTCGGGCGTGGCGATCGCCGCCGACGGCGCCACGGCCTATGTCGCCGAGCGCGACGACGACGTGGTGGCGGTGGTGGACTTGCCGGCGCGGCGCGTCGTGGCGCGCATCGCCGTCGGGAGCCACCCCTTCGCGCTGCTGCTCGACGCGGCGCGCGGCCGGCTGCTGGCGCTCAACGTGCAGGGCGACGACATGAGCGTGGTGGACCTGCGCCAGCGCCGCGAAGTCAGGCGCGTGCCGCTGGGCCGCGCGCCCTACGGCGCGGCGCTGTCCGGCGACGGCGCGCGCCTTTTCGTCACCAACCAGCACGACGGCACGGTGAGCGTGCTCGACGCGCAGAGCTACGCGCCGTTGCGGCGCCTGGAGGGCTTCGGCCACCCGGAGGGCGTGGCGGTGCTGGGCGCGGAGCTGCTGGTCGTCAACTGGATGGACGACGACCTCTCCGTGCTCGACGCCGACAGCGGCCGGCTGCGCGCGCGCATTCCCACCGGCACCAATCCCCGCGGCTTCGGCGCCTTCGTGGCGACCGGGCCCTGACCGCCTGACCGCCATTTCCCACCCCGCGACCCATTGAGGAGACAAGTCGCATGCATCACCTGCTGTCCCGAAGATCCCTGTTCATTGCCGGCGCGGCCCTGGCCGCCTCGCAGCTCGCCCTGGCGCACGGCCCGACGCGGCAGAAGGTGGTCGAGAAGGTCACCATCGACGCCCCCGCCGCCGTGGTGTGGGACAAGGTCAAGAGCTTCGACGCGCTGGCGCAGTGGCACCCGGCCGTGGCCTCCAGCCCGGCCGACAAGGGCAACGCCGTCGGCTCGGTGCGCACCATCGCGCTCAAGGGCGGCGGCGAGCTGATCGAGACCCTGGAGGGCTACAGCGAGGAGCAGCGCCGCTACAGCTACCGCGCCAGGGACGGCGGCGCGCTGCCGGTGACGAACTACACCTCCACGATCCAGGTCACGCCCGACGGCGACGCGAAGTCGGTGGTGGAGTGGCGCGGCGCCTTCTACCGCGCCTTCCCCGGCAACGACCCGCCGCCGGACAAGAACGACGACGCGGCGGTGAAGGCCATCACCGGCGTGTACCAGACCGGGCTGGCGAACCTGAAGAAGGCCGTCGAGGGCAAGTAGGGCATGAGCCCGCGCCTGACCGCCCTGGGCGCGGCGCTGGCCGCCGCGCTGCTGGCCACGGCCTGCGCGCTGCCGCCCGCGCCCGGTGCGCAAGCGCCGCCCGGCGCCGCTGCCGACGGCGCCGCACCGCAGCAGGTGGCACCGGGCGTTTACGTCCTGCCCGGCCGGCATGCCGTCTGGGACGCCGCACACGGCGACGTGGCCAACACCGGCTTCATCCTGGGCAGCCGCTGCGCGGCGGTGATCGACAGCGGCGGCAGCCCGGCGCAGGGGCGCGCGCTGCTGGCGGCGCTGCGCCGCGTCAGCCCGCTGCCGGTGTGCTACCTGGTCAACACCCACGCGCATCCGGACCACGTCATGGGCAACGGCGCCTTCGCCACGGCCAATGCCGGCAAGGCGCCACAGGTGGTCGGGCACGTGAAGCTGGCCGCGGCGCTGGCGGCGCGCGCGCCCTACTACCTGCGCGCGCTGGAGCGCGAAGGCGCCGCCGAGATCCCGCAGCGCATCGCGCCGCCGACGCTGGCCGTGGCGGACCGGCTGGAGCTGGACCTGGGCGAGCGGCCGCTGCTGCTGCGTGCCTGGCCCACGGCGCACACCGACGCCGACCTGACCGTGCTCGACGAGCGCAGCGGCACGCTGTGGCTGGGCGACCTGGCCTTCGACGGCCACCTGCCCGTGCTCGACGGCCGGCTGCTGGGCTGGCTGCAGGTGCTCGACGAGCTGGGCCGCGAGCCGGCGCGCCGCGCCGTGCCGGGCCATGGCCGGGTGATGGAAGACTGGCCGGCGGGCCTGGCGCCGACGATTGAATACCTCGCCGGCTTGCGCCGGGAGACGGAAGCCGCGCTGGGCCAGGGCTTGAGCCTGGCCGAGACCGTCGAGGCCACGCGCTTGCCTGGACAATGGCAGCTGGCGGAGGATTTCCACCGCCGCAACCTCACGGCCGCCTACGCCGAGCTGGAGTGGGCGCGCTGACCGGGTGTCACGAAGCTTTCCTGGAGGTGCCCATGAAGTTCCTGCCTTCAGACCCGTCCCGCCGCCATGTCCTGGGCCTGCTGCTCGCGGCGCCGGCCGTCGCGCGTGCGCAGCTGCGCACGGCCGAGGAGCTGGAGGACAACCCGCGCTGGCTGCAGCAGCGCGAGGCGCTGTTCGCCCGCCGCCCGATCGCCGAGGACGAGTCGCTGCTGACGCTGCAGGCGCCCGCGCGTGCCGAGGACGCGGCCGTGGTGCCGCTGGCCATCCGCGCGGGCTTCGCGCAGGGCGAGGGCGGGCTGTCGGTGCGGCGGCTGGTGCTGGTCATCGACAACAACCCCTCGCCGCTGGCCGCGATGGTCGAGTACGGGCCGGCCAGCGGCCGCGCCGACCTGGAGACGCGGGTGCGCATCGACGAGTACGGCTTCGTGCGCGCCGTGGCCGAGCTCTCCGACGGCCGCCTGGTGATGAGCAAGCGCTTCGTGAAGGCCTCGGGCGGCTGCTCCGCGCCGCCGGGCAAGGACGCCGAGGCCGCGCGCGCCACGCTGGGCCGCATGCGGCTAGCAGTGCAGGAGGACGCGGCGGCCGGGCAGCCGGTGCGCGCGCAGCTCATGGTCAGCCATCCCAACGACTCCGGGCTGGTGATGGACCAGGCCACGCGGCTCTACACCAAGGCGCAGTTCGTGCGCCGCATCGAGCTGGCCTACGCCGGGCGGCCGCTGCTGGCGGCCACGGTGGACTTCTCGATCAGCGAGAACCCGCACCTGCGCTTCTGGCTCAAGGCCGAGCCGCGCGGCGGGGAGCTGGTCGCCCGCGTGGACGACACCGAGGGCCGGCACTTCGAGCAGCGGCTGCAGCTCGGGGCCTGAAATCCGGCACCTCCACGGGAAACGCATCCTGGCCGCCCTCCGCCCCCTCCCGCCGCTGCCGTCCTCGCCCGCGCGCCGCCGCCTGGCGCTCGCGGCGCTGGCGCTGCTGACGGCTCCCGGTGTGACGGCAGCCCCCGCGGCTTCGAACCCGCCGCCCGCACGCTACGGCGCGGCGCAGGCGCTGGCGCCGGGGGTGTTCGTCTTTCCTGGCGGCGTGGAGGGCCCCGATGCTGGCAACCAGGGCGCTGTCGGCAACCTGGGCCTGATCGACACGCCGGCCGGGCCGGTGATGGTCGAGACCGGCGGCTCGTACCGGCTGGCGCGCTGGGCCATCGGCCAGGCGCGGCGGCTGACCGGGCGCCGGCCCGTGCTGGCCGTCATCACGCAGGCGCGGCCGGAGTTCCTGATGGGCGGCGCGGCGTACGCCGAGGCCGGCATCCCGGTGCTGGCGCATGCCGCCACGGCCGAGCTGATGGCGCAGCGCTGCCACGAGTGCCTGCGCCACCTGCGCGCCGACCTGGGCGAGGCGGTGATGCAGGGCACGCGGCTGGTGCTGCCGCAGCGCCGCATCCACGGCGGCGAGACGCTGGAGTTCGGTGGTCGCCGCATCGCCCTGCTGCATGTCGCGGGCCACACCGCGGGCGACCTGGTGGTGCTGGACGAGCGCAGCGGCGTGGCCTTCGCCGGCGCGCTGGTGCCGGCGCGGCGCATCCCGGAGCTCGACCCGGGCCGCGAGGCCGCACCCTGGCGCGCGGCGCTGCGCCAGTTGGCCGCGCAGCCGCGGCTGGACACGCTGGTACCGGGCTACGGCGCACCGGGCGCGGCGCCGGGGCTCATCGACGCGGCGGCGGCCTATCTCGCGGCGCTGGAGACCGAGGTGCAGGCACTGCTGGACGGCGGCGCGGACCTGATCGAGGCGCAGCGCCGCGCCGGGCTGCCGGCCTGGGCCGACTGGGCGCGCTACGACGCCTTCCACCGCCGCAACGTGCAGCGCCAGTACCTGGCGGCCGAGCTGCGCTGGCTGGCCGCGCCGGACGCCACGGCGGCGCCGCGCTGAAGCGGCCGGCCGGCCGGCCGGCCGGTCGCGGCGCATTGCCGTGCCCATACACGGCGTTGCAGTGAGCCCGGCGCGCCGGGGTCCTTGTGGACGGGTTGCAACGGAAAAACCCACGGCCGTGCTCGGAATAGCGTGCATATGCCGCACCCGGCTGTTGCGGCCGTGACGGCCGCCTTCCCGGGAAAACCCGCGTGACCGGGCGCGCGGTGGCGTGGTTGCGGCCGCAAGGACCGGTCCGCGGGCGGCGCGGCGCGCGGGGCTGCTTCCAGGCGCAGCAACGCTGCAAGGTGAAGCAACGTGCCGGCCGGCTAGCCGGTGGAAACCCGTACCGGTGCCCGCTTTTGAGACAACGGACACTCGACAGCGCCGAGATGCCGGACGTTGCCTGCGAACCGAACTTCCGGGTCGCGGCGCGGCGCCCGCGCCAACGCATTCCACTACGAGGAGACCTCCCTATGAAGAAGCTCATCCTGAAGCCCACGCTGATCGCCGCCGCCGTGCTGGCCGTCGCCCCGCTGGCGCAGGCGCAGTCCAACGTCACGCTGTATGGCCGCGTGGACCTGGGCATCCAGCACAGCAACCGCTCGGCGGCTGCCGACGATGGCAAGACCGAGCTCTACAACGGCGGCATCCTGCCCAGCATCTGGGGCCTGCGTGGCACGGAAGACCTGGGCAGCGGCCTGAGCGCCTTCTTCAACCTGGAGAGCCACTTCAGCGCCGATACCGGTATCGGCGTCAACGGCCTCTTCCGCCGCCAGGCCAACGTCGGCCTGAAGGGCGCCTGGGGTGCCGTGGCGCTGGGCCGCCAGTACTCGCCGGCCCTGCTGGCGCACCTGGCCACCGACCCGCGCGGCATGAAGGAACAGCACTCGATGCTGTATCCCTACGCGCTGAACCAACTCACCGTGCCGGTCGCCAACAACGACATCGGCGTGTTCCTGGGCAACGCGATCTCCTACACCAACAGCTTCGGCCCGGTGAACGTGGGCGCGGCCTACGCCTTCGGTGAAGTGGCCGGCGAGAGCAAGGCCGGCCGCACGCTGTCGCTGGGCGGCTCGTACACCGGCCCGGTCACGGTGTCGGCCTCTTACCAGCAAATCACGACCGTCGCTGACACGGGCGACACCAAGCAGTTTGGCCTGGGCGCCGCGGTGCCGGTGGGCCCGGTCAAGGTCAAGGCGCTGTACCTGCGCACCAAGTCCGACGACGGGGTGCTGACCGGCGCCGGCGGCCCCGAGACCAACGTCAACGTCTGGGGCGTGGGTGTCGATTACGCCTGGGGTGCCAACACCACCACGCTGGCCTACTACCAGGGCAAGGACAAGGATGCCGACGACGACAAGACCAAGACGCTGGTGCTGAGCAACGACTACGCCCTGTCCAAGCGCACCACGCTGTACGCCCAACTGGCCTACGCCGACGCCAATGCCGGTGCGACCTTCCGCACCAGCATCAGCTCCGCACAGCCTGCGCCGGACAAGAAGACGACCACGATCGGCCTGGGCGTGAAGCACGACTTCTAAGCCCGTCCCGTTCCTCGAAGATCCTCTTTCAGGCGGTGCCGCAAGGCACCGCCTTTTTTGTTTGTCGAGGGGAAGCGCGCGGCGCCTTCAGCGGCAGTAGCGCCAGCCGCCGACTTCGAGGTGCAGGTGGTTGGCGTGCGCGGCGTCGTAGTCGGGGCCGAGCACGCCGTCGAAGCTGCGGCAGCCGCCGCGGTGCAGCGCGCGCCAGAAGCGCCCCGCGGGCGCGTCGGCGTCGCCCCAGTCGCGCAGGATCGACAGCCGCCGCCCGTCGCTCAGGGTGAAGCCGGCCACGTCGAGCGCATCGGCCGAGGCGTGGCGGCTGCGCCGCCCGGGCGCGCGCGCCACGTCGCGGCAGGCCAGGCTGCCCAGGTGCTGCATGCGCGCCACCGGCGCGCCCAGGATGCGCAGCGCGGCCGGCTGCACGGTGTGCGTCTCCCACAGCGCCAGCGACACCGCGCCGCGGCAGCTCAGCAGGAAGGGCGTGTCCAGCGCGAAGCGCGTGCGCGTGACGCGCACCGCGTCGGTGAGGCGGCAACCGGCGCCGACCTCGCGATCGGGCACCGGCGTGGCCTGCAGCGGCGCGTCGGCCAGCACGGCGCGGCACAGCTCGCCGTCGCGCGACAGGCGCGCCAGTTTCAGCGAGGTAAGCGCATTGGGCGGGTCGGCCACGCGCAGCGGCGCCCAGGGGTTCCAGCGGTCGGGGATGCCGCCGCGGTCGGGCGGCACGGGGATGGCGAGGAGCAGCAGCGCGATCGCCGCGGGACGGAGGATGGCGGCCATGCCGCGCGGCATGGCAAGGCAGGTGCCCTTGTCAGCGGCCCGGGTCAGTCACCGAAGAAGTAGCGCTTGAGCCCGGCCAGGATCATCTCGATGGCGATGGCCGTGAGCACCAGGCCCATGAGCTTTTCCATGGCCGTGACGACCGAGTCGCCCAGCAGCCGGCGCAGCCGCTCGCTGGCGAGCATGACGATGCCGCACACGGCCATGGCGACGGTGAGCGCGCCGATCCAGTCGGGCATGCGGTCGGGCGCGCGCGAGGCCAGCAGCAGCACCGTGGCCATGGCCGAGGGCCCGGCCAGCAGCGGCACCGCCAGCGGGAAGATGAAGGGCTCGCGCGTGTCGCCGGCATAGGCGCCTTGCGAGGACGCGAAGATCATGCGCATCGCGATCACGAGCAGGATCACGCCGCCGGCCACCTCCAGCGAGCGCTCGGACAGCCGCATCACCTCCAGGAAATGCTTGCCGCCGAACATGAAGGCCAGCAGCACGAGGAAGGCGATGGCCGTCTCGCGCAGCGCCACGCGCGCGCGCCGCGACGGCTCCACGCGGCGCAGCACCGAGATGAACACGGGCAGGCTGCCCAGCGGGTCGAGCACCAGCAGCAGCAGGATCAGGGCGGAGAGGAAGGTGTGGTCCACGGTCGAACTCTTCGTTTGTTCTTGAATGTGCCGAACGCCGCGCAGTGCCGGCGCGGCTTTTGAGCCGGGCCGGTGCCCCGCGGCGGGGCGCGCATCCTACGATGGTCCGGCCGCCGCGCCGCTGCCGGCGCATGGAGCCCCAGCCAAGGAGAGCCGCCGCCGTGAGTGCCGTCCCAAACTGCTTCCTGGACTTCGCCGGCGGGCTGCAGCCGCAGTCGGTGCTGCGCGCGGCGATCACGGCGGCCACGCGCCGCCCGGAGCCCGAAGGCGTGGCGATCCTGATCGAGGCGGCGCGGCTGGCGCCGGCGCAGGCCGCCGCGGCGCATGCGCTGGCGCTGTCGCTGGCGCGGCGGCTGCGCGAGCGCATCGCCGCGAGCAACGGCCGCGAGGGCCTGGTGCAGGGGCTGATGCACGAGTTCTCGCTGTCCTCGCAGGAGGGCGTGGCGCTGATGTGCCTGGCCGAGGCGCTGCTGCGCATCCCCGACGACGCCACGCGCGACGCGCTCATCCGCGACAAGCTCGGCGACGGCGACTGGGCCGCGCACCTGGGCCGCAGCGGCTCGCTCTTCGTCAACGCCGCCACCTGGGGCCTGCTGCTGGGCGGGCGCATGGCGGCCATCCAGGGCGAGGCGCCTTCGAACGGCCCGGCCGGCCTCGCGGGCCTGGGCGCGCTCGCCGGCGGCCTGGGCGGCGCCCTCACCCGCGTGCTGGCGCGCAGCGGCGAGCCGCTGCTGCGCAAGGGCGTGGACTTGGCCATGCGGCTGCTGGGCGAGCAGTTCGTGTGCGGCCAGACCATCGGCGAGGCGCTGGCGCGCGCCCGCCGCCGCGAGTCCCAGGGTTTCACTTATTCCTTCGACATGCTCGGGGAAGCGGCGCTGACCGAGGAGGACGCGCAGCGCTACGCCGCGTCCTACGAGCACGCCATCAACGCGCTCGGGATCGCCGTGGCCGGCCGCGGGCTGCACGAGGCGCCGGGCATCTCCGTGAAGCTGTCGGCGCTGCATCCGCGCTACGTGCGCGCGCAACATGCCCGGGTGATGGCCGAGCTGTACCCGCGGCTGCTGCACCTGGCGCTGCTGGCGCGGCACCACGGCGTGGCGCTCAACATCGACGCGGAGGAGGCCGACCGGCTGGAGCTGTCGCTGGACCTGCTGCAGAAGCTTTGCGGCGAGCGCACGCTGGCCGGCTGGAACGGCCTGGGGCTGGCGGTGCAGGCCTACCAGAAGCGCAGCCCGCACGTGATCGACTTCTGCATCGACCTGGCCCGGCGCAGCCGCCGCCGCCTGATGCTGCGGCTGGTCAAGGGCGCGTACTGGGACACCGAGATCAAGCGCGCGCAGGCCGACGGCCTGGAGGACTACGCCGTCTTCACGCGCAAGGCGCACACCGACCTGGCCTACCTCGCCTGCGCGCGGCGGCTGCTGGCTGCGCCCGACGCGGTCCATCCGCAGTTCGCCACGCACAACGCGCACACCGTGGCGGCCATCCACCAGCTCTGCCCCGACTGGGCGCCCGGACGCTACGAGTTCCAGTGCCTGCACGGCATGGGCGAGCCGCTGTACGAGATGGTGGTCGCCCCGGTGGCCGACGGCGGCCTGGCGCGGCCCTGCCGCATCTACGCGCCGGTGGGCACGCACGAGACGCTGCTGGCCTACCTGGTGCGCCGGCTGCTGGAGAACGGCGCCAATTCCAGCTTCGTCAACCGCATCGCCGACGCGCGCATCCCGGTGGAGGCGCTGGTGGCCGACCCGGTGGCGCAGGTCGAGCGCCACGCCGCGGCCGAAGGGGCGCTCGGCCTGCCGCACCCGGCCATCCCGCTGCCGCGCGCGCTGTACGGGGCGCGCCGGCTCAATGCCGGCGGCATCGACCTGGCCAACGAGCACCGGCTGGCCTCGCTGTCGGCAGCGCTGCTGCACGGCGCGCGGCGCGAATGGAGCGCCGCTCCGCTGGTGGCGGGCGAGCCGCGCCCGGGCGATCTGCCCTTGCCGGTGCTCAATCCGGCGGACCGGCGCGAGCGCGTCGGCAGCGTGCGCGAGGCGCGCGAGGACGAGATCGACGCGGCGCTGGACGCCGCCGCCGCGGTGCAGCCGGCCTGGGGCGCCGTGCCGGCTGCCGAGCGCGCCGCCCTGCTGGAGCGCGGCGCCGACGCGCTGGAGGACGCGCTGCAGGGCTTCGTCGGACTCATCGTGCGCGAGGCCGGCCGCACCGTGCAGGCGGCGGTGGCCGAGGTACGCGAGGCGGTGGACGCGCTGCGCTACGCCGCGGCGCAGGCGCGCGAGGCGCTGGGCCCGCAGGCGCAGCCGCTCGGCCCGATGGTGTGCATCAGCCCCTGGAATTTTCCATTGGCGATCTTCACGGGCCAGCTCGCTGCGGCGCTGGCCGCGGGCAACGCGGTGCTGTGCAAACCGGCGCGCCAGACGCCGCTGGTGGCGGCGGAGCTGGTCCAGCTGCTGCACGACGCCGGCGTGCCCGGCGCGGCGCTGCAGCTGCTGCCCGGGCGCGGCGAGGCGGTGGGCATGCGGCTGGCGGCCGATGCGCGCGTGCGCGGCGTGCTGTTCACGGGCTCGCTCGCCACCGCGCGGCGGCTGCAGGCGGTGCTGGCGGCGCGGCTGGACGCGCAAGGCGAACCGCCGCTGCTGGTGGCCGAGACGGGCGGCGTCAATGCGCTCATCGCCGACTCCTCGGCGCTGCCGGAGCAACTCGTGGCCGACGTGCTCGCCAGCGCCTTCGACAGCGCCGGCCAGCGCTGCTCGGCGCTGCGGCTGTTGTGCCTGCAGCAGGAGATCGCGCCGCGCGTGCTGGCGCTGCTGCGCGGCGCGATGGCCGAGCTGTGCATCGGCCGCCCGGACGCGCTGGCCACCGACGTCGGGCCGGTGATCGACGACGCGGCGCGCACCGCGATCGACAAGCACCTGGAGCGCATGCGCGCGCTGGGGCTGCGCGTGACGCAGGCGCCGCTGCCCGAAGGGCTGGCGGAGCACGGCAGCTTCGTGGCGCCGGCGCTGGTGGAGCTGGACGACCTGTCGCAACTGCCCGGCGAGGTGTTCGGCCCGGTGCTGCACGTGTTGCGCTGGCGGCGCGAGGCGCTGGAGCCGCTGCTGGACCGCATCGCGGCCACGGGCCATGGCCTGACCCTGGGGCTGCACACGCGCATCGACGAGGTCGTGACGCTGGTGACGGGGCGCTCGCGCGCGGGCAACCAGTACGTCAACCGCAACATGATCGGCGCGGTGGTGGGCGTGCAGCCCTTCGGCGGCGAGGGGCTGTCGGGCACCGGTCCGAAGGCCGGCGGGCCGCTGCTGGTGCGGCGCCTGTGCCGGGGGCACGCGCTGGCGCTGCCGCTGCCCGGAGAGCCGGTGCCGGCGCCGGCCGAGCCGCAGGCGGCCGGGGCGGCGCCGATGCCCGCTTCAGCCCCGGCCCCGGCCCCCGCCCCGCGCTTGGCGGCGCTGCGCGCGCTGCGGGGCTGGCTGGCGCAGACGCTGCCGGCCGAAGACGGGCTGGTCGCGGCCTGCGACACGCTGCTGGCGCTCTCCCCCGCGGGCCTGGCCGTGCTGCTGCCCGGGCCCACGGGCGAGCGCAACGTCTACGTGCTACAGCCGCGCCGGCGCGTGCTGTGCCAGGCGGCCGAACGCGGCGATGCGCTGTTCCTGCTGGCGCTGGTGCTGGCCGGCGACGGCCACGCGCTGTGGGCCGACACCGCGCCGCTGCGCGCATTGCACGCGGCGCTGCCGCTGCTGGCGCAATCACGCGTGGCGCTGGCGCACGAGCCGCTGCGCGGGGACATCGACCTGGCCGTGGCGCAGGACGCGCCGGGCCGGGTGCTGGAGCTGGGCCTGGCGCTTGCGCAGCGTGAGGGCGCGATCGTGCCGCTGCTCGCCTGCCCGCCCGGCGCGCGCGAACCTGCGCTGCTGCCGCCGGAGCGGCTGATGGTGGAGCGCAGCCTGTGCGTCAACACGGCGGCGGTGGGAGGGAATGCGGGGTTGATGGCGCTGGAGTGAGCGTCAGCCCTTGTTCTTCAGCAATTCCAGCAGCGCCCTGGCTCCCTCCTCCGACGACGCCGGGTTCTGCCCCGTGACGAGCAGCCCGTCCACCTCGACGTTGCTCTGCCAGTCGGCGCCCTTGGAGTAGCGCCCGCCCGCGGCCTTGAGCATGTCCTCGACCAGGAAGGGCACGACCTTGGTCAGGCCCACGGCCTCCTCCTCGCTGTTGGAGAAGCCGGTGACGTGCTTGCCTTTGACCACCGAGTCGCCGTCCGGCCCCTTCACGTTCTTGAGCACGCCCGGCGCGTGGCACACGGCGGCGACAGGTTTGTTGGCGGCCAGGAAGGCCTCGATCAGCGCCGCGGATTCACGGCTTTCGGCCAGGTCCCACAGCGGGCCGTGGCCGCCCGGATAGAACAGGCCGTCGAAGTCGGCGGCCGACACCTCGGCCAGGCGCCGGGTCTGCGCCAGCGCGGCCTGCGCCTCAGTGTCCTGGTTGAAGCGCTCGGTGGACGGCGTTTGCGCGTCGGGCTCGCCGCTCTTCGGGTCCAGCGGCGGCTGGCCGCCCTTGGGCGAGGCCAGCGTGAGCTGCGCGCCGGCGTCCTTGAACACGTAGTAGGGCGCGGCCAGCTCCTCCAGCCAGAAGCCGGTGGGCTTGCCGGTGTCGCCCAGGCGGTCGTGCGAGGTCAGGACGATGAGGATGTGCATGGGAACTCCTGAGTGGTAGCCGTCGGGAGGCGGCGGTGGAGACCCGGACGGCAACGGGCGTGCCGTGAAGCAGGCGAAATCGTCCGCCCAAGGGGCGGACAATCGAACGCCATGAGCACTCCACCAATTGCTGCCGATGACGCCGCCGCGCGAACAGCCGCCGTAAGGGCGCGCGCAATCCAGGTTTTCGAGTCCGAGACGGCGGCGCTGTCCTGGCTGGCGTCACCCAACGGGGCGCTGGGCGGAGCGATACCGGACTCGCTGGCCGGCTCGCTGGAAGGGACGGCTGCGGTGCTGGAAACGCTGGGCCGTATCGAGCACGGCGTGTTCTCTTGAGCAGGGTCAGTCCGAGACAGGGCGACGTGTTCGTGACAACTTACCCGGCTGCAAGGAAAAGCGTTGTCATGCCTGTGAACGCGCACTGCTGTCCAGGAAAAGTCGAGGGAGCGTCAGCCGAAGGCTCACACAGCGCGCCCACCACTTCGTCATCCCCGCGCAGGCGGGGACCCAGGCGGTCCCCAAGCAGCCGAGAGCCGGTCGGTCGGCTTGCCATGGTTCAAGACACGGCAGGCGCTGCGCATCAGCTTGCGGCTGGCTTGGGGACCGCCTGGGTCCCCGCCTTCGCGGGAATGACGAGGTAAGGTGCGGGCTGCCCGTGCTGACGGCCCATAGGCCATTGCCCACTTTCCCCGGACAGCAGTGCACCTTCGCGGAAATGACGAAGTGAGGTGCGGGTCGCCCGTGCCAACGGGCTACCGGCCTACTGCTGCCTCCTCGCCCGCAGCGCCCCGAACCCCCACGCCACGGCCATCACCCCCACCGCCCCCAGCGCGATCGGCGCTGCCGAGCCCCAGTGCGTGCGCAGCGCCCCGGCCACCACCACGCCGGCCGACTGGCCCAGGAAGAACAGCGACGCGAACGCCGATACCGCCGGCCCCCGCCGCTGCGGCGCCATCTGCGTGGCATTCACTTGCAGCGTGTTGTGCAGCATGTAGAAGCCCAGCCCCATGCCCAGGCAGCCCGGCAGCGCCAGCGCCCAGTGCGGCGTGAAGGCCACCAGCGCCATCGACGCGGCCATGATGCTGCCGCCCCAGCGCGCCAGGCCGACCTCGCCCAGGCGCTTCACCAGCCGCCCCGACGCCACGGCGAAGGCGAAGCCGCCGAAGCCGAAGAGCATTACCACCGAGCCGGCCGCGGCCAGCGTCAGCCCGAAGCGCTCGTGCAGGTGCGTGGCGATGAAGGCGAAGGGCCCGTACAGCGCCACCGCCTCCAGGAACACGCTGGCCAGGATCACCCGCGCCCAGGGCTGGGCCAGCACGTACCTGAAATCCCCGGTCATGCGCGCCAGCGCCGAGCCCGCCGCGGCCGCGCCGCGCGCGCGGGCCGGCGCGGGCAGCCCGCGCTCGACGATGAACAGCACCGCCGCCACCGCGCCGAACAGCAGCGCCAGGATGAAGTACGGCACGCGCCAGCCCAGGTGGTCGGCGGCGAAGCCGCCCAGCCATACCCCGGCGGACAGGCCCAGGATCTGGCCGATGAGGAAGCGCGCCAGCACCGGCTGGCGCTGCTCGTAGGCGACCACGTCGCCGATCCAGGCCATGGACAGCGGGATGATGGATGCGGCCATCACGCCGCCCAGGCCGCGCAGCGCCCGCAGCGAGGCGAAATCCGGCGCCACGCCGCACAGCACCGAGGCCAGCGCGCAGCCGCCGCAGCCCCAGGCCACGACGCGGTACTTGCCATGGCGCTCGCCGGTGGGTCCGAAGAAGAGCTGCGCCACGCCGTAGGCGATGGCGAACACGCTCACCACCTGCGCGGCCTGCGCCAGCGTCACGCCGAACTCGGCGGAGAGCCGCGGCAGCAGCGCGTCGTTGACGCGCAGCGCCATGCCGCTGCCGAAGGCGGCCAGGGCCAGCGCGGCGATGGACAGGGCGGAGACGGGGGCGCCAATGGCATCGGCGCCCGGTGCGGAGGCGGCGGCGCCGCGGACGGGAGAGGACATGGGGCGTGAGGATTGCGCGGAAAGCGCGCCGCGGTGGCGCCAGGGACGCGCGGCGATCGCCTGTCCTGCCACAGGGTGGGAATGCGCGCGCGTACCATGCGCCCCCTCATGAGCCTGCTGCTGCTGGCCCCGATGGAGGGCCTTCTCGACCATCCCTTGCGCGAGACGCTCACGCGCGTCGGCGGCATCGACCGCTGCGTCTCCGAATTCATCCGCGTTACCGGCACGCTGTTGCCCGAGCGCGCCTTCACGCGCGTCGTGCCCGAACTGCTGCAGGGCGGGCGCACGCGTGCGGGCACGCCGGTGCGGGCGCAGCTGCTGGGCTCCGACGAGGTTTGCCTCGCGGAGAACGCGGCGCGGCTGGCCGGCCTGGGGCCAGCGGGGATCGACCTGAACTTCGGCTGCCCGGCCAAGGTCGTGAACCGCCACGGCGGCGGCGCCATGCTGCTGCAGGATCCGGCGCTGGTGCACCGCATCGTCGCGGCGGTGCGCCGCGCCGTGCCGGCGGGCATGCCGGTGTCGGCCAAGATGCGCCTGGGCTTCAACGACGACACGCGCGCCGAGGAATGCGCGCAGGCCATCGAGGCCGCGGGCGCCGACGAGATCGTGGTGCACGCGCGCACCAAGGTGCACGGCTACCGGCCGCCGGCCTACTGGGAGCGTGTGGCCGACATCCGCGCCACGGTGAGGCTGCCGCTGGTGGCCAACGGCGAGATCTGGACCGTGGAAGACGCCCGCCGCTGCCGCGCGGCTTCCGGCTGCGACGCGCTCATGCTCGGCCGCGGCATGGTCAGCGACCCGGGGCTGGCGCTGGCGATCCGCGCCGACGGCGCCGGCACCGGCATCGCCTGGACGGCGCTGCTGCCGCTGATGCTCGACTTCTGGCTGCACGTCTCGCGCCGCGTCGAGCCACGGCACCGCGCCGGGCGGTTGAAGCAGTGGCTGAACTACCTGCGCCGCACCTACCCCGAGGCGCAGGCGACCTACGACCAGGTGCGCACTCTGAACGACCCGCGCGCGGTGGCGGTGGCGGTGTTCGGGCCGGATGCGGTGCCGGTGGACATCCCGGCGCCGCGGCGGCGCGCCTGGGCCGGGGCACGGCACCCGGCGGACGAGGCGCTGGCCTGACGGATTGCGGAGTTGTTGTGTGATGGACGTGTCCGCCGTGCTCCTGTCGCGCTTCCACCTGCGCCGGCTGCATGCCGTGTGGCGCTCGGCCGGCTGGCCGTGCCAGGACCTGGTCGAGGTGGAGCTGCTGGCCGCCGGCATGCTGGAGCGGCTGACGGAGGACGGGCGCGAGCGGCTGCGCGTGACCGATGCCGGCGTGGCCGCGCTGGCCGCCGGGCGCCAGCGCAACCGGCGCGCCTTCGACGCGCACGAGGCGCTGGTGCAGCGCGTGGCGCGGCAGCTGCAGCGCGCCGGGCGCGTGGTCTACACCGAGCTGAAGCTGCGCGCGCAGGTGGCGGTGGCCTCGCCCACGCAGGCCGTGGCCGTCGCGCCCGAAGGCCTGCCCGGCGCGCCGGCGCCGCTGGCCTCGCTGGACACGCTGCCCGCCGGCCTCGGCTTCGAGGACGAGCCGCCGCTGCCGGCCTCGCCCATGGGAAAACTGCGCTGGGTGCAGGCGCGGCCGGACGTGTTCTCGATCCGCTACACCAGCGTCGAGGCCTACCTGCAGCCGCTGGTGCACGAGATCAAGGTGCGCCGCGCCGACCTGCTCTCCGACGTGAGGAAGCCCGAGAAGCGCGCCGCCTATCTCGGCATGGCGGGCGAGTGCTGGTACGTGCTGGCCGAAGGGATCGGCGGGCCGGAGGACGTGCCGCCGGAGTGCGGCGTGCTCATCGCCACCGAGTCCGGGCTGGAATGCGCGCGCGCGGCGCCGGCGCGCAGCGTCCCGATGCGCTTCGACGTGTGGATGGCGCTGGCGCGGGCGGTGCCGCTGGCGGGCGAGGACGAGCCGCGGCAGGGGTTGCTGGGACAGGAATCAGGACGGGATTCGGCGCCGGACCCGGACTAGAACCGGCGCCGGGCGCCTGTTCCGGGGGTAGGTAACATCCAGCAACGGCACGCCCCGTGCTATTGCGCCCCCGATGCCCCTGCCCCACCTCTCCCTCGCCCCGCTCCTGAACCCCGTTCACTTCCTGGGGCAGGTGCTGCTCGCCGGTGTGGGGCTGGTGCGGGGCCGGGCCAAGGTCAGCACGCGCGACCTGGCGCGCGTGTCCACCGAGTCCAGCGCGCGGGCACTGCCCATCATCACGGGCGTGAACCTGCTGGTGGGCGCGATCCTGGCCTTCGTCGGCGCGGTGCAGCTGGTCAAGTTCGGCGCGGGCATCTTCGTGGCCGACCTGGTGGGCATCGCCGTGGCGCGCGAGATGGCCACCGTCATCACCGCCGTGGTCATGTGCGGGCGCACCGGCGCCGCCTTTGCCGCCGAGCTCGCCACCATGCAGGCCAACGAGGAGATCGACGCCTACGAGGTGCTGGGCATCGACCCGGTGCCCTACCTGGTGCTGCCGCGCGTGATCTCGCTGCTGCTGCTCATGCCGCTGCTCTACATCTACGCCTGCCTGGCCGGGCTGATCGGCGGGGCCATGGTGGGCGCGGGCATGCTGCAGCTCGCGCCCCAGGCCTACATGGACCGCACCGCGCTGGTGCTGGGCTGGAGCCACCTGGGGCTGGGATTGGTGAAGTCGCTGGCCTTCGGCGCGCTCATCGGCATCGTCGGCTGCTACTGCGGGCTGCACGCCCAGCGCAATGCCGCTGGCGTGGGCCGCGCCACCACGCAGGCCGTGGTGGTCAGCATCGTGGGCGTGATCGTGCTGGATTCGATCTTCGCCATCCTCGCCAACGCGCTGGGGGTCTGAGCATGGCCGTGCCGATGCCCTCGCCTTCGCCTTCGATGGAGCCCGCAAGGCAGCCGCAGCTGCAGCCGGCGCTGGTGGAAGTGAAGAGCCTGGAGATGCGCTTCGGCCAGCGGCTGATCCAGCGCGACGTGAGCTTCGCCGTCGCCCCGCGCACCATCTTCGCCATCATGGGCGGCTCGGGCGTGGGCAAGAGCACGCTGCTGCGCCACATGATCGGGCTGCTGCCGCCGGCCGCCGGCCAAGTGCTGCACCAGGGCACCGACTACTGGGCCAGCGACGCCGCCACGCGCGCGCGGCTGCGTGCCCGCTGCGGCATGCTGTTCCAGAGCGCGGCGCTGTGGAGCTCGATGACGGTGCTGGAGAACGTGATGCTGCCGCTGGAGCAGCTCACCGACCAGGACCTGTCCACGCGCCGCGAGCGCGCGCTGGAGGTGCTGCGCTGGGTCGGGCTGGAGGAGTTCGCCACCTTCCTACCCGAGCGGCTGTCCGGGGGCATGAAGAAGCGCGCGGGGCTGGCGCGCGCCATCGCCGCGGAGCCGCCGCTGCTGTTCCTGGACGAGCCCTCGGCCGGCCTGGACCCGATCAGCGCCCGGCGCCTGGACGACCTGGTGCTCGACATCCGCGAGCGCACCGGCGCCGCGGTGGTGATGGTCAGCCACGAGCTGCCGAGCCTCATGGCCATTGCCGATGACGGCATCTATCTCGACGACGCCGGCCGCGTGCCGATCGCCCGCGGCAGCCCGCGCGCGCTGCGCGACGACCCGGCCACGCACCCCACCGTGCGCGCCTTCCTGAACCGCGAGGAACCTCCCGCATGATGAAGAAACACGCCCTGCTCGTCGGCGCCTTCGCGCTGGGTGCGCTGGCGCTGGTGGTGGCCACGGTGCTCTGGCTCAGCGGCAACAGCCTCTTTCGCAAGCAGACGCTGGCCATGATCTATTTCCAGGGCGGCGTCGCCGGCCTGTACGTGGGCGCGCCGGTGACCTTCCGCGGCGTGCCCGTCGGCCAGGTCGAGGACATCGGCATCGAGGTGGACCAGCGCTCGCTGGACGCGCGCATCCCGGTGCGCGTGCGCCTGAACCCCAATGCCGTGCGCTTCGGCACCATCGATGGCGAGGCCGCCACCTCGCCGGGGCTGCCGACGCTGGTGCAGCGCGGGCTGCGCGCCAAGCTGGTGGCGCAGAGCTTCGTCACCGGGCAGAAGCTCATCGACCTGGACTTCCTCGACGAGCCGCCGCCCGCGCCCACGGCCGCCAACAGCCGCTACCCGGAGATACCGGCCGTGCGCGACCGCTTCGAGGCCCTCTTCGACCAGGTGGCGCAGCTGCCGCTGCGCGAGACGGTGGAGGACGTGCGCGCCACGCTGCAGTCGCTCAACGAGACGCTGGTGGAGACGCGCGCCACGGTGGTGAGCGCGCGCGAGGCGCTCGACGGCGTGGCCACCCAGGTCACGGGCCTGGCCGGCGAGGGCCAGCGCACCCTGCGCTCGGCCACCGCGGCCATGGACGAGCTGCGCCGCACCGCCGGCGCCAGCCTGGAAGGCGTCAACCGCCTGCTCGAAGCCAGTCGCGAAACCGTGGCCGCGGCGCAGCCCGAGCTGCAGGCCACGCTGCAGAGCGCGCGCAGCGCCGCCGACGCGGCCAACCTGGCCGTGCGCCGCGTCGGCGAGATCACCGAGCCGGGCGCGCCGCTGCGCGCCGACCTCGACGCCGCCGTGCGCGACCTGTCGCAGGCCGCGCGCGGCCTGCGCGAGTTCAGCGAGCTCATCGAGGAACAACCCAACGCGGTCATCTTCGGCCGCCGCCGCCAATGACGACGCCCTCCCCGCACCGAGCCCGCCGCGCCGCGGCGGCGCTGTCCCGGTTCCTGCCGTGCGCCGCGCTGCTGCCGCTGCTGCTGCTGCTGCTTGCGGGCTGCGCCGGCTCGCCGCCGCCCAGCACCGTGCTGCTGGCGCTGCCCACCCTGGGCGACGCGGGCCCCGCCGGCGCGCCGGCCGCGCCGACGGCGCAATCCCTCGACCCGCAGCGCCCGGTGCTGGTGGTGCGCCGCGTGGTGCTGCCGGAATACCTGCTGGCGCGGCGCGTGCGCTTCCGCGCCAACGACACCACCGTGGACGACTGGCCCGGCACCTTCTGGGCCGAGCGCATCGAGGTGGGCATGACGCGCGAGCTCGCCGGCGCGCTGCGCGCGGCACTGCCGGGCTGGACGCTGTGCAACGCCAGCTGCACCGACGGCAGCGACGGCGCCGCGCAGCCGCGCGCCTGGGCGCTGCGGCTGGAGTTCGCGCCGCTGGACTACCGGCGCGACCGCCGCGAGCTCTTCACCGTGGCGCGCGCCAGCCTGGAGGCGCCCGACGGCATCACGCTGCAGCGCAGCGAGCGGCGCTACACGCTGCAGGCCGCGGCCGACACGCCGCAGGCCCATGCCGCGGTACTGGGCGAGCTGCTGCGGCGCGTGGCGGCGGACGTGGCGCCGGCGCTGCCCGTCACGGCCGCGGCGACCGCGCGCTGACCGGCGCGGCCGCGCTCACGGCACCGCCTGCACCGCGCCGATCACGAGGCCTTCGCGCGGCAGCGCCGGCAACCGGCCCATGTCGAGCTCCAGGTCCTGCGCCGGCACCTCGTAGCGCATGCGGTGCAGCAGCCAGTCCAGCGACAGCATCATCAGCGCGATGGTCACGCCCTCGCCCGGGCAGCGGTGGTGCGCGTGCGGCTCGGCGCCGCCCTGCGGCACCAGATCGTAGGCGCCGGGCTTTCGGGTGAGGAAGCGCTGTGGGCGGAAGGCCTGCGGCTCGTCCCAGCTGCGCGGGTCGTGGTTGGTGCCGTAGAGGTCGAGCAGTGCCAGCTGCCCGCGCGGGAAGTGGCAGCCCTGCCATTCGAAGTCGTGGCGCACGCGCGCGGCCACGGCCGGAAAGAACGGGTACCAGCGCCGCACTTCCTGCACGAAGGCCTGCGCCCAGCGCATGTCGCCGCCGAGCAGGCTGTCGCTCAGCGGCTCGCGGCACTCGGGATGCACGTGCAGCGCGTGCGCGGCCTGGACGATGAACACCGACACCGCCACCGTCGGGCGCAGCAGGTTGAGCAGCTCCACCGCGGCGATGCGCGGGCGCAGCACGTTGCCGTCCTCGTCGCGGTGCAGCGCCACCTGCTCCGCCGCGCTGCCTTCGGGCAGCTCGACGCGGCCCGCGCGCGCCTCGGCCAGCAGGTGCGCCAGCCACGACTCCAGCGCCGCGCGCGCCACGCGCGCGCGCAGGTGGCGCAGCGGCGGCTTCACGCTCTGGTCGAACAGCGAGACGAGCTCCTCGGTGCGCAGCGCCAGCTGCGACTGCGGCAGCGGCACGCCGGCCCAGTGGCACACCGCGCGCGCCAGCAGCGGGTGCAGCGCCGTGTAGAGCGGCACGGTCTCCTGCTGCGCCCAGCGGCCGAGCTCGTGCTGCCACTCGTGCGCCACCTGCCGCACCAGCGCCGCCACCTGCTCGGGCGCGAGCGCGCGCATGAACAGCGCCTTGCGCCGGCGGTGCCGCGCGCCGTCGAGCCCCTGCACCCCGCCCTTGCCGAACAGCGTGGCGCGCAGCGGCTCCGGCGCGGCGCCGCCGCGCTGGAACAGCGACTCGTTGTAGAACAGCTCGGCCGCGCGCGGCCCGGTGAAGCACAGCGTCGGGCGC
This sequence comes from Azohydromonas aeria, assembly GCF_009760915.1. Lineage (GTDB taxonomy): Bacteria > Pseudomonadota > Gammaproteobacteria > Burkholderiales > Burkholderiaceae_C > Azohydromonas > Azohydromonas aeria. The sequence goes on from NZ_VIDQ01000059.1 coordinate 37,792, forward strand.
AGCATCAGCCGCGCCTCGACCACCTCGCTGCGCAGCTCGCGGCAGTGCCGGCCTATGAAGCGGTACGGGTCTTCGAGAAACGCCAGGCTGCTGTCGAGGCCGGGGACGCGGGGAATCGGTCGCATGGGGCTGCCCGGGGCAAGCGCCATTCCGAAACTCGCGCACCGCAACGGCCGGTGACGATGGACACGCGCGGCATACGCAGCAGGGCCGCGGCGGGCCCACCGCGGCCGGGCGTCTCAGCCTTCCAGCTTCCCCTGCTGCGTGCCGCTCTCGTCCTTGAGCGCCACGCCGCTGACGCCGCGCGCGCGTGCCTGCGCCAGCAGCCAGACCAGGCGCCGCGCCGCCAGCGCATAGGGCAGCCCTTGCGGGCGCACGTTGGAGATGCAGTTGCGCTCGGCATCGACCCGGCCCACGCGCGGAGCCCAGGTCAGGTAGATCCCCAGGCTGTCGGGCGCGCTCAGCCCGGGGCGCTCGCCGATGAGCACGGCCACCAGCGCGGCACCGAGCGCCTCGCCGACCTCGTCGCCCAGCGCCACGCGGCCCTGCGCCACCAGCGCCACCGGCGCCAGGCGCCAGGGCGCGGCTTCGGCTTGCAGCAAGGGCAGCAATTGCGCGAGCAACGGTGCCGCATGCGCCTGCACCGCCTGCGCCGACAGCCCGTCGGCCAGCACCAGCGCCAGGTCGAAGCCGGCACCGGGTGGCGGGGCCAGCGCCTGCAGCCGCTCGCGCGAGGCCTCGTCCAGCCGCCGGCCCAGGTCCGGGCGCTGCAGGTACGTCACGCGATCCGGCGCGGCGCCGTGCAGCTCGACCGTGTCCAGCCCCAGCGGCCGCAGCGCGGCGGCCAGCGCGGCGCAGTCCAGCGCCTGGTGCACCGCGTCGCGGGCGCGGGCGTGCGCCAGCTGGAATTCCAGCTGCGCCGCCGTGCCCTGGCTCACGCCGCTGCGCGGCAAGCCGATGCGCGCGGGCGTGTGGCGGCGCAGCGCCTGCCACAGGTCCGCCGTGCCCACAGCGGCCGGGGCCGGCAGCACGGCGCCGCGGCCCTCGGCCGGCGCGGCGGGATCGTCAATGGCGTCGGAGTCCGGCATCGCGTGTTATCCCCCCTCAAACCGCCGGCAGCAGCGCCTGCGTGAAACCCGCGGGCGGCACGTCCGCGAGACGGCCCTGGGTGTCAGTCAAACCCATGCGCTGCAGCCAGGCCTCGAACTCCGGCGCGGGCTTCAACCCCAGCACGCGGCGCAGGTAGAGCGCGTCGTGGAACGAGGTGCTCTGATAGCCCAGCATCACGTCGTCGGCGCCGGGCACGCCCATGACGTAGTTGACGCCCGCGACGCCCAGCAGCGTCAGCAGCGTGTCGGCGTCGTCCTGGTCGGCCTCGGCGTGGTTGGTGTAGCAGACGTCGCAGCCCATGGGCAGGCCCAGCAGCTTGCCGCAGCAGTGGTCCTCCAGCCCGGCGCGCTGGATCTGCTTGGCGTCGAAGAGGTATTCCGGCCCGATGAAGCCCACCACCGTGTTGACCAGCAGCGGGTCGAAGCGCCGCGCCACGGCGTAGGCGCGGGCTTCGAGCGTCTGCTGGTCGCAGCCGTGGTGCGCGCCGGCGGAGAGCGCGCTGCCCTGGCCGGTCTCGAAATACATCACCTGCCCCTGGCCGCGGCCCAGCGACCGCGCCGCGGCCTGCGCCTCGGCCAGCAGCGCCAGGTCGATGCCGAAGGCGCGGTTGGTGCCCTCGGTGCCGCCGATGGACTGGAACACCAGGTCCACCGGCGCGCCGCGCCCGATGGCCTGGATCGTGTTGCTGACGTGCGTGAGCACGCAGGACTGGGTGGGAATGCCGTGGCGCTGGATCACGGCGTCGAGCAGCTGCAGCAGCGCCGTGACCTGCGCCACGTCGTCGCCGGCCGGGTTGATGCCGATGACGGCGTCGCCGCTGCCCAGCAGCAGCCCGTCGAGGATCGCCGCGGCGATGCCGGCGGCGTCGTCGGTGGGGTGGTTGGGCTGCAGCCGCGTGGCCAGCCGCCCGGGCAGGCCCAGCGTGCTGCGAAAACGCGTGACCACACGGCACTTGCGCGCGACCTGGATCAGGTCCTGGTTGCGCATGAGCTTGGAGACGGCGGCGGCCATCTCCGGCGTGAGTCCCGGGGCCAGTGCCGCCAGCGCCTCGCTCGTGGCCTCGTCCGACAGCAGCCAGTCGCGGAAGCCGCCGACGGTGAGATGGCGCACCGGCGCGAAGGCGCCGGCGTCGTGCGTGTCGAGGATCAGCCGCGTGACCTCGTCGCCTTCATACGGGACGACCGCCTCGTTCAGGAAGGTCGTGAGCGGCACCTCGGCCAGCGCCATCTGCGCCGCCACGCGCTCGCGCATCGATCCCGCCGCCACGCCGGCGAGCCGGTCGCCGGAGCGCTCGGGGCTGGCGCGCGCCAGCAGCGTGCGCAGGTCGGGGAAGGTGAAGGACTCGGTGCCGGTGCGCTGGTGGTAGGCCATGCGCGCCAGTATGGGCGCGCGGACGCCGGTGCGTGCGCGCGTCCCTGCTGGAGGTTTGTCAGTCGTCCCGCTGCACCGCCGCCAGCACCTGGCGGCTGAAGGACGCCTCCAGCGGCTCGGTTTCGGGCAGCACGTAGACCACGCCGCGGCGGCGTCCGAGCACGGGCTCGACCACGGCGACGAAGAAGCCCGGGTCCATCACCACGCAGCCCAGCGAGATGCGGTTGTCGGCCACCGTGGCCGAGGCCAGCCGCTCGGCGCGGCGCTCGCGCGCCGGGCCCGGGCGCAGCCGGTGCAGCGCCAGGCCCTCGTCGTAGTTGAACCACACCACCAGCTCGCCGGCAAGGTTGCGCCCGGGCTCGGTGTCGAAGCGCCCGGCCGGCGTGGTGCGCTCCTCGGGGCGGATGGCCGACAGCGGCTTCGCGCCCACGCCGCGTACCGCGTGGTCGCCGGGCTGCAGGCCCAGCAGCACCGGTGCGGCGCCCAGCACGCGGCCGTCGCCGGCGTACAGCACCATGCGCGCCTGCTTCTTGTCCACCACGGCAAAGGGCCGGCCGCGGTGGTCGTTGCTCTCCAGCACGCCGCGGGCAAAGCGCTGCGCGGTGTCGTCGGTGGCGGCGCGGTCGGCCGGACGCTGCACGGGCTCGTTCGGCGGCAGCGTCCTGGACCATCCGGGCAGCGCCAGCCAAAGGCCCGCCACCAGCGCGCACAGCGCCTTGCCTCCCCCCAACATCCGCTTCCCCCGTGGCGTCGTCCGGCGCCGCCGGCGCCTGTGGAACCGTCCGGACCGGCGGCCCGGGACTCAGGAAGATGCTAAGGGGAAAACCCGTGCGCGCGGCGGCCGCCGCGGCACGCCGCGCGCGGCATGGTTCACGATCCGGGACGAAGCGGGGCGGAAGCGGTGCCGTTCGGTGCCGAAGACACCATCACGACACATTCCCACCCGCGCCGTGCCGGCGCCGGCGGGACCCGGCTTCAGCCGCGCGTCACTGCGGCGGGCCCTGGCGGTGGCTGGGGCCTTCCTGGTCGGACGGGCCGGAGGGGTTGTCGTGCGCGGGGTCGCGGCTGTTCTCGTAGCCCTTCCAGGTGTTGTCCAGCGTGGCCTGGGCGCGCTCGGCGGCCTTGACGGCCTCCTTGTCGTCGGGGTTGACCTTGGGAACCTTGGGCGAATCGGTCATGCGTTGCTCCTGTGTCGGCTTGACCAGCAGGGCGGCAAGCGGCGTACCGCCGCGGGCATACTGATTCCGGCCGCATTGGCAGCCCTCCGGTGGCCGGGCGCGACGCATGCCTGCCCCGGGTCCAGGAACCAGACTTCGCCTCGCCCGTTCGCGCGCATGCCCCTGTATTCGCTGCACCCGCCCCGCTTCGGTCTCAAGGACTACCTGCGCGCCCCGCTGCTGCTGCTGGCCGGCGGCTGCGTGGTGGCGTCGGGCGCAGCCTGGTGGCAGCACCGCGCCAACGAGGCGCTGGAGCGCGCGCGCTTCGAGGCCCTGGGCGCGCGCGCCGCGGAGCAGCTGCGCACGCGCATGCGCACCTACGAGTACGGGCTGCGCGGCGCCCGCGGCGCCGTCATCGCCGCGGGCGTGGATGCCATCACGCGCGAGCGCTTCCACCAGTACGGCCTGTCGCGCCAGATCGAGCGCGAGTTTCCCGGCGCGCGCGGCTTCGGCTTCATCCGCCGCGTGCCGCAGGCGCAGGAGGCGGCTTTCCTGGACGCGGCGCGGCGCGACGGGGCGCCGGACTTCCGCATCCGCCAGATCGCGCCGTACGAGGGCGAGCGCTGGGTCATCCAGTACGTCGAGCCGCTGCACAACAACGCCGCCGCGCTCGGGCTGGACGTGGCCTCCGAGCCCAAGCGCCGCGCCGCGGCCCAGGCCGCGCTGCTCAGCGGCGAGGCGCGCATCACCGCGCCCATCACCATCGTGCAGGCCACCGAGAGCCCCAGCCGCGCCTTCCTGGTGATGCTGCCGCTGTACCGCGAGCCGGCCGTGCCGCCGGCCGACCGCCGCGCCGCCGAGGTGATGGGCTGGGCCTACGCGCCGCTGGTGATGGACGAGGTGCTGCGCGACTTCGACTTCGAGCGTGGCGACTACGCGCTCTCGCTTGCCGACGTGACCGGCGACACGCCGGAGAGCTTCTATGCCACCGCGCAATGGCGCGCCGACTTCACGGACGGGCCGCGCCAGCGCCGGCGCATCGAGGTGTACGGCCGCACCTGGGAGCTGGACCTGCAGGCGCAGCCCTCCTTCCGCGAGGGGCTCAACCTGCCCGACGCGGTGGGGCTGGGCGCGACCGTGGGCGGCGTGTCGCTGCTGCTGGCCTTGCTGGCCGGCGGCATGCAGCGCGCGGTGCGGCGCGAACAGCTGATCCAGTACCAGCGCGCGCGCATGGCCGCGATCGTGGAAGGCGCGCAGGACGCCATCGTCGGCCACGGCGCCGACGGTGCCATCACCGACTGGAACCCGGCCGCCGAGCGGCTGCTGGGCTGGAGCGCGTCCGAGGCCCTGGGACAGAACCTGTACGCGCTGGTGGTGCCCGAGCCGCAGCGCGAGCAGGCGCGCCAGGCCGGCGAGCACGCGCTCAGCGGCCGGGCCGTGCCGCCCTTCGACACCGTGGTGCGCCAGCGCGACGGCCGCCCGGTGGAGGTGTCGTACTCGCTGGCGCCGATCCGCGACGAGCAGGGCCAGGTGCGCGGGCTGGCCAGCACGCTGCGCGACATCCGCGCGCAGCGCGCGGCGCAGGCGCGCATCCTGGAGCTCAACGCCACGCTGGAGCAGCAGGTGCAGCAGCGCACCACGGAGCTGCGCGTGGTGTCGGCGCGCGAGCGCGCCATCCTCGACGGCGCGGGCAGCGCCATCGTCGCCACCGACGCGGCGGGCCGCATCACCCTCTTCAATCCGGCCGCCGAGCGCCTCACCGGCCATGCCGCGGCGCAGGCGCTGGGCCGCGAGGCCACGGCGCTGCTGCTCGACGCGCAGGAACTGCGCGAGCGCGAGGAAGCGCTGCGGGCCGAGCTGGGCCGGGCGCTGGCGCCGGGCGAGGTGTTCCTGTCGCGCGCGCACGGCCACGGCGCCGAAGGCGGCGAGTGGCGGCTCAAGCGCGCCGACGGCACGCAGGTGCCGGTGCTGCTGGACGTGCGCACGCTGCGCGACGAGCGCGCGCGCACCGTGGGCCTGATCTACGTGGCGGTGGACCTGTCCGAGCGCAAGCAGCTGGAGACCGAGCTGCAGCAGCGCACGGCGCAGGCCGAGGCCGCGAATCGCGCCAAGAGCGCGTTCCTGGCCAACATGAGCCACGAGATCCGCACCCCGCTCAATGCCGTCATCGGGCTGTCCCACCTGCTGCAGCAGATGCCGCTCGAAGGCCGGCAGCGGGAGTTCGTGGGCCACATCGCCGGGGCCGGGCAGCAGCTGCTGGGCCTGGTCAACGACGTGCTCGACCTCTCCAAGATCGAGGCCGGCGAGATGCGGCTGGAGCAGGTGCCCTTCGAGCTGCGCACGCTGCTCGACGAGGTCATGGCGCAGTTCCAGGTGCAGGCCGAGCAGAAGGGGCTGGCGCTGCGGCTGGAGCTGCCCCACCCGCCCGACGCCGCGCGGGTGCTGCGCGGCGACCCGCTGCGCCTGAAGCAGGTGCTGCTCAACCTGCTGAGCAACGCCGTGAAGTTCACCGAGCGCGGTGGCGTGACGCTGCGCGTGCGCGCGCTGCCCGGCGGCGCGCGGCGCGTGGTGCTGCGCCTGGAGGTGCTCGACACCGGCATCGGCATCGCGCCGGAGGCGCAGGCCAGGATCTTCGAGGCCTTCACGCAGGCCGACGGCTCGACCACGCGGCGCTTCGGCGGCACGGGGCTGGGCCTGTCCATCGTGCGCCGGCTGGTGGCGATGATGGAGGGCGAGCTCACGCTGGAGAGCACGCCCGGGCGTGGCAGCAGCTTCGTGGCGACGGTGCCGATGCAGACGGAGCCGGAGCCGGTGCCGGTGCCGGTGCCGAAATCGGAATAGGCCGCCTGAAGGCGGTTTGGTCGGCAGGCGAATTTCCTGGGTGAAACCTTTCTCGCAATATGTTGAGAAGCGGGTGAAACAACAGTGCCAAAGCATTGATGCCGGGCCAACACAATTGAGGGATGGCAGACACCGGGCCAGAAACTAGCCTGATTCCTGAAGGCGTATCCCTGCCGCGGAATGCGGTGGTCTGCATGCCTGAAAGGAAATTGCCGATGTCGCCATGCCGTCGCCTGCAGCGTTGGGCCGCGACGGCCCTGCTGGCGCTTGCCGCCGTGGGTGCCCAGGCCGAATTGCGCTTTCGCATCGAGGAGCTGGGTTACGAAGGGCGGCATGGGCCGTCCGAGTTTTTCTGGCCCGCCGCCATCAACAACCACGGCCAGGTCGTGGGTTATTTGCAGCAGGAGGTACCGCGAGACGACTACACCGAGTTGCTCACGACGGCCTATGTTTCCCGTGGCAGCCGGCTGCTGCCCCTGCCCGGCAGCGGCGCCTTCCGGCAGTCCAGCGCCTCGGGCATCAACGACCGGGGGCAAGTCGTGGGCGACTACCAGCCATCGGACGTTCCCGGCAATGTTCCCTTTATTCATGCCGATGGCTCGTACCGGGATTTGCGTGTCGAGAGCAAAACCGGGTGGGATTACACGAGCGGCATCAATGCCTCGGGGCAGGTCGCCGGCCGTGCCAATGCCAAGGCATTTTTCTTCGATGGCCGGCATTCGCGGTATATCGACATTCCCGGCGCCGTGGCATCGGACGTCGCAGGGCTCAACGACCGGGGCGAGGTATTGGGCAATGCCGTCTTCGAAAGGGCAGGCGGCGGATTCGAGCGGCGCGCCTTCGTGTTCGACGGCCAGGAGGCGAAATTCCTGCCCGATCCCCTCCAGGAGGGTTATCAGGGTTTCGCGCCGGTGGGCATCAACAACGCCGGGCATATCGTCGGGCGCGCGTACAGGCCCGACGACCAGTCCGTCAGGTCCGTCATCTACGGTGCCGGCGGGCGGCTCACCGAGCTGGGCGGCCTGTATGGGCGCGCGGACCGGACGGAGGTGACCGCGCTGAACGACCGGGACTGGGCCGTGGGGCTGGTCAGGGACGTCGATTGCAACGAGTTCAGCTGCAACGAGGCCTTCCTGTGGCGAGACGGACGCATGGCGGGCCTCACCGGGCTGCTGTTGCCCTCGCAAGCCCAGGGATGGCAGCTCACCCATGCCGCGGACGTCAACGACCGTGGCCAGATCGTCGGCACCGGCTGGCACCACGGCTTCTTCACCACCTTCGTACTCACGCCCGTGCCGGAGCCGCGGGGCTGGGCCCTGCTGCTGGCGGGGCTGGGCGCGGTCGGCCTGGGAACCCGGCGCCGGCCGGGATCGGCGGGCATGGGCTGGAAATGCATGGACAGGGCTCGCCCGTTTTCCGCGTCGGGCCACGCTGTTTGCGATGCCGCCCTGGCCGGTGTCCTTGAAAGGAAGCCGTGATGTTTCGAAATCCTTCCTTCATTGGTTTTGCTCTGGGTGCGACGCTGAGTTTTGCGGCCTTGGGCGCACAGGCTGAACTGCGCTACCGGCTCCAGGAGCTGACCCATTTCGACGCCATCGCCAGCAGCGGGCCGCTCGGGCCCATCGACCATTTCATTCCCCAAGCGCTCAACAACCGGGGCCACGTGGTGGGGTACCGGCTGCAGGAAGTGCAGAACGAGGTCATTGAATATATTCAGACGGCCCACGTTTTCGACGGCACCCGGCTGGCGCCGCTGCCCGGCAGCAATGTTTTCCGGGAATCCGTCGCCACCGGCATCAACGACCGTGGGCAGATCGTCGGCGGCTACCTCCTGCCTGACACCGCGTGGCAAATTCCGTATCTCTACGCCGACGGCCGATACCGGGACTTGCGCGTCGAGGCCACGAATACCTGGGGCGGCGCGTCCGGTATCAATGCCTCGGGGCACATTTCGGGCACAGCCCACGGCAAGGCGTTCTTCTTTGACGGCACGCGCTCCCGGTACATGGATATTCCCGGTGCCGTCGCGTCCGGCGCGGGGCCGCTCAACGACCAGGACACGGTGGTGGGCCGGGCCCATTTCGATGCGCCCGGCGGCATTCCTGAAGAGCGCACCTTCGTGCACCATGAAAATGGCCTGCGATTCCTGCCCAAGCCGCTTCCGGATTTTCAGGCGCCTCAAGTGACGGACATCAACAATGCCGGGCAAATGGTCGCCAATGTCTTCAACCCCGGGGAGCAGGCCCGCCGCGCCTTTCTTTACGGCGCGGACGGCCGCTTCGCCGACCTGGGCGGCCTCTCGCGGACTGCCGGGCAGACCGTCGTGGAGGCGCTCAACGATCGGGGCTGGGTCGTTGGCCAATCCGAGAGCGAGTCCTGCGACCTGTACACCTGCACCGAGGCTTTCCTGTGGCGCGACGGGCGCATGGTGAGCCTCAACGACCTGGTGGTCGGGCCGCCCGGCGACGAGTGGTACCTCAGCAGCGCGGTGGACATCAACGAGCGGGGCCAGATCGTGGGCAACGGCTGGCGCGGCGGCGCCAACTACGGCGCCTACCTGCTGACGCCCGTGCCGCAGCCGCCGTCGGGGGCGCTGTGGCTGGCCGGGCTGGGCCTGGTCGGCACGCTGGTGCGGCGCCGGACGGCAGGCCAGGGCTGAAGCCGGCGCCGCTGGCAGCCTCGGCTGCGTCCGGGTCGCGTCTCAGCGCACGCGCCCGCGCCGCTGCCACAGCGGTTTCTTGCCCTTCAAATGCCGCTCGATGCCGTCGTTCAGGCGCGAGCGCAGGTCCTGCACCGCGTCCACCTCGCCGTAGACGCCGGGAAAGCGCAGGTCCAGCCACAGCCACAGGCTGCACGCGCGCAGCGCCTGCTCCATGCGGTCGAGGCGGCTGTGCTCGTCCACCTCGCGCAGGAAGCGCGGGCTGCCGGCTTCGCCGGTCATGGCGTGGTGGTGCGCCCAGTCCAGGAACTCCTCGACCAGCGCCGGCGTGCGCGTGTCCACCGGCGCCTGGGCGTAGAGGAAGCGGTCCTTGAGCGAGAGCCGGCCGCCGGCCTCGTCGAGCAGCCCGGCGATCTCCAGCATCTGGTCGAGCTCGGCCACGGCGAAGTGCGCGTCGTCGAGCTTCAACTGCTCGATGAAGATGCCCAGCACCGTGCGCAGCTTGTTCACGTCCAGCCGTGCGGCGATGGTGTTGACGTGCCACCAGCCCGGCGCCACCGGGGCCTTGAAGTCGCGCGGGGCCTTGGGGCTTTGCGGCAGCAGTTCCTTGAGCGCGCGCAGCGCCGTGGGCTCGGCCTCGCGCAGCACGCCCGTGAAACCCTCGTCGTGCAGCCCGTAGCGGCCGGCGCGGCCGGCGATCTGGTGCACCTCGGTGACTGCGAGCGGGCGCTCGGTCTGGCCGTCGAACTTGTTGAGCGTGGAGAACAGCACGCGGCGGATGGGCAGGTTCAGCCCCATGCCGATGGCGTCGGTGGCCACCAGCACGTGCGCCTGGCCTTCGGCGAAGCGCTCGGCCTCGCGGCGGCGCACCTCCGGCGGCAGCGCGCCGTAGATGACCGACACCGGGTGCCCGTGCTCGGCGATCTGGTCGCGCAGCATCAGCACGTCGCGCCGGCTGAAGGCCACCACCGCGTCGCCGCGCCTGAGGTTGCCGATGGGCACCGGCTGCGACAGCAGCTGCACGTGCTGCTTGCGCTCGAAGTGCCGCACCGTGCACTGCTCGCCGGCCAGGCGCAGCAGCCGCTCGATGGCGGGCACGGCGTAGGCCGAGCAGATGATGATGACCTCGTTGGCCGGCGCGCCGACGATGGCCTGCGTCCAGGCCCAGCCGCGCGCGGTGTCGAAGATCATCTGCGCCTCGTCGATCACGGCCACGTCGATGGGGCGTTGCGTGCTCATCATCTCGATCGTGCTGGAGACCACGCGCGCCTCGGGCGCGGGCACGTTCTCCTCGCCGGTGAGCAGCGAGCACGGCACGCCGCGCGCCATGAGCCGGTCGCGCCCTTCGAGCGCGAGCAGCCGCAGCGGCGCGAGGTAGGCACCGTCCAGCGCCTGCGCCAGCCGCTCGAAGGCGGCGTGGGTCTTGCCGCTGTTGGGCGGGCCGACGTAGAGCGTGACGCTGCGCTGCATCTGGCGCGCCAGCGCGAAGCTGTCGGGGTAGCCGCGAAAGGCCAGCTCGCTGGTCAGTCCGGCCAGGGTGTCCATCTCCGCGGCGCGGTGCTCCCAGCGGTCCTGGGCGCGGGTGAGCGCGGCCTTCAGGGCCGGCAGCGGCTGCGGCACGGCGCACTCGGCCTGCAGTCGCGGCAGCAGCGAGCCGAGCTGGCGCGGGTGCCCGGACTCGCTGCGCGCCACGAGCTGGTGCAGGTGCGCGAGCAACTCGTCGGCATGCGGGTAGGGCGCGGGCTGTCCCAGCGCGGCCAGCAGCGCGCGGCGCTCGCCGTGGCGCAGGAAATCCCAGACCGGGCCCTCGTCGATGGCGACCTTGTGCGCGAGCTGCAGCGTCCAGCCCGGCTCGTCGAGCACGATCGGCTGGTGCAGCAGCCGCTCCCAGCCGGTGCCCGCGCGGGCGATGCCCAGCTGCTCCAGCGCGGCGGTGCGCTCCAGCATCAGCGCGCGCACCTCGGGGCCGGCGCCCACGGTGTCGAGGTGGCGCAGCGCGGCGTCCATCTGCGCCGGGTGGATCCAGCGGCTGGGTCGCCCGCCCGCGGCCGCGCGCGCGAGCTGGACGAAGCCGCGGCGCTCCAGGTCGGGCGCGGGCTCGTCGTCGCTCTCGATGAAGTCCGCCGGCTTGACCACCTGCGGCAGCAGGTACGCGGCGCGGCGCAGGCGCTCGACGTCGGCGGCGTTGAGGTGGGGCGGAATGCGCGCGGCGTGGTGCGGCTGCGGCAGCTTGAGCTCTTGTTGTTGCACTTCATTCATGCGGCCGATTGTGGCCCTGGCGAAAGGCTGCCTCGGGAGCGGCACAATCCGGGGCTTTGCTTGCTCGCCCCCGAGGGCCTGCCCATGACGAATTCCGAGACGCCCGCCACGCCGACTCCCGCCGACGCCGGGCTGCCGAACGATCCCAACACCGCCGCCACGCCCGTGCCCGCCGCCGCTGCCGCCGACACCCCGGCGCAGCCGGCGTCGGACGCGCCCACCGCGGCCGAGGCTCCCGCGGCGGACGCGCCGGCCGCGGCCGGCAACGACGCCGAGCCCGATGCGCCGGCTTCCATCGCGGCCGATCCGGACAGCGAGCCGGCGCAGCAGACCGAGCCCGCCCCGGTCGAAACCCCGGCCGCCACCCCGGACGGCGCCGAGGCGCCCCAGGGCGAAGGCGAGCCCGGCGCCGCTGCGGCAGCGGCCGCGCCCGCGGCACCGCGCTTCGACCTGGCGGCTGCGGCGCGCGACCTGTCGGAGGCCTTTCCGGCGCTGTTCGGCGGCAACGGGCCGCTGAAACCGCTGAAGCTGCGCATCCAGTCCGACATCCAGCAGCGCGCGCCGGGCCGCTTCACCAAGGGGCTGCTGTCGGCGTTCCTGCGCCGACACACCGGCAGCACGGCGTACCTGATCGCGCTGACACGCTCGAAGGAGCGCTTCGACCTCGACGGCCAGCCCGCGGGCGAGGTCAGCGACGAGCACCGCGAGGCGGCGCAGCAGGAAGTGGCGCGCCGGCGCGAGCTGCGCAAGGCCCGCCAGCAGGCCGAAGCCGCGGCGCGTCCGCAGCCGCCGGCGGGCGAGGCCGCGGCCGG
>NZ_VIDQ01000006.1 GCF_009760915.1 Azohydromonas aeria
GAGCGGTCCGCGCCGGGCTTCAACCGCCCGCGCGGCGGCGGCGCGGCGCGGCGCGGCGGCGGCGGGCGCATCGCGCCCAGGCAGCGCGAGGACCGCATCGTGCAGCTGCTGCTGGCCCATGCCGAGTGGTGGGACGCCCTGTCGCCGCAGGCGCACGATCTGCTGCACGGCCTGCCCGCGCCGCACGGCGCGCTGGTGGCGTGGCTGGAGCGCGAGCTGCACGAGCACGGACCCCGGCCCTGGGCCGCGCTGCGCGTGGCGCTGGAAGCCGAGCCGCTGGCCGAGGAGGCGCGCGCTGCGCTGCCGGGCGACGAGCCCGGCGAGGACACGATGGCGGACCTGGAGCGGCTGGTGGATGCGCTGCACCTGGAGCAGGTCAAGGCCGAGCTCGACGCCCTGGCCAACGACCTGCCCAGCGATGCCGCGGCGCGCGAGCAGCACATGAACCGCATCCGCGAGCTGTCACAGCTGAGCATGGAGCTGCGCAAGCGCGCCACACCGACGGGTGCCTGAAAAGCGCCGCGTCCTGACACTTTTTCAGGCTTGACAAAGTCTTGACTTGTGACCTTCGCCCCCACATGGGGGATATAATTGAAGGTTCGTTATCAGCGGCAAGAGTGACAGCAGCGTCATTGGATACCGGATCCGGCCACCCGCGACACGGGTCAGACATCGAAGGCCATTATTCCGCCCAGGGCTGCGCTATTCCCGAAGTCCACGCGAGCTTGCCCGTCCGAGCCTTACCCGACCGCGACCACCGGCCGTGCCGTCGCGCGCGCAGCAGCAGCCGCAGTTGCAGCCGTGCGCGCGCACGCCATGTGCTCGCCCCTTGTTGACGACAAGCCGGACGTTTGACGCTTTCACCATCCGAGGAATTGCATGACCGCCAAGAAGACCGCGCCCGTCCAGGACGATCTGGAAGAGGACAAGAAGTCCACCGCCAAGGCCAAGCCCGCCGCCAAGAAGACCAAGGCCGCGGCCAAGACGGCCGCCGCGCCGGCGCCGGCGGCCGCGGCCGCGTCCGACGACAAGGCCAAGCGCGGCCGCAAGCCCAAGGCCGCCGAGAAGGAAGAGGCCGAGGAGGACTTCAGCGACATCGAGGCCGAGCTCGACGGCGAGGTGGTGGAAGCCGAGGCGGCGGACGGGGCCGAGGGCGCCGACACGGTCGAGGCCGTGGCCGACGAGGGCGTGGCCGCCGACAAGCCCAAGGCCAAGCCGCTGCGCATGAAGGTCAGCCGCGCCAAGGAGCGCGCGCTGATGCGCGAGTTCGGGCTGGACGAGACCGCGCTGACCGAAGAGGAAGTCGCCAAGCGCCGCCAGGAGCTCAAGACGCTCATCAAGATGGGCAAGACGCGCGGCTTCCTGACGCACCAGGAGATCAACGACCACCTGCCCGAGAAGCTGGTGGAGGCGGAGATCCTGGAAGCCATCGTGTCGATGCTCAACGACATGGGCATCGCCGTGTACGAGCAGGCGCCCGACGCTGCGACGCTCCTGATCGCCGGCGGCGCCACCACCACCGCCACCGAGGAAGAGGCCGAGGAAGCCGCCGAGGCCGCGCTGTCCACGGTGGACTCCGAGTTCGGCCGCACCACCGACCCGGTGCGCATGTACATGCGCGAGATGGGCACGGTGGAGCTGCTCACGCGCGAGGGCGAGATCGAGATCGCCAAGCGCATCGAGAAGGGCCTGCAGGACATGATGCTGGCCATCTCGGAGTCGCCCACGACGATCGCCGAGATCCTGGCCATGGCCGACAAGATCGCCGCGGGCGACATGGCGATCTCCGAGGCCGTGGACGGCTTCGTGGCCGAGGACGAGGCCGACGACTACGTCGCCGAGGAGGACTTCGACGAGTTCGACGAGGAAGACGACGACGACGGCCAGGGCGGCTCCAAGGCGCTGACCAAGAAGCTCGAAGAGCTCAAGCGCGCTGCGCTGGAGAAGTTCGCCAACCTGCGCACGCACTTCGAGGAGCTGCGCGCGGTGTGCGAGAAGGACGGCGCCAAGGGCTACAAGTCGCCGGCCTACGTCAAGGCGCAGCAGGCCATCAGCGCGGAGCTGATGACGATCCGCTTCACGGTCAAGACCATCGAGAAGCTGTGCGACATGCTGCGCTCGCAGGTGGACGACGTGCGCCGCTACGAGCGCGAGCTGCGCCGCATCGTGGTGGACAAGTGCGGCATGCCGCAGGAGCACTTCATCAAGACCTTCCCGCCGCGCGCGCTCGACCTGAAGTGGGCCGAGGACGAAGTCGCCGCGGGCAAGGGCTACAGCGCCGTGCTGGGCCGCAACCTGCCCGCCGTGCAGGAGCTGCAGCAGAAGCTCATCGACGTGCAGAGCCGCGCCGTGGTGCCGCTGGAAGACCTCAAGGCGATCAACAAGAAGATGAACGAGGGCGAGAAGAGCTCTCGCGACGCCAAGAAGGAGATGATCGAGGCCAACCTGCGCCTGGTGATCTCGATCGCCAAGAAGTACACCAACCGCGGGCTGCAGTTCCTGGACCTGATCCAGGAAGGCAACATCGGCCTGATGAAGGCGGTGGACAAGTTCGAATACCGCCGCGGCTACAAGTTCTCGACCTACGCCACGTGGTGGATCCGCCAGGCCATCACGCGCTCGATCGCCGACCAGGCGCGCACCATCCGCATCCCGGTGCACATGATCGAGACGATCAACAAGATGAACCGCATCTCGCGCCAGCACCTGCAGGAGTTCGGCTTCGAGCCGGACGCGCCGACGCTGGCCGAGAAGATGGAGATTCCCGAGGACAAGATCCGCAAGATCATGAAGATCGCCAAGGAGCCGATCTCCATGGAGACGCCGATCGGCGACGACGACGACTCGCACCTGGGCGACTTCATCGAGGACACCAACAACACCGCGCCGATCGAGGCGGCCATGCAGGCCGGCCTGCGCGACGTGGTCAAGGACATCCTCGACAGCCTCACCCCGCGCGAGGCCAAGGTGCTGCGCATGCGCTTCGGCATCGAGATGCAGTCGGACCACACGCTGGAGGAAGTCGGCAAGCAGTTCGACGTCACCCGCGAGCGCATCCGCCAAATCGAGGCCAAGGCCATCCGCAAGCTCAAGCACCCGACGCGCTCGGACAAGCTGCGCACGTACCTCGATAACTTGTAAACAGGACAAGCGGGTCGCCCACGGGCGACCCTTCAAGGTGGGCGCCTGCGGCGGGTGCCCATGCCAGCCCCCCAGACGGCCCCGGTGCTCCCGGGGCCGTCGCTTTTGTGCGCCGGGCCGCGCAAGGGCCCGGCTAAACTGCCGGGGCCCATGCCTCGCATCCTTGAACGCACCGTCCTGTTTGCCGACCTGCGCGGATCCACCGCGCTGTTCGAGCGCCTGGGCAACGCCGCCGCCAGCACGCTGGTCACCGGCGCCGTGGGGCTGATCGCCGACTGCGTCGAGCAGGGCGGCGGGCACGTGGTCAAGACGCTGGGCGACGGGCTGATGGCGGTGTTCGAGGAGGCCGCGCGCGCCGTGGCCGCGGCCGACGCCATGCACGCCGCGCTGGACCGCCCGCCGCGCGGCAGCGGCGCGGCCACCGCCGTGGGCGTGGCCGCCGGCGCGCTCAAGCTGCAGGTGGCGATGGCGCGCGGCGAGGTGGTGGAGATCGAGAGCGACTGCTTCGGCGACGCCGTCAACGTCGCGGCGCGGCTGCTCGACCATGCCGGCGACAACGAGACGCTGGTGACGGTGGACGTGCTCGCCGGGCTGCAGCCGGCGCAGCAGGTGCGCTTTCGCGCCCTGGACCGGCTGCAGCTGCGCGGCCGCGCCGAGCCGGTGCAGGTGCACCTGCTGCAGGGCCGCCACGCGGTGATCGACGGCGCGGCCACGCAGTTCGGCGACGCCCTGCCCCTGCCCGGCGAGCCCGAGGCGCTGCGCCTGGCCTGGCGCGGACAGGAGCGCATCTTCGCCACCGCGCAGCTGCCGCTGGTGCTGGGCCGCAGCCCGCAGGCCGGCTGCTGCATCGACGACTCGCGCGTCTCGCGCTCGCACGCGCGCATCGACTGGCACGGCGGCGCGTTCCAGTTCACCGACCTGAGCTTCAACGGCAGCTACGTCCGCTTCGCGCACGACCGCGCCGTGCTGGCGCTGCGCCGCGGCAGCTGCACGCTGCACGGCCGCGGCGAGATCGGCCTGGGCGTGCCCCCGGGCGACGCGCGCGCGCCGGTGCTGCGCTTCGAGGTGCTGCGCCTGGGCGAGGACGCCCTGCTGGGCGCCGCCGGCGCACGCTGATTCGCCCACGCGCCGGCGCGGCGCGTGCCCCGGCGCACGGAAGCGGGCCAGGGGCATCGGACACAATCCGGCGGATGACTTCCCCCGTTCCTTTCCGCCACGGCGCGCCCGAGCGCACCGCGGTGCTGCTGCTCAACCTGGGCACGCCCGACGCCCCCACGCCCGCGGCGCTGCGCCGCTACCTGGCCGAGTTCCTGGGCGACCCGCGCGTGGTGGAGATCCCGCGCGCGGCCTGGCTGCCGATCCTGCACGGCGTGATCCTGCGCACCCGCCCGGCCAAGTCCGCCGCCAAGTACGCCAGCATCTGGACGCCCGAAGGCTCGCCGCTGGCGGTGTGGACGCGGCGCCAGGCCGAGGGGCTGCAGCTGCGCCTGGGCAGCGGCGTGCTGGTGCGCCACGCCATGCGCTACGGCAATCCCGCCATCCCCGCCGTGCTCGACGAGCTCACGGCCGCCGGCGCCACGCGCGTGCTGGTGCTGCCGCTGTACCCGCAGTACGCCGCCTCCACCACCGCCACCGCCAACGACGCCGTGGCGCAGTGGCTTGCGCGCCAGCGCCGCCAGCCCGAGGTGCGCTTCGTGAACCACTATCCCGACGACGCCGGCTACGTCGGCGCGCTGGCGGCGCAGGTGCGCGCGCACTGGCAGCAGCACGGGCGCGCCGAGAAGCTGGTCATGAGCTTCCACGGCGTTCCGAAGCGCACGCTGCTGCTGGGCGATCCCTACCACTGCGAGTGCCACAAGACGGCGCGGCTGCTGGCGCAGGCGCTGGAGCTGAAGGCCGAGGAGTGGGTCGTGACCTTCCAGAGCCGCTTCGGCAAGGCCGAGTGGCTGCAGCCCTACACCGAGCCCACCCTCGTCGGGCTGGCGCGCGGGGGCATGAAGAGCGCGGACGTGATCTGCCCCGGTTTCCCGGCCGACTGCCTGGAGACGCTGGAGGAGATCAACATGGAGGTGCGCGCCGCCTTCGTCCAGGCCGGCGGGCGCGACTACCGCTACATCCCCTGCCTCAACGACACCCCGGCCTGGCTCGACGCGCTGGCCGGCCTGGCGCGGCGGCACCTGCAGGGCTGGCCGCTGGAGGCGGCGCCGGCCGCGGAGCGCGAGCTGCAGCGCGAGCGCGCGCTGGCGCTGGGCGCGGAGGCCTGAAGGCGCGAAAAAGGCCACCGCGGGAAGCCTCCCGGGGCGGCCTGGGCCTGCGCGACACGCGCCCGGCAAGGCTGCCGGGCGGCGTGGTGGCTTCGATCAGAAGCGGTGCTGCACGCCGATCATGGTGCCGGTCTGGGTGTCGCTGGAGCCCTGTGGGCTGAGGTCGCGCGACAGGCCCACGAGCTGGTCGTTCTTCGATCGGGCATGGCCGACGGTGGCGTACAGGTCGGTGCGCTTGGACAGCGAGTACTTGGCGCGCAGCACGATCAGCGTCGGATCGGCGTCCTCGACACCGGCGGGCGCGTCCTTGACGTTGAGGCGGTAGACGGCAGCCGTCAGGCCCACGGCCGGCGTGACCTGCCAGTTCACACCCGCCCAGGCGGTGTCGCCGCGCAGTTCCCCGCCCGCGGCGGTGTCGCGCTTGTAGTAGCGGTAGGCGCCCTTGAGCGCGATGGCGTTGTTGATCTGCCACGACGCGCCCAGGTGGGCCACGGTGTCGCGGTTGGCCGGCGCATCGGACGTGCCGAAGTGGTTGCGCTCGTAGGTGGCAGCCACGCCGATGGGGCCGCTGGTGTAGCCGGCGGCCACCGCGTACTTCCGGCCTGTGCTCGTCGAGCCGGCCACCTCGCCGAAGCCGTAGGAGGCCCCCACGGACACGCCGTTGCCGAAGCGCTTGGAGTACTTCAGCAGGTTGTCGGACGCGGTCGTCATGCCGAAGGCCGTGGTGTTGGCGATGGCCGAGGTGGCGTTGCTCGCCGTGGCCCACGAGTAGACCGGCGCGTAGCCCATCGGGTCGAAGGGCAGCACGAAGTCGTACGCCGTGGTGTAGGAGCGGCCGGCGATCAGGCGGCCGAAACCGCCTTCCAGGCCGACGTTGGCCTGGCGGCGGAACAGCGAGCCGGCCGAGCCATCGACGCTGCCGGTGTCGATCTGGATGCCGCTCTCCAGCTGGAAGATGGCCTTGAGCCCGCTGCCCAGGTCCTCGCTGCCGCGGATGCCCCAGCGCGAGGTGTTCATGCCGCCCGAAGTCAGCCGGGTGACGCTGTCGCCCGTGGGGCCGGCGTGGTTGACGTACTCGATGCCGGCATCGACCAAGCCGTAGAGCTGCACGCTGGACTGCGCGTGCACGGCGGCGGCCGCGGGCAGCACGGCCAGCGCGATGGCAAATTTCTTCATGGGGTCATCTCCTCGGATTGATGAACTGCTTGGGGTTTTCTCGACCGCCCCTTCCCCGGGCGGCCGTCTCGGTCGGCGCCTGCCGGCCACCGGCAAGCGCGCGATTCTTGTCAAGCCCAGGGCCCGAAATCGGGCCCTGGGGTTTTCAGTGGACAAAAGACAACGGCGTGGCGTGCCTCAGGCGTGCGGAATTGGCGCCGGCGTCTTCGGGCCCTTGCGCGCGCGGTGGCGCCAGGCCAGCAGGCGCGGCACCACCAGCACCGCCACCACCGCGGCCAGCAGCGTGGCCGAGCCCGGTCGCGTCACCAGCACGCTCCAGTGGCCTTCGCCGATGGACAGCGCGTTGCGCAGCTGCGCCTCGGCCAGCGGGCCCAGGATCATGCCCACCACCACCGGCGCGGTCGGGAAGTCGAAGCGCCGCATCACCACGCCCAGCACGCCGATGGCGTAGAGCAGCACCAGGTCGAAGGCGGACTGGCGCATGCCGTACACGCCCACCGTGGCGAAGATCAGGATGCCGGCGTAGAGCTGCGGCTTGGGCACCTTGAGCAGCTTCACCCAGAAGCCGATCAGCGGCAGGTTCAGGATCAGCAGCATCACGTTGCCGATGTAGAGCGAGGCGATCAGCGCCCACACCAGCGCGGCGTTGCTGTCGAAGAGCTGCGGCCCGGGCTGGATGCCGTAGTTCTGGAACGCGCCCAGCAGGATGGCGGCCGTGTTCGAGGTCGGGATGCCCAGCGTCAGCAGCGGGATCAGCGTGGCGGTGATGGCGGCGTTGTTGGCCGCTTCCGGCCCGGCCACACCCTCGATCGCCCCCTTGGTGCCGAACTCCTCCTTGTGCTTGCTGAACTTCTTCTCGGTGGCGTAGCTCAGGAAGGTCGGGATCTCGCTGCCGCCGGCCGGGATGGTGCCGAAGGGAAAGCCGATGAAGGTCGCGCGCAGCCACGCCGGCCAGGAACGGCGCCACTCGCCGCGCGTCATGTGCACGCGCGTGAGCTTGTTCTGCGTTTCCTGGGTTTTGCCCTCGTAGAGCACGGCGTACAGGCACTCGGCCACGGCGAACAGTCCCACGGCGATGAGCACCACCTCCAGCCCGTCCATGAGCTCGGGCGTGCCCGCGGTGTAGCGCGCCTGGCCCGTGATCTGGTCGATGCCCACCAGGCCCATGGCCAGGCCAATGAACAGCGCCGTGAGGCCGCGCACCGTGCTCTTGCCCAGCACCGCGCTGACGGTGCAGAACGCCAGCAGCATGAGCATGAAGTACTCGGGCGGCCCCAGCAGCACGGCGTACTTGGCCACCAGCGGCGCGCAGAAGGTCACCAGCACCGTGGCGATGGTGCCCGCGACGAAGGAGCCGATGGCGGCCGTGGCCAGCGCCGCGCCGGCGCGGCCGTTGCGCGCCATCTTGTTGCCTTCCATGGCCGTGACCATGGAACCGGCCTCGCCGGGCGTGTTGAGCAGGATCGACGTGGTCGAGCCGCCGTACATCGCGCCGTAGTAGATGCCGGCGAAGAAGATCATCGACGCCGTGGGCTCCACCTGCAGCGTGATGGGCAGCAGCATCGCCACGGCGGTGGCCGGGCCGATGCCCGGCAGCACGCCCACCGCGGTGCCGATGGTGCAACCCACCAGCGCCCACAGCAGGTTCACCGGCGTGGCGGCGGTGGCGAAGCCCTGCATCAGGGCATTGAGGATTTCCATTTACAGCCACCCCGTGGCGGTCAGGCCCGGCAGGTTGATCGCCAGGCCCTTGGTGAACATCCAGTACACCGGCGCGGCGATGGCCAGGCCGACGAGGAAGTCGGTGACGAAGGACCGCACCGAGCGGTCGCGCCGGCCCTGCGACGACTTGAAGCCGCGCACGGCCAGCATGAAGCACAGCGCGCAGCTCACGATGAAGCCCACGCGCTCGATCAGCGCCGCGTTGAGCAGCAGCCCGGCCGAGACCCAGGCGAAGCCGCTCCAGAAGCCGCGCTCGCCCTCCTCGGGCTCGGCCAGCTCGCGAAAGCCGCCGGTGGCGGCCTCGAACATCAGCCAGGCGCCGCACGCCACCAGTGCCAGCGTCACCACCCAGGGCAGGAAGTTGGGGCCCACGCCGGCATAGCCGGCCTCGGACGGAATGCCGCTGGCGCCCCAGGCCATCAGGCCGCCGGCGGCCAGGGCCGCCGCCCCCACGAGCATCTGCGCGGTTCGCTGGCTCATGCTCAGACCATCCCGGCCTTGACCATCACGGCGCGCAGGCTGGCGAACTCGTTGTCCACGAACTGGCCGAAGGCGTCGCCGGTGAGCAGCGCCGGGGTCCAGCCGTTGGTCTGCACCGCCTGGGTCCAGGCCGGGGCCTGCGTGGCCTTGGTGATCATGTCGATCAGCGCCTTGCGCTGCTCGGCCGAGATGCCCGGGGCGCCGTAGACGCCGCGCCAGTTGCTGATGACGACGTTGTAGCCCTGCTCCTTGAGCGTGGGCGCGTTCACGCCCTTGAGGCGCTGCTCGGAGGTGGTGGCGATGGGCGTCATCTTGCCGCCCTTGATGTACTCGCCGAACTCGGTCAGGGCGCTGGCGCCGACCGTGACGTTGCCGCCCAGGATGGCCGCCACGGCCTCGCCGCCCCCGCGGAAGGCGACGTAGTTGATCTTGGTCGGATCGACGCCCACCTCGCGCGCGAGCATGGCCACGGCGATGTGCTCGGTGGAGCCGCGCGAGCCGCCGCCCCACTTGACGCTGCCCGGGTCCTTCTTCATCTGCTCGACCACGTCCTTCATGGTCTTGAGGGGAGAATTGGCGGGCAGCACGAAGAGCTGCGGCTCGCTGAGCAGCCGCGCCAGCGGCGTGGCCTGCGTGACGTTGACCGGCGGCTTGCCGGTGATGATGCCGCCGAGCATGACGGCGCCCATGATCATCAGCGCGTCGCCGTTGCCCTTGTTGCTGTTGACGAACTGCGCCAGGCCGATGGCGCCGGCGGCGCCGCCCTTGTTGTCGTAGCTGACGGAAGACGCGACGCCGGCCTCCTGCAGCGCCTTGCCCAGGGCGCGGCCGGTGGTGTCCCAGCCACCGCCGGGGTTGGCGGGGATCATCATCTTGAGGTTGGCGGCGGCACGGGCCGACAGCGGCAGCGCGCCGGCGGCGGCCAGGGCGGCCAGCGAACGCAGGAAGGTGTCTCGACGCATGGATGTCTCCTGGTGGTCTTGGCGGGGAAGTCGGGGCATTTTTCGAGCCGGCGCTGTCGATCGGCTGTCAAACGGATCAGGGAAATTACGGAGTCATGTCAGGCATGAGACTGCTGCTGGTGGAAGACGACGCGGCCATGCAGGCGGCGCTGCAGCGGGCGCTGGAGCGCCGGGGCATCCAGGTCAGCGTCTGCGGCGACGGCGCGCGCGCGCTGGAGCGCTGGCGCGCCGCGGTGCCCGACGCGGTGGTGCTGGACCTGAGCCTGCCCGGCCAGGACGGGCTGCAGGTGCTGGCCCGGGCGCGCGCCGAGGGACTGGACGCGCCGGTGATCATCCTCACCGCGCGCGGCACGGTGGGTGACCGCATCCTGGGCCTGAACACGGGCGCGGACGATTACCTGCCCAAGCCCTTCGACCTCGACGAGCTGGAGGCGCGGGTGCGCGCGCTGGTGCGCCGCCGCGGCGGCGGCGGCGCCGGCGGCGTGAATGGCGAGGCGCCGAGCTGGTGCGGGCTGCGCGTCGATGCGGCCAGCGGCGCCGTCTACCACCTCGACAAGCCGCTGGAGCTGGCGCCGCGCGAGGCGGCGCTGCTGCGCGGCCTGCTGCTCAAGCCCGGGCACGCAGTGGCCAAGGAGCGGCTGTTCGAGAGCGTCTTCGCCGGCGACACCAGCGTGCAGCTCGAGGCCATCGAGGTGGTCGCGTATCGGCTGCGCAAGAAGCTGACACCCACCGGCGTGCAGCTGGTGACGCTGCGCGGGCTGGGCTACCTGCTGCAGGCGCCGGCGTGAGCGCCGCGCCCACGGCCGCGCGGCTGTCGCTGCGCGCGCGGCTGCTGCTGGGCATCCTGGTGCCGGTGCTGGCGCTGGTGGTGTTCAACAGCTGGGGCCTGTACCGGCAGGCGCTGCGCGCGGCCGACGTGGCCTACGACCGCACGCTGCTGGCCACGGCCAAGTCCATCGGCGAGCTGCTGTACCTGCGGCGCGAGGGCAGCCACGTGCGGCTGCACGCCACCGTGCCCTACGCGGCACTGGAGGCCTTCGAGGCCGACACGCGCAGCCGGCTCTACTACCGCGTCAACGGCTTCGACGGCGAGCTGATCTCGGGCTTCGAGGCCCTGCCGCGCTGGCAGGGCCGCATCCCGGACCGCCCGCCCTACGCGGCGCTGGTGGACTTCTACGATGGCCAGTACCAGGGCGTGCCGGTGCGCATGGCGGTGCTGCTGCAGCCGGTGGCCTCGGAGCTGGGCCGGGGCATGGCGACGATCCAGGTGGCCGAGACGCTGGACCTGCGCCGCGCGCTGGCGCGCGAGGTGCTGCTCGACACGCTGTGGCGCCAGGCGCTGCTGCTGGGCGTGATCGCGCTGGTGGTGGTGGCGGTGGTGCAGCGCGCCACCGCCCCGGTGCGCCGGCTCAGTGAGGAGCTGCAGCAGCGCGACGAGGCGGCGCTGACACCCATCCACGCCCCGGACGCGCCGCGCGAGCTGCAGCCGCTGATCGCCGCGGCCAACGGCTTCATGGCGCGGCTGGCTCATGCCGCGGCGCAGCAGCGGCGCTTCGTGCGCGACGCCTCGCACCAGCTGCGCACGCCGCTGGCGGTGCTCAAGGTGCAGGTGCAGTCGGCGCGGCGCGGCGACGTGGCGCCGCAGCAGGCGCTGCAGGAGATCGACACCACCGTGGAGCGCGCCACGCAGCTGGTGGCGCAGATGCTGGCGCTGGCCAAGGTCGAGCAGCTGCGCCGGCAGAGCGACGCGCCGGTGAGCGACTGGGCCGGGATCGTGCACGCGCTGGCGCTGGAGCTCTCCGCGCTGATCGCGCAGCGCGGCCTGGACTTCGAGCTGGACCTGGGCGGCGGTGCCGCGCCGGTGCGCGCGCACGAGTGGGCGCTGCGCGAGCTCACGCGCAACCTGCTGCACAACGCCATCCGCCACACGCGCTCGCTGCTGCGGGTGCGGCTGGAGCGCGTGGGCGGCCAGGCCGTGCTTACCATCCGCGACGACGGGCCCGGCATACCGGCCGAGCAGCGGCAGCATCTTTTCGAGCCCTTTGCCGCCTCCACCAGTGCCGGCGGCTCGGGCCTTGGGCTTGCGATTTGCCACGACATCGTCATGTCCCTGGGCGGCCGCATCGAGCTGCTGGACCGCGGCGCGGCGCCCCGCGTCGAAGGCCTGGATGCCGTCGTGCGGCTGGCGCTCGTGCCCCAGGCCGAGGCCGACACGGAAGAAAACCGCCGCCGGCAAGACTCCTGACAAGACCTCCGACAATCGCGCCCCATGATCGAACTGCCCCTTCAAGAACGCGTACGGCTGGACAAGTGGCTGTGGGCGGCCCGCTTCTTCAAGACCCGCGGCCTGGCCGCGGAGGAGATCGGCAAGAACCGCATCAGCGTCAACGGCCAGGTGGCCAAGGCCTCGCGCGAGCTCAAGGCCGGCGACCGCGTCTCCTGGCGCCAGCAGGGCGTGGTGCGCGAGGTCGAGGTGCTTGCTTTAAGCGAGATCCGCGGCCCGGCGCCGCTGGCCCAGACCCTGTACGTGGAGACGCCCGAGAGCCTGGAGGCGCGCCGCGTCGCCGCCGAGCAGCGGCGCCAGGGCATCGAGCCGGCGCAGGCGATTGCCGGCGGCCGGCCCACCAAGCGCGACCGGCGCGAGCTCGAGCGCGAGTCCCGGGGCCGCGTCGAGTGGGACCGCTGGAGCGCCAAGCTCGGCGACTAGCGCCATGGCGCTCCGGCCGCGGCGGCCCTCCTCTTCCGATGGCCCCCATGACACGCGCGGCGGCCTGCCCAAGCGGCGGGCCGCTTTTTTTCATTGACCCTCTTGAAGCCCGGGGGATAGCCCCCAGGTGCCGAGTCGATGGAGTCCACGACACCCATGAACCCTAACGACCACACCACCACGCCCGAGGCGGCCGCCGTGCCGCCGGCCGCCGACAACGCCGCCGCAACCCCTGACACCGCCGCGCCCAGCGGCGCCGCCGAGGCCTCGGCCGCGGCGCCCTCGCTGGAGCAGCGCCTGAGCGAGCTCGAAGCGCGCCACGCCGAGGTGTCCGAGGCCTACCTGCGCGCCAAGGCCGAGACCGAGAACGTGCGCCGCCGTTCCGAGGAGGAAGTGGCCAAGGCCCGCAAGTTCGCCGTCGAGGCCTTCGCCGAGAGCCTGCTGCCCGTCAAGGACAGCCTGGAGGCGGCCATCGCCAACCCCGACGCCAATCCGCAGCTGGTGCTCGAAGGCGTGCAGGCCACGCTGCGCCAGCTCAGCCAGGCGCTGGAGCGCAACAAGGTCATCGAAGTCGCCCCGCCCGCGGGCACGCGCTTCGACCCGCACCAGCACCAGGCCATCAGCATGATCCCCGCCGACCAGGACCCCAACACGGTCGTCACCGTGCTGCAGAAGGGTTACCTGATCGCCGAGCGCGTGCTGCGCCCGGCGCTCGTCACGGTGGCCGCGCCGAAGTAAAGACCTGAGCCGCCGCGCGGTCTTGAAAGCGCGCCGCGCGGCCGCAATTCCCGGACAAGCAGACAACATCTCCAACAGGAGCACCCCCATGGGCAAGATCATCGGCATTGACCTCGGCACCACGAACTCGTGCGTGGCCGTGATGGAAGGCAACACCACCCGCGTCATCGAGAACAGCGAAGGCGCGCGCACCACGCCGTCCATCGTCGCGTACCAGGAGGACGGCGAGATCCTCGTCGGCGCCTCCGCCAAGCGCCAGGCCGTCACCAACCCGAAGCACACCTTCTACGCCGTCAAGCGCCTCATCGGCCGCAAGTTCACGGAGAAGGAAGTGCAGAAGGACATCGACCTGATGCCCTTCAAGATCGTGGCCGCCGACAACGGCGACGCCTGGGTTGAAGAGCGCGGCAAGAAGCTCGCGCCGCCGCAGGTCAGCGCCGAGGTGCTGCGCAAGATGAAGAAGACCGCCGAGGACTACCTCGGCGAGGAAGTGACCGAGGCCGTGATCACGGTGCCGGCCTACTTCAACGACAGCCAGCGCCAGGCCACCAAGGACGCCGGCCGCATCGCCGGCCTGGACGTCAAGCGCATCATCAACGAGCCCACCGCCGCGGCCCTGGCCTTCGGCCTGGACAAGCACGGCAAGGGCGACCGCAAGATCGCCGTGTTCGACCTGGGCGGCGGCACCTTCGACATCTCGATCATCGAGATCGCCGACGTGGACGGCGAGAAGCAGTTCGAGGTGCTGTCCACCAACGGCGACACGTTCCTGGGCGGCGAGGACTTCGACCAGCGCATCATCGATTACATCGTCACCGAGTTCCGCAAGGAGCAAGGCGTCGATCTCACGAAGGACGTGCTGGCCCTGCAGCGCCTGAAGGAAGCCGCCGAGAAGGCCAAGATCGAGCTGTCCAACAGCACGCAGACCGACATCAACCTGCCCTACATCACGGCCGATGCCTCGGGTCCGAAGCACCTGAACATCAAGCTCACCCGCGCCAAGCTGGAGTCGCTGGTCGAGGAGCTGATCGAGCGCACCATCGAGCCCTGCCGCATCGCCATCAAGGACGCGGGCGTGAAGGTCGGTGACATCGACGACGTGATCCTGGTCGGCGGCATGACGCGCATGCCCAAGGTGCAGGAGAAGGTCAAGGAGTTCTTCGGCAAGGAGCCGCGCAAGGACGTCAACCCCGACGAGGCCGTGGCCGTCGGTGCCGCCATCCAGGGCCAGGTGCTCGGCGGCGAGCGCAAGGACGTGCTGCTGCTCGACGTCACCCCGCTGTCCCTGGGCATCGAGACCCTGGGCGGCGTGATGACGAAGATGATCAAGAAGAACACGACCATCCCGACCAAGTTCGCGCAGACCTTCTCCACCGCCGACGACAACCAGCCGGCCGTGACCATCAAGGTCTACCAGGGCGAGCGCGAGCTGGCCTCGGGCAACAAGAGCCTGGGCGAGTTCAACCTCGAAGGCATCCCGCCGGCGCCGCGCGGCGTGCCGCAGATCGAGGTCACCTTCGACATCGACGCCAACGGCATCCTGCACGTCTCGGCCAAGGACAAGGGCACCGGCAAGGAGAACAAGATCACCATCAAGGCGAACTCCGGCCTGAGCGAGGCCGAGATCGAGAAGATGGTCAAGGACGCCGAGATGAACGCCGCCGAGGACCAGCGCAAGCTGGAGCTGGTGCAGGCGCGCAACCAGGCCGACGCCATGGTCCACTCGGTGCGCAAGAGCCTGACCGAGCACGGCGACAAGCTCGACGCCGGCGAGAAGGAAAAGATCGAGGCCGCCCTGAAGGACACCGAGGAAGCGCTCAAGGGCGACGACAAGGCCACCATCGAGGCCAAGACGGAAGCCCTGGTCGCCGCCAGTCAGAAGCTCGGCGAGAAGGTCTATGCCGACGCGCAGGCCGCCGCTGGTGCTGCCGGTGCCGCCCCGGGCGGCGAGGCGCCGCAGCAGCAGGCCTCTTCCGCGGGCTCGCGTCCTGCCGACGACAACGTCGTGGACGCCGAGTTCAAGGAAGTCAAGGACAAGAAGTGACGCGCCGCTGAGCCTTCAGCCCGATCTTCCATAAACACCCCCGTGTGGGCTCCAGGCGCACACGGGGGCTTTTTGCATCGACGCAGCAATCGCCATGGCAAAGCGTGATTACTACGAGGTCCTCGGACTGGCCAAGAACGCCAGCGAGGAGGACATCAAGAAGGCCTACCGCAAGCTGGCCATGAAATACCACCCCGACCGCAATCAGGGTGAGGACGCGGACGCCAAGAAGGCCGAGGAGAAGTTCAAGGAGGCCAAGGAGGCCTACGAGATGCTCTCCGACCCGCAAAAGCGCGCCGCCTACGACCAGTACGGCCACGCGGGCGTGGACCCGAACATGGGCGCCGGCCGCGGCCCGGGCCCGGAAGGCTTCGGCGGCTTCGCCGAGGCCTTCGGCGACATCTTCGGCGACCTCTTCGGACAGGGCGGCGCCGGCGGCGGCCGCCGCGGCCCCAGTGGCCAGCAGGTCTATCGCGGCGGTGATCTCAGCTACACGATGGAGATCACGCTGGAGGAAGCGGCCAACGGCAAGGAAACGCCCATCCGCATCCCGAGCTGGGAGGGCTGCGAGACCTGCCACGGCTCCGGCGCCAAGCCCGGCACCAGCCCCAAGCCCTGCCCGTCCTGCGGCGGCTCGGGCACGGTGCACCTGCGCCAGGGCTTCTTCAGCATCCAGCAGACGTGCCCGCACTGCCACGGCAGCGGGCGCATCATTCCCGAGCCCTGCACCACCTGCAACGGCGCGGGCAAGCTGCGCAAGCAGAAGACGCTGGAGGTGAAGATTCCCGCCGGCATCAACGAGGGCATGCGCATCCGCTCCGCCGGCAACGGCGAGCCCGGCACCAACGGCGGCCCGCCGGGGGACCTCTACATCGAGATCCGCATCAAGCCGCACGAGATCTTCGAGCGCGACGGCGACGACCTGCACTGCTCCGTGCCGGTGAGCATGACGCTCGCCGCCCTGGGCGGCGCGGTGGAAGTGCCGACGCTGGGTGGCAAGGCCGAGATCGAGCTGCCCGAAGGCACCCAGCACGGCAAGACCTTCAGGCTGCGCGGCAAGGGCATCAAGGGCCTGCGCTCCAGCTATCCCGGCGACCTCTACTGCCACGTCGCGGTGGAGACGCCGGTCAAGCTCACCGAGCACCAGCGCAAGCTGCTCAAGGAACTCGACGAGTCCTTCAAGAAGTCCGGCGACCGCCACTCGCCCAACGCCAAGAGCTTCACCGACCGCATCAAGGACCTGTTCAAGTAGGCCGCCCGGGCACTGCGGGCCCGGCGCTAGGCAGCGAGCAGGGGCCCGGGGTTGCCGGGCGACGCTCGCCACAACGAAGAAGCCCCGCGGCGCCTTTGGGCGCCACGGGGCTTTTTCTTCGTCCGCCGGCGGCTTCGGGCCGGCCCGGGCGCAGGCCGCCGCAGCGCCCTCGCATGGTCAAATATTCGGATACTTTTGAAACATCCTAGATATTCGTGCGGCGGGTATTGAAAACCAATAGTGAAAAATAAACCTGCCTGTCAGGGCAGTGGTGCCGCGTCGGCGCGCAGCTGGCCCTTCCCGTAGGCGTCGGCGGCAACCTGGTAGTAGGCGATGGCCTCCTCGTGCAGCTGGCGGCTCAAGCCGTCGTCGGGCGCCTCCAGGCCGGTATCGGCATCGACCACGCGCGAGCGCGCGCCGGGCTTGAGCTCAACCACGCGGCCGCTCCCGTAGTAGCCCACCGTCTGGTAGTTGGCCAGCAGCGCGCGCTGGTGCCGCTGGCCCTCGCGCAGGATGTCCTGGCCAAAGAAGCGGCTGTGGTAGCTGAAGTTCAGCAGGCCGAGGATCGTGGGCGCGACGTCGATCTGCGAGGCAATGCTGTCCACGCGCCCCGGCGCAACGTGCTTCGGGGCGTAGATCACCATCGGGATGTGGTAGCTGGCCGGCGGCAGCTCCTGGCGGCCGCGGCCGTTATGGGTGTGGTCGGCCACGATCACGAACACCGTGTCGTCGAACCAGGCTTTCCGCCGTGCGCGCGCGATGAAGTCGCCGATGGCCCAGTCGGTGTACTTCACGCCGCCCTCGCGCCCGCTCTTCGACGGGATGTCGATGCGCCCTTCCGGGTACGTGAAGGGCCGGTGGTTGGAGGTCGTCATCACGTGCGCGAAGAACGGCCGCCCGGCGGCGGCGCGCTGGTCGAGCTCGCGCAGCGCCAGCGTGAACAGGTCCTCGTCGGCCACGCCCCAGATGTTCTCGAAGTGGATGTCCTGGGCTTTCAGCGCCGTGCGGTCCACCACGGTGTAGCCGTTGCCGCCGAAGAAGGCGTTCATGTTGTCGAAGTAGCCGTAGCCGCCGTAGATGTAGAGCGGCTCGTAGCCCTTGCTCCTGAACACCTCGCCCACCGTGAAGAGCTGGGCGTTGTCCGGGCGCTTGACGATGGAGTGGCCCGGCGTGGGCGGCACGCTCAGGGACAGCGCTTCCAGTCCGCGCACGGTGCGCGTGCCCGTGGCGTACAGCCGCGTGAACAGCAGTCCCTCCTGCGCCAGGCGGTCCAGGTTCGGCGTCAGGCCCTTCCCGTTGCCGAAGCTGCCCAGGAAGCTGGCCGAGAGGCTTTCCACCGACACCAGCACCACGTTGAGCCGCTTCTGCGGCCCGGCATGGAACACCTCGCGGTCGAAGGGGCGCGACGCATCGGGGCTCCCCAGCGCCAGCGCCAGTCCGGCCGCGGCCCTGGTGGCGGGCAGCGTGGCGTAGAAGCGGCCGTAGTCGATCTGGTTGTGCCAGAAGGCATGCCAGAAATCGAAGTAGCCGTTGCCCGCGAGCTCGTTGGCCTGCGCGTCGGTGCTGAATTCCTTGTAGCGCGCGTCCAGCCCGACACAGGCCAGCACCGGCGCGGCCGCCAGCAGCAGCGCCGCGGCGGCGCGCCGGCGCCAGCCGGCACGGCACTCGGCCCAGGCCAGCGACCCCTTCCCGAGCCGGCGCGCCAGCAGCGCCCACACCGCCAGCGCCGCCACGCCCACGCCCGAGAGCAGCAGCGGCATGTCGTAGGACTCGCGGAGGTTGCCCAGCACCTCGCTGGTGTAGACCAGGTAGTCCACCGCGATGAAGTTGAAGCGCGAGGCGAACTCGTTCCAGAAGGTGAACTCCGATGCGCCGACGAACACCATCACCACGCACAGCGGCAGCAGCAGCGCCAGCAGCAGCCAGCGCGCGCCGCGCAGCCGCCGCGAGGGCCAGGCCAGCAGCAACCAGCCCAGCGGCGCCAGGAAGAAGGTGGCCACGCCCAGGTCGAACAGCGCGCCGATGCCCAGGATGGGCAGCAGCTTCCAGGGCAGCGCCAGCGACCACTGGCCGTTGAAGGCCAGCAGCCCCAGCCGCACCAGGGCGTTGAAGATCAGGAAAGCCACCAGGAGCGGCAGCAGCAGGTGCAGGCGCCGGGGCAGCCAGCGGGCCAGGCTCGTGAACGGGGAAACGGGCGACATGGAAAGCGATGTCGGTGCAACCGCGCCTTGACTTGAGACAAGCGCGCGAATGTGCCCGGGCAATGAAGCTTCAGGAGCCGCGCACACTGCCGGACCTTGCTGAAGGCGGTATTAAGGCGCAGTTGCACGCTACGGCTTCGGCGTGTGCCCGTTTGCGGACGCAGGGTGCCCGGGACAATCCCGCCCCGATGAAATCGCGCCTGCTCTTTGCTCCTTCCAAAGCCCGGCCGTCGCGCCACGCCTGGAGCCCGCAGGGCCTGGTGCTGCTGTGCGCCCTGTGGTGCGCGGGACCCGGCAACTGGCCGCTGTGGCAGCGGCTGGCATCGCTGCCCGATCTCGATGGCCCGCGGCTGGCGCTGGTGGGCTCGGCCATGGGCCTGGGCATCGCCGGCATGCTGGCCGCGCTGCTGGCGCCGCTGGCGTGGCCGCGGCTGGTCAAGCCGCTGCTGAGCCTCGTGCTGCTGTGCACCGCGGGCGCGGCGCACTTCATCGGCAGCTACGGCGTGGTGCTGGACCCGACCATGATGGTCAACGTGCTGCAGACCGACGCGAGGGAGGTGCGGGACCTGCTGGGCGCTCCGATGGCGCTGAGTTTCGCGGGCCTGGCGCTGCTGCCGATGCTGTGGCTGTGGCGCCGGCCGCTGCGCCGCCCCGGGATGCTGCGCGGGCTGGGACGCAACGCGGCACTGGTGCTGGGCGGACTGGCCCTGGCGGCCGGCCTGGTCTACGCCACCTTCGCCGACTTCTCCTCGCTGATGCGCAACCACTCGACGCTGCGCTACATGATCAGCCCGGTCAACGGCTGGTACTCGCTGGCGCGCGCCACGCTGGGCCCCGGCGCGAAGCAGCGGAAGCTGCCGCCGGCGCCGGTCGGCCGGGACGCCGTGCTCGCCGCGCGGCCCGTCGGCGCGCCGCCGCCGCTGCTGGTGCTGGTGGTGGGCGAGACGGCGCGCGCCGACCACTTTGAGCTCAACGGCTATGGCCGCCCCACCAACCCCGGCCTGTCGGCGCTGGGCGTGGCCAGCTTCACCGACGTCACCTCCTGCGGCACCAGCACCGCGGCCTCGCTGCCGTGCATGTTCTCGCTGCTTGGGCGCGAGGGCTTCCAGGCGCTCAAGGCGCCGCAGGAGAACCTGCTGGACGTGCTGCAGCACGCCGGGCTGGCGGTGCTGTGGGTGGACAACCAGTCCGGCTGCAAGGAGCTGTGCGACCGCGTGCACCAGGCCCACGCCGAAACCCCGGCGCCGGGCGCGCCGCCGCTGCCCCCGGGCCTGTGCCGCGACGGGGGCGCGTGCTTCGACATGGCGATGCTGCACGGGCTGGACGAGCGCCTGGCGCAGTTGCCCGAGGCCGCGCGCGCGCGCGGCGTGGTGATGGTGCTGCACCAGATGGGCAGCCACGGCCCGGCCTATTCGCTGCGCTCGCCGCCCGACATGAAGCCCTTCCAGCCCGAATGCACCAGCACCGCGCTGCAGCGCTGCGATCGGCAGGCGCTGGTGAACGCCTACGACAACTCCATCGCCTACACCGACCGGCTGCTCACCGCGCTGGCCGGCTGGCTGCAGCAGCGCGCCGGTGCCTGGGCGCCGGGGCTGCTGTACGTGTCGGACCACGGCGAGTCGCTGGGCGAGAACAACCTGTACCTGCACGGCCTGCCCTACGCCGTGGCGCCCCGCGCGCAGAAGCACGTGCCCTGGATTGCCTGGTGGCCGCAGGCGACCGAGGCAGCCACGGGCAACGACCTGGGCTGCCTGCGCCGGCAGCGCCAGCAGCCGCTGTCGCACGACCACCTCTCGCACAGCGTGCTGGGCTGGCTGCAGGTGCAGACGGCCGCCTACCGGGCCGAGCTGGACGTCTTCGGCCCCTGCCGGCACCCGCAGGCCGCCCGGCCGGACTGAGCACGGGGCCGCTTTCCCGGACAGGGGCCGGGACCGCGGCGCGCCGCCGCCCGCCGCTTCGGCTCAGAACAGCTCGCCCTGCAGTCCGCGGGGCGGCAGCGCCGGGGCCGCCGTGGCGGCAGCCGCCTTGGCCGCCTGTGCCCCCTTCGATGCCCGCACGGCGCGTGCCGGCGCCTCGGGCCGGCGGAACTGAGACAGGTCCAGCGCCAGCGGCTGGCGGTTCAGGCCCAGCCGCGCGCAGGCCTTGTGCAGCCGCTGCGACAGCAGCTCGCCCCAGACGCCCTGGCCGCGCATGCGGTGGCCGAAGCGCGGGTCGTTGTCACGCCCGCCACGCAGCTCGCGCATGCGCGCCATCACGTGCGCCGCGCGCTGCGGGAAATGCTGTTGCAGCCACTGCTGGAACAGCGGGTTCACCTCCCAGGGCAGGCGCAGCGCCACGCTGAAGGCGCGGCTGGCGCCGGCGTCGCGCGCGGCTTCCAGGATGCGCTCGAGTTCCGGCTCGTTGAGCAGCGGGATCAGCGGCGAGACGCTCACGCCCACCGGCACGCCGGCGCGCGCCAGCGTCTCGATGGTGCGCAGCCGCCGCGCCGGCGCCGCGGCGCGCGGCTCCATCAGGCGCGCGAGCTTCACGTCCAGCGTGGTGATGGAGACGTACACCGCGGCGAGCCTGTCGGCGGCCATGGGCGCGATCAGGTCCAGGTCGCGCTCGATGCCGGCGGACTTGGTGACGATGCTGAAGGCATGGCGGTGCTCGGACAGCACCTCGATGACGCCGCGCGTGATGCGCAGCTGCCGCTCGGCGGGCTGGTAGGCGTCGGTGGCCGAGCCCAGGCTCAGCAGCGCCGGCTCGTAGCCGGGGCTGGCGAAGGCCTCGCGCAGCTTCTCGGCGGCGTTGGTCTTGGCGACGATGCGCGTCTCG
Source organism: Azohydromonas aeria (assembly GCF_009760915.1). Classification (GTDB taxonomy): domain Bacteria; phylum Pseudomonadota; class Gammaproteobacteria; order Burkholderiales; family Burkholderiaceae_C; genus Azohydromonas; species Azohydromonas aeria. The sequence goes on from NZ_VIDQ01000006.1 coordinate 21,505, forward strand.
AAATCCAGCCCGGGCGAGAAGTCGAGATAGCTGTGCGTGGGCCGCGCGAAGCAGTAGATGCAGCCGTGCTCGCAGCCGCGGTACGGGTTGATGGACAGGTCGAACGGGATGTCGGGCGAGTCGTTGCCCGACAGGATGCTGCGCACCGGCTGCTCGATGATCTCGGTGCGCGGCGCCGCGCGCTCCTGCAGCGCCGCCTGCGCCAGCGTGCCCCAGCCGTCGTCGAAGCCGTCACGCCCAAGGGCCTCGAAGCGCGAGGCGACGTTGCGCGAGGCGCCCCGCCCCTTGAGCGGCACGAAGTGCAGGGGCACGGCAGGCGTGGCGGACGCGGCGGCGATGGGGGGTGGGGCGGTACGCATACTGTTGTTTTATACAGTAGTCGTGCCGCCCTGCACAGGGCTGTTTCACCCTGGCGGCCGGTCGTGGCAACGGCGCCACGGCGGCCGCGGGCGGCGCCGGATGCCGCCCGCGAAGCCTGTCTTCAGTGCTTCAGTAATCGCCGCCGGCACTGCCGGGCGCGAGGTTGTCGAACTTGGTCAGCGGCTTGAGGAAGGTCAGCTTGACGGTGCCGACCGGCCCGTTGCGCTGCTTGCCGATGATGACTTCCGCGACGCCGGGCTCCTTGGACTCCTTGTTGTAGTACTCGTCGCGGTAGATGAACATGATCACGTCGGCGTCCTGCTCGATGGCACCTGATTCTCTTAGGTCACTCATCATCGGCCGCTTGTCCGGCCGTGTTTCCACCGAACGGTTGAGCTGCGACAGCGCGATCACCGGGCAGTGCAGCTCCTTGGCCAGCGCCTTGAGGCCGCGCGAGATCTCGCCGATGACGGTGGCGCGGTTTTCCTCGGAGCCCGCGGAGCCGCTCATGAGCTGCAGGTAGTCGATGACGATCAGCCCCAGCCGCCCGCACTGGCGCGCCTGGCGCCGGGCGCGCGCGCGCAGCTCGGCGGGGTTGAGCGCGGGTGTCTCGTCGATGAAGACGCTGGCCTTGCTGAGCCGGTCCACGGTCTCGGTGAGGCGGCTCCACTCGTCGTCGCGCAGCGCGCCGGTGCGCAGGTGCTGCTGGTCGATGCGGCCCAGCGAGCCGACCATGCGCAGCGCCAGCTGCGCCGCGCCCATTTCCATTGAGAACACCACCACCGGCAGGCCCTCGTGCACGGCGACGTGCTCGGCGATGTTCAGGGCAAAGGCGGTGTTGTGCGTGACCACGTGCTGGTCGGTGACGTAGCAGCGCGTCGGGTGGCTGACCGAGATGCACTGGCAGGCCGTGCTGCGGCTGGGCTCGATGGACTGCAGCGTCAGCCGCTTGGCGCGCTGCCAGCCTTCGGGCGCCGCCAGCTGCTTGGCCGACAGCAGGAACAGCGAGCGCGGCTGCGGATGCGAGATGTGGCACACCCAGGCCGGCTGCCCGGCGCGCACGCCGTCGCGGGCGCGGTAGCGCGTTGCCTTGCGCGTGATGGAGCACCAGCCGCCCAGCGAGCGCACCAGCTCGGCCACGTCCTGCGCCAGCTGCTCGCTGGCCGTGCTCAGGCGCACGCTGCCCCAGCGCTCGACCCAGCCGTCGGTGTCGAGCAGGCCCTGCAGCACGGCGCGGCGCACCTCGGCGCGGGCCGTCAGGTAAACCGCCGGCACGAATTTCGTGGCGCTCTCGCTGTCCCACAGTCCCAGGCTTTCGAGCGCCTGCTTGACCGGGTTGCGGCGCGTGCCGGCCGTGCCGGCGCAGTGGCCGCGGTCGGACTGGACGATGCGGTAGTCGTAGCGCTCGGCGTGCACCACCTCCATGCCGCTGCCCACGCGCTCGCGCAGCCGCTGCAGCATTTCCGCCGACGCGGTGGAAAAGCGCAACGCCGTGCCGCGCAGGCAGCCGTCGCCCAGCAGCGCGCCCAGCAGCCACGGGTCCAGCGGCAAATCGTCCGAATGCCCGAAGTGCTCCGTGGGCGTGTCGATCCACAGCCGGCCCTGGTAGCGGCGCTTGCCCAGCATGCCGACCAACTCGGCGGTGGACACGACGCGCGGCTGCGCCCAGGCGCGGTAATGCACGCGCCACAGGTGCTCGGCGCAGGCTTCGGTGGAGCGGCCGTCGGAAAAGCGCACCCGGTACACCGCGCGCTCGCCCTGCGGGTAGACGCCAGTGACGATGGAGGGCGCACCGTCGGGGGAGCACACCGCGTCGCCCACCGCCAGTTCGCCCATGGCCTTCCAGCCGCCGGGCGTGCGCACGCGCGCATCCAGCGGCTGCGCCTTGCCCATACTCGGGCGCGCGGCCAGGATGACCAGGTCCCCCGGCTGCAGCCCCGCCGTCATGCGGTCCATGTCGTAGAAGCCGGTGCGCACGCCGGTGACTTCCTCGGCGCCGTTCTCGGCCAGCTCGGTGACGCGGTCGATGAGCTGCATCACCAGGTGATCCATGCTCTGGAAGCCCTGCTTCTGGCGCGAGCCCTCCTCGCCGATCTTGAAGATCTTGCCCTCGGCCTCGTCGAGGATCTGCGACACGGCGCGGCCCTGCGGATTGAAGGCGTTGGTGGCGATCTCGTCGCTGGCCTCGATGAGCTTGCGCAGGATGGCGCGCTCGCGAACGATCTCGGCGTAGCGGCGCAGGTTGGCCGCGCTGGGCACGCTTTGCGCCAGCGCGTTGAGGTAGGCCAGCCCGCCGCATTCCTCGGCCTTGCCCAGGCTCTGCAGCTGCTCGAAGACGGTGATGACGTCGGCGGGCTTGCTGGCGCTGATGAGGGCGCCGATGGCGCCGTAGATCAGGCGGTGCTCGTAGCGGTAGAAGTCGCCCTCGGCCAGCGTGTCGCCGGCGCGGTCCCAGGCGCCGTTGTCCAGCAGCAAGCCGCCGAGCACGCTCTGCTCGGCCTCGATGGAATGCGGCGGCACGCGCAGCCGCGCGACCTCGTCGTCACGCGGGCCGGCGGCGGTGTCTCGGGAGGGAAATACAGCAGGCATCGGAAGATGATACGAGCGCGGTCGGGACCGCAGAACGGACAGGGTCGGCGCCGTTGGACGGGCGCCAAGCTTCGAAAAAATCTGCTTGCCAGGGCTGCCACCGCGCGGGCGGCGGCCCTGGCGGCGGACAGCGAGCCACCCATGGAACGCCCATGAAAAAGGGCCGGCAAGGCCGGCCCTTCTCGTTGCAGCGCAGCCCGCGTGTGCACGGGCCGCGCCGGCTTGGCGCTCGGGTGTGGAGCGCTTATTCCGCCTCGGCCACGACCTTGACGGTCAGCTCGACCACCACGTCGGTGTGGGGCGCAACGCTCACCGGGAACTCGCCCACGGTCTTGAGCGGGCCGTTGGGCATGCGCACCTGGGCCTTGACGATCTCGAAGCCCTGGGCCTTGAGCGCTTCGGCGATGTCGGCGTTGGTCACCGAGCCGAACAGGCGGCCGTCGACGCCGGCCTTCTGCGCGATTTGCACGGTCACGCCGGCCAGGCGCTCGCCCTGGGATTGCGCGGCGGCGAGCTTCTCGGCGGCGGCCTTTTCGAGCTCGGCACGGCGGGTGGCGAATTCCTGGAGCGCGGCCTCGGTGGCGCGGCGCGCCTGCTTGGTCGGGATCAGGAAGTTGCGGGCGTAGCCGTCCTTGACCTTGACGACGTCACCCAGGTTGCCCAGGTTGGCAACCTTTTCGAGCAGGATCACTTGCATGGTGCTGCTTTCCTATTCAGAGCTTGTGCTGGTCGCTGTACGGCAGCATCGCCAGGAAGCGCGCGCGCTTGATGGCGGTGGTCAGCTGACGCTGGTAGAAGGCGCGCGTGCCGGTCAGGCGGGCCGGCGTGATCTTGCCGTTCTCGCCGACGAAGTCGCGCAGCGTGTCGATGTCCTTGTAGTCGATCTGCTCGACACCGGCGACGGTGAAGCGGCAGAAGCGCTTGCGGCGGAACAGCAGCGATTGCTGGTTGCGCTTGGGCTTGCGGTCCTTCGAGAAGCGACCTTTTCCACGAGGCGGGGCCATGTGTGACTCCTTGAATCCAGATTCGAAATTGGGAACGACGGTGTGGCTCGACCGGAGCTAGGTTTCAGTCGAGCGCCGTGACATGGAAGAGCAGGCCGCGCTTGTTGCGTCCGGCACTCAGGAAGCCGGCGAATTCGCCGCTGTGTCCCAGTGCCAGCGCCCCCAGGCGCCGCGTGATGTCCCCGATCGCCACGGCCCGGATCTCCAGCGAGACCCGGCGCGGCAGGCCGTCTTCCAGGACCTGCGACTCGTGCTTGAGTTCCAGGTCCAGGGCCGGCAGCCCGGCGGGGGTGTAGCGCAGGGCACCGCGTGCGACGAGCTGGGCACTGAGCACCAGCCGGTTCACGCCCGCGGCAACCTGCGGCAGCGGCGCCAACGCGCCCGCGCTCATCAGGCAGCGCTTTCCTGCGCGGCCTTGCGGGCTTCTTCCTTCTCGACGGCCTTCATCATCACCGACGGGGTCGTCTCGGCCTTGTCCTTGGCCACGGTCAGGTGGCGCAGCACGGCGTCGTTGAAGCGGAAGCCCGTCTCCAGCTCGACCAGCGTGTCCTTGCTGCACTCGATGTTCAGGCACAGGTAGTGCGCCTTGGCCAGCTTCTGGATCAGGTAAGCCAGTTGGCGGCGGCCCCAGTCCTCGACGCGGTGCACCTTGCCACCGGCGTTGGTGACCAGGGTCTTGTAGCGCTCCAGCATGGCCGGAACCTGCTCGCTCTGATCCGGGTGGATCAGCAGCACGATCTCATAGTGACGCATGAATGATGCTCCTTGTGGATTCCAAAAACGGAAGCCGTCCCACATGCGTCAACATGCGTGGGACGGCAAGGCAAGCCCGCGATTATAGCAGCGCACGCGATCAGGGGGCCAGTGCGGCGGGATCACGCCTTGAGCCCGCCATGAAAAAGCCCGGCGGCTGCCGGGCTTTTTCACGAATGCCGCGCCCCTGCGTGGGCAGGAGGAGCGCGGCGCAGGGCGCCGTTTCAGCGCTTCAGCGCTTGGCCAGGCGCTGCCAGGTGTCGGCCACGGAGTCCGGGTTGAGCGACATCGACACGATGCCCTCCGAGGCCAGCCAGTCGGCGAAGTCCGGGTGGTCGCTGGGGCCCTGGCCGCAGATGCCCACGTACTTGCCCGTGGCGCGGCAGGCCGCGATGGCGCGCGAGATCAGCGCCTTGACGGCGGCGTCGCGCTCGTCGAAGTCGTTGGCCAGCAGCTCCAGCCCGGAGTCGCGGTCCAGCCCCAGCGTGAGCTGCGTCAGGTCGTTGGAGCCGATCGACATGCCGTCGAAATGCTCCAGGAACTGCTCGGCCAGGATGGCGTTGCTGGGCACCTCGCACATCATGATTAGCTTCAGGCCGTCCTGGCCGCGCTTGAGGCCGCGGCTGGCCAGCATCTCGCCCACGCGCTGCGCCTGCGACACGGTGCGCACGAAGGGCACCATGATCTCGACGTTGGTCAGGCCCATGTCGTTGCGCACGCGCTTGAGCGCCTCGCATTCCATGCCGAAGGCGTCGCTGAAGTCGCCGCTGATGTAGCGCGAGGCGCCGCGGAAGCCCAGCATCGGGTTCTCTTCATCGGGCTCGTAGCGGGTGCCGCCGATGAGCTTGCGGTACTCGTTGGACTTGAAGTCCGAGAGGCGCACGATCACGGGCTTGGGCCAGAACGCCGCGGCGATGGTGGCCACGCCTTCGGCAAGCTTGTCGACGTAGAAGGCGCGCGGCGAGGCGTGGCCGCGGGCCACCGACTCCACGGCCTTCTTCAGGTCGTCGTCGATGTTGGGATAGTCGAGGATCGCCTTCGGGTGGACGCCGATGTTGTTGTTGATGATGAACTCCAGCCGCGCCAGGCCCACGCCGGCGTTGGGCATCTGGGCGAAATCGAAGGCCAGCTGCGGGTTGCCCACGTTCATCATGATCTTGATCGGGCAGTACGGCATCTCGCCGCGCTGCACCTCGCTGACCTCGGTCTCCAGCAGGCCGTCGTAGATGAAGCCCGTGTCGCCCTCGGCGCAGGAGACGGTCACCAGCGCACCGTCGGGCAGCTGCTCGGTGGCGTCGCCGCAGCCCACCACGGCCGGGATGCCCAGCTCGCGCGCGATGATCGCGGCATGGCAGGTGCGCCCGCCGCGGTTGGTGACGATGGCCGAAGCCCGCTTCATCACCGGCTCCCAGTTGGGGTCGGTCATGTCGGCCACCAGCACGTCGCCGGGCTGCACGCGCTCCATCTCGGAGAGGCTGCGCACCAGCCGCACCGGGCCGGTGCCGATCTTCTGGCCGATGGCGCGGCCTTCGGTCAGCACGGTGCCCTTGCCCTTGAGCTTGTAGCGGTGCTCGACCTTGCCGGCGGCCTGGCTCTTCACCGTCTCGGGACGCGCCTGCAGGATGTAGAGCTGGCCGTCCTGGCCGTCCTTGCCCCACTCGATGTCCATCGGGCGGCCGTAGTGCTCCTCGATGATCAGCGCGAACTTCGCCAGCTCGACCACGTCGGCGTCATTGAGCGCGTAGCGGTTGCGCTGCTCGGGCGGCGTGTCCACGGTGCGCACCAGGCGGCCGCTGGCAGCCTTCTCCTCGGGGCTGGCGAACTCCATGCGGATCAGCTTGGAGCCCAGGTTGCGGCGGATCACGGGGAACTTGCCCGCCTTGAGCGCCGGCTTGTGCACGTAGAACTCGTCGGGGTTCACCGCGCCCTGCACCACCGTCTCGCCCAGGCCGTAGCTGGCGGTGATGAACACCACGTCGGGGAAGCCGCTCTCGGTGTCGATGGTGAACATCACGCCGGCAGCACCCAGGTCGGAGCGCACCATGCGCTGCACGCCCGCCGACAGCGCCACGTCGCTGTGCGCGAAGCCCTTGTGCACGCGGTAGCTGATGGCGCGGTCGTTGTAGAGCGAGGCGAAGACTTCCTTCATCTTGTGCAGCACGTCGTCGATGCCGCTGACGTTGAGGAAGGTCTCCTGCTGGCCGGCAAAGGAGGCGTCGGGCAGGTCCTCGGCCGTGGCCGAGGAGCGCACCGCGAAGCTCGCACCCGGATGGTCGGCCGTCAGGCGCACGAACTCCTCGCGCACCGCCGCCTCGAAGGCCGGCGGGAACGGCGCGTCGATGACCCAGCCGCGGATCTGCGCGCCGGCCTCGGTCAGCGCGCGCACGTCGTCCACGTCGAGCGAGGACAGCCGCGCGTTGATTTTCTCGGTCAGGTCGTTGAACTTCAGGAACTCGCGGAAGGCATGCGCCGTGGTGGCGAAGCCGCCGGGCACGCGCACGCCGGAGGCGGCGAGCTGGCTGATCATCTCGCCCAGCGAGGCGTTCTTGCCGCCGACCGACTCGACGTCGGTCATGCGCAGCTCCTCGAAAGGCAGCACCAGCGCGTTCGCGTGTTGGGGGTTGGACATGGGAAAAGCTCCTAGGGATGGAAAAACCTGGAGCCCTGCGAAGCCCGCCGGCACGCCGCAGGCGCGTGCCCGTTGTGCAATTGTTCTTGGTGTTCTTGGATTCGAGAGGCCGGAGCTTGAGCGCCGGCAGACCGCAAGGCGAATGGGGCGGATTCTACGCAGGCGCCACCTATGATCGTGGCAAGACTTCCTACTTGCCCCCAGCCATGCCCAACCGCACCGTGTTCTTCGTCTCCGACGGCACCGGCATCACCGCCGAGACCTTCGGCAATTCCATCCTGGCGCAGTTCCCCGCCAAGCACCGCCACGTGCGCCGGCCCTTCATCGACAGCGAGGAGAAGGCCGCGCAGGTTGCCGCCGAGATCGAGGCCACCGCGCTGCGCGAGGGCAAGCGCCCGATCGTCTTCATCACCCTCGTCAACGAGGCCGTGCGCCGCCTGGTCAAGGAGTCCGCGCACGGGCTGGTGCTCGACATGTTCAACACCTTCGTCGAGCCGCTCGAAGCCGAGTTCGGCGTGAAGTCCAACCACCGCGTCGGCCGCTTCTCCGACGTGGCCAAGAGCGAGGAATACAACGACCGCATCGAGGCCATCAACTTCTCGCTGGCGCACGACGACGGCCAGTCCGCGCGCAACCTGGAGAGCGCCGACGTGATCCTGGTGGGCGTGAGCCGCAGCGGCAAGACGCCCACCTCGCTCTACCTGGCCATGCAGCACGGCATCAAGGCCGCCAACTACCCGCTCATCCCCGAGGACTTCGAGCGCAACCAGATCCCGTCGTCGCTGGCGCCGCACAAGCGCAAGTGCTTCGGCCTGAGCATCGACCCCGAGCGCCTGGCGCAGATCCGCAACGAGCGCCGCCCGGGCAGCAAGTACGCCGCCCTCGAGAACTGCCGCTGGGAAGTGCGCGAGGCCGAGGCCATGATGCGCCGCGAGGGCATCGGCTGGCTCAGCTCCACGCACAAGTCGATCGAGGAGATCGCCACCACCATCCTGCGCGACATCCGCCCGGACCGGCTGATCTACTGACAGGGGCAAAGCGCCCCGGCGCCTGGCACCGGGGCTTCATGGCGGCGGCGCTGCGTGCCGAGCCCCGGATTGCCGCCGAATTTTTGTTCGGCATCAATTGACACAGACTGGTGATTTATTCACCAGCGTGTCAAAGGCATTGGTAAAAAAACTCAGCCGGTGCGCCGGCGTGCCGATTCGTGCAGGCAGATCGCCGCCGCCGCGGCGACGTTGAGCGACTCCTCGCCGCCGGGCTGCGCGATGCGCACGGTCAGCGCGCAGCGCTGCAGCAACTCTTCGCGCACGCCCTGCCCCTCGTGGCCCAGCACCCAGGCGCAGGGCCAGGGCAGCTCTGCCGCGTGCACCGCCTGCGCGGCATGCGAGCTGGTGGCCACCAGCGGCAGCTGCAGCGCCGCCAGCGCTTCGGGCTCCACGCCCTCGGCCAGCCGCAAATTGAAATGCGCCCCCATGCCGGCGCGCACCACCTTGGGCGACCACAGCGCCGCGCTGCCCTTGAGCGCGATGACCTGCCCGAAGCCCAGCGCCGAGGCGCTGCGCAGGATGCTGCCGAGGTTGCCCGCGTCCTGCACCCGGTCCAGCACCACGCTGGCCAGGCCAGGAGACAGCCCGGCCTCGGCCGGCGGCACCCAGGTGAAGCCGATGCGCGCCGGCGACTCCAGCGCGCTGATGCCGGCAAAGAGCGCATCCGGCACCACCGCGGCCTTCGGCGCCGCGGCGGCGAGCTCGCGCAGTGCCGGCTGCAGCCAGCCCGACTCGCTCACCACCGCTTGCGCCGGGCGCTGCCCGCGTGCGAGCAGCGCGCGGCACAGGTGGTCGCCCTCCAGCCACACCAGGCCCAGCTTGCGGTAGGCGCCCGGGTCCTGCGTGAGCTTGCGCAGTTTCACGAGCAACGGGTTGTCGCGCGAGGAGATGCGCTGCGGCTCGCCCATGCCGGCATTCGCGCCCGGGTTCATGCCCTGGCTCATGCCGGCTCTCCCGCGGTCAGCCGCGCCGCCAGCGCCTCGCGCACCGGGCGGAAGCTGCGCCGGTGCGCGCTGCTGGCGCCATGCTCGCGCAGCGCGGCCAGGTGCGCTGGGGTCGGGTAGCCCTTGTGCACGTCGAAGCCGTAGTGCGGATGCGCGGCATGCAGCTCGCGGCACAGCCGGTCGCGGTGCACCTTGGCCAGGATCGAGGCGGCGGAGATGGCCGGCACCAGCGCGTCGCCGCGCACGACGGCCTCGGCCGGAATGCGCAGCGGCGGCAGCCGGTTGCCGTCCACCAGCGCCTTGGCCGGCTTGAGGCGCAAGCCCTCCACGGCCCGCTTCATCGCCAGCATCGTGGCGTGCAGGATGTTGAGCCGGTCGATCTCCTCGACGCTGGCCTCGGCGATGCAGAAGGCCAGCGCCCGCGCGCGGATCTGGTCGAACAGCAGCTCGCGCCGCCGCGCCGTGAGCGCCTTGGAATCGGCCACGCCCTCGACCGGGTTCGCGTCGTCCAGGATCACCGCCGCCGCCACCACCGGGCCGGCCAGCGGGCCGCGCCCGGCCTCGTCCACCCCGGCCACGAGTCCGGGCACGTCGAAACACAACGCCATCTGTTCAGGTCCCATCCAGCACCCGCGCGATCGCCTCCGTCGCGGTGCGCGCCGTGTCGCGCCGCAGGAGGTGGTGCAAATCCAGGAAACGCTGCTCCAGCGCCGCCGCGCGCTGCGGCGCGTCGAGCCACTGCAGCACCGCGTCGGCCAGCGCGCGCGGCGTGGCGTCGTGCTGCAGCAGCTCCGGCACCACGAAGTCGCGGCACAGGATGTTGGGCAGCCCGATCCAGGGCTGGTAGCGCATGCGCTTCATGATCTGCCAGCTCAAGCCCGCCATGCGGTAGGCAATCACCATCGGGCGCTTGAACAACGCCGCCTCCAGCGTGGCGGTGCCGCTGGCAATGAGCGTGGCGTCGCAGGCAGCCAGCGCGGCATGCGACTGGCCGTCGAGCAGTTGCAGCGGCAGCCCGGCGCCGTGCGCTGCGATCAGGGTGTCGATCAGGCCCCGCACTCCCGGCGCCACCGGCAGCACGAAGCGCAGGTCGGGCCGCGCCGCGTGCAGCAGCCGCACCGCGCCCAGGAACGATGGCAGCAGGTGCGTGATCTCGCCGCGGCGGCTGCCCGGCATCACCGCCAGCACGGCGTCGTCGGGGCCGAGCCCCAGCGCCTCGCGCGACGCGGCGCGCGGCACCTGCAGCGGGATCGCGTCGGCCAGCGGGTGCCCGACGTAGCTGGCCTCGATGCCGTGGCCACGCAGCAGCTCCGGCTCGAAGGGGAAGAGACACAGCACGTGGTCGGCGCTGCGGGACAGGCGCTTGGCCCGCCCGCCGCGCCAGGCCCAGATCGACGGACACACGAAGTGCACGGTACGGATGCCGGCGGCCTTCAGCCGCGCCTCCAGCCCCAGGTTGAAGTCGGGCGCGTCCACGCCGATGAAGAGCTGCGGCCGCTCGCGCAGCAGCCTCTGCAGCAGCGCCTCGCGGATCCCCGAGATCTCGCGGTAGTGGCGCAGCGCCTCGGCATAGCCATGAACGGCCAGCTTGTCGCTGGGCCACCAGGGCGTGAAGCCCTGGGCCACCATCTTCGGCCCGCCGATGCCGCCGGCGGCCAGCTGCGGCCAGCGCGCCTTGAGCCCGCCGAGCAGCAAGGAAGCCAGGAGGTCGCCGGACGCTTCGCCGGCGACCATCGAGAAGCGAGGATCGCCTGCGATGGGTGCCATGGTTGTCAGCGCACGATGCCGCGCTTGGCCTGGTCCAGGAACTGCAGCATCAGCGCCAGGTCCGCGTCGCCATCGGCGTCGGTGCCGCCGCGCAGCGCCTCGATGCCGGCCTTGGCCTGCTCCAGCGTCAGGCCCTCGCGGTAGAGCAGCTTGTGGATCTGCTTGACTTGCGCGATGCGCTCGCGGCTGAAGCCGCGCCGGCGCAGGCCCTCGACGTTGAAGCCGCGCGCCGCGGCCGGGTTGCCGTCGACCATCATGAACGGCGGCGCGTCCTGAGACAGCGCGGTGGCGAAGCCGATCATGGCGTGCGCGCCGATGCGCACGAACTGGTGCACCCCGGTGAGCCCGCCCACGATGGCCCAGTCGCCCACGTGCACGTGGCCGGCGAGCGTGGCGTTGTTGGCCAGGATCGTCCTGTTGGCCAGCTGCACGTCGTGCGCGATGTGCACGTAGGCCATGATCCAGTTGTCGTCGCCCACGCGCGTGACGCCCGCGTCCTGCGCCGTGCCGCGGTTGAAGGTGCAGAACTCGCGGATGGTGTTGCGGTCGCCGATGTGCAGCTCGGTGGGCTCGCCGGCGTACTTCTTGTCCTGCGGCGCCGCGCCCAGCGAGGAGAACTGGAAGATCTGGTTGTCGCGCCCGATGCGGGTGCGGCCCTCGATCACGCAGTGCGGCCCGACGCGGGTGCCGGCGCCGATGGTGACCTCCGGCCCGATGAGCGTGTAGGCGCCGACGACCACGTCGTCGGCCAGCTGCGCGGCCGGGTCCACCAGCGCGGTGGGATGGATCTGGGCCATGCGCGCGTCAGGCGATCTTGCGGATCGTGCACATGAGCTGCGCCTCGGCGGCGAGCTCGCCGTCGACCAGCGCGCGCGCGCTGAACTTGGCGATGCCGGCCTTCATGCGCTCCAGCGTCACGTCCAGGTGCAGCTGGTCGCCGGGCTCGACCGGGCGCTTGAAGCGCGCGCCGTCGATGCCGACGAAGTAGTAGACCGTGTTGGCGTCGGGCTCGGTGTCGTCGGTGGCGAAGGCCAGCAGCGCCGAGGCCTGGGCCAGCGCTTCCATGATCAGCACGCCCGGCATCACCGGCCGGTGCGGGAAGTGGCCGACGAAGAAGGGCTCGTTGATGGTGACGTTCTTGAGCGCGACGATGCGCTTGCCCTTCTCGACCTCCAGCACCCGGTCCACGAGCAGGATCGGGTAGCGGTGGGGCAGCTTCTTGAGGATCTGGTGGATGTCCATCATGGTTCTTTGTGTTCGGGGGTCTGGGGGCTCTCGGCCGCGGCGCTGGGGGTGGTGCCCGGCACGGGGTCCGGCCTCTTTGCCAGCGCCTTCTCAAGAGCCTTCACGCGCTCGCGCAGCGGGTGCAGCTGGCGCAGCGTGGCCGCGTTCTTTTCCCAGCTGGCATTGTCGTCGAAGGGAAAGGAGCCGCTGTAGCGGCCCGGCTGGCGCACCGAGCGCGTGACCAGCGTGCAGGCCGAGATGTGCACGTGGTCCACCAGCTCGATGTGGCCCACGAGGCTGGAGGCGCCGGCAATCGTGCAGTGGCGCCCGATGCGCGTGCTGCCGGCAATGGCCACGCAGCCGGCGATGGCCGTGTGCGCGCCGATGTGCACGTTGTGCGCGACCTGGATCAGGTTGTCGAGCTTGACGCCGTCCTCGATGACGGTGTCGCCCAGGGCGCCGCGGTCGATGCAGGTGTTGGCGCCGATCTCGACGTCGTCGCCGATGCGCACGGCGCCGAGCTGCTCGATCTTTTCCCAGCGGCCCTGGTGCGGCGCGAAGCCGAAGCCGTCGGCGCCGATGACCGCGCCGCCGTGCACGATGCCGCGCGCGCCCAGCGTGCAGCCGTCGCCCAGCACCGCGCGCGGCGCCAGGCGCGAGCCGGCGCCCACGCGCGCGCCGCGGCCGACGCAGGCCTGCGCGCCGATCACGGCACCCGCTTCCACCACCGCGCCGGCGCCCACGAAGGCCAGCGCCTCCACGCGCGCGCTCGGGTCGATGTGCGCCCCCTCCTCCACCACCGCGGCCGGGTGCACGCCGGCGGGCAAAGCCGGGCGCGTGCGCGCCGCCCACCACTGCGTCAGCCGCGCGAAGTAGAGGTACGGGTCGGGCGTGACCAGCGCCGCGCCGCGCGCGGCGGCGGCCTCGCCCAAGGCCGGCGCCACGATCACGCAGCCCGCGCGCGTGCTCTGCAGCTGCGCGCGGTAGCGCGGATTGGCCAGGAAGCTGATGTGCGCGGGCGTCGCGTCCTCGAGCGGCGCGATGGCCTCGATGCGGATGGCCGCATCGCCCAGCAGCTCGCCGCCGAGCGCGGCCGCGATGTCCGAGAGCGTGACGCTGCTCATGGTTGAGGGCTCATCCATGCGGTTTGAAATGGCAGCGGCCGCCCTGCAAGGGGCGGCCGCGGGAGTCGATGCCGGTGCCGCGAGGCGCCGGCGGCCTCAAGCGTTACTTGCCGGCGTTGAGCGCGTCGATCACCTTCTTGGTGATGTCCACGCGCGGACCGGCGAAGACGACCTCCTGCAGGATCAGGTCGTACTTTTCCTGGTCGAAGATCTGCTTGATGACCTTGTTGGCGCGCTCGACGACGGAGGCCAGCTCCTCGTTCTTGCGCTGGTTCAGGTCTTCCTGGAACTCGCGGCGCCGGCGCTGGAAGTCGCGGTCCTGCTCGACCAGATCGCGCTGGCGCCGCGTGCGCTCGGCCTCGGCCAGCGTCGGGGCGTCCTTCTCCAGCCGGTCGGAGGCCGCCTTCAGCCGCGCGGCCATGTCGGAGAGCTCCTTCTCGCGCTTGCCGAACTCGGCTTCGAGCTTGCTCTGCGCCGCCTTGGCCGGCGTCGCCTCGCGCAGCACGCGCTCGCTGTTGACGTAGCCGATCTTCAATTCCTGGGCCTGCGCAGCCACGCCGGCAGCCGCCAGCGCCGCGGCCAGGACCAGCGACTTCAATCCACCCTTGTTCATCAAAACGCAGTCCCGATCTGGAATTGGAAACGCTGGATTCTATCCGCCGGCTGCTTGCGCACCGGCGTGCCCACGCTGAGCTTGAGCGGGCCCACCGGCGACAGCCAGCTCAGGCCGATGCCCACGGAGGCACGCAGGTCGTCGACCGTCATCTTCTCGTCCTCGCCCCAGACGTTGCCCGCGTCCATGAAGCCGAACAGCCGCAGCGTCTTGTCGTTGCCCGAGCCGGGCACCGGCACGTAGAGCTCGGCGTTGAGGTTGAGCTTGCGGTTGCCGCCCAGGTACGCGCCGGTGGGGTCCACCACGCCCAGCGAGCTCTGGTCGAAGCCGCGCACCGAGCCCAGGCCGCCGCCGTAGAAGTTCTTGAACACCGGGTACAGCCGCCCGCCCAGGCCCTTGCCCCAGCCGAGCTCGCCGTTGAGGCCCAGCGTGAAGCGCGTGCCCAGGGCCACGTACTGCTGCAGCTGGAAGTTGCTGCGCACGTAGCGCGCGTCGCCGCCGGGCGAGACCTCGACGTTGATGCGCTGGTAGCGCCCGCGCGTGGGCACCAGCGCGCTGTCGCGCTGGTCGCGCGCCCAGCCCACCGTCAGCGGGATCGACACGGCCGTGTCGCCGAAGCGCTCGCGGTACACGAAGTAGGCGTTGGGCAGCGCGCTGCCGCGGATCTCGGTGCGCTCGGCGCCGATGCCGAAGAACACCGTGTCGTACTCGGAGAACGGCACGCCGAAGCGGATCGCGGCGCCGGGCGTGATGAGCTTGTAGTCCTCGCCCTGGCTGTTGATGGGACGGCTGGTGCGGTAGTACACGTCCAACGCGCGCGAGATGCCATCGATGGTGAAGTACGGATCCACCGTGGACAGCACCATTTGGCGGTTGTAGCGGCTGGTGTTGAGCTCCACGCCCAGGTAGTTGCCGCTGCCGAACACGTTTTCCTGGCGCACGGAGCCCGACAGCGTGAGCTTCTCGGCGCTGGAGAAGCCCGCGCCCAGCATCAGGTTGCCGGTGGGCTTCTCGGCCACGTTGACGGTGAGGTCCACCTGGTCGAGCGCGCCGGGCACCTCCTCGGTGTCCACCGCCACTTCCTTGAAGTAGCCCAGCCGGTCCACGCGGTCGCGCGAGAGCTTGATGCGCTGCCCGTCGTACCACGAGGACTCGAACTGCCGGAACTCGCGCCGGATCACCTCGTCGCGCGTGCGCGTGTTGCCCGCGACGTTGATGCGGCGCACGTAGACGCGGCGCTGCGGCTCGGCCGCCAGCACCACCGCCACCTGGCCGTTGGCGCGGTCGATCTCGGGGCGCGACTCCACGCGCGCGAAGGCATAGCCGTAGAAGCCGAAGCGCTCGGTGAACTGGCGCACCGTCTCGGCCACGTCCTCGCTGCGGTAGGGCTCGCCGGGCTTGATCCTGACCAGCGAGCGGAATTCGTCTTCCTTGCCCAGCAGGTCGCCCTCCAGCCGCACGCCGGTGACGGTGTAGGGCTGGCCCTCGCGGATGTTGATCGTGATCGAGATCTCCTGCTTGTCCGGCGAGATCGTGACCTGCGTGGACTCGACGTTGAACTCGAGGTAGCCGCGGTTGGTGTAGTAGGCGCGCAGCGTCTCCAGGTCGGCGTTGAGCTTGGCGCGCGAGTAGCGGTCGGTCTTGGTGTACCAGGTCAGCCAGCCGCTGGTGGTCTGCTCCAGCAACCCGCGCAGCGTGCCCTCGGAGAAGGCCCGGGCGCCGACGATGCGGATGTCCTTGATGCGCGCCGTCTCGCCCTCGACGATGGTGAAGGTGACGTTGACACGGTTGCGCTCCTGCGGCGTGATCGTCGTGACGACCTCGGCGCCGTAGAGGCTGCGCGAGAGGTACTGGCGCTTGATCTCCTGCTCGGCGCGGTCCACCGTGGCGCGGTCGAAGGGCAGGCCCTCGCCGATGCCCGCGGATTTCAGCGACTTCGTCAGCGTGTCCTGGTCGAACTCCTTGAGGCCCACGAAGTTGACATTGGCAATGATCGAGCGCTCATCGACCACGACCACCACCACGTCGCCATCGACCTCGATGCGCACGTCGCGGAACAGCCCGGTGGCGAAGAGCGCGCGCAGCGCCGCGGCGCCCTTCTCGTCGCTGTAGGTGTCACCGATGCGAAAGGGCAGCGCTGCGAACACCGTGCCCGGATCGGTGCGCTGCAGGCCCTCGATGCGGATGTCCTTCAGCACGAAAGGCTCGGCCGCCAGCGCGGGCAAGGCGCAGGCAGCGGCCACCACCGCCACGCTGGCCGCCACGGGGCGCAGCGGGCTCACAGAAAAGGGAAACAGCATCGAATGCGCGCGTCATTGCTGGCCCAGCAGGCGGGCCAGATCGTTGGACAGGGCAAGGGACATCAGCAGCAGCAGGATCAGCGCGCCGCCACGCTGCAGCCATTTCAGCCACAGCTCGGAGACCGGGCGTCCGGTCAATCCCTCGAAAAGATAATACATGAGGTGTCCGCCATCGAGCATCGGCAGCGGCAGGAGGTTGAGCACCCCCAGGCTCACGCTCACCAGCGCCAGGAAGCCCAGGTAGTAGGTCAGACCCTGGTGCACGGACTGGCCGGCAAAGTCGGCAATCGTCAACGGCCCGGAAATGTTCTTGAGCGAGGCCTCGCCGATGAGCATCTTGCCCATCATCTGCAGCGTCAGCGCCGACACCTCCCAGGTGCGCTGCAGGCCCTGCGCCAGCCCGTCGAGCGGGCCGCGGCGCACCAGCACCGTCTCGGGCGCGCCGCCGACGAAGGCATCGACGCGGCCGATGGCGCGCTGCCCTTCGCCGAAGAGGCGCGGCTGCACCACGAGCTCCAGCGCCTGGCCGCGGCGCTCCACCTGCCAGCGCATGGGCTGCGGCTGCTGGCCGCCGCGTCCGCTGGCGGCGATGCGCTCGCGCAGCGTGGCCGCGTCCGCCACCGGCACGCCGTCCACGCGCAGCACCCGGTCGCCGGCCTGCAGCCCGGCGCGCGCCGCCGGGCCGCCGCTCCTGACCTCGCCCAGCACCGGCTCGCTGTACGGCGCGCCCAGGCCGATGCGCTGCATCAGCGCCGCATCGACCTCCTGCCCGGACAGGCCCTGCAGCTCCAGCACCAGTGTGCGCGAGCCATGGCCCCGGGCATCGCTGGCCATGAGCTGCAACCGCTCGCTTGCAAGCACCGCCTGCGTGACCTGCCAGCGCAGATCGGTGATCGACTCGACGTCCTGCCACTCGGTGCCGTCGCGCGAGACGGCGCGCACCCAGTCGCCCGCGCGCATGCCCGCGCGCTCGGCCAGGCTGCCCGCCGCCGGCGCGCCCAGCACCGGCTTGGCCTCCTGCGTGCCGATCCAGCTGGCCGCGGCATACAGCAGCACCGCCAGCAGCAGGTTGGCCGCGGGGCCGGCTGCCACGATGGCCGAGCGCTGCCACAGCGGCTTGGTGTTGAAGGCCTGATGGCGCTCGTGCGGCGCCACCGGCGTCTCGCGCTCGTCGAGCATGCGCACGTAGCCGCCCAGCGGCAGCAGCGACACGGCGAACTCGGTGTCGCCCTTCTGGCGCCGCCACAGCACCTTGCCGAAGCCCACCGAGAAGCGCAGCACCTTGACGCCGCAGGCACGCGCCACGCGGTAGTGCCCCCACTCGTGCACCACCACCAGCACGCCCAGCGTCAGCAGGAACGACAGCAGCGTGCTCATCGCGCCAGCCCCGCCACGAACTGCCGCGCCTGCGCGCGGGCGCGCTCGTCGAGCGCCAGCAGCTCGTCCAGCGCCGGCTGCGCGCCCAGCTGCGGCAGCACGCGCTCGATCGTGGCGGCATTGACGCGGTGGATGTCCATGAAGCCGATGCGCCCGTCGAGGAAGGCGGCCACCGCTTCCTCGTTGGCGGCGTTGAGCACGGCGGTGGCGCCCTGCGGCCCGGCCAGCGCCTCCCAGGCCAGCTGCAGTCCGGGAAAGCGCCGCGCGTCGGGCGGCTCGAAGGTCAGCGCCGACAGCTGCGTGAAGTCCAGCAGCTCGGCGCCCGACTCGATGCGCTGCGGATGCGCCAGCCCCACGGCGATGGGCACGCGCATGTCGGGCGTGCCCAGTTGCGCCAGCACCGAGCGGTCGCGGCACACGACCATCGAGTGGATGATGCTCTGCGGGTGGATGACGACGCGGATCTGCTCGGGCGCCAGGTCGAACAGCCAGCGTGCCTCGATCACTTCCAGCGCCTTGTTCATCATGGTCGCGGAGTCCACCGAGATCTTGCGCCCCATGACCCAGTTCGGATGCGCGCAGGCCTGCTCCGGCGTGACGGCCGCCAGCGTGGCCGGGTCGCGGTGCCGGAACGGCCCGCCGGAAGCCGTGAGCACGATGTGGTCGATGCGCGCGGCCCACTCGGCGCGGTCGTCGGGCAGGCACTGGAAGATGGCCGAGTGCTCGCTGTCGATGGGCAGCAGCGTGGCGCCGCCGGCGCGCACCGCGTCCATGAACAGCTGCCCGCCCACCACCAGCGCCTCCTTGTTGGCCAGCAGCAACCGCTTGCCCGCGCGCGCCGCGGCCAGGCACGGCGCCAGGCCTGCGGCGCCGACGATGGCGGCCATCACCGCGTCCACCTCGGGATGCGCGGCCAGCTCGCACAGCGCCGCAGGGCCGCTGAGCACCTCGGTGGCGCTGCCGGCCTCGCCCAGCAGCGCGCGCAGCCGGCGCGCCCCGGCCTCGTCGGCCACCGCGGCAAAGCGCGGGCGCCAGCGCAGGCACTGCGCCGTGAGTTCTTCGATGCGCTGGTGCGCGCTCAGCGCGAACACCTCGTAGCGATCGGGATGGCGCGCCACCACGTCCAGGGTGCTGGTGCCGATGGAGCCGGTGGCGCCCAGGATCGTGAGCCGCTGCTTGGTGCAAGTCATGGGGATGAGTTTCCGGGGAAGCCAGCGCGCGTGCGTACGGTGCGCCCTGTTCAGAGCGCGGCCAGGGCCAGCGCGATGGGGAACACCGGCAGCAGCGCGTCGATGCGGTCGAGCACGCCGCCGTGGCCGGGCAGCAGCGCACTGCTGTCCTTGGCGCCGGCCGCACGCTTGACCAGCGACTCGAACAGATCGCCCACCACGCTCATGGCCACCAGCAGCAGCACGCCCGCCACCAGCAGCGCCGGGCCGTGCGCGGCCACCAGCCGGCCGTAGAGGCTGCTGCGCTCGGTGTCGAGCGCCAGCCACACCAGCGCCAGCACCAGCACGCCGATCAGGCCGCTGACGGCACCTTCCCAGCTCTTGCCCGGGCTGATCGCCGGCGCCAGCTTGCGCCGGCCGAAACGACGGCCGCCGAAGTAGGCCGCGCTGTCGGCCATCCACACCAGGCAGAAGACCGAGAGGATGAAGTTCAGGCCCAGCGCACGCGCCTGCGCCAGCGCCAGCCAGGCCAGCCACAGCAGCACCAGGCCCAGCACGCCGCGCAGCGCGCGCGGCAGGCGCGGCCAGCCGGCCACGCCGGCGCGCAGCGCCAGCGCGCCGCCCAGCACCCAGGCCAGGGCCGCGAGCGCCCAGCCGGCCGTGGGCGGACGCTGCGTCCAGCCGGCGGCCAGCGCCGCGCCGCAGGCCGCGGCCAGCGCCACGCCCAGCGCCACGGCCGGGCCGCCGGCAGTGCCGTTCAGGCGCATCCACTCCCAGCCCGCGGCGCCGATGAAGGCCAGCGTCAGCAGCGCGAACCAGCGCGCGTCGCTCGCCAGCAGCGCCGGGATCAACAGGCCCAGCAGGACCAGCGCCGTGATCACGCGCTGCTTGAGCATGGCAAGCCTTTCCTCAGGCGCGCAGCGCCTGCGGCGCCGCGTCGGGCACGCCGCCGAAGCGGCGCTCACGCGCCGCATAGGCCTGCAGCGCGGCATCGAGCTCGGCCTCGCCGAACTCCGGCCACAGGCAGTCGCTGAACACCAGCTCCGAGTAGGCCGCCTGCCACAGCAGGAAGTTGCTGATGCGCATCTCGCCGCCGGTGCGGATGAACAGGTCGGGATCGGGCGCATGGCTCAGCGCCATGAGCTGGTTGAGCCGGGCCTCGTCGAGTTCCTCGGGGTGCAAGCCCAGCGCCAGCGCGCGGCGGCAGGCCTGCACGATGTCCCAGCGCCCGCCGTAGTTAAAGGCCACCGACAGCGTGATGCGCCGGTTGTGGGCCGTGGCCGTCTCCACCTGCTGCCAGGCCGCGCGCACGCGCTCGGAGACGGCCGTGCGGTCCCCCACGATGTGGATGCGCACGCCTTCCTTCTGCAGCTTGGCCAGGTACTTGGACACCGCCACCAGCACCAGGTTCATCAGCCCGGAAACCTCGTCGCTGGGACGCTTCCAGTTTTCCGAGGAGAAGGCGAAGACGGTGAGGTACTCGATGCCGCGGTCGGCGCAGGCCTGCACCACGCGCACCAGCGCGTCCACGCCGTGCTTGTGGCCGAAGATGCGCGGCATGAAACGGCGCTTGGCCCAGCGGCCGTTGCCGTCCATGACGATGGCGACGTGGCGCGGCAATCGCGCGCCGCCCTGGCTGTGGTGCTCGCTCGCAGGCTGCATCGGCGGGACGCGGCTGCGCGCGCTCAGACCGCGAGGATCTCGGCTTCCTTGGCCGCGACAAGCTTGTCGATCTCGGCCACGGTGCGGTCGGTGAGCTTCTGCATCTCGTCGAGGCTGCGGCGCTCCTCGTCCTCGGTGATGGCCTTGTCCTTGAGCAGCCGCTTGGCGTGCTCGTTGGCGTCGCGGCGCAGGTTGCGCACGGCCACCTTGGCGTCCTCGCCGGCGTGGCGCACCACCTTGGTCAGCTCCTTGCGGCGCTCCTCGGTCAGCGCGGGCATGGGCACGCGCAGCAGGTCGCCCTGCGAGGACGGGTTGAGGCCCAGGTCCGATTCGCGGATGGCCTTCTCGATCTTGCTGCCCATGCCCTTTTCCCAGGGCTGGACGCTGATGGTGCGCGCGTCGAGCAGGCTGACGTTGGCCACCTGGCTCAGCGGCACCATCGAGCCGTAGTACTCGACGTGCACCTGGTCGAGCAGGCCCGGGTGGGCGCGGCCCGTGCGCACCTTCTGCAGATCCTGCTTGAAGGCGTCGATGGTCTTGGCCATTTTCTGTTCGGCCGTCTTGCGGATGTCGGCGATGCTCATCGATAGCTCCTCTTACACATGCACCAGCGTGCCCTCGTCCTCGCCCTGCACCACGCGCTTGAGCGCGCCGGGCTTGAAGATCGAGAACACCTTGATCGGCAGCTTCTGGTCGCGGCACAGCGCGAAAGCGGTGGCGTCGAGCACCTGCAGGTTGCGCATGATGGCCTCGTCGAAGCTGATCTGCGCGTAGCGCGTGGCGTCGGGGTCCTTCTTCGGGTCGGCGCTGTAGACGCCGTCGACCTTGGTGGCCTTGAGCATCACCTCGGCACCGATCTCCGCGCCGCGCAGTGCGGCGGCCGTGTCGGTGGTGAAGAAGGGGTTGCCCGTGCCGGCGGCGAACACCACCACCTTGCCCTCTTCGAGGTACTGCAGCGCTTTCGGGCGCACGTAGGGCTCGACCACCTGCTCGATGTTGATGGCCGACATCACGCGCGCGGTCATGCCTTCCTGGCGCATCGTGTCGGCCAGGGCCAGGGAGTTCATCACGGTGGCGAGCATGCCCATGTAGTCGGCCGTGGCACGGTCCATGCCCACGCTGCCGCCGGCCACGCCGCGGAAGATGTTGCCTCCGCCTATGACCACCGCCACCTCGCAGCCCAGCTGCGTCACCTCCTGGATTTCGCGCACCATGCGCACGATGGTGGCGCGGTTGATGCCGTAGGCGTCGTCGCCCATCAGGGCTTCGCCCGAAAGTTTCAGCAGGATGCGCTTGTAGGCCGGCATGCGGCGGTTCTCCCTGGGGAAATGAAGTCGGGGTGAGTTTTGCGGGGCCACCCCGAAAGCAGCCCCGGCACCCACCGGTGCGTTGACCTCAACGCGCGGCGGGTGCGGCGGGCCGACTTACTGGCCCTTGGCAGCGGCGACCTGCGCGGCCACCTCGGCGGCGAAGTCGTCGGCCTTCTTCTCGATGCCCTCGCCCACGACGTACAGCGTGAAGCCCTTCACCGTGGTCTGCTTGTCCTTGAGCATCGCGCCCACGGTCTGCTTGCCGTCAGCGGCCTTGACGAAGACCTGGTCGAGCAGCGAGACCTCCTTGAGGAACTTCTGCACCGAGCCTTCGACCATCTTGGCCACGATCTCGGCCGGCTTGCCGCTCTCGGCGGCCTTCTCGGCGGCGATCTTGCGCTCCTTCTCGACCAGCTCGGCCGAGACCTCGGCGCCGGACAGCGCCGCGGGCTTCATGGCCGCAACGTGCATGGCCACGTCCTTGGCCGCCACGTCGTCGCCCTCGAACTCGACGATCACGCCGATGCGCGTGCCGTGCAGGTACGAGGCCAGCTTGCCGCCGTTTTCGTAGCGCTTGAAGCGGCGGATCGACATGTTCTCGCCGATCTTGCCGATCAGGCCCTTGCGCACGTCTTCCACCGTCGGGCCGAAGCCGTCCTGCTCCAGCGGCAGCGCGCCGATGGCGTCCACGTCGGCCGGGTTGTGCTGGGCGATCAGCTCGGCAATGCTCTTGGCCAGGGCCAGGAACGAGTCGTTCTTGGTGACGAAGTCGGTCTCGCAGTTGACTTCAACCAGCGCGCCCGTGGTGCCGTTGACGGCCGCGGCCACGACACCCTCGGCGGTGATGCGCGAGGCGGCCTTGCCGGCCTTGTTGCCGAGCTTGACGCGCAGGATCTCCTCAGCGCGGTCCAGGTCGCCGTCGGCCTCGGTCAGGGCCTTCTTGCACTCCATCATCGGCGCGTCGGTCTTGGCACGCAGCGCGGCGACCATGCTTGCGGTAATTGCGGGCATTTGAATCTCCGTTTGGGTGTGAAAAGGGGGCTGAAAGCAGCCCCCTTCGTCAGGCCGGTCTCATCCGGCGCTTGACGGGTCAGGCCTCGGCCTGGACCTCGACGAATTCGCCGTCGGCGCCGGACACGGCCTGCACCAGATCGTTGGTGGCGTTGGCCTTGCCTTCGAGCACCGCATCAGCCACGGCACGGGCGTACAGCGCCACGGCCTTGGCCGAGTCGTCATTGCCCGGGATGACGTAGTCGATGCCGTCGGGCGAGTGGTTCGTGTCCACCACGCCCACCACCGGGATGCCCAGCTTCTTGGCCTCGGCGATGGCGATCTTGTGATAGCCCACGTCGATCACGAACAGCGCGTCGGGCAGCGCCGTCAGATCGCCGATGCCGCCGATGTCCTTTTCCAGCTTGGCGATCTCGCGCTGGAACATCAGCGCTTCCTTCTTGATCGAGGGCTGGGTGCCGGCCTCGACCTGGGCCTGCATGTCCTTGAGCTTCTTCAGCGAGCCCTTGACCGTCTTGAAGTTGGTCAGCATGCCGCCGAGCCAGCGCTGGTCGACGAAGGGCATGCCGCAACGCTCGGCTTCCTGCGCGACGATGTCGCGGGCCTGGCGCTTGGTGCCGACCATCAGGATCGTGCCGCGCTTGGACGACAGGTTGCGCACGAACTTCATCGCTTCCTCGAACAGCGGCTGCGTCTTCTCGAGGTTGATGATGTGGATCTTGTTGCGATGGCCGTAGATGTACGGGGCCATCTTGGGGTTCCAGAAGCGCGTTTGGTGGCCGAAGTGGACACCGGCTTCCAGCATTTCACGCATGCTGACAGACATGGAATAGCTCCAGAAGGTTGGGTCTTGAGGCCGGCGTGAATCCCTGCACAGGTGCTTCAAGACCTGGAGGAACACCTTGGACCGCCGGCATCGCGAGTCGCTTTTCACCGCCGCGCCGGCCACCATGGCCGGCTGGGGAAAAACCCGAAGATTGTAGCACCCCCCGCCGCCCCGCCCCGCCGTTGCCCCCCTGTGCGGCTTGGGCTAGCCTGCGCCGCGCCATGCAGCCCATCACCCTCCCCGACCAGAACCTTCCCCTGCACGACCTCGGCGCAACGCGGCGCCTGGAGCAGCGTGCCCTCGCAGCCGTGCCGCCAGGCACGTTGGTGGCGCGCGCCGGCCTGGCCACGGCGCGGCTGGCGCTGGCGCTGGCGCCGCACGCCCACGGCTGCTGGGTGCTGGCCGGTCCGGGCCACAACGGCGCCGACGCGCTGGAGGCCGCCGCGCACCTGGCACGCGCCGGCCGCGCCGTGACGGCCAGCGTCTTCGCCGCGGATGCGACCCGGCTGGTGGCGGCGGCCGCGCAGTCGCTGCAGCGCGCGCGTGACGCCGGTGCCGACATCTGCTGGAACGACCCGTCGCCGCCGCCGGGCTGCGCGCTGGCGCTCGACGGCCTGCTGGGCATCGGCGCCGCCCGCGCCATCGAAGGCGTCATGGCCCAGGCAGTGCACGCCTTCAACGCGGTCCGGGGGGTACGGCTGGCGGTGGACGTGCCCTCGGGCCTGGACGCCGGTACCGGCGCCATCGCGGGCAGCGCCGTGGCGCAAGCCACCGACACGCTGACCATGCTCAACCTCAAGACCGGCCTGTTCACCGGCGCCGGCCGTGCCCATTGCGGCCGGCTCTGGCTGGCACCGTTGGAGGTGCAGGATGACGAGGCCCCGCAGGCCTGGCTGGCTGGTCGTGCATTGAGGGATGCCGCCCGCGCGCCGCGCGGCCATGCCCAGCACAAGGGCAGCTACGGCGACGTGCTGGTCATCGGCGGCGCGCCGGGCATGCACGGTGCGGCGCTGCTGGCTGCGCGCGCCGCCCTGTCCGCCGGCGCCGGGCGCGTCTACCTGGGCCTGCTCGACGACGTGCCGCTGCTGGATGCGACCCGGCCCGAGCTCATGCAGCGCCAGGCGCTGTGGCTGGCCGGCGCCGAGCGCCTGGGCAGCGCCACGGTGCTGTGTGGCTGTGGTGGCGGCCAGGCCGTGGCGGCGGCAACGCCGCCGCTGCTGGAACAGGCCGCGCGCCTGGTGCTCGACGCCGATGGCCTCAACGCCGTGGCGGCCGATGACACCCTGGCGCAGGCGCTGCGCGCGCGGGCAGGCCGTGGCCAGGCCACGGTGCTGACACCGCATCCGCTGGAGGCGGCGCGGCTGCTGGGCTGCACCGCGGCGCAGGTACAGGCCGACCGCCTTGCGGCTGCGCAGCGCCTGGCCGAAGCCTTCGGCGCCGTCGTCGTCCTCAAGGGCTCGGGCAGCGTGGTCGCAGCTCCCGGCGCGCTGCCGTTGGTGAACTTCACCGGCAATGCGGCGCTGGCGAGCCCCGGCACCGGTGACGTGCTCGCCGGCTGGCTTGCCGGCCAGTGGAGCACGCAGGCCGGCAGCGAAACGCCGCTGCAGGCGCTGGCGGCCGCCGGCGTCCAACTGCACGGCGCCGCGGCCGATGCCCATGTGCTGAACGGACCGCTGCTGGCGCTGGACCTGGTCGAGGTCATGCGCCGGCTGGCCTGACACGGCACAGCGCTGCGTCCGCCGGACCCTCCGGCCAAGGAACGCTGCCAAGCATGGCGCAGCGGCTCATGGCCCGTTTCAGACCATTGGGCGGTACAGCTCAGCCCCGCGCCTTGCTTTTGCGGGCAGTGCCCGTCTTCTTGGCGGCCGACTTGGCGGCCGCGCTCTTGCGCGCCGCACTCTTGCGGGCGCCGGTCTTGCGCGCGGTGCGCGCCGCGGCCTTGTGGGCGCGGCTTTCCTCCTGCAGCGCCTGGAGCTGCTCCACGGCCGAGACGGGCTCGTCGCCCGCCTCGGACGCCGCGCCTTCGACCTGCGGCACGGCCCGGCCGGAACCGGGCGGCAGGCCGGCATGCGGCCGGTCCACCGGCGGCGTGTCTGCCGAAGGCATGTCGGCTTCGCCCGGGCCGGCAAACGTGGCCGCCCCGGCGCCGCGCGCGGCCTCGCCGCCCTTGCGGCCACGGCGCCCGCCGCGCTGGCGCGGCTCGTTCTCTACCGCCTTGCCCTGCACGCCGCGGCGGCCCGTCACGCGCAGCTCGGCGCCCTCCTGCACCAGGCGGAAGTCGATGCGGCGGCCGTCCAGGTCCACGCGGCTGACCTGCACCCGCACGCGCGAGCCCACCACGTAGCGCACACCGGTGCGCTCGCCGCGCAGTTCCTGACGCGCCTCGTCGTAGCGGTAGTACTCGCCGCCAAGCTCGGTGATGTGCACCAGCCCTTCGACGTAGAGTGCGTCCAGCGTCACGAACAGCCCGAAGCTGGTGACGGCAGTGACGGCGCCGCTGAATTCCTCGCCCAGGCGGTCGCGCATGTAGCGGCACTTGAGCCAGGCCTCGACATCGCGCGAGGCCTCGTCGGCGCGACGTTCGTTGGCGCTGCAATGCGCACCGGCGCCTTCCCAAAGCTCCAGCTCCTGCGATGCCGACGGCGCCCGGGCCTGCTTGCCGCCCGCACGGCCCTTGGACACCTCCTCCAGCGCGCCGCTGGCGAACCGGTAGCGCTTGCCGGCCAGCAGCGCCTTGATGACGCGGTGTACCAGCAGGTCCGGATAGCGCCGGATCGGGCTGGTGAAGTGGGTATAGGCCTCGTAGGCCAGGCCGAAGTGGCCGGAATTGGTGGCGGTGTAGATGGCCTGCTGCATCGAGCGCAGCAGCATGGTGTGGATCTGCTGCGCGTCGGGCCGGTCCTTGGTGGCGGCGGCGATGGCGGCAAACTCGCCGGGCGTGGGCTCGTCGCTGACGCTGAGCCCGAGCCCCATGGCGCGCAGGTAGTTCTGCAGCGTCACGCGCTTCTCCGGCGTGGGGCCTTCGTGCACCCGGTACAGCGCCGGGTGCTTGTGCTCGCCGATGAAGCCGGCGGCGCAGACGTTGGCTGCCAGCATCGCTTCCTCGATCAGCCGGTGCGCCTCGGTGCGCACGCGCGGCACGATCTTCTCGATGCGCCCCTGGGCGTCGCAGACGATCTGCGTCTCGGTGGTGTCGAAGTCCACCGCGCCGCGGTTGCCGCGGTGCTTGAGCAGCGCTCGGTACACCTCGTGCAGATGCAGCAGGTACGGCACCAGTTCGGCACGGCGCGCCGCCTCGGGCCCGCGCGTGTTGGACAAGATCGCCGCCACCTCGGTGTAGGTCAGCCGCGCATGCGAGCAGATCACGGCCGGGAAGAACTGGTAGGCGTGCACCTCGCCGTCCTCGCGCACGAGCATGTCGCACACCATGGACAGCCGCTCCTGCAGCGGGTTGAGCGAGCACAGGCCGTTGGAGAGCTTCTCCGGCAGCATCGGGATGACGCGCCTCGGGAAGTACACCGACGTGGCGCGCTCGTAGGCATCGTCATCGAGCGCGTCGCCGGGCTTGACGTAGTGGCTTACGTCGGCGATGGCCACCACCAGGCGCCAGCCCTTGAAGGCGCTCTTGCCGCAGCCGCTGGCATGCGGCTCGCAGTACACCGCGTCGTCGAAGTCGCGCGCGTCCTCGCCGTCGATGGTCACCAGCGGCACGTCGGTGAGGTCGATGCGGTGGCGACGATCAGCCGGGCGCAGCTTGTCGGGCAGCGCCGCGGCCTGCGCCAGCGTCTCGGGCGAGAAGCGGTGCGGCACCTCGTACTTGCGCACCGCGATCTCTATTTCCATGCCCGGGTCGTCGATCTCGCCCAGCACCTCGGTCACGCGCCCCACGGGCTGCGAGTACATCGAGGGCTCCTCGGTGAGCTCGATGGCCACGACCTGCCCGGCCGTGGCGCTGCCCGTGGCGTTCTTGGGGATCAGGATGTCGTGCCCGTAGCGCTTGTCCTCGGGAGCCACCAGCCACACGCCGTTCTCATGCAGCAACCGCCCGATGATGGGCGTGCGCCGGCGCTCCAGGATCTCCAGCACCCGCCCTTCGGGCCGCCCCTTGCGGTCGTAGCGCACGATGCGCACGCGCACCCGGTCGCGGTGCAACACCGAGCGCATCTCCTGCGGCGAGAGATACACGTCGCCATCGCCCTCGCGCAGCACGAAGCCGTGCCCGTCGCGATGGCCCTGCACGATGCCCTCGACTTCGCTCATGAGCGCTGCGCCGGGAGCAGAGTTTGCGTTCTGTTTTGTTTTGATGATAGAATTTCCAGCTGTTTTCGAAGACGGAAACAAAGCCCAGGTGGCGGAATTGGTAGACGCACTAGTTTCAGGTACTAGCGGGTAACTCCGTGGAGGTTCGAGTCCTCTCCTGGGCACCAAACTCATCATAAAGGCCGGCGCGATGCGCCGGCCTTTTTCATTGGCGGATCGTGCCTTGATCGAGCATGGGTTGATCGTTGACGGTCAGGGCATCGCGACAGCAATGCCGACGCACCTGCGGCTTCGCTTGCCCAACCCGGCAACAGCGCCCATAAATGCCGAAAGTGCAAGCTGCAAGCTGCAAGCTGCAGTTGCCCGCGCAACCGCAGCAATCGACGTGCCCTGCCACCCGCCCCGAAGCCGCCGCTGAACCTGCTGCGCCACACGTACAAAAGGCCTGCAATGCAGGCCTTTTTTGCAGATGTGGCTGCGCGCGGGCAGCACGGGCGCTGGGCGCCTTGCGGCCTTAAACCGCGAACTTGCGCGCCAGTCCGTCCGGGCGCAGGTTGTCGTACTCCTCGAAGGGCTGGTGGATCCACGGACTCGTGGGCAGCAACTCGACGTAATAGTCCGGCGTGTAGCAGGACACGCCCTTGGTCCAGATCACGGCCGAGCGCAGTTCCTTGATCGCCGGGATGCCGCGCAGCCGCTCCACCACGGCCTGCAGCGTCACGCCGGAGTCCGCCAAATCGTCCACCAGCAGCACGCGGCCGGCGAGCTCGCCCTTGGGCATGGTGATGTACTTGGCCATGTCGAGCCGGCCTTGCAGCGTGCCGCCCTCGTCGCGGTAGGAGCTGGTGGACATGATGGCCAGCGGCTTGTCGAACACGCGCGAGAGCACGTCGCCCGGGCGCAGGCCGCCGCGCGCCAGGCACAGGATCTGGTCGAACTCCCAGTTCGACGCCGCCACCTTCAGCGCCAGGCGCTCGGTGAGCAGGTGGTATTCGTCCCAGGAGACGTAGAGGTGCTTGCCGTCGTCGGTGAGCATGTCGGTCCTTGATTGCGGTACTGCTTCGGGATTCAGCGCTGGTATGGATGGCGCAGCACGATGGTGTGCTCGCGGTCCGGGCCGGTGGAGACCATGTCGATGGGCGCGCCAATGAGCGCCTCCACGCGCTGCAGGTACGCGCGGGCGTTCTCCGGCAGCTTGTCCCAGGCGGTCACGCCAAAGGTCGTCTCGCTCCAGCCGGGGAAGCTCTCGTACACCGGCACGCAGGCGGCGATGTCGTCGGCGTCCAGCGGCAGGATGTCCACGCGCTGGCCATGCAGCTCGTAGCCGGTGCAGACCTTGATTTCCTGCAGCCCGTCGAGCACGTCGAGCTTGGTCACGCACAGGCCCGAGATGCCGTTGATGATCACCGAGCGCTTGAGCGCCGCCGCGTCGAGCCAGCCGCAGCGCCGTGCTCGGCCCGTGACCGTGCCGCGCTCCTGGCCCACGGTGGAGAGGTGGTGGCCGACGCTGCCTTCCTCGTCGATGGGCAGCTCGGTCGGGAACGGGCCCGAGCCCACGCGCGTGGTGTAGGCCTTGGTGATGCCGAGGATGTAATGCAGCTGGTCCGGCCCGACGCCCGCACCCGCGGCGGCGTTGCCGGCCACGCAGTTGCTGGAGGTGACATACGGATAGGTGCCGTGGTCGATGTCCAGCAGCGTGCCCTGCGCGCCTTCGAACAGGATGTTGGCGCCCGCGGCATTGGCGGCGTGCACGCGGTAGCCCACGTCGGCCATCATGGGCTTGAGCACCTCGGCCAGCTTCATGGCCTGGTCGAAGATGGGCTGGAACTCCAGCGTCTGACCCTTCAGGTGGCCGGCCAGCGCCTCGTTGTGCAGCGCCAGCAACTCGCGCAGCTTCTTCTCGAAGCGCTCGGGATGCTTGAGGTCCTGCACGCGCAGGGCGCGGCGCGCGACCTTGTCCTCGTAAGCCGGGCCGATGCCCTTGCCAGTGGTGCCGATCTTGCCACTGCCGCTGCTTTCGCGCCGTGCCTCGCGGGCACGGTCCACCTCGACGTGGAAAGGCAGGATCAGCGGGCAGGACTCGCTGATGTACAGCCGCGAGCGCACGTCCAGCCCTGCCTTCTCCAGCCGCTCGATCTCCGACAGCAGGTGCGCCGGATCGACCACCACGCCGTTGCCGATGTAGCAGGCCACGCCGTCTCGCATGATCCCGGACGGGATCAGCTGCAGCGCCGTCTTCACGCCCTTGATCACCAGCGTGTGGCCGGCGTTGTGCCCGCCCTGGAAGCGCACCACGCCTTGCGCATGGTCGGTGAGCCAGTCCACGACCTTGCCCTTGCCTTCGTCGCCCCACTGGGTGCCGACCACGACCACGTTGCGCCCGCGCACGGCGGAAGGATTCACTTGTGCCATCTTGACTTGCGTTGATTGGTGCGCGCGGCCCTCACAGGACCCGCAGCACCCATTGACCATCGACCTCGACCAGTTCGCGGTCGCAATCGAACTCCTGCCCCTCGTGCTCGTGCCCCGGCAGTACGCACAGCACGGTCTCGCCCTGGCGGCGCAGGCTGCGCACCGCGTCGCGCAGCGCCTGGCCCTCGCCCCACGGCGCGCGCACGGCGCACCGCGCCGGCGCCGGCGCGATGCGCTCGGCCAACGCCTTGAGGTCCAGGCTGAAACCCACGGCGGGACGGTTGCGGCCAAACACCGCGCCGACCTCGTCATAGCGGCCGCCGCGCACCAGCGCGTCGCTGGCGCCAGCGCCGTAGATGGCGAAGCGCGCGCCGCTGTAGTAGGCATGCGCACCGGTGTCGCCCAGGTCAAAGCCCAGCCGTACCTGCTCATGCGTGCGCTGCACGTGATGCGCCAGCCAAGCCAGGTCCTCCAGCGCGGCACGGATGCCGGGCAGGTCGGGCAGCTGCCTGCGCGCCGCTTCCAGCACTTCGGCGCCGCCGTAGAGATGCGCCAGCGCGCGCAGTCCGCGCGCAGCGGACTCCGGCAGGCCGCCGGTGAGCGCAGCCAGCGCCGCGGTGTCCTTGCGCGCCAGCGCGGCAGCAACGTCTTCGTGGCGCGAGCGCTCCACCCCCTGCAGCAGCGCGCGCAGGATGCGCGCGTCACCCAGGTCCAGCACGGGCGCGTCGACGCCGGCGGCACGCAGCCCGTCCAGCGCCAACTCCACAACTTCCAGGTCGGCTTCAAGCCCAGCGTGGCCGTAGATCTCGGCGCCGAACTGCAGCGGCTCGCGCGTGGCGCGCGGGCCCGCCGGGCGGGTGTGCAGCACCGGGCCGCAGTAGCACAGGCGCGTCACGCCGGCGCGGTTGAGCAGGTGGGCGTCGATGCGCGCAACTTGCGGCGTGGTGTCGGCGCGCACGCCCAGCGTGCGACCGCTGAGCTGGTCGATGAGCTTGAAGGTCTGCAGGTCCAGCGCATGGCCGGTGCCCGAGAGCAGCGACTCCAGGTACTCCAGCAGTGGCGGCATCACGAGCTCGAAGCCGTAGCTGCGCGCCATGTCCAGCAGACCCCGACGCAGCTCCTCGATGCGCCGCGCCTCGGAAGGCAGCACATCGGCGATGTGCTCAGGCAGCAGCCAGGCAGAGGACATGGAAAACGAGCGGGGGATTAAAAACGGGATTGTACCCAGCGCCGCGCGCGCGCCTGCCGCTTGCCTCTTCGGCGCCAGGACAAGGCGGCCGGACATGCCGGCCGCCGCCCTTCATCGCCGCAGCGGTTTCAACGCCATCAGCGGCGCGCGGGGGCAGCCGCCGCCGGCGCGGCGGTCGCGCCGCCGGAGCCGCGCAGCGCGCGGAAGAAGTCGCTGGACGGGTCCAGCACCATCACGTCGCTCTTTTGCCGGAAGCTGGCACGGTACGCCTCCAGGCTGCGGTAGAACTGCGCGAACTGCGGATCGCGTCCGAAGGCATCGGCGTACAGCGCCGAGGCTTGAGCATCGCCCTCGCCCTTGATCTTCTGGGCGTCGCGGTAGGCCTCGGCCACGATCACTTCGCGCTGCCGGTCGGCGTCGGCGCGGATGCGCTCGCCCTCGGCCGCGCCGGTGGAGCGCAGCTCGTTGGCCACCTGCTTGCGCTCGGACTCCATGCGCCGGTAGACCGCGTCGGTGATGTCGGCCACGAAGTCCACGCGCTTGACGCGAACGTCCACGATCTCCACGCCGAAAGCCTTGGCGTCGTCGGTAAGGCGCTGGCGCACGTCGTTCATCACGCGCTCGCGCTCGGTGGCCAGCACGCCGCTGACGCTGCGCCGCGTCACTTCCTCGTTGAAGGCCGCCTGCACCACGGGTGCGAGGCGGTTTTCGAGGTTGCGCAGGTCGGTGCCGTTGTTGCGGATGAACTGGCGCGGCTCGGAAATGCGCCACTTCACCAGCCAGTCGATCACAAGGCTCTTCTTCTCGGCGGTGAAGATGGGCCTCGATTCCGGACTGTCCAGCGTCTGGATGCGCCGGTCCAGGAACACGACGTTCTGGAACGGCGGCGGCAATTTCACCTTCAGTCCAGGCGTGGTGATGACTTCCTTGATCTCACCCAGCGCGTACACCACCGCCACTTGGCGCTGGTCGACGATGAACAGGGTCGAGGCCGCCAGCATCAGCGCGATGAGCGCGCTGGCCACGATGAGTCCAATGCGGTTCATTGTGTTGTCGTCTCTTTCCTGCCGCCGTCAGCGGCTTTCGCGTTCGCGGCCGCGGGCGTTTTCGCGCGAGCGCACATCGGCCACGTTGCCCGCGGGGCTGGCGCCTTCCGGGGTGGGGGTATTCGAGGCTGCCGGCGGCGACACTGCGGTGGGCGCGCCGGAGCCAGTCTGCTGCACCAGCTTGTCCAGCGGCAGGTACAGCAGGTTCGAGCCGTTGCGGCTGTCCACGAGCACCTTGCTGACGTTGTTGAACACCTGCTGCATGGTTTCGATGTAGAGGCGGTCGCGCGTGACGCCGGGCGCCTTCTGGTACTCGGTCAGCACCGAGCGGAAGCGCTGCGCATCGCCCTCGGCCTGCGCCACGACGCGCGCGCGATAGGCCTCGGCCTCCTGGCGCAGCCGCGCCGACGTGCCTTGCGCTTTCGGGATCACGTCGCTGGCGTAGGCCTGGCCCTCGTTCTTGAAGCGGTCACGGTCGGCGCCAGCCTTGACCGCGTCGTTGAACGCCGCCTGCACCTGCTCGGGCACCTGCACGCTGCCCATGTTGACGTTGGCCACGACGATGCCGGCGTTGAGCCGGTCGAGCTGGCCCTGGATCGACTTCACCAGGTCCTGGGCCACCGCGTCGCGCTGCTCGTACAGCACCGAATCGACCTTGCTGCGCCCCACGATCTCGCGCACCGCCGACTCCGCCGCCTGCACCACCGCCTCGTCAGGATTGCGGTTCTCGAACAGGTAGGCGCGCGCGTCCTTGAGCCGGTACTGCACCGTGAAGCGGATGTCCACGATGTTCTCGTCCTGCGTGAGCATTGACGAGTCGCGCAGCCCCGTGGCCTGCACCACGGTGTTGCGCCCGACCTCCACCGAGCGCAGCTGCGTCACCGGCACCGTCTCGTGCGCCTGGAACGGGTACGGAAAGCGCCACTGGATGCCGGCGTCGGCCGTGTAGGCGTAGCGCCCGAAAGAGGTCACCACTGCCTGGTGGCCTTCCTGCACGATGAACACACCGCTGCCCAGCCAGATCAGCAGCACCACGCCGGCAATGAGCCCGGCGCCGATGCCCGCACTTTTCATGTCGGGCTGGAACGACGGGCCGCCGCCACCGTCGCCGCCGCCACTGGGCCCCGGGCGGCCCGGCTTGCCGCCAAACAGGTTGGAGAGCTTGCGGTTGAAGTCGCGCCAGAGCTCGTCGAGATCGGGCGGCCCGTCGTTGCGGCCATTGCTCATCAGAAGCGGCCGCGCCAGGCGCCGCAGCAGCGCCTGCGCGGCGCCGGCCACCGCGCGCAGCGGCGAAGGCTCTGGCGCCAGGGGTGCGGCCAAGGCCGGGGAAGAGTCGGGGTGGATGCTCATGCTTGCATCGATCGAGGAGGGAAATCGTCGTCGCGGGCCTCGGCCCCCGGCGTCGAAGACAGTGGAGCGTCGTGCGCGACGCCATCGTCCTGCTCGGCGGTGTCGGCGCCATCGGCAGCCGCCTCGGCGCCCGCAGCGGCCTGCGCGATGAGATCGCGCAGCGCGTCCAGCCCCTGCCCCTGCAGCGCGCTGACGAACACCCGCGGCGTGCGCACGCCGGGCACGCGCTCCAGCGCGTCCACGGCCTGGCGCGGCTGCTGCGACTCGGGCAGCGCATCGACCTTGTTGTAGACCAGCAGCTGCGGAATGCCGGCAGCGCCAATCTCGGCCAGCACGCGGTCCACCTCTTCCATCTGTTCCTGCAACACCGGGCTGGCGGCATCGACCACATGCAGCAGCAGGTCGGCGTCGGCCGCCTCCTGCAGCGTGGCCTCGAAAGCCTCGACCAGCTTGTGCGGCAGGTCGCGGATGAAGCCCACGGTGTCGGAGAGCGACACCGCGCGCCCGGCCTGCTCCAGGAACATCGAGCGCGTGGTGGTGTCCAGCGTCGCGAAAAGCTGGTTGGCCGCGTAGGCACGCGCCTTGACCAGCGCATTGAACAGCGTGGACTTGCCGGCGTTGGTGTAGCCCACCAGCGAGACGCGGAAGGTGCCGCTGCGCGCGCGCGCTCGGCGCTGCGTGCCGCGCTGGCGCTTGACCTTGTCGAGGCGGACCTTGAGCGCCTTGATGCGCTCGCCGATCATGCGCCGATCGAGCTCGATCTGCGCCTCGCCCGGGCCGCCGCGGGTGCCGATGCCCCCGCGCTGGCGCTCCAGGTGGCTCCAGCGCCGGACCAGCCGCGTGGACAGGTACTGCAACCGCGCCAGCTCGACCTGCAGCTTGCCTTCGTGGCTCTGCGCGCGTTGCGCGAAGATTTCCAGGATCAGCGCGGTGCGGTCGGCCACCGCCACGCCCAGGTGGCGCTCCAGGTTGCGCTGCTGCGCAGGGCTGAGCGCCTGGTCGAAGATCACGCCCTGCGCCTGGTGCATGTCCACCAGCAGCTTGATCTCGTCGGCCTTGCCCGAGCCGACGAACAGGGCGGCGTCGGGCGCCTTGCGGCGGGCAATCACGCGCGCAACGACCTCGTCTCCGGCCGATTCGGCCAACAGGGCAAGTTCGTCGAGCGTGGGATCGAAGGAGGAGGCGGGGCCGAGATCGACCCCGACCAGGACCGCGCGCGCCAACTGCATCGCAGACGACGTGGCGGCAGAGTTGTCGGAACTCAAGGTGTTAGTAATGGTGAACTCAGCTGGGTGGTGCGGTCACCGGAATGGCGGCGCGTCAGGAAGCTTCGTTCTGTTCTTGGGCGTGGAAGTTCACTGCACGCCCAGGCACGACGGTGGAAATCGCGTGCTTGTAGACCATCTGCGTCACGGTATTGCGCAGCAGCACCACGTACTGGTCGAAGGATTCGATGTGTCCTTGCAGCTTGATGCCGTTGACGAGGTAGATCGACACCGGCACGTGCTCCTTGCGAAGCAGGTTCAGGAACGGGTCTTGTAGCAGTTGCCCTTTGTTGCTCACGTGTTCTCCGTGATGAAAGTCCAGAAAGTCTGCACGTTAACACAGGGTTGCGTGCCCTCGCCGGGCACGGTTGATGCAGTCAAAACGCCGCTTTACTCCTTGTCCACGAACGGGTTTTGCGAGGACTTCATCTCGATGCGCAGCGGTGTGCCCACCAGCTTGAAATGGTCGCGGATGCGCCCTTCCAGATAGCGCTTGTAGCTGTCGGTGATGTGCTCCAGCGAGTTGCCGTGCACCACCACCACCGGCGGATTCATGCCGCCCTGGTGCGCATAGCGCAGCTTGGGCCGGAAGTGCCCGGCGCGCTTCGGCGCCTGGTGCTCCACGGCCTCCTGCACCAGCCGCGTGAGCACCGGCGTGGGCAGCTTGCGCGTGGCCGAGGCATGCGCGTCGGCGATGGCCTTCCACAGCGGCCCCAGGCCCTGCCGCTTGAGCGCGGAGATGTGCAGGATCGGCGCGAACTTCAGGAACGCCAGCCGCTGCGCGATCGAGCGCTCCACCATCTCCCGCTGGTACGCGTCCACCGCGTCCCACTTGTTGATGGCGATCACGACCGCGCGGCCCGAATCGAGCACGTAGCCGGCGATGTGCGCGTCCTGCTCGCTCACGCCCTGCATCGCGTCCACCAGCAGCAGCACGACGTTGGCGTCGGCAATGGCCTGCAGCGTCTTGACCACCGAGAACTTCTCGATCGCCTCGAACACCTTGCCCTTGCGGCGCAGCCCGGCCGTGTCGATGAGCTCGAACTTCTGTCCCAGCCGCTCGAAGGGGACGCTGATGGCGTCGCGCGTGGTGCCCGGCATGTCGAAGGCCACCAGCCGCTCCTCGCCCAGCCAGGTGTTGATCAGCGTGCTCTTGCCCACGTTAGGGCGCCCGGCCACGGCCAGGCGGATCGGCCGGCCGGCCTCGTCGGCAGCCGCGTCGTCCTCGTCCTCCTCGGGGAAGCCGAAGCTGTCCAGCACCGCTTCGAGCAGGCTGCGGATGCCCTGCCCGTGCGCCGACGAGATCGGGTGCGGCTCGCCCATGCCCAGCTCGTGGAATTCGGCCAGCAGCGGCGAGTCGGACATGCCCTCGGCCTTGTTCACGGCCAGGAACACGCGCTTGTTGCACTGGCGCAGGTAGCGCGCGATGTCGTGGTCCTGCCCGGACACGCCGTTGCGCAGGTCCACCACGAACACCACCGCGTCGGCCTCGGCCACCGCCTGCTTGGTCTGCTTGGCCATCTCCGCCACCACGCCGGACGGCTTCTCGGGCTCGAAGCCACCGGTGTCGATGACGATGAACTCGCGCGCGCCCAGCCGCGCGTCGCCGTAGTGGCGGTCGCGGGTGAGCCCGGAGAAGTCGGCCACGATCGCATCGCGGCTCTTGGTGATGCGGTTGAACAGCGTCGACTTGCCGACGTTGGGTCGGCCCACCAGGGCCACCACGGGTTTCATCAACGTTTCTTCCTCATTCAGGACGGAAGGCGAACACGCCTCCCTTGCGCGTGAGCACGATCACGGCGTCGCCGGCGCGCAGCGGCGTGCCCACCACCGCGGAGCCGTCGGTGGCCAGGCGCTGCAGCGTCTGGCCGTTGTCGCGCGACAGGAAGTGGACGTAGCCCTGCGCGTCGCCGAACACCACCGCGCGCTCCAGCGCCAGCGCGCCGCTGAGATCGCGGTTGAGCAGCTTGTCGCTGGTCCACGCCACCTCGCCGCTGGCGGCGTTCCAGGCGCTGATGCGGTCGCTGGCGTCGGCGCCGAACACCTGGCGCGCGTCGGCGCCCACCGGCGCGATGCCGCCCACGTTCTTGGCCCACAGCAACGTGGCGCGCTGCGCGTCCACGCAGCCCACCGCCGACTGGAAGGCGCGTGCGCACACCACGTCGCCGCTGCGCGCCGCCGGCCCGACCAGGTCGGCCAGGCGCTCGACCTCGTTGCTGCCGCGCGGCAGCGCCACCGCCACCTCCCAGCGCAGCGAGCCCTGCAGCGGATCGACGCCCGCCAGGCGCGGGCCCTGACCCACCAGCAGCGTGTCCTTGAAGGGCGCCAGCACGCCGGGCTCCAGCAGCGTCAGCGGCTCGCCCGGGCGCTGCAGCCGCCACAGCTGGTGGCCGTCGATCGCGTCGAAGGCCTGCACCGAGCGGTCCACGCCCAGCACGAACACGCGCTCGCCCGCCACCAGCGGCGCCGTGACCACGCGCGAGTTCAGGCGCTGGCGCCACAGCAGCTTGCCGCCTTCGAAGGTCAGCAGCTCGTTGTCGCGGCTGACCACGCTGGCGAAGCGCCCGTCGCTGCCGACACCGGCGGCCAGCGGCGCGCCGGCGCTGGCGCGCCAGAGCTCGCGCCCGCTGCCGGCCTCCAGCGCCAGCACCGCGCCGTCGCTGCCGGCCAGCACCAGCGTGTTGCCCCGCAGTGCCGGCGTGAGGGAGAAATTCAGCGTGCCGACGCTGCTGCGCCACAGCGGCTGCGCCGCCAGCTGCGGCTGGAAGTCCTGCAGCGCCGCCGGCTTCGGACGGCCGCCGGAGGACGCGCAACCCGCGGCCAGCACCGCCGCGGCCAGCGCGGCAACGATCAGGCGGCGGCTCATTGCGCCACCCCGCTGGCGGCAGCCGGGGCGGCGGATGCCGCGGGCGCGGCGCCCAGCGCCGTGAGCTTGGCCTCGACCAGCTGGCGGTACTCCACCGCCGCGTCCATGCCGGCATACGCCGCCTGGTAGGCCGTGCGTGCCTCGGCGGCCTTGCCCTGGAGCTGCAGCACGTCGCCGCGGCGATCCGCGACCAGCGCCTTGAACTCCTCGCCCTTGACGCCGTCGAGCGCCTTGAGCGCCTCGTCGTACTGCTTCTGGTCCATCAGCACCGCGGCCAGGCGCAGCCGGGCGATGTCGCGGTAGGCGTCGTCGCCGCCCTTGTCGGCGGCCCAGGTGAGTGTGGCGCGGGCGGCGTCGGCCTGGCCCTTGTCGGCCTGCACCCTGGCCGCCAGCAGCGCGCCCTGCGCCGCGTAGGTCGTGCCGCCGTGGCGCTCGCGCAGGTCATTGAAGGCCTGCGTCACCTTGTCGGACTCGCCGGCCTGCGCCGCGCGTTCGAGCTCGCCGTAGAGCGCGCCGGCCTTGTAGCCCTGCTCGCGCTGCCACCAGTTCCAGCCGTTCCAGGCCGCGAAGGCGCCCAGCACCACGATCAGCACCCAGGTGATGAGGTTGCCGTACTGCTTCCAGAACGCCTTGAGCTGGTCGATCTGTTCCTGTTCCTGCAGGTCGAGTGAGGTGGCCATGAAGCTGAGGGCTGTCAAAACGCGGGATTATCGTGCAGCAGGTGCGGCGCCCAGGACGCCACCTCCGCCAGCGCCAGGCTGCGCTGCGGCAGCTGCGAGCCGTCGGGCAGCGCGCGCAGCGCCTTGAGCGCCACCTCGCCGCGAGCCACTTCGTCGTCGCCGAAGATCAGCGCCCATTGCGCCCCGGACGCGTCCGCGCGCTTGAACTGCGACTTCATGCTGCCCTGTCCCGGGTGCATCAGCGCCGCCACGCCGGCCGCGCGCAGCGCCTCCAGCGCCACGAAGGCCTGGGGCAGCGCCGTGGCCGACGGGATCACCGCGTACACGCGCGGCGGCGGCGGCGGTGGCAGCACGCCGGCTTCTTCGAGCAGCAGCAGCAGCCGCTCCATGCCCAGCGCCCAGCCCACGGCCGGCGCCGGCTTGCCGCCAAGCTGCGCGATCAGCGGGTCGTAGCGCCCTCCGCCGCAGACCGTGCCCTGGGAGC
This sequence comes from Azohydromonas aeria, assembly GCF_009760915.1. Taxonomy (GTDB): domain Bacteria; phylum Pseudomonadota; class Gammaproteobacteria; order Burkholderiales; family Burkholderiaceae_C; genus Azohydromonas; species Azohydromonas aeria. The sequence goes on from NZ_VIDQ01000006.1 coordinate 60,768, forward strand.
CCAGCCGCGTCGTGACCCACTCGAAGACGGTGAGGTTGTAGTAGTCCATGCCGCGCACCAGGCGCGGATTGACGCGGTAGCCCAGCCCCGCGGCGTCGAGGATGGCGCACAGCCCCTCGAAATGCGCGCGCGACTCCGCGCCCAGGTAGTCCATGAGCTTCGGCGCCGACTCCACCACCGGCTGCATCGCCGGATTCTTGGTGTCGAGGATGCGCAGCGGGTTGCTGTGCAGGCGGCGCTTCGCGTCCTCGTCGAGCAGCTCGGCATGCGCCTCGAAATGCGCGATCAGCGCCGCGCGGTGCGCGTTGCGCTCGTCGGGCTGGCCGAGACTGTTGAGCTCCAGCGTGACGTCGCGCCCTTCCACCAGCCCCAGCTCGCGCCACAGCGCGCGGCACATCAGGATCAGCTCCGCGTCCACGTCCGGCCCGGTATGGCCCAGCGCCTCGGCGCCGGCCTGGTGGAACTGGCGGTAGCGGCCCTTTTGCGGCCGCTCGTGGCGGAACATCGGGCCGATGTAGAAGAGCCGCTTGCCGCCGTCGTGCAGCAGCGCGTGCTCGTTGACGGCGCGCACCATGCCGGCGGTGTTCTCCGGGCGCAGCGTGAGCCGGTCGCCGTTCATCGAGTCCTCGAAGGAATACATCTCCTTCTCGACGATGTCCGTGACCTCGCCCAGCCCGCGCACGAAGAGGGCCGTGGGCTCGACGATGGGCGTGCGCGCGTTGAGGTAGCCGTAGCGGCGCATCAGCGAGCGCAGCTTGTCCTCCAGCCATTCCCAGTGCGCGGACGTGGGCGGCAGGATGTCGTTCATGCCCTTGACCGCGCGCAGCGGCTCGATCTTGTTCTTCGGTTGTTCAGCCATGTCGGTACGGGCCGCTGCGGTGACAGCGGCAAATGGGCGCCGCGGCCCGGGGCCTGCGGCGCAAGGAATCAAACCCGGTCGGCGTCAGGCCGCCACGGAGCCGAAGCGGCGCTCGATGTAGTCCTCGACGATCTTCTGGAAGTCGGCGGCGATGCCCTCGCCGCGCAGCGTCAACGCCTTCTCGCCGTCGATGAACACGGGCGCTGCCGGCGCCTCGCCCGTGCCCGGCAGGCTGATGCCGATGTCGGCATGCTTGCTCTCGCCGGGGCCGTTGACGATGCAACCCATGACGGCCACCTTGAGGTTCTCCACGCCGGGATAGCGTGCCTTCCACACCGGCATCTGCGCGCGCAGGAAGTCGTCGATCTGCTTGGCCAGCTCCTGGAACGTGGTGCTGGTCGTGCGCCCGCAGCCCGGGCAGGCCGTGACGCTGGGATTGAAGGCGCGCAGCCCCAGCGCCTGCAGGATCTCCAGCGCCACCACCACTTCCTGCGTGCGCGGCTCGCCCGGCTGCGGCGTGAGGCTGACGCGGATGGTGTCGCCGATGCCTTCCTGCAGCAGCAGCGACAGCGCCGCCGCCGACGCCACCGTGCCCTTGGTGCCCATGCCGGCCTCGGTCAGCCCCAGGTGCAGCGAGTGCCGGCAGCGCGCCGCCAGCGCACGGTACACGCTCACCAGGTCCTGCACGCCGGAGACCTTGCAGCTCAGGATCACCTGCGCCGGGTCCATCCCCAGCTCGACCGCGAAGGCCGCCGAGGACAGCGCCGACTGCACCAGCGCCTGGTACATGACCTGCTTGCCGTCCCAGGGTTTCACCCGCTGCGCGTTCTCGTCCATCAGCGCGGCGAGCAGCTCCTGGTCCAGGCTGCCCCAGTTCACGCCGATGCGCACCGGGCGGTCATGCTTCAGCGCCGCCTCGATCATCTGGGCGAACTGCCGGTCGCGCTTGTCGCCCTTGCCGACGTTGCCCGGGTTGATGCGGTACTTGGACAAGGCGGCTGCCATGTCCGGAAACTCGCTGAGCAGCCGGTGGCCGTTGTAGTGGAAGTCCCCCACCAGCGGCACGCTGATGCCCATGCGGTCGAGCTGCTCGCGGATGTGCGGCACGGCCTGCGCGGCTTCCGGCGTGTTGACGGTGATGCGCACCAGCTCCGAGCCGGCCTGCGCCAGCTCCTTGACCTGGATCGCGGTGCCGATGACGTCCACCGTGTCGGTGTTGGTCATCGACTGCACGCGCACCGGCGCGTCGCCGCCCAGCGTCAGCACCTGGCCGCCCCAGGCCACGCGCGCCTGCAGCGAGCGGCGCGCGGCCGGCGCGGCCACGGCGATGGGTTCGAAGTCGGAAGGCATGTTCATCGGTGCAGCGCTCACTTACTTGAGTTCGAGGCGGGCCACGTTGTTCTGCGACTGCGTGCGCAAGTCCAGCAGCTGGCCGCGGAAGCTCACCGTGGTGGCCGCGGCATTGCCGATGGTCGCGCGCAGCGGCAGCACCCCGTCGAGGCTGACGGTTTCGCCGGCATGCAGCGCCCGCGACAGCAGCAGCTGGTTGGTGCCGTCGCGCACTTCCACCCAGGACTCGCCCGTGGCGCGCAGCACCAGCAGCCCGCCACCGGCGCCCGTGGCCGGCGCGGCCGGCGCCAGGTCCGCAGTGGTTGCCGGCAACGTGACGGAGCTCGTGCCTTCGGCGGGCGGCTGCGGTTGCGGCGCCCCGATCACGGTCTCCACCACCGAGGACGCGGTCGTGGCCGGCGTGGTTGAAGCCGTGGCACCGTCCGCTGCGGCGCTGCCGGGCAGTCCGCGGCCGAACTGGAGCCAGCTCGCCGGCACCAGCACGATGGCCGCCGCACCGAGCAGCAGCAGCAGCACGGCCCAGATGATGGGCCGCTTGAGCGGGCCCCAGTCGCGCGCCTCGCGCCGGTCGGAACGGAACGGGGTGTTCAGGCCGACGGCCACCTGCTCCAGCCGCGCGCCGTCCAGGCTGGAAGGCAGCCCGGCGAGCACCGGCGCGGCGTCGATCTTGAGCGTGCGGCACAGCGTCTTGGCCAGCGCGCGCGTGAAGGCCATGTCGGGCAGCTGCTCGTAGCGGTCGCTCTCCAGCGCGGCGAGCTTGTCGGGCCGCACCTTGATCGCGGCGGCCAGGGCGTCGAGCTCGACGCCCTGCTGCTGGCGCGCATGGCGCAGCAGCGCGCCGGGGGAATCTCCACCGCGCGAGGGCGGTGCGCTGGGCTCAGTCATCGAAACGTCCTTGATCCAGGGCAAGCGTCTGCGGCGCTTGCGGAAAGCGTTGGCGCAGCTCGCGCCCGATGGTTTCAACCGCGGCCTGGCGGCCCAGCCGGTGCTCGATGCGCGCGGCCAGCCACAGCGCCGCGGCGTCGGCGCGTGCCGGCGCGAAGCTCACGCGCTGCAGCTGCCCCTGCGCGCGCTCGGGCGCGCCACGCTTGAGCAGCACCTCGGCCAGCGCCAGCGCCGCGGCGGCATTGGCCGGCTCCAGGGCGGCGGCGCGCTCCAGGCTGCCTTGTGCCGCCTCCCAGCGCCCGGCACGCATCTGGCACACGCCCAGCGCCAGCAGGCTGCGCGCCGCGGCGCGGTAGCCCGGCTGCGCCAGCACGCGCTCGAACTGCGCCTGGGACTCGTCCCAGCGCTGCTGCTGGCACAGGAACCAGCCGAAGTTGTGCCGCGTGTCGGCATCGCCCGGCTCCAGCGCCAGCGCGCGCTCGAAGCTGGCGCGCGCCGCGGCCGCGTCGCCCAGGCTGGCCTGGGCCAGGCCGCGCAGGCTCCAGGCTGGCGCGAAGCGCGCGTCCGCCGCCAGGGCCTGGTCCACCTCCTCCAGCGCCGTGGCGGCCTGCCCCTGCTCGAAATAGGCCGAGGCCAGCGCCAGCCGCGCCTGCGCGCGGCGCTGCGCCGTGTCGGGCTCGGCCGCGTGCCGGGCCGGCGCGGCGCAGCCCGCCAGCAGCGCGCACGCGAGCGCGGCCGTGGCCAGCAGGCCGGTTGTGGGCAGCGCGCGGGCTCGGGTGGCGGGCATCGGGGCGGTGGGATTTCCAGCGATTCCGGCGTCGGGCGGCCGCGCGCGCGTTCAGGAGCGCGCGGTCGGCGCGCCGGCGGCGTGGATGCGGATCGGCGCGCGCGTCATGCGCTCGGCCGCGCGGGTGCGGTCCTGCACCTCGCCGGCGAGCTGGCCGCAGGCGGCGTCGATGTCGTCGCCGCGCGTCTTGCGCACCGTGGTGACGATGCCGGCATCGGCCAGCAGCCGCGCGAAGGCCAGCACCCGCTCGCGCGGCGAGCGCTTGAGCCCCGAGGCCGGGAAGGGGTTGAAGGGAATGAGGTTGAACTTGCAGCTGATGCCGCGCGTGCCGTCGCGGCGCGGGCTGCGGCGCACCAGCTCGATGAGCTCGCGCGCATGCGCGTCGGTGTCGTTGACGCCGTCGAGCATGCAGTACTCGAAGGTGATGAAGTCCCGCGGCGCGGCTTCCAGGTACGCGTGGCACGCGTCCAGCAGCTCGGCGATCGGGTACTTCCTGTTCAGGGGCACCAGCTCGTCGCGCAGCGGGTCGTTGGGCGCGTGCAGCGACACGGCCAGCGCCACGGGGCAGTCCTCGCGCAGCCGCTCGATCATCGGCACCACGCCCGAGGTGCTCACCGTCACGCGGCGGCGCGACAGGCCGTAGCCGTGGTCGTCGAGCATGGTGCGCAGCGCGGGCACCAGCGCCGCGTAGTTCTGCAGCGGCTCGCCCATGCCCATCATCACGACGTTGTCGATGGCGCGCTCGGTGGGGCCGAGCTTCAGCCGGGTACGCAGGTGATGTTCCGCATGCCACAGCTGCGCCAGGATCTCGCCGGTGGCGAGGTTGCGGCTGAAACCCTGGTGGCCGGTGGAGCAGAAGCGGCAGCCCACGGCGCAGCCGGCCTGCGAGGAGACGCACAGCGTGCCGCGGTCTTCCTCCGGGATGAACACGGTTTCCACCGCGTTGCCGCCGCCCACGTCGAACAGCCACTTCACGGTGCCGTCGCTGGACGCCTGCTCGCTGAGCACGGCCAGCGGCCGCACCTCGGCGCGCGTGGCCAGCTTGGCGCGCAGCGACTTGGCCAGATCGCTCATCTGGTCGAAGTCGCCCGCGCCTTTTTGATGGATCCAGCGGAACAACTGCACCGCGCGGAAGCGCTTCTCGCCCAGGCCCTCGCAGAAGGCGGTGAGGCCTTCGAGGTCGAAATCCAGCAGGTTGACGAGGCTCATGACTGCTCGGCCCGGTTGAGGCGGTGGTGTCGCGGATCCGTCAGCCTGTCTCAGCGGCTGAAGACCTGCATGCCGGGGAAGAAGAAGGCCACTTCCACGGCGGCGGTTTCGGGGGCGTCGGAGCCGTGCACGGCGTTGGCGTCGATGCTGTCGGCGAAGTCGGCGCGGATGGTGCCCTTGTCGGCCTTCTTCGGGTCGGTGGCGCCCATCAGCTCGCGGTTCTTGGCGATGGCGCCTTCACCTTCGAGCACCTGGATCATCACGGGGCCGGAGACCATGAAGTCCACCAGGTCCTTGAAGAACGGACGCGCGGCGTGCACGGCGTAGAACTGCTCGGCCTCGCGGCGCGACAGGTGCGCCATCCTGGCGGCGACGACCTTCAGGCCGGCGCCTTCGAAGCGGGCGTAGATCTGGCCGATCACGTTCTTGGCAACGGCGTCGGGCTTGATGATGGACAGGGTGCGTTCGATGGCCATGTGGCTTCTCCTTAGGGTGAATCGGGCAAACCCGCGATTGTACCGAGCCGGTTTCAACCGCCCGTGACACGCGGGTGTCCGCGCCGGCGCGCCCGAAGCGCCGCGCGGTCAACGTGTGGGAATGCGGGCCTCAGCGCCCGCCGCGGCCGCCCCGGCCGCCGCCGCGGCCCTTGCCGCGCAGGAAGGCGTCGGCGCCGATGTAGCCCACCGAGGTCTGCATCGGATCGGGCTGGCGCTCTCCGCCACCGCCCTTGCCCCGGCCACCGCCGCCGCCCTTGCCGCCGCGCGGGCCGTTGCCCTGGCCGCCGCCGAAGCCGCCGCCACCGGGCCCGCGGTTGCGGCCGAAACCACCACCGCCGCCGCCCATGCCCGGGCCCTTCTGCACGAAGCGCTTGTCAAACGTCTGCTGCAGCGGGTTCGGGATCGGCCCGTCCTCGCTGCGCTCGCGGCGCTGGCGCTCGGCCTGCAGCGCGCGCTTGTCGTAGGTCTGCTGCAGCGGGTTCGGGATCGGGCGGTTGTCGTCGTCGTCCCAGTCGGCGCTGCGGCTGCGCTGGCGCTCGGCCTGCAGCGCGCGCTTGTCGTAGGTCTGCTGCAGCGGATTCGGGATCGCGCCGCCTTCCGGACGCTCCGCCCGCGGGCCTGCGCCCTCGCCGCCGCGACCGCGCTTGCCACGGCGGTTGCGGTCGTTGCGCTCGCCCATGCGATCGCCACCGCGGTCGCCGCGCGGCGCCTGCTCGGCGGCGTCGCGGCGCGGGCCGCGCTGCTCGCGCTGCTCGCGCGGCTCGCGGGCCTCGCGCGGTTCGCGCTGCTCGCGCCCCTCCTGCGGCAGCGGCGCGCCTTCGCCGCGCTGGTCCTGGCCGCGGCCGCCGCGGCGCTTGTTGTTGCCGCGCCGGCCGCGCCGGTCGTCGCCGTCACCGCGGTCATTGCGGTCGCCGCGGCGCTCCTGCGCGCCCGGCCCCTGGGCCAGGCGGCGGATGGTGCGCACGTCGTTCTCGTCGAGGTCCACCCAGGCGCCGCGCTTGAGGCCGCGCGGCAGCACCACGGTGCCGTAGCGGATGCGGATGAGCCGGCTCACCGCCAGCCCCACCGCGTCGAACAGCTTCCTCACCTCGCGGTTGCGGCCCTCGGTGATGACGACGCGGTACCAGTGGTTCACGCCCTCGCCGCCGCCGTCCTCGATGGACTTGAACGACGCGGCCTGGCCCTCGATCTCCACGCCTTCGAGCAGCCGCGCGCGCGCATCCGGCTCCAGCGTGCCCAGCACGCGCACCGCGTACTCGCGCTCCACGCCGAAGCGCGGGTGCATCAGCTGGTTCGCCAGCTCGCCGGAGTTGGTGAACAGCAGCAGGCCCTCGGTGTTGATGTCCAGCCGGCCCACCGACTGCCACTTGCCCTGCTGCAGCCGCGGCAGGCGGCGGAACACGGTCGGGCGCTGCTGCGGGTCGTCGTGCGTGACGACCTCGCCCACGGGCTTGTGATAGGCGATCACGCGCGCCGGCGGCGGCGCGATGCGCACCTTGATCGGCTTGCCGTTGACCTGGATGCGGTCGCCCCAGGAGATGCGCTGCCCGGTGTGCGCGGGCTCGCCGTTGACGGTGATGCGCCCCTCGACGATGAGCTGCTCCATGTCGCGGCGCGAGCCCACGCCGGCCTGCGCCAGCACCTTGTGCAGCTTGGGCGCGTCGGGTTCGGCGGCCAGCACGCGCTTCGGCGCCGCGCCTTCCGCGCCGGCCTCGGCCTCCAGCTCGTCGCCTTCCGGCTCCACGTCGAAGGCGCCGGAGAGCACCTGCGCGAAGACTTCCTGCGTGTCGGGCACCGCCACCGGCGCGGCCTCGGCCGGCCTGGCGGCAACACCGCCCTCGGCCGGCGCGGCACCCTCGGCGCCGGGCTCGCGGGCACGGCGCTCGGCGCCGCGGTTGCGGCGGTTGCGCCCCTCGCGGCGGCCCTCGGGACGCGCCTCGGCGCCGGGTGCGGCCTCGGCGGCCTCGGCGGTCTCGGCGGCGTCCGCGGCTTCGCCGGCCTCGGCCGGCACCGCGTCGGCGGCGGGCCGTGCCTCGGCCGCATCCTCGGCCACGGGCGCCACGCGCGCCACGGGCGCCGCCACCACGTCCGCCGCGGCCACGGCCGCCTCGGTCGGGGCCGGTCCCACGATGTCTGCGACGGCCTCGGCCGCCGGCTTGTCGCGGCGCGTGCGGCGGCGGCGCGGACGCGCGGCCTCTTCCTCGCCCGCGGCAGCTTCGGCCGGCGCTTCGTCGGCGGGTGCCTCGGTCGCCGCCTCGGCCGGTGCCGCCTGCGGCGCCGGGCTCACCACCTCCACCGCCGCCGCTGCCGGCGCGTCCACCGCGGCGGCTTCCCCATCGCCCGCCTGCGCCTCGACCGCCTTCTTGCGCGCCGCGCGCGGGGCACGGGTGCGCTTTGGGGCGGCGGGCTGCGGCGCCTCCTCGGCGGGCGCGGCCTCGGCGGGCGCCGCGGCGGCGGACGCCGGCTCGGCCACGGCAGGCGCGCCGTCAGCCGCTTCGGCCGTGCTCACGGCTTCGGCGGCGGCCTTGGGCGCGGCACGCTTGCGCGGCGCCGCGCGCTTGCGTGGCGCGGGCGCGGCGGCCTCCTGCGCAGCCGGGGCGCCGTCTTCTGCGGCGGGGGTCGTCAACGGGTTGTCAGCGTCTTGGGGATTCATGGCTGCGAAGGGGTGGGTTCGGCCAGGGCGGCCGGCGGGGGTTCGGGGGTGGCGGCGGGCGCCGGCGCGTCGGACGCGGCAACGGCGGGCTCTTCCGGGGCTTCGGCAGGCGTGCCCAGCAGCGGCAACTGCTGCGCCAGGGCCGCCTGGATCGGGGACTCCAGCGCCTGCGGCAGCGCGCCGGGGGCCTGCAGCGGCGGCAGGCCGTCGAGCCCGCCCAGGCCCAGGTCGTCGAGGAACTGGCGCGTGGTGGCGTACAGGGCGGGCCGCCCCGGCGCCTCGCGGTGGCCGATGACTTCGATCCAGCCGCGCTCTTCGAGCTGGCGGATCACCTGCGTGCCCACCGTGACGCCGCGGATGTCCTCGATGTCGCCGCGTGTCACGGGCTGGCGGTAGGCAATGATGGCCAGCGTCTCCATCACCGCGCGCGAGTAGCGCGGCGGCTTCTCGGGCTGCAGCCGCGCCAGGTACGGCTGCATCTCCGGCCGGCTCTGGAAGCGCCAGCCCGAGGCCAGCGTCACCAGCTCCACGCCGCGGCCCTGCCAGTCGCGCGCGATCTCGTCGAGCAGCGTGCGCAGCGTGTCCGCGCCCAGCTCTCCGTCGAAGAGCAGGCGCAGCTCGCGCAGCGGCAGCGGCTGCTGCGCGCAGATCAGGGCGGTTTCAAGGACACGCTTGGCGTCCTGGGTATTCATCAAGGTCTGCGGGTGCCGAAGGCGGCAGCGTCGGACATCACGACGGTAGGGGTCGAAGGGCGGGCGCCCGTTTCACGGACAGCCGGCTGAGGGATTCGGACCTGGGGCCGACCCGGCTGCTGCGGCTCACGCCGGCGCTCGGGTGCGGGGCTTCAAGGCTGGGCGACTACAGCGGCAGGTGGGGCGGTGCGGGCCGCCCGGCTGCCGCGCGCGGTGGCGACCATTGTAACCCCCTGGAGAGGGATCTGCCGCCGCCCCTTCAGAGGGCTTGCCCCAGGGCGTGACCGGGGCCACGCATCGGGCGCGGCCTTCAGCCCTGCAACACCTGCAGCGCCGCGGCCAGGTCCGCCGGCGGCGGCTGCTCGAAGGCCAGCTCATGGCCCAGCACCGGGTGCGTGAAGCGCAGCCGGTGCGCGTGCAGCGCCTGGCGCTGCAGCCCCAGCGCCGGCGCGCCGCCGTAGAGCGCATCGGCCAGCAGCGGGTGCCCGCGCGAGGCCAGGTGCACGCGGATCTGGTGCGTGCGCCCGCTGTGCAGCGTGCAGCGCAGCGCGCTCGCGCCCTGCCCCGCGGCCAGCAGCTCGAAGTCGGTGCGCGCCGGCTTGCCCGATGCCACGAGCGCCATGCGCACGCGCGAGCGCGGGTCGCGGCCGATGGCCGCGTCCACCGTGAAGGCCGCCTCGCGCGGCACGCCGTGCGCCAGCGCCAGGTACTGGCGGCTGACCTCGCGCGCGGCGATGGCGCGCACCAGCGCCGTCATCGCCGGCAGCGACTTGGCCACCACCATCAGCCCCGAGGTGTCCTTGTCCAGCCGGTGCACGATGCCCGCGCGCGGCAGCCGCGCCGCGCCCGCGTGGTGCGCCAGCAGCGCGTTGAGCAGCGTGCCCGACCAGTTGCCCGCCGCCGGGTGCACCACCATCCCCGCGGGCTTGTCCAGCACCAGCAGGTGCTCGTCCTCGAACGCGATGGACAGCGGCAGCGCCTCGGCGCGGAAAGCCCGGCTCTCGGCCGTGGGCACCAGCTCCAGCCGGATGCGCTGGCCCAGCCGCAGCGCGCGCGCGGCGGTGCGCGCCACCTGGCCGTCGAGCTGCACGTGGCCGCGCTCGATCAGGCCCTGCAGGTGGCTGCGCGAGAACTCGCCGGCCATCAGCACCAGCGCCTTGTCCAGGCGCAGGCCGCGCAGCGAGGCGTCCACCTCGCGCTCGCGCCACTCGTGCTCCTGCTCCTCGGCGGCATCTTCTTCGTTCGCCGCATCGGGCAGTTCGGGCAGGTCGGGCAAGGGGTCAACCATACAATTCGTGTTTTTTCCGGACCTGCGGACGACGCGCGCGGCCGCCAGCAATCAGAGATGAGCTTTTCTTCCTGGAAGCGCCCCGGGGCGCATCGAACGCCCGCTTGCGCGGCAGCGGTGCTGGCGGCGGCCCTGGCGATGGCGGGCTGCGGCACCACCAAGGAGGACCCGCTGTCCACCACGGCGGTCGAAAAATTGTACGCAGACGCCAAGGACGACATCGGCGCCGGCAGCTACGAGCGCGCCATCAAGACGCTCGAGCGCGTCGAGGGCCGCGCCGCCGGCACGCTGCTGGCGCAGCAGGCCACGCTCGACCTGGCTTACGTGCGCTACCGCACCGGCGAGCGCGCCGAGTCGCTGGCCACGCTGGACCGCTTCATCAAGCTGAATCCGTCGAGCCCGGCGCTGGACTACGCGCTCTACCTGCGCGGCGTCGTCAACTTCAACGACAACCTGGGCATCCTGGGCCGCTTCACCAACCAGGAGCTGTCCGAGCGCGACCAGCAGGCCTCGCGCGAGGCCTACCAGTCGTTCAAGCAGCTGGTGGACCAGTTCCCGCAGTCGAAGTACTCGTCCGAAGCGCGCACGCGCATGGACTACATCGTCAACGCGCTCTCGGCCTACGAGGTCCACGTGGCGCGCTACTACTTCCGCCGCGGCGCCTACGTGGCCGCCGCCAACCGCGCCCAGCAGGCCATCAAGGAGTACCCGCAGACCCCCGCCATCGAGGAGGCGCTGTACCTGATGGTGCAGAGCTACGACCGGCTGGACCTGCCCCAGCTGCGCGACGACGCGCAGCGCGTGCTGCAGCAGAACTTCCCCGACAGCGCCTTCCTCACCGGCCAGGCGCAAGGCAAGAAGAAGCCGTGGTGGCAGGTGTGGTGAGCGCGCCGCGCCGCCGCTGAAGCGAAGCCAGCCCAGGGCTGGCTTTTTTCATGGCGCGCCGGTGGCGGCGGCAGCCCTGGAAGCACCCCCGACAGCACCGAATTTTGTGCGGTGATGTGTCAATCACTCCCGTGATTCATTCGGCACCTTGTCAAAGAGCGCCGATTTTTCCTCTGGCGAAGGCGAAGCCGCTCCAGCGTCCGCCCGCCCCGCCGCCAGTTCGCGCAGCCAGGCCAGCGCCTCGCCCTCCTCCTGCAGCCGCGTCATCGGCGGCAGCGCCCGGCGCAGGCGCGCGCCGTAGCCCTTGTGCGCCAGGCGCGGATCGCACACCACCAGCAGCCCGCGGTCGCGCTCGCTGCGGATCAGCCGCCCCGCGCCCTGCTTCAGCGACACAGCCGCCTCGGCCAGGAAATAGGCGTTGAAGGCGCTCTTGCCCTGCGCCTCCAGCTGCGCCGCGCGCGCCTCCACCAGCGGGTCGCCCGGCGGCGGGAAGGGCAGCTTGTCGATCAGCACGCACTGCAGCGCGTCGCCGGGCACGTCGATGCCCTCCCAGAAGCTGGCCGAGCCCACCAGCACCGAGTCCTGCGGATGCGCCAGGAAGCGCCGCACCAGCTGGCGCTTGGGCAGCTCCCCCTGCACCAGCACGTCGATGGCCACGCCCGCCTGCGCGAGCTCCTCGCGCAGCGCCGACGCCACCGCCGACAGTGCGCGCAGCGTGGTGGTCAGCACGAAGGTGCGCCCGCCCAGGGCGCTGGCCAGCCGCGCCGCCAGCCGCCCCACCGCCGGCGCATGCGGCTCGGTGCCGGCGGCGGCGAAGCGGTCGGGAATCCACAGCCGCGCGTGCGCGGCGTAATCGAAGGGGCTGTCCAGGCGCAGCACGCGCGCGTCCTCCAGCGCGGTGCTGCCGGTGAACCAGCTGAGCTTCGCGTCCGCGCCCAGCGTGGCCGAGGTGAAGATCCAGGCCTTGCGCCCGGCCTCGCGCTGCTGCGTGAGGGCATTGCGGATGTCCAGCGGCGACTCCACCAGCCGCACCTGCGCCGGCCCGATGTCGATCCAGCGCACCTGGTCAGCGGACGCGGGCGCGGCAAAGAGCGCCGTGCGCTCGGCCAGCAGCTGCGCGCGCTGGTGCAGGCGCTGCAGGTCCGGCCCGCTGCCGGCCAGCGGCTCCAGCGCACGCTGCGCCGCGCCGCAGGCGTCGGCCACGCCCTGCAGCGCGCCGTGGAAGGCGTCGCTGCCCTCGCGGTCGCTCCAGGCCAGGCGCGTGCTCATGCGCCCGGCGCCGTAGGTGCCGGCGGCATGCAGCCGCAGCTCGCGCGCGGCGGTCTCGCAGCGCGTGGCCAGCTCGTCCCAGGCGGCCAGGCCCCGCGCCGGCTGCGCGCCTTCCAGGCGCAGGTCGCGGGAAAAGTCGAGCAGCTGCGCGCTGCCCAGCGTGGTGCCCAGGAACTGCACGCCGGCCTCGACCAGCTGGTGGGCCTCGTCGAACACCGCCACGTCCACCGTGGGCAGCAGCTCGGCCACGCCGCTGTCGCGCAGCGCCAGGTCGGCGAAGAACAGGTGGTGATTCACCACCACCACGTCGGCGCCCACCGCCTCGCGCCGCGCGCGCATCACGTGGCAGCGCGTGAACTGCGGGCACTCGCCGCCCAGGCAGTTCTCGCGCGTGGAGCTGACCAGCGGCAGCAGCGGCGAGCGTTCATCCAGCAGGTCCAGCTCGGCCAGGTCGCCGCTGACGGTGGCGTGCGACCACAGCTCGATGCGCGCGAGCGCCCGCTGCGTGCGCGCGTCCATCTCGCCCGCGCGCGCCAGCTCCAGCCGGTGCCGGCACAGGTAGCTGGCGCGGCCCTTGAGCAGCGCCAGGCTCACCGGCTGGCCCAGCGCGGCGCGCAGCCGCGGCAGGTCCCGCAAATAGAGCTGGTCCTGCAGGTTCTTGGTGGCGGTGCTGACCAGCGCCCGCGCCCCGGACAGCAGCAGCGGCACCAGGTAGGCGAAGGTCTTGCCGATGCCGGTGCCGGCCTCGGCCACCAGCGCCTCGCGCCGCTCGATGGCCTGCGCCACGGCCAGCGCCATCTGCTGCTGCGCCGGGCGCTGGACGTAGTTCGGGTCGGCCTGCGCCAGCGCGCCGTCGGCACCGAAGGTTTTGCTCACGGCCTGCGCCAGCGCGCCGCTTTCAACGTCGGAGGCGGCCGCAACGGCAGCATCGTCGGGGGTGGTGGTGTTCGCCATGGGGGCGCGCAGTGTAGGCGGTGCCCCTTGGGCGCAACGCCCGTCAGGTCAGCGAGGTATCGACCTCGCGGTGTTCCAGCTCCAGGAACTCCTGGGACTGCATCTCGTTGAGGCGCGACACCGTGCGCGGGAACTCGTGCGCCAGCGGCCCCTCGGTGTAGAGCTCCTCGGGCGGCACCGCGGCCGAGACGATGAACTTGCACCTGCGGTCATACAAAACGTCCACCAGCCAGGTAAAACGCCGCGCCTCGCTGGCCAGGCGCACCGGCATGTGCGGCACGTCCGACAGCATCACGGTGTGGAAGCGGCTGGCGATCTCCAGGTAGTCGTTCTGCGAGCGCGGGCCGCCGCACAGCGTCTTGAAGTCAAACCAGACCACGCCGCCGGCGCGCCGGCGCGCCTGCAGCACGCGCTGCTCGATGTGCAGCACCGGGTCCTCTTCCCGGGCCTCGGCCAGCTCCTCGAACGCGGCCGCCATCTCGGCGTCGGCCTGCGCCCCCAGCGGGCAGTGGTAGAGCTTGACGTGCTGCAGCGTGCGCCGGCGGTAGTCGGTGCCGGCATCGACGTTGAGCACCTCCATGTTCGCCTTGAGCAGCTCGATGGCGGGCAGGATGCGGTCGCGGTGCAACCCGTTCGGGTACAGCCCGTCGGGATGGAAGTTCGACGTGGTGACGATCGACACCCGGTTGGCGAACAGCGCCTCCAGCAGCCGGTGCAGGATCATCGCGTCGGTCACGTCGGCGACGTGGAACTCGTCGAAGCAGATCAGCCGGTAGCGCCGCGCGATGCGCTTGCCCAGCTCGTCGAGCGGGTTCACCACGCCCTTGAGCTCCTGCAGCTCGCGGTGCACCTCGCGCATGAACTCGTGGAAATGCAGCCGCGTCTTGCGCTTCAGGGGCACGGACTGGAAGAAGCAGTCCATCAGGAAGCTCTTGCCGCGCCCCACGCCGCCGTACATGTACACGCCGCGCGGGATCGGCGGGCGGCGGATCAGCTTGGTCAGCGCGTTGTTGCGCCGCGCCTTGTAGGCGATCCACTCGTTCTCGCAGCGCTCCAGCGCCGCGATGGCGCGCAGCTGCGCCTCGTCGGTCTTGTAGCCGCGCTCGGTCAGCGTCTGTTCGTAGAGGGCTCGGACGGCCACGGTGATGCTTCAGCCAGTTGGGGGTTGAATCGAAAAGGGGCCCCGCGGGGCCCCTGCTCTGCGCGCTCGGCTCAGAAGTTGAGCGTGCGCTTGTCCACCGCCAGGGCGGCTTCCTTGGTCGCCTCGGACAGCGAGGGGTGCGCGTGGCAGATGCGCGCGATGTCCTCGGCGCTGGCCTTGAACTCCATCGCCACCACGGCTTCGGAGATCAGCTCCGAGGCCATGGGCCCCACGATGTGCACGCCCAGGATCTCGTCCGTGGCGGCGTCGGCCAGGAACTTCACCATGCCGGTGGTGTCGCCCAGCGCGCGCGCGCGGCCGTTGGCCAGGAACGGGAAGGTGCCGGCCTTGTAGGCGCGGCCCGCGGCCTTGAGCGCCTGCTCGGTCTGGCCCACCCAGGCGATCTCGGGGCTGGTGTAGATGACCCAGGGAATGGTGTCGAAGTTGACGTGCCCGTGCTGGCCGGCGATGCGCTCGGCCACCGCCACGCCTTCCTCTTCCGCCTTGTGCGCCAGCATCGGGCCGCGCACCACGTCGCCCACCGCCCACACGCCGGGCAGGTTGGTGCGGCACTCGGCGTCCACGACGATGGCGCCGCGCTCGTCGAGCTGCAGGCCCACGGCTTCAGGATTGAGGCCGATGGTGTTGGGCACGCGGCCGATCGAGACGATCAGCTTGTCCACGGCCAGGGTCTGCTCGCCGCCCTTGGCGTCGGTGTAGGCGATCGTGACGCCCTCGCCCTCGGTGCTGACCGAGCCGATCTTCACGCCCAGCTCGATCTTGAGGCCCTGCTTGACGAAGGCCTTGTGCGCTTCCTTGGCGATCTGCTCGTCGGCCGCGCCCAGGAACGTGGGCAGCATCTCCAGGATCGTCACTTCCGCGCCCAGGCGGCGCCAGACCGAGCCCATCTCCAGGCCGATCACGCCGGCGCCGATCACGCCCAGCTTCTTCGGGGTGGCACCGATGCGCAGCGCGCCGTCGTTGGACAGCACCTTGGCCTCGTCGTAGGGCAGGCCCGGCAGCTGGCGGGCGTTGGAGCCGGTCGCGACGATCACGTTCTTGGCTGTGAGCGTCTCGGCGGCCTTGCCGGCCACGCTGATCTCGTAGCCGCCGCCCTCGACCGCCTTGGCGAAGGAGCCGCGGCCGTGGAAGAACGTGACCTTGTTCTTCTTGAACAGGTAGAGGATGCCGTCGTTGTTCTGCTTCACGACGCTGTCCTTGCGGCCGACCATCTTGGCCACGTCGATCCGCAGGTTCTCCAGGCTGATGCCGTGGTCGCCGAAGTGCTTGGCGGCATGCTCGAAATGCTCGCTCGACTGCAGCAGCGCCTTGGAGGGGATGCAGCCGACGTTGGTGCAGGTGCCGCCCGGGGCCGGGCCGCCCTTGTCGTTCTGCCACTCGTCGATGCAGGCGGTGTTGAAGCCCAGCTGCGCGGCGCGGATCGCGGCGATGTAGCCGCCGGGGCCGCCACCGATGACGACGACGTCGAAGTTCTTGCTCATGCTTTTGTTCAGTAAGGGTGTGGGTGCGCCGGGCTCAGTCCAGCCCGAGGTCGCCTGACAGGATGCGCCGGACGTCGAAGGGACATTCCAGCGGGAAGCGCGCGACGTCCAGCCCGGTCTCGATCGCCGCGTTGCGGCGCGCCTTGGAGTAGGCCCGGCCCTGGAAGGCCGGGTCCTCCAGCACGGGGCGCAGGCTGGGGCTGTCGTCCAGGCCGTCGCGGATGCTCTCGCAGGCGTTCTCGATCGAGAGCCGCCAGCTGTTGCTGCGCATGGAGGGCTGGTGCTCCCACTTGAGCAGGTGCATCAGCAGGACCGAGAGGTGGCTTTCCAGCGCCCGCCGCTCGCTCTTGCCCATGTCTTCCAGTTCCTCGATCAGGTGCTCGACGTCCACTTCCGCGAAGCGCCGCTGGCGCAGCAGCTCCGCGTTCAGGCTCGCCCACGCCGCGGTGTCGGTGTCGTAGAGCTGCTCGCTCTTCTTCGGGGAACGGCCTTGCGTTGACATCGGGCTCTCCATGCGTTGCCGCGCTGCGGCCGCCGCGCCCCGCGAGGCACGGCGGCCGATCGCGCCGCGAGCGCGACTGCCGTTGGATCAGATGTCGAACAGCAGGCGCGCCGGGTCTTCCAGCGCTTCCTTCATCGTCACCAGGCCCAGCACCGCCTCGCGGCCGTCGATGATGCGGTGGTCGTAGCTCATGGCCAGGTAGTTCATCGGGCGCACTACGACCTGGCCGTTCTCCACCACGGCGCGGTCCTTGGTGGCGTGCACGCCCAGGATGGCCGACTGCGGCGGGTTGATGATCGGCGTGGACAGCATCGAGCCGAAGGTGCCGCCGTTGGAGATCGAGAAGGTGCCGCCGGAGAGCTCTTCCAGCGACAGCTTGCCGTCCTTGGCCTTCTGGCCGAAGCCGGCGATGGTCTTCTCGATGTCCGCGAACGACAGCTGGTCGGCGTTGCGGATGATGGGCACCACCAGGCCGCGCGGCGAGCCCACCGCGATGCCGATGTCGAAGTAGCCGTGGTAGACGATGTCGTTGCCGTCCACCGAGGCGTTCAGGACCGGGAACTTCTTGAGCGCGGCCACGGCGGCCTTCACGAAGAAGCTCATGAAGCCCAGCTTCACGCCGTGCTCCTTCTCGAACTTGTCCTGGAACTTCTTGCGCATCTCCATCACCGGCGCCATGTTCACTTCGTTGAACGTGGTCAGGATGGCGTTGGTGGACTGCGACTGCAGCAGCCGCTCGGCGACGCGGGCGCGCAGCCGGCTCATCGGCACGCGCTGCTCGGGGCGGTCGCCCAGGTTGGCGGCCACCGGCGCGGCCACGGCCGGCAGCGGCTTGGCCACGGCGGCGGCCACCGGGGCGGCCACCGGCGCGGGCACGGCCGCCTTGGCGCCGGCCAGCAGGTTCTGCAGCACGTCGCCCTTGGTGACGCGGCCGTCGCGGCCGGTGCCGGCCACGGAGCCGGCGGCCAGGCCGTTGTCGGCCATCAGCTTGGCGGCGGCGGGCATGGCCACGTCGCTCTTGGAGCCGCCCGTGGCGGCGGCGGCGGCCGCGGGCGCGGCCGGGGCGGCGGCAGCAGCGGGCGCGGCGGCGGCGGCCGGGGCCGCGGCACCGGCGGTGGCCTCGGTGTCGATCTTGGCGATGAGCTGGTCGCTCACCACGGTGCCGCCGTCGGCCACGACGATCTCACCCAGCACGCCGGCGGAAGGCGCGGGCACTTCCAGCACGACCTTGTCGGTCTCGATCTCGATCAGGATCTCGTCCTGCGCCACGGCCTCGCCGGCCTTCTTCTTCCACTGCAGCAGCGTGGCTTCGGCCACCGACTCGGACAGCTGCGGAACCTTGACTTCAACGATTGCCATTTTTCGTCTCTTCGGAATTGGGGTCTGCCGGGCGCGTACCCGGCTGCCGCGCGGCCCTTTGTTCTACGCGCGGGCCGCGCGTGCAGGAGACGGCGCGCAACAGCTGCGCGCCGCGGTTCATCACGTCACTTGTTGAGCACGAAGCCCTTGAGCTTGGCGAAAGCCTGCTCCAGCAGCGCCTTTTGCTGCTCCTGGTGCAGGTGCGCGTAGCCCACGGCCGGGGAGGCCGAGGAGGGACGGCCGGCGTAGCCGAGCTTTTGCCCTTCGCTCATGTTCTCGTGGATGTAGTGCTGCACGAAGAACCAGGCGCCCTGGTTCTGCGGCTCGTCCTGGCACCACACCACGTCCGTGGCGTTGGGGTACTTGCGCATCTCGGCGGCGAAGGCCTTGTGCGGGAACGGGTAGAGCTGCTCGACGCGGATGATGGCCACGTCGGCGGCGCCCTTCTCCTCGCGCTTCTTGACCAGGTCGTAATAGACCTTGCCCGAGCACGCGATCACGCGCTTGACCTTGGACGCGTCGATGTCGGCCTTGAGCTCCGGGATCACGGTGCGGAACTCGCCGCCGGTGAACTCGGACAGCGGCGACGTGGCGTCCTTGTTCCGCAGCAGCGACTTCGGGGTCATGATGACCAGCGGCTTGCGGAACTGGCGCACCATCTGGCGGCGCAGCACGTGGAAGATCTGGCTGGCCGTGGTCGGCTGCACGATCTGCATGTTGTTGTCCGCGGCCAGCTGCATGAAGCGCTCCAGGCGCGCCGAGCTGTGCTCGGGGCCCTGGCCTTCATAGCCGTGCGGCAGCATCATGACCAGGCCGTTGGCGCGGCCCCACTTCACCTCGCCCGAGGCGATGAACTGGTCGATGACGACCTGCGCGCCGTTGGCGAAGTCGCCGAACTGCGCTTCCCAGATCACCAGCGTGTTGGGCTCGGAGCCGGCGTAGCCGTACTCGAAGGCCAGCACGGCTTCTTCCGACAGGATCGAGTCGATGACGACGAACGGGGCCTGGTTGTCGGCCACGTTCTGCAGCGGCACGTAGGTGCCCTCGTCCCACTTCTCGCGCTTCTGGTCGTGGATGACGGCGTGGCGGTGCGTGAAGGTGCCGCGCCCGCAGTCCTCGCCGGACAGGCGCACCGCGTAGCCCGAGGCCACCAGCGAGGCGAAGGCCATGTGCTCGCCCATGCCCCAGTCCACGTTGATGTCGCCGCGGCCCATGGCGGCGCGGTCGTCGTAGACCTTCTTGACCAGCGGGTGCAGGTTCAGCGTCTCGGGGAAGGTGGTGAGCCGCTCGGCCAGGCGCTTCCACTCCGTCATCGGGATGGCGGTGTCGGCGGCGTCCGTCCACTTCTTGCCGATGAACGGCGTCCAGTCGACGGCGTACTTGCTCTTGAAGTTGCTGAGCACCGGGTCCACCGTGTGGCGGCCCTCGTCCATGGCGGCGCGGTAGGCCTTGACCATGTCGTCGCCCAGCGTCTCGCCCAGGCCCTGCACGGCCAGCTTGTCGGCGTAGAGCTTGCGGGTGCCGGGGTGCTGGGCGATCTTGCGGTACATCAGCGGCTGCGTCAGCGCCGGCGTGTCCTGCTCGTTGTGGCCCAGCTTGCGGAAGCAGATGATGTCCAGCACCACGTCCTTGCGGAACGTCATGCGGAACTCCAGCGCCAGCTGCGCGGCCAGCACCACGGCTTCCGGATCGTCGCCGTTGACGTGCAGCACCGGCGCTTCGACCATCTTGACGACGTCGGTGCAGTACAGCGTGGAGCGCAGGTCGCGCGGGTCGGAGGTGGTGAAGCCGATCTGGTTGTTGATGATCAGGTGCACCGTGCCGCCGGTGGAGTAGCCGCGCGTCTCCGACAGCGCCAGCGTCTCCTGGTTCACGCCCTGGCCGCCGAAGGCCGAGTCGCCGTGCACCAGCACGGGCAGCACCTGGGCGCCGGTCTTGTCGGCGCGGCGGTCCATGCGCGCGCGCACCGAGCCCTCGACCACCGGGTTCACGATCTCCAGGTGCGAGGGGTTGAAGGCCAGGCTCAGGTGCACCGGGCCGCCGGGGGTGGCCACGTCGCTGGAGAAGCCCTGGTGGTACTTCACGTCACCGGCGGGCAGGTCTTCCGGCGCGGTGTGCTCGAACTCGGCGAACAGGTCCTTGGGCATCTTGCCCAGGGTGTTGACGAGCACGTTGAGGCGGCCGCGGTGGGCCATGCCGATCACGATCTCCTGCACGCCCTTCTGGCCGGCCTGCTGGATGATCTCGTCCATCGCCGCAATGAAGCTCTCGCCGCCTTCGAGCGAGAAGCGCTTCTGGCCGACGTACTTGGTGTGCAGGTAGCGCTCCAGGCCTTCGGCCGCGGTCAGGCGGTCCAGCACGTGCTTCTTCTGCTCGGCGGTGAGCGTCGGCTTGCTGCGGATGCTCTCGAGTCGCTGCTGCCACCAGCGCTTTTGCGCCTGGTCGGTGATGTGCATGAACTCGGCACCGATGGTGCTGCAGTAGGTCTCGCGCAGCGCCTGCACGATCTGCCGCAGCGTCATCTGCTCGGCGGTCGTGAAGTAGGTGTTCGTGGCGCTGAACGTGATGTCCATGTCGGACTCGCTCAGGTCGTAGAACGCCGGCTCCAGCTCGGGGATCTTCGGGCGCTCGGTGCGCTTGAGCGGGTCGAGGTCGGCCCAGCGCGAGCCCAGCGAGCGGTACGCGGCGATCAGGCTCTGGACGTGGACCTGCTTGCGCGCCACGGCGAGGTCGGCGCTGCTGGCCTTGACGGCGAAGGCGTTGGACTTGGCGCGCTGCGCGAAGGATTCGATGACGGGCGCATGGGCCACGTCCGGACGCTCGCTGCCGTCCACGGCCGGGACGTGCTGCAGGGCATCGAAGTACTCCCGCCAGTTCTCGGGCACGGAACCGGGGTTGTCGAGGTAAGCCTCGTAAAGCTCCTCGACGTAGGGCGCGTTGCCCCCGAACAGGTACGAGTTCGACCTGTACTGCTGCATCATTTTTCGCTCACCTTTCACCTCGTCCACGAGGCTGTTGGCTGGTTTCAAGAACCTTCCGCGACACGGCTTGACCGGTTGGCGGATTGCGACCCGCCTTCACCAGGATTTCTTGTGAAAACCAGCAAAGGGGACGGGAAGGACGAATTCAAAGAACGGCGGACTGTACCATCCTCAATGCGGGGGATGACACCCGTCTGACGGCAGGGAAAGTCCCCGTTCACAACGGGCTTTTTGCGTGCTGCGGCACATTCAAGGAATGTCCGCCCAGCGCGTCATCGAGATCCACCCCGACGCGCCGCGCAAGCCCGCCGAAGGTGCCGCCTGCAACGGCTGCGGCGTGTGCTGCAGCGCCGAGCCCTGCCCGCTGGGCATGCTGCTGTCGCGCCGGCGCCGCGGCGCCTGCGCCGCGCTGGCCTGGGAGCCGGATCAACACCGCTACGTCTGCGATGCGCTGGTGCGCCCGCAACGCTTCGTGCCGCTGCCCTGGCGCTGGACGCAGCGCGCCTTCGCGCGCTGGGCCCGGCGCCTGGTCGCGGCCGGCCACGGCTGCGACTCCAGCGTGGAGGTGCTCACGCGCTGAAATGGTTTCCGTTCGTCCTGAGGTATCGAAGGATGAACGGCGCCCGTGTCACGTCGCCAGCCCCAGCCTTTCCCGCGCCGCCGCGTACTCGCGCTTGAGCTGCGCCACGCGCTCGGCCGCCGGCACCACCGCGCGCACCGCGCCGATGCCCTGCCCCGCGCCCCAGATGTCCTTCCAGGCCTTGGCCAGCCCGGCGCCGAAGTTCATGGCGCTGGGGTCGCTCTGCGGCAGCGCGTCCGGGTCCAGCCCGGCCGCGGCGATGGAGCCGCGCAGGTAGTTGCCGTGCACACCGGTGAAGAGGTTGGTGTAGACGATGTCCGACGCGCGCCCCTCGACGATCGCCTCTTTGTAGGCCGGCGCGGCGCGCGCCTCCTCGGTGGCGATGAAGGCCGAGCCCACGTAGGCCAGGTCCGCCCCGCAGGCCTGCGCCGCCAGCACCGCGCCGCCGTGGGCGATCGCCCCGGACAGCGCCAGCGGCCCGTCGAACCACTGCCGGATCTCCTGCACCAGCGCGAAGGGGTTGATCGTGCCGGCATGGCCGCCGGCACCCGCGGCCACGGCGATGAGCCCGTCGGCGCCCTTCTCCACCGCCTTGCGCGCGAAGCGGTCGTCGATCACGTCGTGCAGCACGATGCCGCCCCAGCCATGCACGGCCCGGTTGATCTCCTCGCGCGCGCCCAGCGAGCTGATGACCACGGGCACGCGGTACTTGGCGCACAGCGCCATGTCCTGCTCCAGCCGGTCGTTGCTCTTGTGCACGATCTGGTTGATGGCAAAGGGCGCCGCGGGCGCCTCGGGGTGCGCGCGGTCGTGCGCGGCCAGTGCCTGCGTGATCTCGTCGAGCCACTCGTCGAGCTGCGACGCCGGCCGCGCATTGAGCGCGGGCATCGCGCCCACGATGCCCGCGCAGCACTGCGCGATGACGAGCTTCGGATGGCTGATGATGAACAGCGGCGCGCCGATGACCGGCAGCGACAGGCGGGACAGCAGGGGTGGCAAGGCCATGTCAGTACGCCTCCAGCGGCATTGCCGCCAGCGCGTCGGCGCCCTGCACGATGGCGTCGCGCCGCCCGGGCAGCGCGCTCAGCACGTGGTCCGCGAAGAAGCGTGCCGTGGCGATCTTGGCGCGCATGAACTCCTCGTCCGTGCCCTCGCGCAGCCGGGCTTCGGCCACCAGCAGCGCGCGCGCCATCTGCCAGCCCGCCACCAGCGCGCCGGCCAGCATCAGGTACGGCACCGAGCCGGCATAGACGGCGTTGGGCCGCGACTTGCCGTGCTCCAGCACGAACTCGACCACGTCCATGAAGGCCTGGCGCGCGGCCGTGAGGCGGTGGTGCATGGCGCGCGCATGGGCGCTGCCGCTGTTGGCAAGCTCGGCTTCCGTGGTCTCGACCTGCTGCGCCAGCCAGCGCGCGGTCTGCCCGCCGTCGCGCAGCGTCTTGCGCCCGACCAGGTCGTTGGCCTGGATCGCGGTGGTGCCCTCGTAGATGGACAGGATCTTGGCGTCGCGCAGGTACTGCGCCGCGCCCGTCTCCTCGATGAAGCCCATGCCGCCGTGCACCTGGATGCCCAGCGAGGCCACGTCCAGGCTCACCTCGGTGCAGTAGCCCTTCACCAGCGGCACCAGGTAGTCGTAGAAGCGCCGGTTG
This sequence comes from Azohydromonas aeria, assembly GCF_009760915.1. Classification (GTDB taxonomy): domain Bacteria; phylum Pseudomonadota; class Gammaproteobacteria; order Burkholderiales; family Burkholderiaceae_C; genus Azohydromonas; species Azohydromonas aeria. The sequence goes on from NZ_VIDQ01000006.1 coordinate 83,810, forward strand.
GCCTCGCGCTGGCCCGGATCGACGTGCGCGTGCGCCGCGTCGTGCGCGGCCGCGGCGGCCAGCGCCAGGGCGCGGCTGCCCTCGGTCTGCGCGCGCATCGTCATGAGCATGCGCTGCACGTCGGGGTGGCGAATGATGGGCACCGACGCCGCGGCGCTGCCGTCCACCGGGCGCGACTGCACGCGCTCCTTCGCATAGGCCACGGCCTGCTGGTAGGCGCGCTCGGACAGCGCCACGCCCTGCACGCCCACCGCGTAGCGGGCGGCGTTCATCATGATGAACATGTACTCCAGCCCGCGGTTCTCCTCGCCCACGAGGTAGCCCACGGCGCCGCCCTGGTCGCCGTACTGCAGCACGGCCGTGGGGCTGGCCTTGATGCCCAGCTTGTGCTCGATGCTCACGCAGTGCACGTCGTTGCGCACGGTGGCCTGGCCCTGCGCGTCGGGCAGGAACTTCGGGACGATGAACAGGCTGATGCCCTTGACGCCTTCGGGCGCGCCCGCCACCCGCGCCAGCACCATGTGCACGATGTTCTCGGCCAGGTCGTGCTCGCCCCAGGTGATGTAGATCTTGGTGCCGAAGAGCTTGTAGCTGCCGTCGCCCTGCGGCTCGGCGCGGGTGCGCACCAGCGCCAGGTCCGAGCCCGCCTGCGGCTCGGTGAGGTTCATGGTGCCGGTCCAGCGCCCGTCGATCATGGCCGGTATCCAGGCCTGCCGCTGCGCGTCGGAGCCCGCCGTCAGCAGCGCCTCGATGGCGCCGTCGGTCAGCAGCGGGCACAGCGCGAAGCTGAGGTTGGCGCTGTTGACCATCTCGTTGCAGGCTGCACCAATCAGCTTGGGCAGGCCCTGCCCGCCGAAGTCCGCCGGGTGCTGCAGCCCCTGCCAGCCGCCGGCGGCGTATTGCTTGAAAGCCTCCTTGAAGCCCGGCGTGCTGTGCACGGCGCCGTTGTCCCAGCGCGCGGGGTTGCGGTCGCCCACGGCGTTCAGCGGCGCGAGCACCTCCTCGCAAAGCCTCGCGCACTCCTCCAGCACGGCCTGCGCGGTCTCGGGGCCGGCGTCCTCGAAGCCGGGCCAGCGCGCGACCTGGTCGAGGCGGCCGAGCTCGTTCATCACGAACAGCTGGTCCTTGATGGGTGCCTTGTAGGCCATGGACTTGTCTCCTGTCGTTATGTGTCGTGAGAGGGAAGAAAAAAGGGCGCCGCGGCGCCCTGGGTCTTGCTTGGCTTATAGCGCCTTGACCAGCGCCGGCACGGCCTCGAACACGTCGGCCTCCAGGCTGTAGTCGGCCACCGAGAAGATCGGCGCCTCCGGGTCCTTGTTGATCGCCACGATCACCTTGGAATCCTTCATCCCGGCCAGGTGCTGGATCGCCCCGCTGATGCCGCAGGCGATGTAGAGCGTCGGTGCCACGATCTTGCCGGTCTGGCCCACCTGCCAGTCGTTGGGCGCGTAACCGGCGTCCACCGCGGCGCGGCTGGCACCCAGCGCGGCGCCCAGTTTGTCCGCCAGCGGCGTGAGCACTTCCGTGAACTTCTCGGCCGAGCCCAGCGCGCGGCCGCCCGAGACGATGATCTTCGCGGCCGTCAGCTCGGGCCGGTCCGACTTGGTCAGCTCGCGGCCGACGAAGGCACTCTTGCCGCTGTCGGCGACGGCCGCGATGGTCTCCACCGCCGCGCTGCCGCCGGTGGCCGCCGCCGCGTCGAAGCCGGTGGTGCGCACCGTGATGACCTTGACCGGGTCGGCGCTCTGCACGATGGCGATGGCGTTGCCGGCGTAGATCGGGCGCTCGAAGGTGTCGGGCGCATCGACCTTGGTGATGTCGCTCAGTTGCGCCACGTCCAGCTTGGCGGCCACGCGCGGCGCGGCGTTGCGCCCGGCGGCGGTGGACGGGAACAGGATGTGGCTGTAGGTGTCGGCCACGGCCAGCACCTGAGCCGCGACGTTCTCGGCCAGCTGCGCGCCGAGTGCCGGCGAGTCGGCATGCAGCACCTTGGCGACGCCGGCGATCTGGCTGGCGGCCTGCGCCACGGCGGCGGCGTTCTCGCCGGCCACCAGCACATGCACCTCGCCGCCGCAAGCCAGCGCGGCGGTGACGGTGTTCAGGGTCGCGGCCTTCAGGCTCGCGTTGTCGTGTTCGGCGATGACGAGTGCGGTCATGTCAGATCACCTTGGCTTCGTTCTTGAGCTTGTCCACGAGGGTGGCCACGTCGGGCACCTTCACGCCGGCGCCGCGCTTGGGCGGCTCGCTGACCTTGAGCGTCTTGAGACGCGGCGTCACGTCCACGCCCAGGTCGGCCGGCTTGACGTTCTCCAGCGGCTTCTTCTTGGCCTTCATGATGTTGGGCAGCGTCACGTAGCGCGGCTCGTTGAGGCGCAGGTCGGTCGTCACGACCGCCGGCAGCGTCACCGACACCGTCTCCAGGCCGCCGTCCACCTCGCGCGTGACCTGGGCCTTGCCGTCGGCGACTTCGACCTTGGAAGCGAAGGTTGCCTGCGGCAGGTCGGCCAGGGCTGCCAGCATCTGGCCGACCTGGTTGCAGTCGTCGTCGATGGCCTGCTTGCCCAGAATCACCAGGCCCGGCTGTTCCTTGTCGATGAGCGCCTTGAGGATCTTGGCCACGGCCAGCGGCTGCAGCTCCGCATCGGTCTCGACCAGGATGGCGCGGTCGGCGCCGATCGCGAGAGCCGTGCGCAGCGTCTCCTGGCACTGCGCCACGCCGCAGGACACGGCGATGATCTCCGTGGCCACGCCCTTCTCCTTGAGCCGGACCGCTTCCTCGACGGCGATCTCGTCGAAGGGGTTCATGCTCATCTTCACGCCGGCGAGGTCCATGCCCGAGCCGTCGGACTTGACCCGGACCTTCACGTTGTAGTCCACCACCCGCTTCACGGGCACCAGCAGCTTCATGATCGCTCCTGTCATTTGAATGAGGCTTGACGGGCGATTTTAGAGTGCCCCCTGCGCCTCGCCGGTGCAGGGTCGGCCGCTGGCTACACTGCCGCCGCCATGAATGTTTCCCCTGCCGCCGGCTGCTGCATCGGCGTGTTCGATTCCGGCGTCGGCGGCTTGTCGGTGCTGCCCGCGCTGCGCGCGGCGCTGCCCGGCGCGCGGCTGCTGTACGTGGCCGACAGCGGCCACGCGCCCTACGGCGAACGCGGCGAGGCTTTCATCGTGGAGCGGGCGCTGCACATCGCGGCCTTCCTGCTGTCGCAGGGGGCGCAGATGCTGGTGGTGGCCTGCAACACGGCCACGGCCGCCGCGGTGGAGGCGCTGCGGCAGGCGCATCCGCAGACGCCCATGGTCGGCATCGAGCCCGGCGTGAAGCCGGCCGTGGCGCTCACGCGCCGCGGGCACGTGGGCGTGATGGCCACCAGCGGCACGCTGGCCAGCCGCAAGTTCCAGCGCCTGCTGGCCGCGCAGCCCACGCACGCGGCGGTGCACCTGCAGCCCTGCCCGGGCCTGGCGCTGGCCATCGAGCGCGGCGACCTGCAATCGGCCGAGCTGCGCGCCGTGGTCCGGCGCCACTGCGCGCCGCTGCGCGAGGCCGGCTGCGACGTGGTGGTGCTGGGCTGCACCCACTATCCCTTTGCCGCGCCGCTGATCCGCGAGGCGCTGCCCGGCGTCGCCCTGGTGGACACGGCCGAGGCCGTGGCGCGCCACACCGCCACGCTGGCGGCGCGGCTGCCGGCCTCGAACCTGGACCTGCCGGCGCTGCAGCTGTGGAGCAGCGGCGACCCGGCGCAGCTCGGCGCCTTCGCGCGGCGCTGGCTCGGGCCGGACTGGGACGTGACGGCGGCCGCGCTGCCGTGAGCGCTAGGCGGCTTCCGCCGCCGCCCTGCCCCGCTGCAAATCCAGCGGCTTGAGCAGCACCAGCCCCAGCACGAAGAACAGTCCCGTGAACGCGACGGACAGCCGGTGATTCCCGCCGCTGAGCCAGTTCACCAGCCCGTAGCTGACCGGCCCGGCCACGGCGGCCAGCCGCGTGGCCCAGGTCCACAGCCCGAAGAACTCGGCCAGCCGCGCCGGCGGCGCCAGCAGCCCGACCAGCGTGCGCGCCGCCGACTGGCTGGAGCCGATGCACAGCCCGGCCAGCGTGGCCGCGCACCAGAACAGCGCCGGCCCGGTGGACGCCGCGGCCAGCACCGTCATCACGATCCAGCCCAGCAGCGTCACCGCCAGCGCGCGCTTGTGGCCGGCCTGGTCCTGCCAGTAGCCGAAGGCGAAGGCGCCCAGCGCCGCGGCGATGTTGACCAGGAAGATCAGCGTCATGGTCTGCACGCGCGTGAAGCCCAGCACCGCCTCGGCATAGACCGCCGACAGCATGATCACCGCCGCGATGCCCGCCTGGTAGGCCGCGGTGCAGGCCAGCAGCCGGCCGAAGTCCGGGTAGTGCCGCGCGGCGTGCCAGGTGCCGCGCAGGCGCCGCAGCGACTCGACCAGCCCGGCGGACGCCCCGGCGCCCGGCCGCGGCTGCGCGCGCTCGCGCAGCAGCGCGAAGGTGGGCAGCGAGGCCAGGGCGTAGACGCCGGCCGTGATCAGCATCGTCACCGGCACGTACTGCGTCGCGTCCTGCCCCTGGGCCTGCGCGTGCAGCACCCAGGCCAGTCCCAGGCCCAGGCTGAGCATCCCGCCCAGGAAGCCGAAGCTCCAGCCCCAGCCCGAGACGCGGCCCAGCGCCTCGCGCCGCGCCAGCTCGGGCAGGAAGGCGGCGCACAGCGACTCGCCGGCGCTGTAGAAGGCGTTGGACAGCACCACCGCCACCACCGCCAGCGCCAGGTCGCCCCTCCCGCAGCCCGCCAGCAGCGCGGTGCTGAGCACGCAGCCGATGGTGACCACGGCCAGCAGCCGCTTCTTGGCGCCATGCCGGTCCGCCCAGGCGCCCAGCGCCGGCTGCAGCGCCATCACCAGCAGGTTCGACGCGCCCACCGTCAGCGTCCACGCCAGCGTGGCCCAGGCGGTGTTGCCCGCCACCACGCCCACGAAGTAGGCGTTGAAGACGGCGGTGAGGACCACCGTCGTGTAGCCCGAGTTGGCGAAGTCGTACATCGCCCAGCCGAAAACCTCGCGGCGGCGCACGCCGGGATTGAGCAGGGAATGGGTAATGGCAGGCATGGCGCGGGCCGCGGCCGGCGCCGGGACGTGAGGACCGGGCGCCGGACGGTGCGGCAGGGCTGTGGAAGCCGCGAGTGTGCGGCCTGGGCGCCCGCGCGCCGCCTGTTGAAGGGGGCAAATGCACGGCCGAGGCGCGCGTGGCGCCTCGGGATCGGAAGCCAGCGGAGCTTGTTGAACGTCAGCGGCTGTTGCCGCTGCCGGAGCCGCCCATCGTCGCGCCGCCGCTGCGGGAGCCGGAGGACGTGCCGCTGCTGCCGCTGGTGGAGCCGCTGCCCGCCGTCGCGCCGCTGCCCGTAGTGGAGCCGCTGCCCATCGTGGCGCCGCTGCCCGTGGTGGAGCCCGCCCCCGACCGGCTGCTGGCCCCCGTGGAGCTTTCCGGCGACGGACCGCCCTGCGTGCCGCCCTGGGCCGGCTTGTCCACTGCGGCCTCGGCCTGCCCGGCCGCATCGGCCACCGGCGGCTTGCCGGCCTTGTTGCCGCCCGCGGGCGTGCCCGAAGCCGCCGGCGCCGCGGTGGACGGGCTCATGGTCGTGCCCGACGACCCGCTGCCGCCGCTCTGCGCCCAGGCGGCGGGCACGACGGCGGCCGCAAGGGCCAGCGCGCCCAGGCCACGGACTAGGGGTTTGATGAGGGTGCTCATGGCGTTGTCTCCTGCTTTGACGGGTGGGAGCCGGCACCGGCGGAAATCCGCGGTGCGCGGGCCGAGCCAGCCACCGGCAAGGGAGATTCCCGCCGCAGCACCAGTCTTTCCAGTGCCGGGATTCAGGCCATGCCGTCAAATTCGAAAACCGGCGCCCAATCTTCCATGGCGGCTTCAGCCTGGCCCTGGGCATGCCTTTCGAAAATGGTTTGCCAATGGTCTCGCACGTGGCTGCTGATTTCGGCAATCAATTGCCGGGCCATTTCCTCCTGCAACCCGCCGATCAGGCGTCCAGCCGATACCAGGTTGGATATTGAACCGACACGCTCCTGACGGTCCGTGATGGCCATCCGGAATACCGGCCGGCCCGTGCGCGAAAAGAAGGGCAGCACGTCGTAGAGCGGCGCCAATTCCCAGTCGCCCAGGCCGACCTGGCGCAGGCTGGTATTCCAGGGATGGTCGTCGGTATTGCCGACCACGGCATTGAGGACGATGCGCTTGAACAACTCCAGCCCGTCGCCCGGGCGCTTGAGTTTGGAGCGCAGGCGCACGTAACTCTGCTTCGGGTCTTCCACTTGGGAACCGGGAACCAGGTCCAGCGCGGTGGCGGCGCTGACGCAATGAAAAGCAGGGCCGTCGATTCGCGGTCCCCGGTCGAACCGGCAAATGCACAAGGCCGGCTGCCCGCCCCACCATGTCACGCGGTGCTCGGGCACGCGCAGCCCCATTTCCCGGGCCAGGCTCAACGCCGTGGCCTCCGCGATTACGCTGTCCGGCCGCTCACTCGGCAGCGCGAATTTCAAAATGCTGGGATGAACGGGCCCCGGATTGCGGTCGTCCTCCCAATGAATGGCAATCTTGGGCCGCTCACCGCCCAGCGCCCCGGACGACGATTCTCCCAGCGCGATTCGTTCCAGCGACGCTTTCGTGACCCGGCTCAATTCCTCGACCAGCGCGGCTTCCACGCGCTGCTTGTCTTGAACATCCCCGACAAACAAGGCACCAAAGCCATCGGCCGGCGCGAAGATCAAGCGCTCCCACCAGCCCCAGGGCTCGTCGGGATCGATATTCCAATCCGGCAGAACCTTCCCTGCCCTTTTTTGCACCGCATCCAGCGCCCAGCCGGACAAGGCAATGTCGCAAAACACGGGATGCGGCGCAGGCCCCAGCCGTGAATAGGCCGAGCGCTGCTTGGTGCGAATGCCGGTCGGGTCCAGTTCCTAGGCCTGGAGTCCGCGGGCCAGGTAATCGGCGTCGTAGCGGAATTCCCAGCGGGTGGCTTCCTGCGTCAATTCACCCACGCGCACGGCCTGGCGGCCCTGCGCGTCATCGTGGCTCCACCGGAATACCGGGGCACGCCGGGTCATGCCGATTCCTTTTTCGCCCGGCGCTTGAAGCGCGGCAGCCGGCTGCGCACGGCGTCCTGGTAAGCCTCGTCCTCGGTCGCCGAGGCCAGCGCGCCTTGAAGGCTGACGTCGTCCAGCGCCCACAGCACCCGTGCCACGTCGGCAAAGCGGGTGGACAGGGCGCCCGCCTCGATCGCCATGAGCGTCTGCCGGCTGATGTCGGCCCGCTCGGCCAGGTCCGCCTGCGACAGCCCCCGTGCCAGGCGCTGCACGCGGATGCGCGTGCCGACCTCGGCCACGAACTGGGTCACTTCAAAGGGTTCGGAGAGCGGGTCTCGGGCACGCATGATGTCTGCTCATGTCAACATGGAGGCATTCTATGTTGACACTCGTTGACATCGACGAACTCCAACCGCTGCTCCGGCCGGCATGCCGGCGGCCTGCGAACCGTATCCGTCCCGCTCAGGACAAACGAATGCAGAAATGATGCGGCAAAGCAATTGTCGAAACGACAAAAAGCGAGGCGGCGAATCAATAAGCCGTTGGAAAATACCCCGGAGAATGTGCTGAAACCCCAGGCATTTCGGCGACGGCACGTGAAAATATCAGGCGCCTTCCCGGCGAGCCGACATGAATCTTGAGGACTTTATTTGGTGCCCGGAACGGGACTCGAACCCGTAAGCCGTTTTAGCGGCGGCGGATTTTAAGTCCGCTGCGTCTACCGATTTCGCCACCCGGGCGGGCTGCCGTGCGCGGGGCACGGCGGGCAAGGGGCGCATTATCGCCTCAAGACTGACGCCGTCCCTTCAGGGAATGTCGAGCAGCTTGTGCGTCTGCAGCCCCAGCCGCCAGCGCGGGTGCGCCAGGCAGTAGTCCAGCGCCAGGCGCGTGTTGCGCTCGCGCTCCGGGCCGTCCAACGGCTGCAGGATGAAATGCCTGAAATCCAGCTGCTCGAAGCGCTCGGGCCGCGCCAGCGCCTGCGGAAAGACCAGCTTGAGCTCGTCGCCGCGCGTGAGCACCACCGGCGCATCGGCCTTGGGGCTGACACAGATCCAGTCCAGCCCCGCGGGCGCCGGCTGCGTGCCGTTCGTCTCCACCGCGATCTCGAAGCCGCGCACGTGCAGCGCGTCGATCAGCGCCGTGTCGAGCTGCAGCAGCGGCTCGCCGCCGGTGCACACCACCAGCGGCTTGCCCTCGCTGCCCGGCCACTGCGCCGCGACCGCATCCGCCAGCGCCGGCGCGTCGGCGAACTTGCCGCCGCCCGGGCCGTCGGTTCCGACGAAGTCGGTGTCGCAGAAGCGGCAGGCGGCCGTGGCGCGGTCCTGCTCTCGCCCGCTCCAGAGGTTGCAGCCGGCAAAGCGGCAGAACACCGCCGCGCGCCCGGCCTGCGCGCCCTCACCCTGCAGCGTGTAGAAGATTTCCTTGACCGCGTACGTCATGGCTTCCTGCCCCGCTCAGACCGGCAGCGCCGGCGCGGCGCCGCCCAGCTGCACCGTAGCGCCGCAGCCGGGCGTCTCGTGAAGGTCCACCCGGTCCACCTGCGGCAGCCGCTCGCGCGCCTGCGCCAGCACCCACTGCGCCAGCGTCGCGGCGTCGCAGTCGGCCAGGCCCTCGATCTCGTGCAGCGGCCTGTGGTCCAGGCTGCGGAACACCGGGTCGAACAGGCGCTTCACGTCGCCGAAGTCCAGCGTCCAGCCCATCAGCGCGTCCAGCGGCGCCGCCAAGTGCAGGCGCAGCGTGTAGGTGTGGCCGTGCAGGCGGCTCAAGGGGCTGCCCTCCGGTGCGCGCTTGAGCATCAGCGCGCTGTCCAGGGTGAACTCCTTCCAGGTGCGCCACTGGTGGCCGTCGTGGCAGGCGCCGCAGGAGGCCGTCTCGAACACCGCGACGTGCAGCGCCCCGGACAACTCCGGGCGCAGCCGCTCCCAGATCCAGCTGGACAGCATCTCGCTCGTCGGGTTCTCCAGCCCGGGCAACTCGTTGAGGCAGGCCATGTGCAGCCGCGCCTGCAGCGGGGCCCAGGCGGCGTCGAGGCGCTCGTGGCTCACGCCCTCGGCATGGATCAGCGCCTCGAAGCCGTGGCCGTGCATGCGGCCGCACTTGTGGCCTTCGGGCACGTTGGGCAGGCGGTGCGCGGAGTGGAAGGCGTAGCGGCGCCAGGCGTGGGCGCGGCCAGCGCCGTCCAGGTCCACGCCGCGCGTGGCCATGCTCTGCACGCCCACTTCCAGCGGCAGCCCGACGCGGCAGCCGATCCAGCGCGCCAGGCGCTCGTCGCTGGGCTCGTTCAGCACGTCGTTGAGGAAGCGGTGGTCCAGCGTCGCGGCCACCTCGGCCAGCCGGGAGTGCAGTGCCTCGACTTCGCCCCCGGGAAAGGCGGCCGCCCCGGCGGGCAGCGCGCCGCGCACGCGGGCCTGGAAACCGTGGCCGTGCAGGTGGCGTGCGCGGTGGCCGTCGGGCAGCCGATCCATCCGCCGCGCCGCCTCGAAACCGGCTGCCGCCGAATGCCAAATCTTGCCGTCCATCACCGCCTCGCTCCCGCTGCCCGACTGCACGCGCGCCGGGGCGGCGCGCGCAAAAGCGCGGCAGTCTACGTGCCGGGGCGCGCCGCTGCCGGCCGGCGCCGGCATGTCCCTGCAACCGCGCCGTGCCCGTGGCCGGTTGCCACGGCTGCGGCGTCAGCGCACTTCGGGCAGCCGCTTCTCGCGGCGCTCGATGAAGATGTCCCAGGCGGCCATGAAGAGGGCGGCGATCAGCGGGCCGATGACGAAGCCGTTGAGCCCGAACACGGCGATGCCGCCGAGGGTGGAGATCAGCACCAGGTAGTCGGGCATCTTGGTGTCCTTGCCGACCAGGATCGGGCGCAGCACGTTGTCCACCAGCCCGATCACGACCACGCCCCAGGCGATCAGCGCGATGCCCTTCCACATCGCGCCGGTGACCAGCAGGTAGATGGCCACCGGCCCCCACACCAGCGCCGCGCCCACGGCCGGCAGCAGCGACAGCACCGCCATCACCACGCCCCACAGCAGCGCGCCGTGGATGCCCAGGAACCAGAAGGCCAGGCTGCCCAGCGCGCCCTGCACCAGCGCCACCACGATGTTGCCCTTGACGGTGGCGCGGATCACGGTGGCGAAGCGCGTGAGCAGCTCGCGCTTGTCCTGCTCGTCGAGCGGGATGGCGCGGCGCACCCGCGCCGCCAGCGCGTTGCCGTCGCGCAGCAGGAAGAACAGCAGGTACAGCATCACGCCGAAGGTGATGAGGAAGTTGAAGGTGCCCTGCCCGATGCCCACCGCGCGCGCGGCCAGCATCTGCGTGCCCTGCGTCAGCCGCTCGCCCAGCTGCGCCTTGAGCCCGGCCAGGTCGGCCAGCCCGAAGCGGTCGAGCAGCCCGGTGAGCCAGTCCGGCAGCGCGGCGTAGATCTGCTCGCCGTAGCGGGTGAAGTTGATCTCGCCGCTCTGCACCCGCGCCAGCACGCCCATGGCCTCCTGCACCAGCATCGAGCTGACCATGGTCAGCGGCAGGATCACGATCACCAGCACGATCAGCAGCGTCAGCAGCGCCGCGGCGTTGGCGCGGCCCTTGAGGTTGCGCTGGATGCGCCGCTGCACCGTGGTGAACAGGATCGCCGTGACCACGGCCCAGAACACCGCCGTGTAGTAGGGCAGCAGGATCCAGCCAAAGGCCAGCGTCACCAGCACCAGCAGCCACAGCAGGGCGCGGTACTCCAGGCGGCCGCTGCGCAGCCGGGCGGATTCGTGGTCGTCGGGCAACGGGCGCGGGCGGCCGGCAAGCTCGGCAGGGCGGGCAGGATCGGGGCGGTCGTTCATCGTGGGGCGGTGGTCTGAAGGGGAAACCGCGCCCGCGCCCTGGCAAACCGCACGCCCGGGCGCGGGCGGCCAGCCCGCGTTCCATCCCGGGCCAGGATCAATTTACTCGTGCCGCAGCGCCTCGATCGGGTCCAGCCGCGCCGCGCGCCGCGCCGGGAAGTAGCCGAAGAGCACGCCGATGCCCGCCGAGAACACGAAGGCCAGCACGTTGATGGGCACGTCAAACGTGTAGGGCACGCCCATCAGCCGCGCGCCGGTGACCGAGAACACGGCCGCCAGCACGATGCCGATCACGCCGCCCAGCGCCGCCAGCGCCACGGCCTCGATCAGGAACTGCAGCAGCACCTCGGCCTCCAGCGCACCGATGGCCAGGCGCACGCCGATCTCGCGCGTGCGCTCGGTCACGCTCACCAGCATGATGTTCATGATCCCGATGCCGCCCACCAGCAGGCTCACCGCGGCCACGGCGCTCAGCAGCATCGTCATCACGCGCGTGGTGCTGGAAAACGTCTGCGCCAGCTGCGCGGTGTCGAGCACGTTGAAGTTGTCCTCCTCGCCGGCCGCGAGCTTGCGCCGCTCGCGCAGCAGGTCGCGGATGCCGGCCTTCACGCGCTCGGCGTCGCTGCCCTCGGCCATCGACACCAGGATCGTCTGCACCCGCGTGCTGCCCGTGACGCGGCGCTGCACGGTGGCCAGCGGCATGAGCACCACGTCGTCCTGGTCGTTGCCCATCGCGCCCTGCCCCTTGGAGGCCAGCACGCCCGCCACCTCGCAGGAGAACTGCCTGATGCGCAACCGCTGGCCCAGCACCTGGGCGGCGTCGGCCGCGAACAGCTCGCGGCGCACCGTCTCGCCGATCAGGCACACCGCCGCGCCGGCGCGCTCCTCGGCCTCCTCGAAGCCGCGGCCCGCGGCGATGCGCCAGTTGTTGGTGAAGAAGTAGTCGCTGCTGGTGCCGGTGACGCTGGTGGCCCAGTTGCGGCCGTTGGCCACCACCGTCACGCCGGAGCGCACCTCCGGTGCCACCGCGGCCACGCCGCCGATCTGGCCGCGGATGGCGGCCACGTCCTCCACCGTGAAGCTGGGCGCGCCGGCGCCGCCGCTGCCCGGGCCCAGGCGCTGGCCCGGGCGCACCATGAGCAGGTTGGTGCCCAGGCTCGTGATCTCGCTTTGCACCGCCTGCGTCGCGCCCTTGCCCAGCGTCACCATGGTGATGACGGCGCTCACGCCGATGACGATGCCCAGGATGGTCAGGAAGCTGCGCAGCAGGTGGCGGCGGATCTCGCGCAGCGCCAGCAGCAGGCTGTTCCACAGCATCAGTTCGCTCCCTGCGAGACGATCGAGGCGGGCCCCGTCACTTCATCGGCGGGCACCGCCGCGGCGGCGGCCACGTCCAGCCCGGCCGGGCGCTCGTTGCGCGTGTCGCTGTCCACGCGGCCATCGACGAAGCGCACGACGCGCCGCGCCCACGCGGCCATGTCGCTCTCGTGCGTGACCATCAGCACGGTGATGCCGCGCTCGCTGTTGAGCCGCCACAGCAGCTCCATGATCTCGCGGCTGCGCTGGGTGTCGAGGTTGCCGGTGGGCTCGTCGGCCAGCAGCACCTTCGGGTCCGTCACCAGCGCCCGCGCGATGGCCACGCGCTGCTGCTGCCCCCCCGACAACTCGGCCGGCGTGTGGTGCGCCCACTGCGCCAGCCCGACGGTGTCGAGCGACTCCAGCGCCAGGCGCCGCCGCTCCTTCGCGGGCGTGCCGCGGTAGAGCAGCGGCAGCTCGACGTTCTCCTGCGCCGACGTGCGCGCCAGGAGGTTGAAACCCTGGAACACGAAGCCGAGCTGCTGGCGGCGCAGCCGGGCGCGCTGGTCGCGGCTCAGCGCGTGCACCGGCACGCCGCGGAAGAAGTACTCGCCGCTGCTGGGCACGTCCAGGCAGCCGAGCAGGTTCATCACCGTGCTTTTCCCGGAGCCGCTGGGGCCCATCACGGCGACGAAGTCGCCCTCGTCGATGTCCAGGTCCACGCCCTTGAGCGCGAGGAAGGCGGCCTGGCCCTGGCCGTAGCGCTTGGTGATGCCGCGCAGCCGGATCAGCGGCTGGCGCTCGGCGGCGTTTGTCAGGGGGGTCACGTTCATGCTCGTCCCGGCCTCACCTGGGCTGCGCGCGCTGGTCCACGATCACCTGCATGCCGGGCTGGAGCTGGTCGCTGCGCACCTCGGTGCGGCGGCCGTCGCTGGCGCCGGTGGTGACGGTGACGGCCACGGGGCGGCCCTCCTGCAGCAGCCACAGCGTCCTGCTGGCGCCGCTGCCGGCGGCCTCGCCGGCCTGCTTGCGTGCGTTGCGCGGCATGCGCGGCATCAGCACCGAGGTGACGCCGGCACCGCCGCCGCCGCCCGCGGCCGGGCCGCCGCCGTCCTGCGGCGCGGCCGCGGTGGAGGGCGTGAAGCGCAGTGCTTGGTTGGGCACCAGCAGCACGCCGCGGCGCGGGTCGCTGTGGATGGTGGCCGTGGCCGTCATGCCCGGGCGCAGCGACAGGTCCTCGTTGGCCACCTCCAGCAGCGTCGGGTAGGTCACGACGTTGTCGGTGGTGGTGGAGCCGTAAGCCACGCGCGTGACGGTGGCCGGGTAGCGCCGCTGCGGCCAGGCGCTGACGCTGAAGTCGGCCTGCTGGCCCACGGCGAGCGACCCCACGTCGGCCTCGTCCACGTTGACCTGCAGCCGCATGCGCTTGAGGTCCTCGGCCAGGGTGAAGAGCGTGACCGCCTGCAGCGAGGCGGCCACGGCGTTGCCCGGGTCCACGCTGCGCGTGAGGATCACGCCGTCGATGGGCGCGCGGATGGCGGTCTTGCCCAGGTTCGTCTCGTCGATGAGCACCTGCGCCTGCGCGTCGGTCACGGCCGCGCGCGCGGCGCTCAGGTCGGCCTGCGCGCGCGCCAGGCTGGCGCGCGCGGTGTCGAGCTCGGACTGCGAGGGCACCTTGCCGCCGGACAGCCGCGCCACCTCCTCGAAGCGGCCGAGTTGCGCCTGGGCCTCGCGCAGCGTGGCCTCCGCCTGGGACACCCGGGCGCGGCTGGAGGCCAGCGTGGCGCGCGAGCGCTCCAGCTGCCCCTGCAGCCGGGTGCGGTCCAGCTCGACCAGCACCTGGCCCTTCTTCACCTGGTCGTTCACGTCCACCAGCACGCGCGCCACGGTGCCGGAGAGCTCGCTGCCGATGTTCACGGTGCGCGTGGGCTGCAGCGTGCCGTTGGCGCTGACGCTCAAGCTGAGGTCGCCGCGCGTCACCGGCTCGGTGACGAACACCGGCACGGCCTGCTGCGCCTGGCGCTGCTGCCAGGCCAGGCCGCCGGCCACCGCGGCGGCGAGCACGCCCGCGCCGATCCAGGTGGCGGGCCGGCGCCGCCAGGGCCGCGGCCGGGCGCCGGCGCCCAGCAGCGCGTCGAGTTCGGGGCCGGCCTTGGCGTCGGCTTTGTCGGTGGACTTCATGGTTCGGGAATCCGGTCTCGATGCTCGGCCGGCCGCAGCGCACGCAAAGCGCGCCGCCGGCACGAAAGGTGTCAGGGCATGGCCACCGTGGCGGCGTCGGGCTGCCAGCCGCCGCCCAGCGCCTTGTACAGGCGCACGTGGGCGATGGCGGCGTCGGCCTGCGCGGCGGCCAGGCTGTCCTGCAGGGCAAACTGGGTGCGCTGGGTCTGCAGCACGGTCTGGAAATCCACCAGCCCGCCGCCGTACTGCTGCGTGGCCAGCAGCGCGGCATTCGCAGCCGCCTGCGCCGCGCGCGCGAGCGTGGCCTGGCGCTCGCGGCTGCTGCGCAGCTCGACCAGCGCGTCCTCCACTTCCTTGAGCGCATTGAGCGCCACCGACTGCAGGCTGGCCGCCGACTGCTGGGCCGCGGCCTGTTGCGCGCGCACCTGGGCGTTGATGGCGCCGCCGTCGAAGAGCGGCAGCGACAGCCCCGCGACCAGCGAGCTGACCACCGCGCCGGGGCCGGTGAGCCCGCCCACGGTCAGCGCGCTCAGGCCGAGCGAGCCGCTCAAGCTGAAGCTGGGATAGCGCGCTGCGTCGGCCTGGGTGACGCGCGCCAGCGCGGCGCGCACCTGCGCCTCGGCGGCGCGCACGTCCGGGCGCTGGCGCAGCGTGTCGGTGGGCAGGCTCTGCGCCAGGCCGTCCGGCGCGGCCGGGATGGGCGCCGGCTGCTCCAGCCCCGGCATGCCGGGCGGCCGCCCGGTGAGCACCGCCAGCGCGCTGGCGAACTGGGCGATCGAGAGTTCCAGCGCCGGGATCTGCGCCTGCGTCTGCTCGGCGGCGGCGCGGGCCTGCTCGGCCTCCAGCGAGGTGGCCAGGCCGGCCTGCAGCCGCCACTGCGCGATCTGGTTCGTCTCCAGCTGGCTGGCCAGGTTGTCCCGGGCGATCGCCAGCCGCGCCTGCAGGCCGCGCAGCGTGACCAGGTTCACGGCCACCTCGGCCGCCAGCGACACCTGCACGTCGGCCAGCGACAGCGCGCTGGCGGCGATGTCCTGTTCGGCGGCCGCGACGCCGGCGCGGGTGCGGCCGAACAGGTCGGGCTCCCAGGCCGCGTCGAAGCCGGTGCGGAAACTGTTGCCGGTGGCGTTCTGGGCGCGGCTGCGGCTGGCCGAGGCCGAGGCACCGAGGTTCGGATACAGGCCCGCGGCGGCCAGGTCGCGCAGCGCGCGGGCCTGGCGCAGCGTGGCGCGCGCCGACTCGGCCTGCGGGCTGGCGCGCAGTGCCTCGTCCACCAGGCCGGGCAGCAGCGGGTCGCCGAACTGGCTCCACCACGAGGCGGTGGCGGCGGCATGGGCCGATGGCGCGGCCCCGGCGCCGGCAGCGGGCCGGGGGGCGGCCTCGGCATCGGCGGGCGGGCGGATCGCCGCGCAGCCCGACAGCAGCGCCACCGCGGCGCAGGCCACGGCGCGGCGCCAGGGACGAAGGGATGTCACGGATTGATTCACGAGGAGCAGTCTGCCAGCCGGATGTGGCGCGGCCGCTGCCCCTGCTTTGCTACAGCGTAAAGACGCACATTGCGGCCGCCGCCGCGGCGCTCAAGGCTGGACCGGGGGCAGCAGCTTCCAGGCGCCGTTCTCGACCTTCACCATCACGCGCGCGCGGTGGTCGAGGCCGAGGTGGTCGCTGGGCGAGAGGCTGAAGATGCCGTGCGCGCCGGGCAGCTCGTGGATGGTTTCCAGCGCATCGCGCAACGCGGCGCGGAACTCGGCCGTCCCGGGCTGCGCCTTCTTCAGCGCCACGGGCACGGCGGCGGCCACGAGCTGGCCGGCGTCCCAGGCATGCGCGCCGAAGGTGGAGACGCTGCCCTTGCCGTGAGCCGCCTCGTACAGGGCGACGTACGCCAGGGCGCTCTTCCTCACCGGGTGCGTGGCGGCCAGCTGCTCGGCCACCAGCACCGGGCCGGCGGGCAGCACGGTGCCTTCCACGTCCTTGCCGCCCACGCGCAGGAAGTCGGCGTTGGCCACGCCGTGCGTCTGGTAGAAGCGCCCGGCGTAGCCGCGCTCGCGCAGCGCGCGCTGCGGCAGTACGGCCGGGGTGCCGGAGGCGGCCACCAGCACCGCGTCGGGCTTGACGGCCAGGATGCGGAACGCCTGGGCGGCGACGGCATTGTCGGTGCGGGCGTAGCGCTCGTTGGCCACCACGGCGATGCGCTTGAGCGCCGCGGCCTTGCTGAACTCCTGGAACCAGCCCTCGCCGTAGGCGTCGGCAAAGCCGATGAAGGCGACGTTGCGCACGCCGGCCGCGGCCATGTGCTCGGCGATGGCCACCGACATGGCGATGTCGTTCTGCGGCGTCTTGAAGACCCAGCGCCGGCGCGCGTCCTGCGGCTCGACGATGCGTGCGCCGGCGGCCATGGAAATCATGGGCGTCTGCGACTCGGCGGCCACGTCGATCATGGCCAGCGAGTTGGGCGTGGTGGTGCTGCCCAGCAGCACGTCCACCCTGTGCTCGGTCACGAGGCGGCGCGCGTTGGCAACGGCCGTGGGCGCGTCCGAGGCGTCGTCGAGCACGATGTAGTTCAGCTTCTGCCCGGCCACCGTGGCGGGCAGCAGCGCGATGGTGTGCTTCGCCGGGATGCCCAGCGACGCGGCCGGGCCGCTGGTGGAGAGCGTGACGCCGACGTTGACGTCGGCCCGCGCCAGCGCGGCGGCCAGCAGCGCGGCGGCCAGGGCGACGAGGCGGGGCGTCGGGATTTTCATGAGGCGGCTCTCCTCCGGGCGCGACGACGGCATGCGCCGGACGGGAAGCGCCGGCTGGGCTGCTTGCAACGTGACATTGTGGCCCGCGCCGAGGCTTGTCCCGGCACCGGACAAGCGCATTCCGCTTGCGCCGGCCTGACGAAATCCCCTGTGCCATCCCTGCCTTGACGCGTCAAAGCCGCTGCACGGGCTTGGCAATTGCTGCACTGCACCGTCGCCACTGCTTCCTCCAGCCGTCCATGCCTGCCCTGCTCGTCTCGCCACATCTCGACGATGCCGTTTTCGGTTGTGGGGAGTGGCTGCAGGCGAATCCGGGCACGCGCGTGACGACGGTGTTCGCCGGGCTGCCTCCCGACGGCGGGCAGCGCACCGACTGGGACGCACGATGCGGCTTCGAAAGCGCCGCGCAGGCGGTGCGCGAGCGGCGCGAGGAAGACCGCGCCGCGCTGGCGCTGCTGGGCGGCGAGCCGTGCTGGCTGGAGTTCGGCGACAGCCAGTACGGCGCCACGCCGTCGGTCGAGGCGGTGACCGATGCGCTGTCGGACCTGCTGGCGCGGCAGGCGCCGGATGCGCTGTTCGTCTTCCCGATAGGACTCTTCCATTCCGATCACCGGCTGGTGCACGAGGCCTGCATGGCGGCCTGGCGGCGCCGGCCACGCCCGGCCCTGCTGTACGAGGACGCGCTCTACCGCGGCATCCCGGGGCTGCTGCAGCAGCGGCTGGCCGAGCTGCTGCAGGCCGGGCTCGTGCTCACGCCGGCGAAGGAGCGGCCGGTGGCGGACACGGCCGGGGCCAAGGCGCGCGCGGTGCGCTGCTACGCCAGCCAGCTGCGCGCCTTCGGCCCCGGCGGCCATGACGACACGGCGCGGCCGGAGCGGCGCTGGCGTTTCGAGATCAACACCGCCGGCGCAGCGCCGGCCAGCGAAGGGACATCGTGATGACACAGGTGGATGCGCGCGTGAGCGTGGTGGTGCTCACGCACGAGCGCCCGCAGGAGCTCGAGCACACGCTGCGGCGGCTCGATGCGCTGCCGCAGCGGCCGGCGCTGGTCGTGGTGGACAACGCCGCCTCGCCGGCCGCGGAAGAAGTCGTGCGACGCTTTCCCGGCGCGCAGTACGTGCCCTGCCCCGGCAACCCCGGCGCGGCCGGGCGCAACGCAGGCGTGGAACGGGTGCGCACGCCCTATGTCGCGTTCTGCGACGACGACACCTGGTGGGAGCCGGGCGCGCTGGCGCGCGCGGCCGACGTGCTGGACGCCCATCCGCGCCTGGGCGTGCTCAATGCGCAGGTGCTGGTGGGGCCCCAGGACCGGCCCGACCCGGCCTGCGAGCGCATGCACACCAGCCCGCTGGACTCGCGCGGGCTGCCCGGGCCGCGGCTGGTGGGCTTCATGGCCGGCGCGGTGGTGATGCGCGTGCGTGCCTTCCGCGAGGCCGGCGGCTACGAGCGGCGCTTTCACCTGGGCGCCGAGGAGGGGCTGCTGGGCCAGGACCTGATGGCCGCGGGCTGGGACCTGGCCTTCGTGCCGGCGGTGCGCACGCACCACCACCCGTCGCCGGCACGGGACCGGCGCGCGCGCCAGCTCGTCACCACGCGCAACCGCTTCTGGCTGGCCTGGCTGCGGTTGCCGTGGCGGCTGGCCTGGCACGAGACGCGCAAGGTCTGGCGCGACGGCCGCGCGCAGGGCGTGCTCGGCCCTGCGCTGCGCGCCGCGCTGGCCGGGCTGCCCTGGGCGCTGGCGCGGCGGCGCGTGCTGCCGCCGGCGGTGGTGGAGATGATCGTGGCGGTGCACGGCGGGCCGCCGCCGGCGCGGCAGCGCCTGCACGTCGCCCAGGGAGTGCAGCGCTGATGCGGAAGAACCTGAAGCTGGGCGCCGTCGTGCCGGACGCGGTCGCGCCCGGAGCGGTCACGGCCTCTCCCTGCCCTGCCCCGGCGGCCGCGGCGCCGGTGGAGCTGTACCCGCCGCTGCCGCGCTTCGCGCAGATCGAGCCGGTGGGCCGCTGCAACCTGGCCTGCCGCATGTGCACCGTCAACGACCGCGGCGACGCCATCGGCGAAATGTCGCTGGAGCGCTTCACGCAGCTGCTGGACCAGATGCCGGGACTGCAGGAGCTGCACCTGCAGGGCCTGGGCGAGCCGATGCTGCATCCGCACTTCTTCGACATGGTGGCGCTGGCGGCGGCGCGCGGCATCCGCGTCTCGGCGAACACGAACCTCACGCTGCTGACGGCGGCGCGGGCGGCGCGCTGTGTCGAGGGGCCGTTGAGCGCACTGTCGGTGTCGCTGGACGGCGCCAGCGCGGCGGTCTACGAGTCGATCCGGCGCAAGGCGAACTTCGCCAAGGTGGTGCGCAACCTGGGCCGGCTGATGCAGGCGCGGCGCGAGGCCGGCAGCACGCTGGAGGTGCGCGGCGTGATGGTGCTGATGCGCCACAACGCGCACGAGCTGCCGGCGCTGTTGCGGCTGCTGCACGCGCACGGCGTGCCGGAGCTGCTGGTGCAGCGCCTGTCCAGCGACCTGCAGCAGCCGGAACTGGCGGCGCGCTACATCCCGATCCGCAGCTACGTGAACGAGCACGAGCTGGCCGAGGACGAGCTGCCCGGGCTGGAGTCGCTGTTCGCCGAGTCACGCGCGCTGGCCGCGCAGCTGGGCATGAGGCTGAACCTGCCGCGGCTACGGCCGCGTGCGCAGCGGCAGTCCACCGGGCCGCGCTGCGACTGGCCCTGGGAGCAGCTCTACATCACCGCCGCCGGTCAGATGCTGCCGTGCTGCATGGCGGCCAGCGCGGACCGGGCGACGTTCGGGGACGTGTTCGAGCAGCCGGTGGACGGGTTGCGTGCGCGCTGGCACGGCGAGCAGGCGGTGGCGCTGCGCGCCGCGCTGGCCGCGGACACGCCGCCGAGCCTGTGCCGCTCCTGCGCGCTGTACCGGGGCATGTTCTGAGTCCAAGGGCAGCCGCAGCGGCCCCTGCCCCGGCGCACGGTCCATTTCGGCGTCACGGCGTCACGGCGGAATGGAACGCCCAAAAGAAAAGCGGCCCACGAGGGGCCGCTAAGTATTTGATTTTATTTCGAGTTCTTTGGAGGCGCGGGCGGGAGTCGAACCCACCTGGACGGATTTGCAATCCGCTGCATAACCGCTTTGCTACCGCGCCGCTGCATGAAAAAAGGAAGCCGGGGCTTCCTTTTCGGTATCTGGAGCGGGAAACGAGACTCGAACTCGCGACCTCAACCTTGGCAAGGTTGCGCTCTACCAACTGAGCTATTCCCGCATTGCCTTCGCTTCACATTGCTGCTCAGCGAAGACTCGCAGTATACACCGCTTTTTTTGACCCGCGCAAGCCTTTTTTCAGTGCTTGATCGCGTCGCCGGTGGACGAGGCTGCGGGTTCGGCCGGCTTGGCCGAAGTGGCTTCCACCTTGGCCGGCACTTCCTCCTCGGGCAGCGCTTCGGGCAGGGCTTCCAGCGCCACTTCGAGCACGCGGTCGATCCAGCGCACCGGGACGATCTCGAGCTGGTTCTTGACGTTCTCCGGGATGTCCTGCAGGTCCTTGACGTTCTCCTCGGGGATCAGCACGGTCTTGATGCCGCCGCGGTGCGCGGCCAGCAGCTTTTCCTTGAGGCCGCCGATGGCCGTGACCTCGCCGCGCAGCGTGATCTCGCCCGTCATCGCCACGTCCGCGCGCACCGGGATGCCGGTGAGCGAGGAGACGAAGGCGGTGGTCATGGCAATGCCGGCGCTGGGGCCGTCCTTGGGCGTGGCGCCGTCGGGCACGTGGATGTGGATGTCGCGCTTCTCGAACATCTCGTCCTTGATGCCCAGTCGCCGCGCGCGCGAGCGCACCACCGAGCGCGCCGCCTCGACCGACTCCTTCATCACGTCGCCGAGCTGGCCGGTGCGGATGATGTTGCCCTTGCCGGGCATCACCACCGCCTCGATGGTCAGCAGGTCGCCGCCGACTTCCGTCCAGGCCAGGCCGACCACCTGGCCGACCTGGTTCTTCTTCTCGGCGCGACCGAAGTCGAACTTGCGCACGCCCAGGAAGTCGTGCAGGTTCTCCTCGGTCACCACGACCTGGCCGGTGTAGGTCTTGAGCTGCAGGCCCTTGACCACCTTGCGGCAGATCTTGGAGATCTCGCGCTCGAGCGAACGCACGCCGGCCTCGCGGGTGTAGTAGCGCACGATGCCGCGCAGCGCGCTTTCCGTGACGTCCATCTCGTCGTCACGCACGCCGTTGTTCTTCTGCTGCTTGGGCAGCAGGTAGCGGCGGGCGATGTTGAGCTTCTCGTCCTCGGTGTAGCCCGACAGCCGGATCACCTCCATGCGGTCCAGCAGCGCCGGCGGGATGTTCATGGAGTTGGAGGTCGCCACGAACATCACGTCCGAGAGGTCGAAATCGACCTCGACGTAGTGGTCGCCGAAGGTGTGGTTCTGCTCGGGGTCGAGCACCTCCAGCAGCGCCGACGACGGGTCGCCGCGGAAGTCCATGCCCAGCTTGTCGATCTCGTCGAGCAGGAACAGCGGATTGCGGGTGCCCACTTTGGTCAGGCTCTGCAGCACCTTGCCCGGCATGGAGCCGATGTAGGTACGGCGGTGGCCACGGATCTCGGCCTCGTCGCGCACGCCGCCCAGCGCCATGCGCACGAACTTCCGGCCCGTGGCCCGGGCCACGCTCTGGCCCAGCGAGGTCTTGCCCACGCCCGGGGGCCCGACCAGGCACAGGATCGGCGCCTTGACCTTGTCCACGCGCTGCTGCACCGCGAGGTATTCGAGGATGCGGTCCTTGACCTTCTCCAGGCCGTAGTGGTCCTCGTTGAGGACTTCCTCGGCATGCGACAGGTCGTGCTTGATCTTGGTCTTCTTGGACCAGGGCAGGTTGATCAGCGTGTCGATGTAGTTGCGCACCACGGTGGCCTCGGCCGACATGGGCGACATCAGCTTGAGCTTCTTGAGCTCGCTGTCGGCCTTCTTGCGCGCCTCCTTGGGCATCTTGGCCGCGACGATCTTCTTCTCCAGCTCCTCGAGGTCGGCGCCTTCCTCGCCGTCGCCGAGTTCCTTCTGGATCGCCTTGACCTGCTCGTTGAGGTAGTACTCGCGCTGGCTCTTCTCCATCTGGCGCTTGACGCGGCCGCGGATGCGCTTTTCCACCTGCAGGATGTCGACCTCGTGCTCCAGCAGCTCCAGCAGCTTCTCCAGCCGCTTGTCCACCTCGTGCAGGTCGAGCACCGACTGCTTGGCTTCAAGCTTGAGCGGCAGGTGCGCGGCGATGGTGTCGGCCAGACGGCCGGCGTCGTCGATGCCCGCGATGGAGGTCAGGATCTCCGGCGGGATCTTCTTGTTGAGCTTGACGTACTGGTCGAACTGCTGCGTCACGGCGCGGCGCAGGGCCTCGACCTCGGGCTTGGCGTCGGTCTCCGGCGGGATCGGGTTGACCACGGCCACGAAGTGTTCGCCGTTGTCGGTGATCTCGGCGGTATGCGCGCGCTGCGTGCCCTCGACCAACACCTTCACGGTGCCGTCAGGCAGCTTGAGCATCTGCAGGATGCTGGAGACGCAGCCGATCTCGAACATGTCGTCCGCCTTGGGCTCGTCCTTGCCGGCGGCTTTTTGTGCCACCAGCATGATCTGGCGCCCGGCCTCCATGGCCGCTTCGAGCGCCTTGATCGACTTGGGCCGCCCCACGAACAGCGGGATCACCATGTGGGGAAACACCACGACGTCGCGCAGCGGCAGCAGCGGCAGCGTCGTCGAATCGGCGGGCAATACAGGATGTCCTGACATGGGTTCCTCTCTTTCTCAGGCCCACGTGGGGCCCGAGGTCTGAAATGCAAGCGGGAACGGCCGCCGCCGTGTCTGGAACTGGGGGAGCGAGTGGATCGGGATCAGGCGCTGGCCTTCTGCTCGCGGTACACGAGCAGCGGCTTGGCGCCCTCTTCGATGTTGTGCTCGTCGACGACGACCTTGGCCACGCCGTCGAGCGTGGGCAGGTCGAACATCGTGTCGATGAGG
Organism: Azohydromonas aeria; assembly: GCF_009760915.1. Classification (GTDB taxonomy): domain Bacteria; phylum Pseudomonadota; class Gammaproteobacteria; order Burkholderiales; family Burkholderiaceae_C; genus Azohydromonas; species Azohydromonas aeria. The sequence continues at coordinate 106,956 of NZ_VIDQ01000006.1, forward strand.
GCATGCTCCATGATCGAGCGCAGGCCGCGCGCGCCGGTCTTGCGCGCCAGCGCCTTGCGCGCGATGGCCGACAGCGCCGAGGGGCGGATCTCCAGCTCGACGCCGTCCATGCCGAAGAGACGCTGGTACTGCTTGAGCAGCGCGTTCTTGGGCTCGGTGAGGATCTGCACCAGCGCGTCCTCGGTCAGCTCGCCCAGCGTCGCGACCACCGGCAGCCGGCCCACCAACTCGGGAATCAGGCCGAACTTGATCAGGTCTTCCGGCTCGGCCTCGCGGAACAGGTCCGACACCCGCTTCTCGCTCTTGCTGTGCACCGTGGCGGCGAAGCCGATGCCCGACTTCTCGGTGCGGTTCTGGATGACCTTCTCCAGCCCGTCGAAGGCGCCGCCGCAGATGAACAGGATGTTGGTCGTGTCGATCTGCAGGAAATCCTGGTTCGGATGCTTGCGCCCGCCCTGCGGCGGCACGCTGGCCATGGTGCCCTCGACCAGCTTGAGCAGCGCCTGCTGCACGCCCTCGCCCGAGACGTCGCGCGTGATGCTGGGGTTGTCGGCCTTGCGGCTGATCTTGTCGATCTCGTCGATGTAGACGATGCCGCGCTGAGCGCGCTCGACGTCGTAGTTGCAGTTCTGCAGCAGCTTCTGGATGATGTTCTCGACGTCCTCGCCCACGTAGCCGGCCTCGGTCAACGTGGTGGCATCGGCGATGACGAAGGGCACGTTGAGCAGCCGCGCCAGCGTCTGCGCCAGCAGCGTCTTGCCCGAGCCGGTCGGGCCGATGAGCAGGATGTTGCTCTTGCTGAGCTCCACCTCCTCCTTGGCGCCGCCCATGTGCTTCAGGCGCTTGTAGTGGTTGTAGACCGCCACGGCCAGCGTGCGCTTGGCCACTTCCTGGCCGATCACGTACTGATCCAGGCTGGACTTGATCTCGCCCGGGGTGGGCAGGTCGGACTTGGCGGACTTGGCGGCGCCTTCAGGCGGCACCTCGTCGCGGATGATGTCGTTGCACAGCTCGATGCACTCGTCGCAGATGAACACCGAGGGGCCGGCAATCAGCTTCTTTACCTCGTGCTGGCTCTTGCCGCAGAACGAGCAATACAGCACCTTTTCGCTCGAAGCGCCTTTTTTGTCGGCCATGGAATGTGGGGTCGCTAATGCGCGTTAGAGGGTCGGGTCAATGATAGTGCAATGGGAAACGGGGCTCCCCGCGTGCGGAGAGCCCCGTCGCTCAAGGTGCTTAAGAAGCCACGCCGCGGGCTTTTCCCTTGGAGAAAAGCCCGCGGCAAGCCCCTTCAGGGCCGGCGGTCAATGACCTGATCAATCAGCCCGTAGCCCTTGGCCTCGGCCGCGGACATGAAGTAGTCGCGCTCGGTGTCGGCCTGGATCTTCTCCAGCGGCTGCCCGGTGCGCTCGGCCAGAATGCGGTTGAGCTGCTCGCGCGTCTTGAGGATCTCGCGGGCATGGATCTCGATGTCGGTGGCCTGGCCCTGCGCGCCGCCCAGCGGCTGGTGGATCATGACCTTGGAGTTCGGCAGCGAGAAGCGCTTGCCCTTGGCACCCGCGGCCAGCAGGAACGCGCCCATGCTCGCGGCGATGCCCATGCACAGCGTGGACACGTCGGGCTTGATGAACTGCATCGTGTCGTAGATCGACATGCCCGCGCTGACGCTGCCGCCAGGGGAGTTGATGTAGAGCGAGATGTCCTTGTCCGGGTTCTCGCTCTCCAGGAACAGCAGCTGCGCCACCACCAGGTTGGCCGACTGGTCGTTCACCGGCCCCACCAGGAAGATCACCCGCTCGCGCAGCAGCCGGCTGTAGATGTCGTACGCGCGCTCGCCGCGGCCCGACTGTTCGATGACGATGGGCACCATGCCCAGGTTGTTCGTGTCCAGCGCACTCATGCAGATTGTCCTTACAGGGGAGGTTCCGCGACGATTATGTCGCGAAGAAAACAAGGGCGCCGGCCTTGCGGCGCGGCGCCCTCGGGCCCTCTAAAAGCAAGCCCTTAGCCGGCCATCAGCTCCTCGAAAGGCAGCTGCTTGTCATTGACCTTGGCCTGGCCCAGCACGAAGTCGGTAACGTTGTTCTCGATCACGACGGCCTCGACTTCAGCCATGCGCTGGCGGTCGCTGAGGTACCAGCGCACCACCTCGGCCGGGTTCTCGTAGCTTTGCGCCATCTCCTCGATGTGCGCCTGAAGCTGCTCGGGCTTGGCCTGCAGGTTGTTGGCGCGCACCAGCTCGGCCACCACCAGGCCCAGGCGCACGCGCTTCTCGGCCTGCGGCTGGAAGATCTCGGCGGGGATCGGCGCCTTGTCGGCGTCCTTGATGCCGCGCTGCTTCAGGTCGGCGCGGGCACCTTGCGTCATGCGCTCGACCTCGCCCTCGACCAGCGCCTTGGGCAGGTCCAGCTCGGCCACGGCCACCAGCGCGTCCATCACGGCGGCCTTGTTGCGGGCCTGCACGCGGAACTTGACCTCGCGCTCCAGGTTCTTGCGCACGTCGGCGCGCAGCGCCTCGACCGAGCCCTCGGCGATGCCCAGCGACTGGGCGAACTCCTCGTTCACCTCGGGCAGGTGCTGCTGCTCGATCTTCTTCATCGTGACCAGGAAGTCGGCTTCCTTGCCCGCGACGTCCTTGCCGTGGTAGTCCTCGGGGAACTGCAGCGGGAAGGTCTTGCTCTCGCCGGTCTTCATGCCGCGCACGGCCTTGTCGAACTGCTCGAGCATCTGGCCTTCGCCGATGATGAACTGGAAGCCCTCGGCCTTGCCGCCGGCAAAGGGCTCGCCGTCGATCTTGCCTTCGAAGTCGATGCTGACGCGGTCGCCTTCTTCGGCACCCTCTTCGGCGGCACGCTCGGTGAAGCTGCGGCGCTGCTTGCGCAGGATATCGATGGTCTTGTCGATGGCGGCGTCGCTGACCTCGGTGGTCACGCGCTCGACCTCGGCAGCGGCCAGGTCGCCGATCTTGACGTCCGGGTAGACCTCGAAGGTGGCGTCAAAGGCGAGCTGGCCTTCGCCGGCTTCTTCCTTCTGCGTGATCTTCGGGGCGCCGGCCACGCGCAACTTGGCCTCGGTGGCGGCGTTGGCGAAGGCCTCGCCGACCTTGTCGTTCATGACCTCGTACTGCACCGAGAAGCCGTAGCGCTGGGCCACCACGCTCATGGGCACCTTGCCCGGGCGGAAGCCGTCGGCCTTGACGGTGCGCGAGAGCTTCTTCAAGCGCGACTGCACCTCGTTGTTGATGGCGTCCGCGGGCAGCGTCAGCGTGATGCGGCGCTCCAGCTTCTCGAGGGTTTCCACTTGGACGGTCATGATGTCGTGCTCTTTCGTTGCTTCGTGTGGTGCGCGGGGCCGGACTCGAACCGGCACGCTCTTGCGAGCGTCAGGACCTAAACCTGGTGCGTCTACCAATTTCGCCACCCGCGCCGTTGTCCCAGCGCTGCCGCCCGAGCGAGGCCGGCAGTGCGCAGTGAATTCGGCAAACCCCGGATTTTAGCCTCCCGCCGAGGCGGTCCCTCGCACGGGGGTTGCGGCATGGACAATCGCGTCCCGTGAGCATCGACCATTACGAGAATTTCCCCGTCGCTTCCGTGCTGTGTCCGCCGGCACTGCGCCCGGCCGTGACGGCGATCTACCACTTCGCGCGCACCGCCGACGACATCGCCGACGAGGGCGACGCGCCGCCCGCGCAGCGCCTGGCCGAGCTGGGCGCCTACCGCGCCGAGCTCGAGCGCTGCGCCGCAGGCGAGCCGGCGCAGGACGCGCGCTGGCGCCGCGTGTTCGAGCCGCTGGCCGTGCAGATGCGCCGCCACGCCTTGCCGCTGCCGCTGCTGCGCGACCTGCTCAGCGCCTTCGAGCAGGACACCGGCAACCCGCGCTACGCCGACCGCGCCGCGCTGCTCGACTACTGCCGCCGCTCCGCCGACCCCATCGGGCGGCTGCTGCTGCACCTCTACGGCGTGCGCGACGCCGCGGCGCTGGCGCAGTCCGATGCCATCTGCAGCGCCTTGCAGCTCATCAACTTCTGGCAGGACCTGAGCGTGGACCTGCCGCGCGGGCGCCACTACGTGCCGCAGGCCGACGCGGCGCGCCACGGCCTGACGCTGGAGCAGCTTGCACTGCAGCAGGACGGCCCCGCCACGCGCGCCCTGGTGCGCGAGCTCTGCGGCTGGGCGCAGGCGCTGATGCGGTCGGGCGCGCCGCTCGTGCACCGGCTGCCCGGGCGCGCCGGCTGGGAGCTGCGCCTGGTGGTCCAGGGCGGGCTGCGCATCCTTGAGAAAATCGACGCGATGAACCACGCCACCCTCGCCCGCCGTCCCAAGCTGGGCGCCCCCGACGTGCCGCGCCTGCTGTGGCGCGCCCTGGGCATGCGCGCGGCGCCGCCGGCCGGGAGCCTGGCATGACGCCGCAACAGTACGTGCAGGACAAGGCGGCGGCCAGCGGCTCCTCCTTCTATTACGCCTTCCGCTTCCTGCCGCCGGCGCGGCGCGAGGCCATCACCGCGTTCTACGCCTTCTGCCGCGAGGTGGACGATGTGGTGGACGAGGCGCACGACCCGGGCGTGGCCGCCACCAAGCTGGCCTGGTGGCGCCAGGAGGTGGGCTCGGCCTTCACCGGCAAGCCCAGCCACCCGGTGATGCAGGCGCTCATGCCGCACGTGGCCGACTACGGCATCGAGCCACGCCAGCTGCTGGCCGTGATCGAGGGCTGCGAGATGGACCTGCAGCAGACGCGCTACCTCGACTTCCCCGCGCTGCAGCGCTATTGCCACCTGGTGGCCGGCATCGTGGGCGAGGTGGCGGCGGGCATCTTCGGCCGCACCCAGGACAAGACGCTGCAGTACGCGCACACGCTGGGGCTGGCCATGCAGCTCACCAACATCATCCGCGACGTCGGCGAGGACGCGCGGCGCGGGCGCATCTACCTGCCGGTGAGCGAGCTGCAGCGCTTCGACGTCAAGGCGCACGAGCTGCTCAAGCGCGAGGCGCCCTGGGGCTACAGCGAGCGCTTCACGGCGCTCATGCGCTTCCAGGCCGAGCGCGCGCACCGCCTCTACGACGAGGCCCTGGCGCTGCTGCCCGACGCCGACCGGCGCACGCAGCGGCCCGGGCTGATGATGGCCGAGATCTACCGCACGCTGCTGCGCGAGATCGAGGCGGCGGATTTCCAGGTGCTGCACCAGCGCATCTCGCTGACGCCGCTGCGCAAGGTCTGGATCGCCATGCGCACCAACTGGCAGGCGCGCTGATGGCGGCGCCCTCGCCGGCCCGCGCCGCGGCGCGGCCGCTGGACATGGCCGTCGTCGGCGGCGGCTGGGCCGGCCTGGCGGCGGCGGTGGAGGCGGTGTCCCGGGGGCATCGCGTCACGCTGTTCGAGATGGCGCCGCGCCTGGGCGGGCGCGCCCGCGCCCTGCCCGACGGCGTGCTCGACAACGGCCAGCACATCCTTATCGGCGCCTACCGGCAGACGCTGGCGCTGATGCGCCGCGTCGGCATCGAACCCGAGCAGGTGCTGCTGCGCCTGCCGCTGTCGCTGGTGACCCCCGACGGGCGCGGCCTGCGCATGCCGCCAGGGCCGCCGCTGGCCACCTTCGGCTGGGCCGTGCTGCGCCGCCCGGGCTGGAGCGCGGGCGACCGGTTGCGGCTGCTGGGTGCCGCGCTGCGCTGGGCCGCGATGCGCTTTCGCTGCCCCGACGACTGGAGCGTGGCACGGCTGTGTCAGACATTGCCGCCGCGGGTGCGCGCCGAGCTGATCGACCCGCTGTGCGTGGCCGCGCTCAACACGCCGGCCGCGCAGGCCAGCGCCGCGGTGTTCCTGCGCGTGCTGCGCGACGCCCTCTTCGGCGGCGCCGGCGCGGCCGACCTGCTGCTGCCGCGCCGTCCGCTGTCCGAGCTGCTGCCCGAGCCCGCCGGCGCCTGGCTGCGCCGCCAGGGCGCGACCCTGCGCACCGCCACCCGGGTGCAGGCGCTGGTGCCCGCGGGAAACGCCTGGGAAGTGGACGGCGAGCGCTTCGACGCCGTGGTGCTGGCCGCCAGCGCCGCCGAGGCCGCGCGCCTGGCGCAGCCGCTGGCCCCGGCCTGGGCCGCGCAGGCCGCGGCGCTGCGCTACGAGCCCATCGTCACCGTGTACGTGGACAGCCCGGGCAGCCGCCTGGCGCTGCCGATGGTGCAGCTGCACGAGTCGGAACGCGCGCCGGCGCAGTTCGTGTTCGACCACGGCCCGCTCAGCGGCACGCCGGGCTGCTTCGCCGCCGTGATCAGCGGCGCCGCGCCCTGGACCGCGCGCGGGCTGCAGGCCACGGGCGAGGCGGTGCAGGTGCAGCTGCAGGAAGCGTTTCCGGCCGGCACCTGGCAGCAGCCTCCGCAGGTGCGGCGCGTGGTGGCCGAGCGCCGCGCCACCTTTGCCTGCACGCCCGCGCTGCAGCGGCCGCCGGCGCAGATCGCGCCCGGACTCCGGGCGGCTGGCGACTACGTGCAGGGCCCGTATCCCGCCACGCTGGAAGGCGCGGTGCGTGCCGGCGTCGCTGCCGCACAGGCACTCGACGTCGGCGCGGACGGCCGGCCTTGAGTCCCCGGCATGCCATCCGTGGCATGCCGCACGCCCGGGACAACCCTGGGTTTCCATGTCAGCAAGCAAAGTGAAGTTTCGCGATGCAAAATATCGCGAACCACAGGACAATCGCCGCCATGCAGAAGAAGGAAACCCAGACGCCCACGATCCAGGTCCTGGAGCGCAGTTTCGCCCTGCTGGACGTGCTGGCCGCGCACCGCGATCCGGTGTCGCTCAAGGAGATCAGCGAGCGCACCGGGCTGCACCCGTCCACGGCGCACCGCATCCTCAACGACCTGGCAGCCGGCCGCTTCGTGGACCGGCCCGAGGCCGGCAGCTACCGGCTGGGCATGCGGCTGCTGGAGCTGGGCAACCTGGTGAAGGCGCGGCTGGACGTGCGCGACGCGGCGCTGGGCCCGATGCGCGAGCTGCACCGGCTCACGCACCAGACCGTCAACCTGTCGGTGCGGCAAGGCGACGAGATCGTCTACATCGAGCGCACCTACAGCGAGCGCTCCGGGATGCAGGTGGTGCGCGCCGTGGGCGGCCGCGCGCCGCTGCACCTGACGTCCGTCGGCAAGCTGTTCCTGGCCCATGACGAGCCGCAGCGCGTGCGTGCCTACGCCACCCGCACCGGGCTGGCCGGCCACACGCGCAACAGCATCACCGAGCTCGCGCGGCTGGAGCGCGAGCTCAGCAGCGTGCGCCAGCAGGGCGTGGCGCGCGACGACGAGGAGCTGGAGCTGGGCGTGCGCTGCATGGCCGCGGGCATCTACGACGACCAGAACCAGCTCGTGGCCGGACTGTCGCTGTCGGCGCCGGCCGACCGGCTGGAGGAAGGCTGGATCGAGCGCGTCAAGTCCACCGCCGCCGAGATCTCGCGGGCGCTGGGCCAGCACGGCGGCCAGGGCTGAGGCCACGCTGCCACGCACATGTCACCCTGAAATGCAAAAGGCCTGTCCCCTGGGACAGGCCTTTTGCATGGCGGACGTCCTGCCGGCCCGGCAGGCTCCTTGTTGCCCGCTGCTCAGCCGCCGGTATGGACCACTGCAGTGACACCAGCCGCCGTACCCTGCAGCAGCCACTTGCGCAGCCGCTCGGCGTCGCCGATGCGCGAATACTTACCGGCCGAGTCGAGCAGCACCATGATCAGCTTGCGCCCGGCCAGGTCGGCCTGCATCACCAGGCAGCGACCGGCTTCGGAGATGTAGCCGGTCTTCTGCAGCCCGATGTCCCAGCTGCCGCCGCGCACCAGGCCGTTGGTGTTGCGGAACGCCATCTGGCGGCTGCCGACGGCCACGATGTGCTCGGTGGAGGTCGAGAACTCGCGCAGCAGCTGGTTGCCGTGCGCGTACTTGACCAGCGCCGCCAGGTCGCGCGCGCTGGACTGGTTGCGGCTGGACAGCCCGGTGGGCTCGGCATAGTGGGTGTCGTTCATGCCCAGCTCGCGCGCCTTGCGGTTCATGGCGGCGACGAAGGCTTCCAGGCCTCCGGGGTAGTGGCGGCCGAGCGCATTGGCAGCCCGGTTCTCGGAGGCCATCAGCGCCAGGTGCAGCATGTCCTCGCGCGACAGCTGCGTGCCCACGGCCAGGCGCGAGCTGCTGTTCTTCTCGGTGTCGACGTCTTCAGAGGTGACGGTGAGCACCTCGTCCATCGGCAGCCTGGCCTCGGTCACCACCAGCGCCGTCATCAGCTTGGTGATGGAGGCGATCGGCAGCACGGCCTGCGGGTTCTTGCTGAACAGGACCTCGTTGGTGTCCTGGTCCATCACCAGCGCGACGCTGGACTTCAGGTCCAGCGGGTCGCTGGTGCCGTGCAGGCCGTAGATCTGGCCGAAGGACAGGCGCCCGGGCACCACGTCCTCCGCCGCGGCGCGGCGCGCCAGCACCGTGCGCACCTTGCTTTTCTCGATCTTCGCCTCGACGCGCTTGACCTCGACCCGCGCCGCGGACTTGCGCACCGGTTTTCGGTTGGCCGCTTCGGACGTGTCGGGTTGCAGCAAGGCCACACCGACCAATACGGCCAGCGACCAACTCATGAGGCGGAGATTCTTCAGGCGACGCACGGTCAAGCTTCCGGACTGCGGGGGCAGCAGAGTGTAGTTGAGGGCAAAAACATAGGCAATATCAAAAACTTAGAGCAACTTCCTCAAGTTTGACTTGCACATGCTCGGTCCCTGCGGGCCAACCGCACCCCTTGTTAGCCCTGGGCTGCCACGCGCTCAGCCTGGCTGTGGAGCTTGTTCAGCGCCGACAGGTAGGCCTTGGCCGAGGCGATGACGATGTCGGGGTCGGCCCCGACGCCGTTCACGACCCGGCCACCGAGTTGCAGCCGCACCGTCACCTCGCCCTGCGATTCTGTGCTGCCAGAGGTGATGGCATTGACCGAATACAGCAACAGTTCGGCACCACTTCTCACTTTCGACTCGATGGCCTTGAGGCTGGCATCCACCGGCCCGTTGCCTTCGCTCTCCGCATGGTGCTCCTGGTCTCCGGCGGCAAACACCACACGGGCGGAGGGCCGCTCGCCGGTCTCAGAGCGCTGAGCCAGGGCAAGAAGGCGGTAATGCTCGTGTTCGCTTGTAACGCTCTCATCGCCCAGCAGCGCGATGATGTCCTCGTCGAAGATCTCGCTCTTGCGGTCGGCCAGGTCCTTGAAGCGCGCGAAGGCGGCATTGAGCTCGGCCTCCGACTCCAGCTCCACGCCGAGGTCCTGCAGCCGCTGGCGGAAGGCGTTGCGGCCCGAGAGCTTGCCCAGCACGATCTTGTTGGCCGTCCAGCCCACGTCCTCGGCGCGCATGATCTCGTAGGTGTCGCGCGCCTTGAGCACGCCGTCCTGGTGGATGCCGCTGGCATGCGCGAAGGCATTGGCGCCCACCACGGCCTTGTTGGGCTGCACCACGAAGCCAGTGGTCTGGGCCACCAGGCGCGAAGCCGGCACGATCTGCGTGGTGTCGATGCCCACCTCCAGCCCGAAGTGGTCGCGCCGCGTGCGCACGGCCATCACCACCTCTTCCAGCGAGGTGTTGCCGGCGCGCTCGCCCAGGCCGTTGATGGTGCATTCCACCTGGCGCGCGCCGCCGATCTTCACGCCGGCCAGCGAGTTGGCCACCGCCATGCCCAGGTCGTTGTGGCAGTGCACCGACCACACCGCCTTGTCCGCATTGGGCACGCGCTCGCGCAGCATGCGGATGAAGTTGCCGTAGAGCTCGGGAATGGCGTAGCCGACCGTGTCGGGCACGTTGATGGTGGTGGCGCCCTCCTCGATCACCGCCTCCAGCACGCGGCACAGGAAGTCCGGGTCGGAGCGGTAGCCGTCCTCGGGCGAGAACTCGATGTCCGGGCACAGGTTGCGCGCGAAGCGCACCGCCAGCCGCGCCTGCTCCAGCACCTGCTCGCGCGTCATGCGCAGCTTCTTCTCCATGTGCAGCTCGCTGGTGGCGATGAAGGTGTGGATGCGCGAGCGCGGCGCCTCCTTCAAAGCCTCGGCGGCGCGCGCGATGTCGCGGTCGTTGGCACGCGCCAGCGAGCAGACGGTGGCCTCGCGGATGTGGCTGGCGATGGTGCGCACGGCCTCGAAGTCGCCGGGGCTCGCCGCGGCGAAGCCGGCCTCGATCACGTCCACGCGCAGCCGCTCCAGCTGCCGCGCGATGCGCAGCTTCTCGTCGCGGGTCATGGACGCGCCGGGCGACTGCTCGCCGTCACGCAGGGTGGTGTCGAAAATGATCAGCTTGTCGCTCATGGCCTTGTCTCCTTCAGGCAGCCTGTTCCTGCACCACCGCGGCGGGCCCCGCCACCACGCCGGCACGCGCCAGCCCGGACAGCAGCGCCTTGAGCGAGGCGTGGACGATGTTGGCGTCGATACCCGCGCCGAAGAGCACCTGCGTGCCCGCGCGCAGCTCGATGTAGGCGGCCGCGCGCGCCTGCGCGCCGGCGCCCAGGGCGTGCTCGTGGTAGTCGAGCACCTGCAGCTCGGTCGTGCCGACATGCGCGCGCAGCGCCGCCACGAAGGCGTCCACCGGGCCGTTGCCCTCGCCGTGCAGCAGCAGCGCGCGGCCCTCGATCGTGGCCTGCGCCTGCACGCGCACGCGGCCCTCGCCGACTTCCTCGAGCTTCACCGCGCCCAGCGCCACGCGCTCCAGGCGGTACTCGCGGTCGAACAGCGCCCACAGGTCGGCGGCGCTGAGCTCGCGGCCTTCGAGGTCCATCACCTGCTGCACGCGACGGCTGAACTCCATCTGCAGCCGGCGCGGCAGCACCAGGCCGTATTCCTTCTCCAGCAGGTAGGCGATGCCGCCCTTGCCCGACTGGCTGTTGACGCGGATCACGGCCTCGTAGCTGCGGCCCAGGTCCTGCGGGTCGATGGGCAGGTAGGGCATGTCCCAGGCGTCACCGTCGCGGCGCGAGGCGAAAGCCTTCCTGATCGCGTCCTGGTGCGAGCCGGAGAACGAGGTGTAGACCAGGTCGCCCACGTACGGATGGCGCGCCGGCACGGGCAACTGGTTGCAGTGCTCGACGGTGCGGCGGATGTCGTCGATGTCCGAGAAATCCAGGCCCGGCGCCACGCCCTGCGTGTAGAGGTTGAGCGCGACGTTGACGAGGTCGAGGTTGCCGGTGCGCTCGCCGTTGCCGAAGAGGCAGCCTTCGAGCCGGTCGGCGCCGGCCATGAGCGCCAGCTCCGCCGCGGCGGTGCCGGTGCCGCGGTCGTTGTGCGGGTGCACCGACAGCACGATGGCGTCGCGGCGCGCGAGGTGCCGGTGCATCCACTCGACCATGTCGGCAAACACGTTGGGCGTGGAGTGCTCCACCGTCGAGGGCAGGTTGACGATGCACTTGCGCTCGGCCGTGGGCGCCCACTCGGCGGTCACGGCGTCCACCACGCGCTTGCTGAATTCGAGCTCGGTGCCGGAGAACATCTCCGGGGAGTACTGGAAGGTCCAGTCGGTCCCAGGCTGCTGGGCGGCCAGTTCGCGGATCAGCCGCGCGTGGCTCGTGGCCAGCTCCACGATGCCGTCCTCGTCCAGCCCCAGCACCACGCGGCGCATCAGCGGCGCGGTCGCGTTGTAGACGTGCACGATGGCGCGCGGCGCGCCGGCCAGGGCCTCGAAGGTGCGCCGGATCAGCTCGCCGCGCGCGGGCGTCAGCACCTGGATCGTGACGTCGGCCGGGATGAGGCCGCCCTCGATGAGCTGGCGCACGAAGTCGAAGTCCGCCTGCGAGGCGGAAGGGAAGCCGACCTCGATCTCCTTGAAGCCGATGTCCACCAGGGTGCTGAACATGCGCATCTTGCGCGCCGGGTCCATCGGCTCGATCAGCGCCTGGTTGCCGTCGCGCAGGTCCACGCTGCACCACAGCGGCGCGCGCGTGATCACCGCGTCCGGCCAGGTGCGGTCGGCCAGCCGCACGGGGGCGAAGGCGCGGTATTTCCGGGCGGGGTCAGACAACATCGGCATCAGGATCTCCTGGGGAAAACGAAGACTCGCAGCCACGGAAAAAAGCAAAACGGCCCGCTGCGAGACGCTGGCGGGCCGTTGATCCGTAGGGTAAGGACGAAGTCGATCAGCGCGCCCGCGGCACTCCTAGGGTCAGTAGCGAAAAAGCGCGGCGGGACGACATCGGTCCAATATAGCACGCCCCTTGGAGGGCCCCCGCAATGGGGTTGCCCATGGCAGCCATGGCGTGCACGAGTGCGCGCGGCGAGGGCATGCCAAGCATCCTTTCAGCGGTGCAGCCCCGCCTCGTCGGGCTCGTCGGTGGAGGTGGCGATCACGCTCACCGGGCGGCCCTTGCTGCGCTTGTAGGCGAACACCGCGTAGCCCGAGAAGCCGTACACCACGAACAACGCGAACAGCACCATCGGCGGATGGATGTTGATCACCGCGATGCCCAGCGCGATGGCCACGATCACGATGAAGGGCACCGTGCGCTTGAAGCTCACGTCCTTGAAGCTGTAGAAGGGCACGTTGGTCACCATGGTCAGCCCCGCGTACAGCGTCAGGGCAAAGGTGGTCCAGCGCAGCCAGTCCACGCTCCAGGCATCGCGCCAGCCGGCCGAGTCCATGACCCAGATGAAGCCGATGATCAGCGCCGCCGCCGCCGGGCTGGGCAGGCCCTGGAAGAAGCGCTTGTCCACCACGCCGATGTTGGTGTTGAAGCGCGCCAGCCGCAGCGCCGCGCCCGAGCAGTACACGAAGGCGGCGATCCAGCCCAGCTTGCCCAGGCCCTGCAGCGCCCACTCGTAGGCGATGAGCGCCGGCGCTGCGCCGAAGCTCACCATGTCGGAGAGGCTGTCCATCTGCTCGCCGAAGGCGCTTTGCGTGTTGGTCATGCGCGCCACGCGGCCGTCCAGGCTGTCGAGCACCGCGGCGCAGAAGATGCCGATGGCGGCCTGCTCGAAGCGCCCGTCCATGGCCATCACCACGGCGTAGAAGCCGCCGAACAGCGCGGCCAGCGTGAACAGGTTGGGCAGGATGTAGATGCCCTTGCGGCGCGGGCGCGGCGGCTCGGGCGCCTCGAGGTCGTCGGCCTCGCGTTCGGCGCGGTCGGGAGTGGCGTCGCTCATGCAGCGCGAACGCGGCCTCGGGGGCCGCGCCTGGGGGGTCGATTTTTCATGCGCGGGAGGATAACCGAACGAAAAAAGCCGCCCGAGGGCGGCTTTCACGAAGTGAAACGGCAAGCCGGATCAGTTGCGGCTCTTGTCCACCAGCTTGTTGGCCTTGATCCAGGGCATCATCGCGCGCAGCTTCTCGCCGACCTGCTCGATCTGGTGATCGGCGGTGAGGCGGCGGCGCGAGATCAGGGTCGGGGCGCCGGCCTTGTTCTCCAGGATGAAGCTCTTGGCGTACTCGCCGGTCTGGATGTCCCTGAGGCACTGGCGCATGGCGTCCTTGGTGGCCTCGGTCACGACGCGCGGACCCGTCACGTACTCGCCGTACTCGGCGTTGTTCGAGATCGAGTAGTTCATGTTGCCGATGCCGCCTTCGTAGATCAGGTCCACGATCAGCTTGAGCTCGTGCAGGCATTCGAAGTAGGCCATCTCGGGCGCATAGCCGGCTTCCACCAGCGTCTCGAAGCCGGCCTTGATCAGCTCGACGGTGCCGCCGCACAGCACGGCCTGCTCGCCGAACAGGTCGGTCTCGGTCTCTTCGCGGAAGTTGGTCTCGATGATGCCGGCCTTGCCGCCGCCGTTGGCCGCGGCGTAGGACAGGGCCAGGTCGCGCGCGCGGCCGGTCTTGTCCTGGTGCACGGCGATCAGGTGCGGCACGCCGCCGCCCTGGCTGTAGGTGTTGCGCACGGTGTGGCCCGGGGCCTTCGGGGCCACCATCCACACGTCGATGTCCTCGCGCGGCACGACCTGGCCGTAGTGCACGTTGAAGCCGTGCGCGAAGGCCAGCGAGGCGCCGGGCTTCAGGTTCGGGGCCACTTCGGCGTTGTAGACGGAGGCGATCTGCTCGTCGGGCAGCAGGATCATGACGACGTCGGCTTCCTTGACCGCGTCGGCGATCTCGGCGACTTTCAGGCCGGCCTTCTCGGCCTTGACCCAGGACGCGCCGCCACGGCGCAGGCCCACGGTGACGCGCACGCCCGAATCGTTGAGGTTCAGCGCATGGGCATGGCCCTGCGAGCCGTAGCCGATGATGGTGACGTTCTTGCCCTTGATCAGGCTCAGGTCCGCGTCCTTGTCGTAGTAGACGTTCATGTCGTGTGCTTCCTAGGTGGGGTTCTTGAAGGCGTGAAGGGCGAGAGGTGAAGCGTGCGAAACGCCGGAACAGCAAGGTACGGAAAAGCGCCCTGGGGCGCCTTGCCGCTCACCCTTCACTCTTCACGCTTCACGAGAGGAAATGGCTCGAAGGCGCGCGTGCTCAGACGCGCAGGATGCGCTCGCCGCGGCCGATGCCGCTGGCGCCGGTGCGCACCGTCTCCAGGATGGCGGCGCGGTCCAGCGCCTGCAGGAAGGCGTCGAGCTTGCTGCCGTCGCCGGTGAGCTCCACGGTGTAGCTCTTGTCCGTGACGTCCACGATGTGGCCGCGGAAGATGTCGGCGGTGCGCTTGATCTCCTCGCGCTCCTTGCCCACGGCGCGCACCTTCACCAGCATGAGCTCGCGCTCGATGAAGCTGCCTTCCGTGAGGTCCACCACCTTCACCACCTCGATGAGGCGGTTCAGGTGCTTCGTGATCTGCTCGATGACCTCGTCGCTGCCCGTGGTCACGATGGTCATGCGCGAGAGCGAGGCGTCCTCGGTGGGCGCGACGGTGAGGCTCTCGATGTTGTAGCCGCGCGCCGAGAACAGCGCGACGACGCGCGAGAGGGCGCCGGGCTCGTTTTCCAGCAGCAGCGCGATGATGTGCTTCATAAGTTCGTCCTTCAGGGCTCTTGGGCGCCGGCGGCGGTAACCGCCGGGCCGTGGCCCCGTGTGCGAAGTCAACGGGGAAATGAATGCGAGCCGCCCGGCACACCGGCACCCGGGCAGGACGCGGTAACGCCCTGCCCCGTGCCGGCCGCCGGCCGGCTTCGCGAGCTTTACAGGTCTTCGGAGCCCAGCAGCATCTCGCTGATGCCCTTGCCCGCCTTGACCATCGGCCAGACGTTCTCGGTCGGGTCGGTGCGCACGTCCAGGAACACGGTGCGGTCCTTGAGGCGGATGGCTTCGCGCAGCGCGGGCTCCACGTCGGCCGGGCTCTCGATCTTCAGGCCGACGTGGCCGTAGGCCTCGGCGAGCTTGACGAAGTCGGGCAGCGCGTCCATGTAGCTGTGCGAGTAGCGGCCCTCGTAGTCGAGCTCCTGCCACTGCCGCACCATGCCCAGGTAGCGGTTGTTGAGCGAGATGACCTTGACCGGCGTCTTGTACTGCTGGCAGGTCGAGAGCTCCTGGATGCACATCTGGATCGAGCCCTCGCCCGTGATGCAGAACACGTCGCTCTCGGGCTTGGCCAGCTTGATGCCCATGGCGTAGGGCAGGCCCACGCCCATGGTGCCCAGGCCGCCGGAGTTGATCCAGCGCCGCGGCTCCTCGAAGCCGTAGAACTGCGCGGCGAACATCTGATGCTGGCCGACGTCGGAGGTGATGTAGGTGTCGCGCCCGCGGGTGAGCTCGGCGAGCTTCTGCACCACGTACTGCGGCTTGATGACCTCGGAGCTGTTCTTGTAGGCCAGGCACTCGCGCTGGCGCCAGCTGTTGACCTGGCTCCACCACTGCGCCAGCGCCTGCTGGTCCGGGCGCTGCTGGGCTTCGCGGATCTGGCTGATGAGCTCCTGCAGCACCTCCTTGACGTCGCCGACGATGGGGATGTCCACCTTGACGCGCTTGGAGATCGAGGACGGGTCGATGTCCACGTGGATGATCTTGCGCTCCACCTGCGCGAAGTGCGCCGGGTTGCCGATCACGCGGTCGTCGAAGCGCGCGCCCACGGCCAGCAGCACGTCGCAGTGCTGCATGGTCATGTTGGCCTCGTAGGTGCCGTGCATGCCCAGCATGCCCAGGAACTTGGGGTCGCTCGCGGGAATCGCGCCCAGGCCCATGAGCGTGTTGGTGCAGGGATAGCCCAGCAGGTCGGCGAGCTCGCGCAGTTCGGCCGCCGCGTCGGCCAGCACCACGCCGCCGCCGCTGTAGATGTAGGGACGCCTGGCCTGCAGCAGCAGCTGCACCGCCTTGCGGATCTGGCCGCCGTGGCCCTTGCGCACCGGGTTGTAGGAGCGCATCTCGACCTTGTCGGGATAGCTGAACGGCGCGGTCTTGAGCGAGACGTCCTTGGGCACGTCCACCACCACCGGACCGGGCCGGCCGGTGCGCGCGATGTGGAACGCCTTCTTCAGCGTCAAAGCCAGGTCGCGCACGTCCTTGACCAGGAAGTTGTGCTTGACCACCGGGCGCGTGATGCCCACGGTGTCGCACTCCTGGAAGGCGTCCAGGCCGATGGCGGCGGTGGGCACCTGGCCGGTGATGATCACCATCGGGATCGAGTCCATGTAGGCCGTGGCAATGCCGGTGACGGCATTGGTCACGCCCGGACCCGAGGTCACCAGCGCCACGCCCACGTCGCCGGTGGCGCGCGCATAGCCGTCGGCCGCGTGCACGGCCGCCTGCTCGTGGCGCACCAGCACGTGCTGGATGGTGTCCTGCTTGTACAGCGCGTCGTAGATGTAGAGCACCGAGCCGCCGGGGTAGCCCCAGAGGTACTTGACCCCTTCGGCCTGCAGGCAGCGAACGAGGATTTCGGAGCCGTTGAGCTCGGCGTTGGGAGATTGCGGTTGGGCCCGGAGGGCACCCTTGACTTCCGCGGCAGACATGTCCATGAAGAACCTTTGCGATTTTCTCTGACGAAAAACCATCGGTGTCCCTCCTCGCGCCTTCGTGGGGCGGATTCGGAACCTGCGCGGTCAAAAACGAGACACCCGGGATCGGGCGGCGGCTTGAGACCAAGATAGCGTTGTGCGAACCCGTGATTATGGCATCACCGCTGCGTCAGGGTCTTGACGGGCGGCTCAAGGCCGTGACGCGCCGGGCATAATCGCGCGCGTTTTGCCGCCGCCGGCCCCTCCAGTCTTGGCCTCCGACAAAGAACTTTCCGACTTCCTCGCCAGCATCGAGAAGCGCGCCTTCAAGCGCACCGCCTACACCGTCCGCGACGACGATGCAGCGCTCGACATCGTGCAGGACGCCATGATCCGGCTGGCGGAGAAGTACGCGGACCGGCCCGCGGCGGAGCTGCCGCTGCTGTTCCAGCGCATCCTCTCCAACGCCACCATGGACTGGTTCCGCCGCCGCAAGGTGCGCTCGGCGGTGGAGTCGAACTTCTCCAACTTCGAGGGCAACGGCGGCGACGAGGACTTCGACCTGCTGGAGATGCTGGAGACGCAGGACGGCAGCCTGGGCGCCGAGGGCGCGGACGCCGAGGCCTCGCGCACGCAGATGCTGCAGGCCATCGAGCAGGAGGTGGCGCAGCTGCCCGCGCGTCAACGCGAAGCGTTTCTGTTGCGTTACTGGGAGGAGCTCGATGTCGCCGAGACCGCGACGGTCATGGGCTGCTCCGAGGGCAGTGTCAAGACGCACTGCTCCCGGGCAGTACATGCGTTGGCCAAGGCTCTGCGTGCCAAGGGAATTGCGCCATGAACGACCCCCGAACCTTTTCATCTTCGCTTGACGCCCAGGCGCTCGAAGCGCGCTTTGCGTTGCGCGTGACGGCGCGCCTGAGCGAACAGGCGGCCCGCCAGCCTCACTCCATCGAAGAGCGGCTGCGCTTCGCACGCCAGCAGGCGCTGGAGCGCGCGCGCGTGCGCCGCAAGGCAGCCGCCATGGCGTCGGACGTGCAGGCGCTGGGCTCGACGCTGGCCCTGGGCGGCGGCGCCGGGCAGCAGCACAGCGGCTGGTGGCAGCGGGCCATGGCCACGGCGCTGCCCCTGGCCGTGCTGCTGGGCGGGCTGACGCTGATCCACTGGAACCAGACGCATGCCCAGATCGAGGCGGCGGTGCAGATCGATGCCGAGCTGCTCACCGACGACCTGCCGCCGGCCGCCTACAGCGACCCGGGCTTCTACGAGTTCCTGCGCAAGCAGCAGGGCGGCTGACCCTTCTTTTGACACTCCTGAACCTGCCCTCCCCGATGAGCCCCTGCCGCTGGCACCTCTTGCTCCTGGCCCTGCCCGCTGCGGCGTGCCTGGCCCAGCCGGTGCCGTCGGCAACGCCGGGGGCGGCCTCAGCTTCCATGCCGCCGCGCGCAGCCGCGCCGGGCGCGGAACGCTCCTCCGCCTGGACTTCGCTGACGCCCGCGCAGCGCGCGACGCTGGCGCCGCTGCAGCGCGAATGGGGCCGCATCGACCCGTTGCGCCAGCGCAAGTGGCTGGAGATCGCCATGCGTTTTCCGCGCATGTCGGCCGAGGAGCAGCAGCGGGTGCAGGAACGCATGGCCGAGTGGGCGCGCATGACGCCCGAAGAGCGTGGCCGGGCCCGGGTGCAGTTCCTGGAGACGCGCCAGATGAGCCCGCAGGAGCGCCAGGCCGGCTGGGAGGCCTACCAGGCACTGCCGCCCGAGGAAAAGCGTGAATTAGCCCAGCGGGCCGTGCCTGCGGCGGGGCGCGGTGCCGCATCGGCCACCGAACCGGGCACAAAATCCACCATCGTGCGCGTGCCCAGCGCGCCACCCGTGCTCAAGCCTGTCGGACCGACGCTGATGCAGGTGGCGCCCGGCGCCACGACCACCAGCGTCACGCGCGCGCCCGCGCCGCCGCTGCACCAGCAACCCGGCCTGCCCAAGATGGCGGCGACTCCGACTTTCGTGGACAAGAACACCCTTCTGCCCAAGCGCGGCGTGCAAGCCGCCGCCACCGTCACCGAACCGGCTGCTCCCCCGGCGGCAAGCCGCCCGTGACGGCGGCCGCTCCCGCCGCGCTGCAGACCCCTCCCCTGCGGCGCCGCCTGGCGTGCATGCTCTACGAAGGTGTCCTGCTGTTCGGCGTGCTCATGATCGCCGGCCTGCTCTACGCCGGCGTGACGCAGCAGCGGCATGCGCTGCAGGGACAGCACGGCCTGCAAGCCTTCCTGTTCGTCGTGCTGGGCCTGTATTTCGTCTGGTTCTGGACGCATGGCGGCCAGACGGTGGCGATGAAGACCTGGCACATCCGGCTGCTCGACGCTCAAGGCCAGCCCGTGTCGCGCAGGCGCGCGCTGTGCCGCTACCTGGCCAGCTGGTTGTGGTTCGTGCCGGCCCTGGTGACGGCCTGGCTGGCACGGCTGCAATCCAGCGCTGCCATCTTCGGCCTGCTGGCCGTCGGCATGCTGGCCTACGCGCTGCTGGCGCTGCTGCAGCCGCGGCGCCAGTACTGTCATGACCGGCTCTGCGGCACCCAACTCGTCGTCTGGCGCCCCGCGCCGCGCAAGCGCTGATGGCCGCCCCCGACACCTGCGAGGGCGCGGGCACAATCGTGTCGATGACCAACCCTTACAAGGGCCGCACCGGGCTGAACCGGGTGCTGCGCGCCACCCGCCACTCGCTCGACGGCCTGCGGATCGCCTACCGCGGCGAAGCGGCGTTTCGCCAGGAGGTCTGGCTGGCCGCCGTGCTGGTGCCGCTGGCGCTGTGGCTGGGACGCACCTGGGCCGAAACCGCACTGCTGCTGGGCAGCGTGCTGCTGGTGCTCATCGTCGAGCTGCTCAATTCCGGCATTGAAGCTGCCATCGACCGGGTCTCGCTGGAGCTGCATGACCTCTCCAAGCGGGCTAAAGATTTGGCCAGCGCTGCCGTTTTCCTGTCATTGCTGCTGTGCGCCGTCGTCTGGTTCATGGCGATTTGGCATCTTGCAATGGGGGCATGACTTGGAAATCACTCAGCAGGCCGGAAGTACCGGCCTTTTTTTTGACTCTGCTGCCCAATTGAAACAGCCCGTGTCACCCCGGCGGCGCGTCCTGTTTTTCGCCGAAGCGGTGACGCTGGCTCATGTCGCGCGCCCGATCGTGCTGGCCAAGGCGCTCGATCCTGAACGCTACGACGTGCGGGTGGCCTGCGATGAACGCTACCGGCGCTTCGTGCAGAGCGAGGGGCTGCAACATATTCCGCTGCACAGCATCAGCAGCGAGCGCTTCATGGCCGCGCTGGCCAAGGGCAGTCCCGTCTACGACCTGGCCACGCTGCAGCGCTATGCCGAGGAAGACCGGCGCCTGATGCAGGGCTTCCAGCCGGACCTGGTCGTCGGCGACTTCCGGCTGTCGCTGTCGGTGAGCGCCCGGCAGGCACGCATTCCCTACGCCGCCCTGAGCAACACCTACTGGAGTCCCTACACCGCCGACCCCGAGATGCCGCTGCCGGTGCTGCCCTGGACGCGCTGGCTGCCGCTGGGCCTGGCGCGGCGCATGTTCGCGACGTTCGCGCCGCTGGCCATGGGCGCGCACTGCCGGCCGCTGAACCTGCTGCGCGCGCAGGCCGGCCTGCCGGCGCTGCCAAGCCTGCGCCACATCTACACCGACGCCGACCACGTGCTCTACGCCGACGTGCCGGCGCTGTTCCCGACCCGGGGCCAGCCGGACAACCATCACCACCTGGGCCCGATCCTGTGGTCGCCGCCGGCCACGCTGCCGGCGTGGTGGTCCACGTTGCCCGCCGACCGGCCGCTGGTCTACGTCACGCTGGGCAGCTCGGGCATGGCCTCGCTGCTGCCCCGGGTCGTGCAGTGCCTCGCTGCTCAACCGGTGGTGGCGATGGTGGCCACCGCGGGGGCCAAGGTGACCCTGCCGCGCGCCGACAACGTCTTCGTGGCCGATTACCTGCCGGGCACCGAAGCCGCGGCCCGCTCCAGCGTGGTGGTGTGCAACGGCGGCAGCCCGACCAGCCTGCAGGCGCTCAGCGCCGGCGTGCCGGTGCTGGCCATCGCGTCGAACATGGACCAGTTCATGAACATGGCCGCCATCGTGCGCGCGGGCGCCGGCTCACTCATGCGCGCCGACCGGTTCCAGCCGCAAGACTTCGGCCGCCGGCTCCAGGCCCTGCTGGGCGATCCGTCGTGCGCCGGCCGCGCGCGCGAGCTCGCCACGGTGCTGGCCGCACGCCAAGCCCCCGAGACCTTCGCGCAACTCGTACCGGGCGTGGTGCGCTCCGCCTGCGACGCCGCCCTCTGAGCCTTTCGACGAACCGGTCCTGACCCCGCCATGCGACAAATCTCTCCACGCCAGATCACCTGCTTCATGTCCCTGCTCGGGGTGACCGTGGCCGGCACCGCCGCGCTGAGCCTGGGCCTGGCGGCCGTGCTGCCCGCGGGCGACCTGCGCGGCATCGTGCTGGCGCTGTGCACCGTGCTGTTCTTCTACGCCTGCGCCTTCGCGGTCTACAGGCTGTTCCTGCGGCTGTGCCCGCTCAGCGAGGGCGAGTTGCCCGAGGGCTCGCGCGCCGAGTTCGCCGCGCAGGTCAACATCCTGTTTTACCTGCTGCTGTTCAACAGCCTCATCCGCACCAACTTCATCCCGGTGCCGCTGCTGCGCCTGGTCTACCTGGCGCTGGGCGCCAGGCTCGGCCGCAACACGTACAGCGCCGGTGCGCTGCTCGACCCGCCGCTCACGCGCATCGGCGACAACTGCATCATCGGCCACAACGCGGTGCTGTTCTCGCACGCCATCGAGGGCTCGCGCTTCAGCCTGGATGCCATCGTGATCGGCCACGAGGTGACCATCGGCTCCATGGCGGTGGTGATGTCGGGCGTGCACATCGGCAACGGCGCCATCGTCTCGGCCGGGGCCGTGGTCAACAAGGGCACGCGCATCGGCCCCAACGAAATCTGGGGCGGCGTGCCGGCGCGGCTGATCAAGCACCGCAGCGACCCGGTGTCGGCATAGCTGTCAGCGAGTGTCGGAGTTCTTTACAGCTGCTCGCTGCGGCACTTGATGCAAGCCCGTTTTCTCAGCCAAGTCCTTGATTTTATTGAGCATGAAGCTGTTGGCCCGGTTCCTGCTTCGTATGCGGCGTCGGCAGGAAATTCGTTGGTCCCATCCTGGCCGGTGCAGTTGAAGAGGCTTCAAGGCCTCCTGGCCAACGAACAACCAATGAGAGGGAAACATGCTCAACAACATTCTTAAGAAGGCTCTGCCGGCCGCCGCAGCACTCGGCACGCTGGCCTGCTCCACCGGCGCCATGGCCGGCCCGGCGATCGGCTTCCTCGATCCGAAGAACGGCGGCTCCGTGGTCTACACCGACCTCTGGACCAACAACACCGACACGGCGCTGGCGACGGGCTTCATCGCGAACAAGAACGTTCCTCCGAACGCGCCTTACGAAACCGGCCTGGTCGGCCAGATGCGCCTGTCGACCATGAACTACCAGGGCGATCCGGTCCTCAACGACTTCGGCATCGGCACCGTTGGCCGCGAGATCACCCAGGTGATCAAGCTGACGGAGCTGGTGACCAACCAGACCAGCGGCCAGTTCGCGAAAGCCGACTTCGGCCTGCCGGCCCAGCAGACCATCGACATCGACCCCACCACAGCCGGCAAGCAGCAGTTCGCCTGGTACTACGACACGTACAACAACGGCGATCAGTCCAAGGCCAACCCCAACACCGCCACCGGCTACAACGGCTCAGGCGGCGGCGTGCTGATGGCATCGGGCCACATCACCAAGAACATCTCCAGCTTCGCGGCCGCCGGCACCGTCGGCACGGGCTCGTTCGACCTGACCTTCGTGTTCGACTATGTCAACGACACGCTGCTGGACATCAAGACGAACAACATCTACGGCTTCCGCATCACCGGCACCACCAACATCCCGCCCGCGTTCAACCCGGCCAACATGTGGGACGGCACGGCAACGGCCTCCGGCCTGAAGCTGAAGGTCGACTCGTCGTTCGAGTTCCTGGCCGTGCCGGAGCCGGGCAGCCTGGCGCTGGTCGGCCTGGCCATGGGCGGCCTGGGCGTGACGACCTTCGGCCGTCGCCGCAACAAGAAGGCCTGAAGCCTCCAGCCCTTGGCTGAAGCGCCGCGCTGACGCGGCGCCTCGCCAGTGAAAAGGCGCCGGACGGGACAACCCGTCCGGCGCCTTTTTCCTTCACCGCCTGGCCGGCGCGCGCCGGCACGGGGGCTGCCGGCGGCAGGGCTCAGCCCACCCGGGTCGGCTCCCGCGCCAGCGACGGCGCGGCGGGCTGGGTTGGATTGTTGCCCTGGACTTCGAGCCGCTGCAGCGGCAGCCGCAGCGAGCGGCTGGCCGGCGCCGGCCCGGCGCCGACGCGGCCCATGAACACCGTCGCCTGCAGCGTCGAGGCGCCCAGCAGCTCGCCCATGCGCTTCACCGCCCGCGTGGCCTCGGCCGACACGCCCGGCTGCGCCGTGAACGCGCGCCGCTCGCGCAGGTAGCGCGCGAAGATCAGCGGCGTCACCGCCGGCTGCAGGTTCAGCCCTAGCTGCGTCACCGTGAGCCAGAAGCGCTGCACGGTGCGGCCGGCCGCGACGTAGTCGTCGATGGTCACCGGCTCCTGCTTCGCCACCAGCGCGAAATGCGCGGCGCAGGCCAGGCCGGGAATCAGGTCCATCTGGATGCGCGGCGCCACCGTGCCGGCCAGCCAGCGGTTGAAGAAGCGCACCCGCTCCCAGCTGCCCAGCACGAAGCGCATCATCTTCGCCGTCATGCGGTCCACGCCCAGGGCCTGGTCGGGCACGCGGTCGATGCTGAAGCGCGCGTCCCACTCGATGATGTCGCGGTGCGTGGGATAGGCCTCGGGCATGGTCAGCCGCACCTTGGCGAAGGTGCTGAGCAGCCGGGCGGACTCCAGGCGCTGGCTGAAATCCTCGCGCCAGACGACGCGGCAGTGCGGCGCCGCGGCCGCTTCCAGCGCCTGCTTCTCCTGCACCGTGAGCCGCCGCGTGGCCATGGGCCGGCGCTGCACGCTGCGCTTGTCAATGCTGGCGATCAGCGCATCGGGGCGCACCTGCGCATCGGGCGCGAAGCGCACGTCGAAGACGGGCCGGCCCACCGGCGCGTCGGCGCGGCGCGTGGCCTGCATCGAGGCGCCCTGGGCGCTGGCGGCGATCGCCATGGTCTCCAGCAGCGCGCCCAGCGACAGCTCGCTGGCGTGGCCGTCGAGGTCGTAGACGCAGTGCTCGCGCGTGTCGAAGCCGTGCACCACCACGTGGCCCTGGCCGGCCAGCTCGAAGCGCCAGGGCTGCGTGTTGTCGCCGCTGGGCGCCCAGCGGGCCAGGTCCAGGATGGCGCGAAGATCGATGTCAGAGGGCATGCTGCACCTTCAAGGCCGCGATGCGGCGGCGTCCGATGGACAGGGCCAGGCGCTGCAGCGGATGCCGGTGCCCGCCCGGGCGCCAGGTGCGCACGTGGCGGTTGAGGTAGGCATCGAAGTGCAGCCCGTACGGCGCGGCCCACACCTTGCCGCGGCCCAGCAGGATCTTGGCGGCCTCGGCGGCCGCCATGCCGGCGGCCAGCTGGCAGCCGATGATGGTCGAAGGCCCGCGCCGCTCGGCCAGGTTCAGCGTGGTCGGGTCCACCAGGTAGCGGCTGTGCAGCCCCGCCGGCGACAGGCCGACCAGGAAGCGCAGCGCCTTCTCGTCCTCGTCGTGGTCGCCCCAGCCGAAGTACTCCTCGAAGCTCATCTGCCCGGGCAGGAAGCTCAGCACCGCCGAGCCCATGCCCAGCGGCGCCGCGGTGACGGCCGGGATGCGGCGCTCGTGGCAGGCGTGGAAGGCCATCTGACGCGCGGAGAAGGCGAAGAAGTCCAGCCCGTCCACGTACAGATCGACCCCGTCGAAGAAGGCATCGACGTTGTCCCGGTTCACGCCGCCGCCGAAGGCCTGGATGTCGAGCTCCGGGTTGATGTCCAGCGCCATGGCCTTGAGCACCTCGGCCTTGGGCTGGTTCAGCGTGCTCATGGTCGCGCCGACCTGGCGGTTGAAGTTCACGACGTCGAAGACGTCGAAGTCGGCGATGCGGAAGCTGCCGATGCCCAGCCGCGCCAGCGTCAGCAGGTGCACGCCGCCGACGCCGCCCATGCCGGCGATGGCGATGCGCTTGCCGCGCAGCACGGCCTGCTCGGCACGCGTCACCCAGCCAATGTTGCGGGAGAAGGCATCCTGGTAGAGGAATTGGGGATCCATGGATCGGGCCGGAAGCCGCAGATTTTTTCGCAGCTGACACTGTAGGTCACGGATCTGCCCAGGCCGCACCGGCCTGTGTCAAGGAATTCACGCCGGTGCACGCCACGGGGCGGCGCGCACCGGCACGCCGCGCGGCCTCAGGCCGCCACCACGCGCAGCGGCTTGGGAAAGCCCTCGACCTTGCGCCCGCGCTTGGCGCGCTTGCCCTGATAGGACGACACGCCGGCCCAGCGCAGCGTCTCCTCCTTGGCCTTGCCGCCGCGGCCCTGGCCCAGCACCGTCAGCGCCTCGCCGAAGGTGGTCGCCGACAGCAGCGGCTCCCTGGCATCGACTTCCATCAGGATCAGCCCGCGCCCGCCGCCGGGCTGCAGCTTGAGCTCCTCGCGCGCGAACACCAGCAGCCGCCCGTCCAGCGTCAGGCAGGCGACCTGTTTATGGCTGGGCTGCACCACCGCCGGCGGCAGCAGGTGCTCGCCGTCCTCCAGCGTCAGGAAGGCCTTGCCCGCGCGGTTGCGCCCCTGCAGGTCGCTCACCCGCGCCATCAACCCGAAGCCGCCGGTGTGCGCCAGCAGCAGCGTGGTGGCGGCGCCGCCGGCGAAGTAGTGCGCCGGCTGCGTGCCCGGCTCCAGCTCGATCAGGCTGGTGATGGGCACGCCGTCGCCGCGCCCGCCCGGCAGCGCCGAAACCGCCACCGAGTACACCCGTCCGCTGCCCTTGGCCGCGCTGCCGAACACCAGCAGCGTGTCCACGCTGCGGCACGGGAAGATGCCGTAGAGCGAGTCCCCGGCCTTGAAGGCCAGCGTGGCGGCGTCGATCTCGTGCCCCTTGAGCGCCCGCACCCAGCCCTTGAGGCTGACCACCACCGTCACCGGCTCGTCGGCCACCTTGAGCTCGACGCTGGCGCGCTTGTCGGCCTGGATCAGCGTGCGCCGGTCGTCGCCGAAGGCCTTGGCGTCGGCCTCGATCTCCTTGACCACGGTACGCTTGAGCGCCGCCGGCGTGGCCAGGATGTTCTCCAGCTTCTCCTGCTCGGCGCGCAATACCTTGAGTTCCTGCTCGATCTTGATCGCCTCCAGCCGCGCCAGCTGGCGCAGCCGGATCTCGAGGATGTCCTCGGCCTGCCGGTCGCTCAGCTTGAAGCGCTCGATCAGCGCCGGCTTGGGCTCCTCGGCGTTGCGGATGATGCGGATGACCTCGTCGATGTTGAGCAGCACCAGCTGCCGCCCTTCCAGCACGTGGATGCGGTCGAGCACCTTGGCCAGCCGGTGCCGCGTGCGCTTCTGCACCGTGTCCAGCCGGAAGCCGATCCACTCCAGCAGCACCTGGCGCAGGCTCTTCTGCGTGGGCCGGCCGTCGGCGCCGACCATGGTCAGGTTCATCGGCGCGTTGCCTTCGAGGCTGGTGTGCGCCAGCAGCACCGTCATGAATTCCTGCTGCGAGACGGTGCGGCTCTTGGGCTCGAACACCAGCCGCACCGGCGCATCCTTGCTGGACTCGTCGCGCACCGTGTCGAGCACGCCCAGCAGCGTCTGCTTGAGCTGCAGCTGCTCGGCCGAGAGCGTCTTCTTGCCGGCCTTGACCTTGGGGTTGGTCAGCTCCTCGATCTCCTCCAGCACCTTCTGCGCGCTGGCGCCCGGGGGCAGCTCGGTGACGACGACCTGCCACTGCCCGCGCGCGAGGTCCTCGATCTTCCAGCGCGCGCGCACCTTGAGGCTGCCGCGGCCCGACGCGTAGGCGTCGCGGATCTCGGCCGGGCTGCTGATGATCTGGCCGCCGCCGGGAAAGTCCGGGCCCGGCAGCAGCGTGAAGAGGTCGTCGTCGGGCAGCGCCTCGTTCCTGATCAGCGCCACGGCCGCGGCCGCCACCTCGCGCAGGTTGTGGCTGGGCACCTCGGTGGCCAGGCCCACGGCGATGCCCGAGGCACCGTTGAGCAGCACGAAGGGCAGCCGCGCCGGCAACTGCTTCGGCTCGGCGGTGGAGCCGTCGTAGTTGGGCACGAAGGCGACGGTGCCCTCGTCGATCTCGTCGAGCAGCAGCCGCGTGATGGGTGCCAGGCGCGCCTCGGTGTAGCGCATGGCCGCTGCGCCGTCGCCGTCGCGGCTGCCGAAGTTGCCCTGCCCGTCGATGAGCGGGTAGCGCTGGGAGAAGTCCTGCGCCATGCGCACCAGCGCGTCGTAGGCCGCGGTGTCGCCGTGCGGGTGGTAGCGGCCCAGCACGTCGCCGACCACGCGCGCGCTCTTGACCGGCTTCGGCCCCGCGGCCGTCGTGAACGACAGCCCCATGCGCTGCATCGCGTACAGGATGCGGCGCTGCACCGGCTTCTGGCCGTCGCACACGTCGGGCAGCGCGCGGCCCTTGACCACGCTGAGCGCGTACTCCAGGTAAGCCTGCTGCGCGTAGTGCGCCAGCGTGATGGCGTCGCCCGCGGCCGAGTTGCCGTCGTCGCCGCCTTGGAAATCAAGGGTGCTTTGGTCCATGTTGGTCTTTTCGTCGGCCGGCATAGCGCCGGCCATTTGCATTGACGCCTTCCGAGTTCCGAGCACTCAGCCAGGAATGGGCGCCATGTCGTCCTTGAAGGGATTGCGGATGCGCAGCGTGCCTTCCACTACCAAGCCGTCGTGCAGATCCTCGCTCAGCAGCTCGGCACAGCTCGCCTCCAGTGCCGCCGCCACCACCAGCGCGTCGTACCAGGAGAAGCCGTAGCGCGATGCCAGCTTCAGGGCCTGCTCGTGCACCTGCAGCGTCAGCGGACGGACGCTGCAGCGCCGTCTCACCAGCGACAGCACGTCTTCGATCTCAGGCCAGGCCAGGCGCATCTTGCGGCGCGCAACGCTGGCGAATTCGTTGAGCACCTGCAGCCCGACCACGCCACCGCGTGCCAGCAGGGCTTCCGCCTTCTCGGCCTTGGAGGAGTCAGCAGAAAAGGCGTAGAGCAGCACGTTGGTATCGAGAAAGGCTTGTGCCTTGGTCTGCCTCATCACTCCCCACGCTCGTTGGCTTCCAGGCGGTCGAACTTGAAATCCGCCGGCAGGCGACCCCGGTAAGCGCGCAGGCGCTGCAGCACTTCTTCGACATCCGCGGAGCGGCGCACTTCGAACTGCCGTGCACCCACGACCTCGATGTCGATGTCGTCGCCCTCCTTCAGGCCAAGTGCCTCGACCACAGCGGCCGGCAGCCGTACCGCCAGGCTGTTGCCCCATTTCGATACCTGCATCACGCCTCCAAAGCGCCGGATATACAAAACACAGTGTATATCCAGGCTTGATGACCGGGTTGTGTCAGACGTCCACTTCCACCGCGTCGCCGTGCAGTTCCATCAGCTCGCGCCGCGCCGCCGCCTCGCCCTTGCCCATGAGCTTGGTCAGCCACTGGGTGGTGGCGGCGAAGTCGAGCTGGCCGAAGGCCACGGGCAGCAGCCGGCGCGTGTCCGGATTGAGGGTGGTTTCCCACAGCTGCGCCGCGCTCATCTCGCCCAGGCCCTTGAAGCGGCTGATGGCCCACGAGCCCTCGCGCGCGCCTTCCTTGCGCAGCTTGTCGAGCATCGCTTCGAGCTCACCCTCGTCGAGCGCGTAGAGCTTGGCCGCGGGCTTCTTGCCGCGCGCCGGCGCGTCGATGCGGAAGAGGGGCGGCTTGGCCACGAACACGTGCCCGGCCTCGATGAGCCTGGGGAAATGGCGGAAGAACAGCGTGAGCAGCAGCACCTGGATGTGCGAGCCGTCCACGTCCGCGTCGGACAGGATGCACACCTTGCCGTAGCGCAGCCCGGAGAGGTCGGGGTTGTCGTTGGGGCCGTGCGGGTCCACGCCCACCGCCACGGCGATGTCGTGGATCTCGTTGTTCTTGAACAGCAGGTCGCGCTCGACTTCCCAGGCGTTGAGCACCTTGCCGCGCAGCGGCAGGATCGCCTGCGTCTCCTTGTCGCGGCCCATCTTGGCGCTGCCGCCGGCGCTGTCGCCCTCGACCAGGAACAGCTCATTGAGCGTGAGGTCGCGGCTCTCGCAATCGGTGAGCTTCCCGGGCAGCACCGCCACGCCGGAACCCTTCTTCTTCTCGACCTTCTGCGCCGCGCGCTGGCGCGTCTGCGCCTGCTTGATGACCAGCTCCGCGAGCTTCTTGCCGTGCTCCACGTGCTGGTTGAGCCACAGCTCCAGCGCCGGGCGCACGAAGGCCGTCACCAGCCGCAGCGCGTCGCGCGAGTTCAAGCGCTCCTTGGTCTGCCCCTGGAACTGCGGGTCCAGCACCTTGGCCGACAGCACGAAGCTCGCGCGCGAGAACACGTCTTCGGGCATGAGCTTCACGCCCTTGGGCTGCAGCCCGTGCATCTCGACGAAGCCCTTCACCGCGTTGAACAGGCCGTCCTTGAGGCCCGCCTCGTGCGTGCCGCCGGCCACCGTCGGGATCAGGTTGACGTAGCTCTCGCGCAGCGTGCCGCCCTCTTCCGTGAAGGCCACGCACCAGGCGGCGCCCTCGCCCTCGGCGAAGTTCTCGGTCTCGGAGGCGGTGGCGTAGCGCTCGCCCTCGAACAGCGGGATCAGCGCGTCAGCCGGCAGGCTCTGCTGCAGGTAGTCGCGCAGGCCGCCCTTGTAGAGCCACTCCAGCGTCTCGCCGCTCTTCTCCACGTGCAGCGTCACGCTCACGCCGGGCATGAGCACGGCCTTGCTGCGCAGCAGGTGGATGAGCTCATTGCGCGGCAGCTCCGCGCTCTCGAAGTACTTCGCGTCCGGCCACACGCGCACGCGCGTGCCGCTCTTGCGCTCGCCGCTGCCGGCCTTGCGCACCACCAGCGGCTCGATCACGTCGCCGCCGCCGAAGGCCAGCGTGGCGGCCTTGCCTTCGCGCCAGACCTCCACCTGCAGCCGCGTGGCCAGCGCGTTGGTCACGCTCACGCCCACGCCGTGCAGGCCGCCGGAGAAGCTGTAGGCGCCGCCGGCGCCCTTGTCGAACTTGCCGCCGGCGTGCAGCCGCGTGAAGACGATCTCCAGCACCGGCACGCCCTCCTCGGGATGCAGCCCGAAGGGAATGCCGCGGCCGTCGTCTTCCACCGACACGGAGGCGTCGGCATGCAGCGTGACGGCGATGCGTCGGCCGTGGCCGGCCAGCGCCTCGTCGGCGGCGTTGTCGATCACTTCCTGCACCACGTGCAGCGGGTTGTCGGTGCGGGTGTACATGCCCGGCCGCTGCTTGACGGGCTCCAGCCCTTTCAGGACGCGGATCGAGCCTTCGCCATAACCGGCGGCGGGAGTCGTGCTTCGGGTTGCCATGGGCAGATTGTAGGTAGCCCCCACCGGGTCGCCGGGGAAGAACCCGAATACTGTGTATTTATACAGACATCCAGCTTGCGAGCCTGCTTCCCGGCCACGAAGACGAAGTCGTCACATGGGCAGTGCACCGAGACGCTGACAATAGACAGTCACGTTTCAAACGTGACACTTGTTTTTTTCCCTTGACTGACGTGCTGCCGCACGCCACCCGAACTTCTCCACTCACTCAGCATCATGGCCAACTTCTCCTTGTTCAGCCCGACGGATCCCTTCAGCTTTGGTGAAGGTACGCAGTGGGACGTGACGGTCTTCACCTCCACCCAGCTCGTGTTCGAGAACGGGGACATGAAGGTGGTCATTGGCGGCAGCGGCTTTGCGACCAACGGCGTCACGTTCAGCGGCACGATCACGTCGGCCAAGGCTTACGAGATCGACACCAGCAGCGGCACGTCCGTGGACCGGCTGCAGGTGCAGTCCACTTCGGCGCTGTCGCTGAGCCTCCAGGGCCTGTTCGACGCCATTGAATCCAGCGACTGGGACTGGGGTGGTTTCGACTACCTGCTGTCGGGTCACGACAGCATCACCGGTACCGCGGGCAGCGATGACGTCGATGCAGCCATGGGCAACGACACCGTGCGCGGCCTCGACGGCAACGACTCCCTATACGGCGACTTCTACTACTCCGAGACACCGCAATTCGGCGGCGCCGACCTGCTCGACGGCGGCAACGGCAACGACGAACTGCACGGCGGCGGCGGCAACGACACCCTGCTGGGCGGCGCCGGCGACGACCTGCTCAACGGCGAATGGGGCGCCGACAGCATGGTCGGCGGCGCTGGCAATGACTACTACCTGGTGTCCGCACCGGGCGACATCGTGGTCGAGGAGGTCAACGGCGGCCTCTACGACCGCGTGAGCTTCACCACCCAGGGCGGCATGAGCGCCTACACGCTCTCGGCCAACGTCGAGAACCTGGACATCTCGCACGACGGCGGCCCGGCCAACTTCACGGGCAGCGGCAACCTGCTGGCCAATCGCATCACGGTCATCGACTACGGCTATGCCAGCAGCGAAGTGCTGCAGGGCCTGGGCGGCAACGACCGCCTCTCCAGCGGCTCCGGCAACGACACCCTGGACGGCGGCACCGGCAACGACACCCTGCTGGGCGGCAGCGGCTCGGACACGTACCTCGTGGACGCACTGGGCGACGTGGTCTCGGAAAGCCTCATCGGCGGCAGCCCCGCCGATGCCGACACCGTCGTGATCCAGATCGCGGGCGCGGCCACCTATTCCCTCGGCGGCACCGTCACCGGCCTGTCCGCCGCCAAGGCCTTCGCCGGCATCGAGAACCTGACGCTGGGCAGTGCCACCGCGCTCAACGCCATCGGCAGCACCGCCGCCAACGTCCTCACCGGCAACGCCGGCGCCAACAGGCTCTTCGGCCTGGGCGGCAACGACTCGCTCCTGGGCGGCGCTGGCAACGACTCGCTGGACGGCGGCGCCGACGCCGACGTGCTCACCGGCGGCACCGGCGCCGACACGCTCGTGGGCGGCGCAGGCAACGACCGCTTCGTCTTCAATGCGGCCACCGACACCGGCAAGGGCAGCGCCGCCTTGCGTGACGTCATCAGCGACTTCGCCGTGGGCGACCTGGTGGACCTGCGTGGCATCGACGCCAACGCGACGCTGGCTGGCGACCAGGCCTTCACGTTCATCGGCAGCAGCGCCTTCGGCGCCAATGCCACCGGCCAGCTGCGCTATGCCGGCGGCGTGCTCTACGGCAGCACCAATGCCGACACGGCAGCGGAGTTCGAGATCGCGGTCACGCTGCTGGGCGGACGCACCGCGATGGCGGTGAACGACTTCCTGCTCTGACACCAGCGCCGCCGCTCACCCGGCGCGGGCCGGGCGCGCCGCGGCGCTGGTTACAGTCACGCGATGAATTCGCGCAGCAGCCCCCCGACCCGCCTTTCCATGACCCAGGTGCTGCTGTGCGGCGCCGCCATCGTCACGCTGTCGATGGGCATCCGCCACGGCTTCGGGCTGTGGCTGCAGCCGGTGACGACCGACCGCGGCTGGACGCGCGAGGCCTTCGCCTTCGCGCTGGCGGTGCAGAACCTGGCCTGGGGCCTGGCCGGCCCCTTTGCCGGCATGCTCGCCGACCGCTTCGGCGCCTTCCGCGTGCTGGTGGCCGGGGCGCTGGCCTACGCGCTGGGGCTGGCGCTGATGGCGCTGTCGGCCACCACCACCGGCTTCACCGCCAGCGCCGGGCTGCTCATCGGCATGGCGCAGTCGGGCACCACCTACGCCGTGATCTACGGCGTGATCGGACGCCAGGTCGCCCCCGAGAAGCGCAGCTGGGCCATGGGCGTGGCGGCCGCCGCGGGCTCCTTCGGCCAGTTCCTGATGGTGCCGGTGGAAAACGGCCTCATCGGCGCCCTGGGCTGGCAGAACGCACTGTTCGTGCTCGGCGCCCTGGCGCTGGTGATCGCGCCGCTGGCGCTGGGCCTGCGCGAGCCGCGGGCGGTGGCCGCCGCCAGCGGGCTGCCGCAACAGGGCGTGGGCGCGGCGCTGAAGGAAGCTTTCGGGTCGCGCTCGTTCCGGCTGCTGACCGCGGGCTACTTCGTGTGCGGCTTCCAGGTGGTGTTCATCGGCGTGCACCTGCCCAGCTACCTCAAGGACCGCGGGCTGGAGCCGCAGGTGGCCACCACGGCGCTGGCGCTCATCGGCCTGTTCAACGTGCTGGGCACCTACGGCGCCGGCGTGCTGGGCCAGCGCCTGGCCAAGCGCCACATCCTCTCGGCCATCTACGCGCTGCGCGCGCTGGCCATCACGCTCTTCGTGTCGCTGCCGCTGACGCCGATGAGTGTCTACGTCTTCGCCTCGGTGATGGGCGTGCTGTGGCTGTCCACGGTGCCGCCGACCAATGCCCTGATCGCGCAGATCTTCGGCGTGCGCCACCTCTCGATGCTGGGCGGCTTCGTGTTCCTGAGCCACCAGCTCGGCTCGTTCCTGGGCGTGTGGCTGGGCGGCAGGCTGTTCGATGCCACCGGCAGCTACGACGTGGTGTGGTGGATCGCGGTGGCGCTGGGCGTGTTCGCGGCACTCGTGAACCAGCCGGTGCGCGAGCAGCCCGTGGCCCGGCCCGTGCCGGCTTCCGCCTGAGCGGGCCCCGCGCCATGCCGCCGCCGAACGCCCGCCTCAAGCGGCTGCTGGCCTGGACCGCGGCCGCGGCGGCGCTGGCGCTGGTCTTCGCCGCCTACCTGCAGCCGGCGTTGGCCTTCAGCCTCGCCAACCAGCTCTGGAGCTGCTTCTGAGCCGACACGCCCGGCCGCCGCCACGGCGCGCTGCTGCCATTACCCCCCGGACAACCACGACCTTCCCGCCGCCATGCACCCTGGTTCCTCCCCCGCCGACGCCGCCTCGCCCTGGATCCGCCGCTTCACGCCGCTGCTGCGCCCGGGCTGCACCGTGCTGGACGTGGCCTGCGGCGGCGGCCGCCACGTGCACTGGTTCCTGCAGCACGGCTTCGAGGCGGTGGCGCTGGACCGCGACACGGACGCCGTGGCGCCGCTGCGCGGCCTGGCGCGCGTGGTCGTGGCCGACATCGAGAACGGCCCCTGGCCGCTGCTGGACGAGCGCTTCGGCGCCGTGGTGGTGACCAACTACCTGTGGCGCCCGCTGTTGCCGCGCCTGCTCGACAGCCTCGAAGACGGCGGCGTGCTGCTCTACGAGACCTTTGCCGTGGGCAACGAGACGGTGGGCCGGCCGCGCAGCCCGGACTTCCTGCTGCGCCCGGGCGAGCTGCTCGACGCCGCGCGCGGGCTGCGCGTGGTCGCCTTTGAGGACGGCTTCCTCGACGCGCCGCCGCGCTTCGTGCAGCGCATCGCCGCCGTGCGCGAGGCCCCAGGCGCGCCGGGCGTGGCGGATGCCGCGCCGCCACGCCATCCGCTGTAGCCCCCGGACGGGGGTCACCCGGAAGGGGGCGGCTAGAATCACCTGATTAAAGGCATCTCCCTCCCCCATGAAACCGATCACCGGAAGCATCGTCGCCCTGGTCACGCCCCTGCATGACGATGGCAGCGTGGACTACGCCGCGCTGCGCAGCCTCATCGACTGGCACATCGCCGAAGGCACCGACTGCATCGGCGTGGTGGGCACCACGGGCGAGTCGCCCACGGTGTCGGTGGAGGAGCACTGCGAGATCATCCGCGTGGCCGTCGAGCAGGCCGCGGGCCGCGTGCCGATCATGGCCGGCGCCGGCGCCAACTCCACGCGCGAGGCCATCGAGCTGTCGGAGTTCGCCCGCAAGGTCGGCGCCGACTGCACGCTGCAGGTGGTGCCCTACTACAACAAGCCGACGCAGGAAGGCATCTACCGCCACTTCCGCGCCATCGCCGAAGCCGTGGACATCCCCGTGGTGCTCTACAACGTGCCCGGCCGCACCGTGGCCGATATGGCGCACGACACCGTGCTGCGCCTGGCGCAGGTGCCCGGCATCGTCGGCATCAAGGAAGCCACCGGCAACATCGACCGCGCCACCTGGCTCATCAAGCAGGCGCCGCAGGGCTTCAGCATCTACTCCGGCGACGACCCCACCGCCTTCGCGCTGATGCTCGCCGGCGGCCACGGCAACGTCAGCGTCACGGCCAACGTCGCGCCGCGCGCCATGGCCGAGCTGTGCAAGGCCGCGATGACCGGCGACGCCCGCCGCGCCGTCGAGCTGCACATGCAGCTGCTGCCGCTGCACAAGCAGCTCTTCGTCGAACCCAACCCCATCCCCGTGAAATGGGCGCTGGCACGCCTGGGCCGCTGCGGTCCGGCGCTGCGCCTGCCGCTGACCCCGCTGTCCGAAGCCGCCCAGCCGCTGCTGGAGCAGGCGCTGCGCGACAGCGGCCTGCTCTGAGTCCACGCGCTGCTCCGGTCCGCCGCTCTTCGCGCCTGTCCCGTTTCCCGTCCGCCGCGCGGCGGCGGCTTTTGCGATGCCTGAAATGAATCGTCTCGTCGTCCCGTCCGCGCTGGTGCTGGCCCTTGGATTCGCCGGCTGCTCCACCATCGAAAACACGCTCTCCGGCGACAAGCTGGACTACCGCAGCCAGGCCAACAAGACCGCGCCGCTGGAAGTGCCGCCGGACCTGACGCAGCTGGCCCGCGACCAGCAGCGCTACCAGCCGCAGAACGGCCCGGTCAGCGCCGCCGCCTTCCAGCAGCCCGGCGCGGCCACGCCGGCCGCCAGCGCCGCCCCGGGCGCGCAGCCCGCCACCGCCGCGGTGGCGCCGCAGGCACTCGGCGACGCGCGCATCGAGCGCGCGGGCAACGAGCGCTGGCTCGTGACCTCGATCCCGCCCGAAGCGCTCTGGCCCCGGCTGCTGGAGTTCTGGCAGGAGCGCGGCTTCAACATCGCCAACGAGAACGCGCAGACCGGCGTGATCGAGACCGAGTGGGCCGAGAACCGCGCCAAGATCCCGCAGGACTTCATCCGCCGCTCCATCGGCAAGATCTTCGAGGGCGCCTGGTCCACCAGCGAGCGCGACATGTTCCGCACCCGCGTGGAGCGCACCGCGCGCGGCACGGAGGTCACCATCGCGCACCGCGGCATGGAGGAGGTGTTCGTCAGCCAGATGCGCGACCAGACCCGGTGGGCGCCCCGCGCCAGCGATCCGGGCCTGGAGGCCGAGTTCCTCAGCCGGCTGCTGGTCAAGCTCGGCAGCAAGGAGGAAGTGGCCCGTGCCGCCGTGGCGCAGGCCTCGGTGCAGGCGCCGCGTGCGCGCGCCATCGCCGGCGACGGCGCCGCGCTGCAGGTGGACGACGGCTTCGAGCGCGCGTGGCGCCGCGTCGGCGTGGCGCTGGACCGCAGCGGCTTCACCGTCGAGGACCGCGACCGCACCAGCGGGCTGTACTACGTGCGCTACGTCGATCCCAAGGAAGCCAGCGCCGAGAAGCCGGGCTTCTTCGGCAGGCTCTTCGGCCGCGAGGAGACGCGTGCCACCACCGACCGCTACCGCGTCGCCGTCAAGTCCGAGGGCAACGCCAGCACCGTGTCGGTGCAGAACGCGCAGGGCCAGCCCGCCAGCGGCGCCGTGGCGCAGCGCATCGTGCAGGCGCTGCTCGACGACCTGAAGTAAGCCGGCCTCTCCCCCGGTACACCTCTGGCGTGATCTCCGCGTGATGCGCTTCAGCAGCCTGGGCAGCGGCAGCTCGGGCAACGCCACGCTGGTCGAGGCCGGCGACCCGGCCCGGCCCACGCGGCTGCTGGTGGACTGCGGCTTCTCGCTGCGCGAGCTCACCCGGCGCCTGGCCGTGCGCGGCGTGGCGCCGGACGGCATCGACGCCGTTTTCGTCACGCACGAGCACGGCGACCACGTCGGCTGCGCGCTGACGCTGGCGCGCCGCCACGGCGTGCGGCTGTGCATGAGCGCGGGCACCTGGTCCGCGCTGCGCCAGGACGAGGCGCCCGCGGCGCTGCACCTGCTGGCCTGCGGCGACACGCTCGACGTCGGTGCCCTGCAACTGAAACCCTTTGCCGTGCCGCACGACGCGCGCGAGCCGCTGCAGCTGCGCGTGCACGACGGCCAGCACCACCTGGGCCTGCTCACCGACCTGGGCGAGGTGACGGAAGATGTCGCGCAGGCCCTGGCCGGCTGCGGCGCGCTGCTGCTGGAGGCCAACCACGACCGCGAGATGCTGCTGTCTGGGCCCTATCCCTGGGTGCTCAAGCGCCGCGTCGGCGGGCGCTTCGGCCACCTGGAAAACGGCGCCGCGGCCGCGCTGCTGCGCCGGCTGCACCACGGCGGCCTGCGCCACGTGGTGGCGGCGCACCTGAGCAAGCAGAACAACCGGCCCGAGCTTGCCGCCCAGGCGCTGGCCGCGGCGCTGGACACCACCGAGCGCGACATCGTCGTGGCCGACCCGGCCCTGGGCTGCGGCTGGCTCGACCTGCACTGAGCGCCGGCACCGGCCACCACGGCACGCGCACACCAGCGCGCCGGCGCCCTCTTCTCCTGCCGATCCGATCCTTGCGGGCGCAACGGGCGCAAAAAAAGCCGCCCACGGGGCGGCTTTTCGAGGTGCCTTGCTGGAATTACTGCGAAGCAGCCGAGGCAGCGCCGGCGGCGGCGGAAGCAGCGGCGTCAGCAGCGCCGGCCACGGCGGAGGCGGCGGACGCAGCGGCGTCGGCGGCGGGAGCCGGGGTCGCGACCGGAGCGGGAGCCGGGGCCGGAGCCGGGGCGGCTTCTTCCTTCTTGCCGCAGGCGGTCAGGGCGGCGGCGGCGATGACAGCAGCCAGCAGGAGCGACTTGTTCATTTGTGTGTCCTCGAATTCGAAAAGTTGGTCGAACAATTACCGATCGGCTGGGGTGTTCGGAGCCCCGACTCACGTAGACGCGGAACGCTTCTGTGAACCTTGTCCAACGCGAAATTATACCGGCGCACTAGGGAAGTTACTTACACAACGCCAGCGCGCCGCCCAGCGAAGGTGCGAGCGTTGCAACGACGCATCACTTCTGTGCCTGCCCGCCGGACTCGTTGCCGACAGCCAAAAACAGCCGCTTGCGTTCGCAAACATCCAGCAACGCCCGGTTGGGGTTGCCAGTGTCATGCAACGACCACCCCGGGTACAGCCCTGTGCTGCGACGGCGGGACCGCACCCGGACACCCCTTCGCCGGGCGATGGGGCAATGGCTGTGCCTTCTTAGCCGGGCAGCGGCAGCACCCAGCCGGCGGCAGCCCAGTCGTCGAGCAGCTCGCGCGCACCGTCGCTGAGCGCGGCGACCTCGCGCCCCGTGAGCGTGCCGGCGTCGGCCAGGAGGCGCATGAGCCGCGCGTCGCGCCCGCCGGCGTGGAAGGACTCGCCGTTGATGAAGACGAACTTGTCGTCGTACATCATCCGGCTGCGCCGGTGCAGCGTGACGCCGCCGGCCGTGTCCACCGCCTCGTCCTGCTCGAACCAGACGTTGGGCTTCGGCTCGCTCAGCAGCTCGCCCAGCGTCGCCTGCAGCAGCGCCGGGTCGCGCAGCGCGCGCTCCAGCGCCCGGCGCGCGAAGTCCGACAGCGCCGCCGGCACCAGCCCCGGCGTGTCGGTGGCGGGCTGCTTCGGGTCGCGGTAGAGGCGGCCGTGCTCTTCCTCGTCCATCAGCTCGGGCAGGCGCTGCAGCAGCTCGCGCGCGAGGTCGCCCTCGCAGGGCACGCGAAAGCCCACCGAGCAGGTCATGCACTCGCCGCCCTCGGCGACGCCGTCGTGGCCCCAGCCCGGGGGCAGGTACAGCAGGTCCCCGGGTTCGAGAACGTGCTCTTCCTGGGGCTCGAAGTGGGCCAGCAGCTTCAGCGGCACGCCTTCGACCAGCGTGTCGTCCACGACCGGCCCGATGCGCCAGCGCCTTTTGCCGGCAACCTGGATCAGGAACACGTCGTAGTTGTCCTTGTGCGCGCCGACGCCGCCGCCCTCGCTGGCCCAGGAGATCATCAGGTCGTCGAGGCGCGCCTGCGGCACGAAGCGAAAGCGCGACAGCAGCTCATGAGCGGCGTCCGAATGCAGGTCCAGGCCCTGCACCAGCAGCGTCCAGCGCGGCTGCTTCACCGGCGGCAGCGCCTGGCGCGGCAGCGGCCCGTGGCGCAGCTTCCACGCGTCGCCCTTGGCGACGATGAGGCGGGACTCGACGTCCTCCTGCTGCGCCAGCGCGAACATCTCGGCGCGGCTGACGGGCGGCTCGATGCCCGGGAGCGCCTGGCGCACCAGCAGCGGCTTCTTCTGCCAGTGCCGGCGCATGAAGGTGGCGGGGCTGAGGCCGCCGAGCAAGGTCGTGGGTTGGTCAATCTGCATTCCCGGGATTGTCATGCGCGCTGTGGCACATTCCCGCGATGAACATCAACGCACCTTGCGTGGTCAGCCTCACCTGGACGCTGGCCGACGCCCAGGGCCAGACCATCGACGAGCTGGCCGACCCGGTCGAATTCTTTTTTGGCGGCGAGGACCTGCTGCCCAAGGTCGAGGAGGCCCTGGCCGGCCACGAGACCGGCCACGAGGCTTGGCTGCACCTGGAGCCCGAGCACGCCTTCGGCGACTACAAGCCCGAGCTGGTGTGCTTCGAGGCGCGCTCGCTCTTCCCGGACCAGATCGAGCCGGGCATGGCCTTCGAGGGCCTGCCCGAAGGCAGCGCCACCACCGGCATGCCCGCCGACACCATCTACATGGTCACCGAGGTGTACCCGGAGCACGTCGTGCTCGACGGCAACCATCCGCTGGCCGGCATCGCGCTGCAGATGCACATCCGCGTGCGCGACGTGCGCGAGGCCACCGAGGAGGAGATCGAGGCCGGCAGCGTCGGCGACAGCGTGCTGGCGCTGCTGGCGCCCCCGCCGGGCGCGCCGCACGACGAGACCCTGCACTGACTATCTCCCGGAGACACCTGCGATGGATTCGGGCATCCAGTGGGGCCTCTTCATGGCCGCGTCGCTGGCGCTGGCCTGCACGCCGGGGCCGGACATGATCTACGTCGTCTCGCGCGCCCTGGCCCAGGGCCGCATGGCGGGGCTCATCTCCGCCGCCGGGCTGTCGCTGGGACTGGCTGCGCACACCCTGCTCGCGGCCTTCGGCGTCACGGTGCTGCTGCAGACCTCGGAGCTGGCCTTCACGGCGCTCAAGGTCGTGGGCGCGTGCTACCTGCTGTGGATGGGCGTGCAGCTGTGGCGCGCGGCGCCGCGCATCGACATCCACGCCGCCGGCGACCGGCTGCCCACGCGCGCGCTGTTCCTGCAGGGCGCGCTCTCGGCGCTGCTCAACCCCAAGCTGGCGCTGTTCTTCCTGGCCTTCCTGCCCCAGTTCGTGCCCGCGGCCAGCGCCTCGCCGACGCGCGACACCGTGCTGCTGGGCCTGGCCTTCTCCGTCGTGGGCATCGGCGTGCAGGCCCTGGCCGGCTGGGTCGCGGGCAGCCTGAGCCAGGCACTGCGCCGCAACCCGCGCGCCGTCGCCGGCGCGTTCCGCTTCAGCGGCGCGCTGATGCTGATCCTGGGGCTGCGGCTGCTGGTGGCGCCGCGCTGAAGTTGCTTCATACGCGAGTGAAAACGCCGGCCCGGGAGCCGGCGTTTTTCATGGTGGCGGCGTCACTCATACGGCCGGACAAAAAACCCGTTCGGGCTGAGCTTGTCGAAGCCTGTCCTGAGCAGGGTCGAAGAGCCGCTGGCGGCGTGACGAGCGCCTGCCCTTCGACAGGCTCAGGGCGCACGGGGAAGTGGGTCTGACGGACAAGTCCGTTCCGTATCAGGTCGCCGGCGCTTGCCGCGTCCCCTCGCCCTGCTCCGGCGCCGTGATCGGCCCCTTGCCGCTGAAGCGGTCCAGCGCCAGGTAGATCACCGGCGTGATGTAGAGCGTCACCGCCTGCGAGAACACCAGCCCGCCCACCACCGCCAGGCCCAGCGGCTGGCGCAGCTCGGCGCCGGCGCCGATGCCCATGGCGATCGGCAGCGCGCCCATCAGCGCCGCCAGCGTCGTCATCATAATCGGCCGGAAGCGCAGGATGCAGGCCTCGCGGATGGCTTCCAGCGGCTTCATGCCGCGCTCGCGCTGCGCGTCCAGCGCGAAGTCGATCATCATGATCGCGTTCTTCTTGACGATGCCGATGAGCAGCAGGATGCCGATGGTGGCAATCAGCGTCAGGTCCTGCCCGAAGAACTTGAGCATCAGCAGCGCCCCGACCGCCGCGGACGGCAGCCCGGCCAGGATCGTCAGCGGGTGGATGTAGCTCTCGTAGAGCACGCCCAGCAGCACGTAGATCACCAGCAGCGCCGCCACGATCAGGACGGCCTGGCTGCCCTGCGAGCTCTTGAACACCGCCGCGTCGCCGCCGTAGCGCGTGATGATCGACTCGGGCATGCCGATCTCGGCGCGGTAGCGCTCCAGGTTGGCCGTGGCGTCGCCCAGCGCCGCGCCCGGCGCGAGGTTGAAGGACACCGTCACCGCGCGCAGCTGCCCGACGTGGTTGACCGAGATCGGCCCGACCGTGCGCGACACGGTGGCGAAGGCCGACAGCGGCACCAGCCCCCCGGCGCTGGAGCGCACGTAGATGCGCGAGAGGTCCGCCTCCTCCTGCTTGGCCTCCGGGGCGGCTTCCAGGATCACCTGGTAGCTGTCCGCGGCGGTGTAGATGGTGGACACCTGGCGCTCGCCGAAGGCGCTGTAGAGCGCGGTGCGCACCGCGTCAATGCTCACGCCCAGCGTGTTGGCGCGGTCGCGGTCGATGGAGAGGGAGGCCTGCAGCCCGCGCAGCTGCGCGTCGCTGGTGACGTCGCGGAACAGCGCGTCGGCGCGCAGCCGCGCC
Organism: Azohydromonas aeria; assembly: GCF_009760915.1. Lineage (GTDB taxonomy): Bacteria > Pseudomonadota > Gammaproteobacteria > Burkholderiales > Burkholderiaceae_C > Azohydromonas > Azohydromonas aeria. The sequence goes on from NZ_VIDQ01000006.1 coordinate 148,652, forward strand.
TGCAGCTTCTCGGCCCACTCGTTGAGCTCGCCGGCCTGTACGCTCTGCAGGATGTACTGGTACTGCGCCTTGCTGGAGCGGCCGCCAAGCTGCAGGTTCTGCACCGGGCGCATGTAGACGGTGATGCCCGGCACCTCGCGCAGCTTGCGCCGCAGGCCCTCGATCACCTGCTTCATCGGCGCGCGCTCGGCGCGCGGCTTGAGGTTGATGAACATCCGCCCGGTGTTGCCGGTGTTGCCGCCGCCGCCCAGGAAGGAGTTGACGCTGGCGATGTTGGGGTCGCGGCGGAACACCTCGGCCGCGCGCTCCTGCAGCGCCACCATGGCCGTGAAGGAGATGTCCTCCGCCGCCTCGGTGCTGACCGTGATCTGGCCGATGTCCTCCTCGGGAAAGAAGCCCTTGGGGATGGTCACGAACAGCCAGGCCGTGGCCGCGAAGGTGCCCAGCGCCAGCAGCAGCACCGCGCCGCGGAACCTCAGCGCGGCGTCGAGCGTGCGGGTGTAGAGGCGCAGCACCGCGTCGAAGCCGCGCTCGAAGCCGCGCACGACGAGTCCCGGGGGCTTCTTGTGCGCCTCGTCGGAGAGGAAGCGGCTGGCGAGCATGGGCACGAGGGTCAGCGACACGAAGGCCGACACCAGGATCGCCAGCGACACCACTACGGCGAACTCGTGGAACAGCAGCCCGATCACGCCGGGCATGAAGAAGATCGGGATGAAGACCGCCACCAGCGAGGTGGAGATCGAGATGATGGTGAAGCCCACCTCGCGCGAGCCGCGCAGCGCCGCCTGGAACGGCGGCACCCCCTTCTCGACGTGGCGCATGATGTTTTCGAGCATCACGATGGCGTCGTCCACCACCAGGCCCACGGCCAGCGTCAGGCCCAGCAGCGAGATGTTGTCCAGCGAGTAGCCCAGGCCCCACAGCAGAGACAGCGCCCCCACCAGCGACACCGGCAGCGACAGCGACGGGATGACGGTGGCGACGAAGCGGCGCAGGAACAGGAAGATCACCAGCACCACCAGCGCCACCGTGCCCAGCAGCGTGAGGTTGACGTCGTGCAGCGCCTCGCGGATCGACACGGAGCGGTCGTTGACGAGATTGATCTGCACCGACTGCGGCAGCTGCTCGCGAAAGCCCGGCAGCGCCGCGCGCACGGCGTCCACCACGCGCACGGTGTTGGCGTCGGGCTGGCGCTGGATGGCCAGCGTGATCGAGCGCTCGCCGTTGTAGGTGTTGTAGTTCCTGACAATCTCGAAGCTGTCCTGGACCTGCGCCACGTCGCGCAGCCGCACCGGGTTGCCGTTGCGGGTGGCGACGATCACTTCCGAGAACTCCGCCGCGTTGCGCAGCTGGCGGTTGGCCTGCAGCGTCAGCGTCTGGCTGGGGCCCTCCAGCGTGCCCACGGGCGTGTTGGCATTGGCCGCGCGCAGCGCGCTGGCGACCTCGTCGAGGCCGATGTTGCGCGAGGCGAGCTGGTCGGGCAGCACGCGCACGCGCACCGCGAAGCGCTTCTGGCCGAAGACGTTGACCTGCGCCACGCCGGGCAGCGTGGACAGTGACGGCGAGATCAGGTGCTCGGCGTAGTCGTTGAGGTCCGACAGGCTCAGCGCCGGCGAGGTCAGCGCCAGCAGCAGCACCGGCGCGTCGGCGGGGTTGACCTTGCGGTACGAGGGCGGCTGCGTCATGTCCTGCGGCAGCTGGCGCTGCGCGCGCAGCAGCGCGGCCTGCACGTCCACGGCGGCGGCGTCGATGTCGCGCGACTCGTCGAACTCCAGCGTCACCGAGGTGTTGCCCAGCGTGCTGGTGGAGCTGATGACGTTGAGCCCCGGAATGGTCTGGAACTGCTTTTCCAGCGGCAGCGCCACCGAGGTGGCCATGTTCTCGGGGCTGGCCCCGGGCAGCGAGGCCGAGACGTTGATGACCGGCGTGTTGTAGCTGGGCAGCGCCGCCACCGGGATGCGGCCGTAGGCCAGCACGCCGGCCACGACGATGGCCAGGTTGAGCAGCACCGTCATCACCGGACGGCGGATGAACAGCTCCGACAGGTTCACCGCATCGCCTCCGCCTGCGACGCGGCGGTGGCCAGCGACATCGCGTTGCCCGGCTGCGAGGCGCCCGGCGCCGCCGCGCCGCTGCCGCCGCCACCGGCATTGCCCGCCCCGCCGGCGCCACCGGCACCGCCGCCGCCGGCGCCGCCGCTGCCCCCCG